>CAZUDQ010000001.1:0-18828 GCA_964619365.1 uncultured archaeon
TTAGAGTCCAGGTTGTGCTGCCCGTTTCTTTGATAATGCTCGGATTTGCGCTAAAGCTTATTGTGAAGTTTGTTGCGTTTGTTACAGGTGAGTACCCACCACAATCTGATTCGTTTACTAGGTCTTGCCAGGCAAGAGGTTGGTAGCCCACACCATCGCAGAAATTATCCCATGGGGGGAAGTACCACTCTGCGATTGGTTCGTGAGAGATATAAAAGAAGTAGCGTTCTTCAGTTTTTTCTGTGCAGTTCTCGTTTCCTCCGGGATAACATGAACTTGCATTGTCGCCGGTGTGATTTAACCAGTATGCGTTCACGATTTTTGAGCTTGAGTCTAAGGTGCCCAGGAAGCCACCCACGCTTGAATTTCCTGTGACGTTTCCTGTCGAATATGAGTTGTTTATAATTGAACTTGTGGATAGTTCTCCGGCGAGGCCACCTACGTAGTCATCAGTTCCATTGACGTTTCCTGTGGCATAAGTGCTATTGACTGTTGATCCTTCGGTTATCTGTCCGACAAGGCCTCCTGTGTAAAGGTTTCCTGTTATGTTTCCTGTGGCGTAAGAATCTGAGATATTTGAACCCAGTTCTAAGGAACCTGCGAGGCCTCCTGTGTATCGATACCCAGTGACGTTTCCGGCGGCAAACGATGTTAAAATTGTTGAGTTAATATTCACCCATCCCGCGAGACCGCCTGTGTTGTTCTCACCTGTGATGTTTGCTGTGGAATAAGAGTTGTTAACTATTGCATTAGTGTACAAATAACCGGTGAGGCCTCCAACATATAAAGTTCCGCTGACATTTCCTGAGGAATATGAATTGTTGATTATTGAATTTTGGGATATTCCACCAGTCAAACCGCCCACATAAGTGGTTCCCGCAACATTTGCTGTAGAATATGAATTTATGATTGTCGAATTGGTGGACGCCCCGCCGGCGAGGCCGCCGATTCCACGGGTTCCTGTAACATTTCCTGTTGAATAAGAATTGTTGATTGTTGCATTAATATATAACCCGCCGGCGAGGCCGCCAGTGTTAGCTGTTCCTGTTATGTTTCCGATAGAGTACGAGTTGTTGATTATTGAATACTCTCTTAGGTATCCGGCGAGGCCACCTGTGTAATAGTTGGTGCCCATGACAGTTCCTGCCAAATATGAATCAAGTATTGAGGAATTTGTAATCAAGTATCCAGCGAGGCCACCTGTATACTGGTGTCCCGTAACAGTTCCGGTTAACGATGAGTTTATGATTGTAGCTTGATCTAAGTATCCTGAGAGGCCGCCCGTGTAATGGTAATCCCCTGAGACAGTTCCGGTTAACGATGAGTTTATGATTGTAGCTTGATCTAAGTATCCTGAGAGGCCGCCTGTATACTGGTATCCTGATACTGATCCCGAGGCAGAGGAGTTTGATATTGTTGAGGCTGGGTACATATATCCAGTGATACCTCCTGTATTGTAACCTAACCCAGTAGTATTTCCTCTAGAAAAAGAATCTGATACCAACCCTCCAAGAGATCCTACTAATCCACCTACATTATTGTGATTGGAAGTGCCAGTTCCGGTTACAGTTGCTAGTGAAGTGGAATTTAAGATTATTCCACCACAATAGCCTGCAAAAGCCCCAACATGATTCTCTGCGGTAATATCTCCGGATATATAAACATTTGAAATCGTTGAACTTGAATAAATATTCCCTGCAAGCGCGCCAACATACTGAATATTGTTACCTCCAGTCACATCAACGGAGGTTAGACTCAAATCACTTATATTTGAATTGATAATCCTTTCAAAAAGACCAACATTCCCATTATATATGTTACTATTTATGTACAAACCACTTATTGTATGATTGGTGCCATCAAAACTTCCAGTAAATGGTTGAAACAGATACTCTACACTACCTATTGGCAACCATCCGTCCCCTGTATTGTATGGGGCGATATCAAGATCTATGTCTGCTGTTAATGTGTAGTTGCAACCCAGACAAAGCCTTGAAGCATTAAGGTCGGCAGCACCAGTAATCTGACAAGGATCTTCAATCGTTCCCGAACCAGCCATATTGTTTGGGCATCCCATACTCAAAACCTGTAATGTTGGATAATAACTACCTTCATTTGAATCATTCCAAATATCTGTAAAGTCCCAGGAGTTCATAGGACTGTGAGAATAGTCAAAGAAATACGATCCAGAGGATACTGCAGTACATCCCGTATTCTCATAATCGCCATCTAGAACATAACAAAATTTTGCATCATCTCCTGTATGATTTACCCAGTGGGCATTTTGGACTGAACCGCTGTTTAAATTTACTGCAATTCCGCGCGCACCCGCAGAAGAAATAGAGCCAGTCGCATAAGAAGAAGATATTTGTACATAATTTTGCATATTTCCTGTTAGGCCACCTGCACCAGAGGTTCCCGTGATGCTTCCTGTTGCGTATGACCTAGATATTAACCCATAAATGTAGGCACTCCCCGCAAGACCACCTATATTCGAGGTTCCTGTGACGCTTCCTGTTGCGTATGAGTCATTAACCGTTGAGAATGTATACAGATATCCAACTAATCCGCCAACTTGTGATTCTCCTGTGACGCTTCCTGTTGCGTATGATTTTAGGACAGTTGCTCCAATACTAGCACTGGGATCTGTGCCACCCACAAGTCCACCGACTTCAATAGTTCCTATCACATTACCAGTTGCATGTGAATTTGATATCGTACCTTCATAGAATCCTACAAGACCGCCTACTCTACTTGAAGTTCCTGTAACGCTTCCTGTTGCATGTGAATTTGAGATTTGGCCAGAGCTTTGTCCTGAGAGACCCCCTACACCACTAGTTCCCTGAATATTTCCGGTCGCGTAGGAATTAAAAATAGTTGAACCTTGTGAATATCCTTCAAGGCCTCCGGCAAAGCTTGTATCTGATGTAACTGATCCCGTAGAATACGAATTTGTAATTACGCCCCCTGTGGAATGTCCTACAAGGCCTCCTACTTTATAATGACCCTCAACATTGGCTGTAGTGTAAGAATCCAAAATTAATGAACCATCATAGGGTTCTCCCACAAGACCTCCCGTGATATCATAACCTGTTACGCTACCAGTTACATATGTATTTGAGATTGCTGATTCATCTGCATATCCTGTTATTCCGCCAGTATAATACTCTGTTCCGGTTATACTCCCAGCCACATAGCAGTCTATAATTGTTGACCTGGTATGCATAGCTCCTGCAATGCCCCCAGTATAGCGTGCCCCGGTAATATCTGCTGAGATTATTCCTATCCCAGTAACATCCGCATTATCTAGTCCTCCAAAAAGACCGATTGCACTTTCACTGGGTCTATTTATATAAAGATTACTTATAGTGTGACCAAGTCCGTCAAAACTTCCTACAAACGGTTTTGAGAATGAGGGGTAATATCTGGAATAATTGCCCATAGGTTTCCACCCCTCTCCTGTCGTGTAACTGGCATCACAAGCCGAGAAATCTATGTCGTTTTGTAGTTCATATTCCCAATTGAGGTGATTTCTTATGTTATTCAGGTCGTCACACGAGCATATCGGATGCGGACTTATGCTGTCGTTCCAGCAGTCGACTGTGGAACTTCCCTGAGGCTGTGATATTGGTTCGGTTTCGTTTCCGTCCTCGCCTCCAGTCTCATCTGATTCTGGAGGAGTTATAAAGTATTCATAGATGTCATCATCGCCGATTGCAAGGCCTTGTGGTGATTTTAGGTTCTCGCCTGAAGGATTCAGTAGACTCATTGAGAGTGCTAACGCCGCAAGGATTATGATGAGGGTGAATAATACGGCTTTTTGTTGCATTCTCTATGGATTAACTTTAGAATCTAATACTGGAAGACTTAAAAATCTTAGTTATGTGATTACTTGTTATATCATTGTTAATATAAGCCCATAATCCTAGGGATTCAATCTACCTTTATCGAATTTATATATTCTTTTACGCCGCTTGACATACTAGGACCATGTCCGGGGAAAGCCTCGTTTACATCAAGCTTGCCAAGACGTGCAATGGATTTCTTTAACTTTTCCTTGTTTCCACCAGGAAGGTCATATCTGCCATAGCTTCCCGCAAATATCATGTCACCTGAGAAAAGGAGTTTATTCTGTGGTTCGTAGAGGCTTATTCCACCCGGACTGTGACCTGGCGTCTCAATAACCTCTAACTTAAGTTCGCCTAAGTCTATTATGTCTCCGTCTTTTAGCCTGCGGTCAACTTTGAAAAGATGGTCTTCTGCCTTTGCCCCAAGAATGTCTGCAACGCTGTTTCCCTGCGGGTCCGCCTCAAAAAAGTCAGCATCAATCCCGCTCATAAGGATTTCACATCCCGTTCTTCTTTGGATGTCTTTTGCCATTGCTATGTGATCAAAGTGGCAATGCGTTAGTAAAAGCATGTCAGGATTTAATCCTTCTGGGTCCATGCTGGCATCAATCATAAGGGATTTTGCGCCTTCTCCTTCGCCCTGCAGGAAAAATACATTCGACCCGGCATCCTTTGAAATAATTGGAACTAATTTCATTTTTATGCGTATTTTTTTGTAGCGTTTTATTTGAGTCCCTTCAAATTAAACCACGATGGGTGGGATAATCGCAAAAGACCGGAGTCTTATTCCGGCGTGTGACGTGCGGACGCTTGAGGGGCTTGCAAAGATTGTTAAAGAGACTTTTGATGTTCCAGGTATCGGAGGATACAAGCTTGGGTTCTCTCTTGGCCTCTCTTTTGGACTTCCAGCCGCATGCGCAACAATACGGGAATATTCAGACTTACCTATAATCTATGACCACCAAAAGGCTGCAACTGACATTCCAAAGACTGGCACTCTTTTTGCTGAGACCTGCAAGGCGGCCGGGATTGATGCGATAATACTTTTCCCTCAAGCAGGACCAGACACTGAAAAAGCCTGGATACAGGCAGGCTTTGATGCAGAGCTTGGCGTCATTGTCGGTGGTGAGATGACTCATCCTGGATACACAGCCTCAAGTGGAGGGTGGCTTTCTGATGATTCAATTGAAAAGATTTATAACATAGCTAAAGGCGAAGGGGTCCGTGACTTTGTGGTCCCAGGCAACAAACCCGAAAGGATTGCCCACTATGCAAAGCTTCTTAGCGACTGTGAACCGGTTTTCTACTCTCCAGGTCTTGTCGCTCAGGGCGGGGAGATAACCCAGTCGGCAAAAGCCGCAGGGAAGCGCTGGCATGCAATCGTCGGGCGCGGCATATATGAAGCCCCTGACATACACAAAGCAGCATTAGACTTGAGCAAACAATTACTCTAAAAACCAAAAATTTAAGAAAATGACAAAAATCAAGGCAGTCAAGGCCCGCGAGGTGCTTGATTCCAGGGGTAATCCGACAGTTGAGGTAGACCTTTCGACACAAAGTGGAACGTTCCGCGCGATTGTGCCATCAGGCGCGAGTGCCGGAATCCATGAAGCTCTTGAGCTCCGCGATGGTGACAAATCCCGCTATCTTGGCAAGGGAGTCCTTAAGGCTGTTGATAATGTCAATAAGATACTTGGCCCTGCAATAATCGGCTTAGATGTTGCCGACCAGCGTGAATTCGACGAGAAGCTTAACGCAGTAGACGGGACGCCAAACAAGGAAAAACTGGGTGCCAATGCTATTCTTCCGATTTCAATTGCAGCCTGCTGTGCGGCTTCTCATGCACGCGGTGAGCGTGTTTATGAATATATCGGGAAGATATCAGGGAACGAACCGCACGTACTTCCAGTTCCAATGCTAAATGTCATAAACGGCGGAAAGCACGCAGGACAGGATAATGACGTCCAGGAACACATGTTCATGCCAATTGGCGCAAAAGACTTCCATGAAGGTCTTCGCATGGGTACTGAAGCCTATCATTCACTAAAAAGTATTCTAAAAAAGGAATTTGGTGCAAGAGGAACCTTGGTTGGGGACGAAGGTGGTTTTGTGCCGCCTGTAAACTCTGTTCAGGAACGTCTTGCACTTATGACACGCGCGGTTGAAGAAGCCGGTTACACAACTGACGACATCCAATTTGCAGTTGACGCCGCATCAAGTGAATTCTTCTCTAATGGGAAGTATACTGTCGGTGACAAGGTCATGGATGCTGGCGAGATGACAGACTTCTGGGTTGATCTTTGCTCTACATACCCGATAATCTCTCTTGAGGACTGCATGGCTGAAGATGACTGGGAAGGCTGGGTGGAACTTACTTCAAAGCTTGGAAACTCGACACAGATTGTCGGAGACGACCTTCTTGTGACAAACACTGAGAGAATCGCGCGCGGAATCGAGATGAAAGCTGCAAACTCTGTCCTTATCAAGCTTAACCAAATTGGGACGGTAACTGAAACGCTTGACGCCATAAGGATGGCATATAATGCTGGCTGGAGTGCTGTTGTCTCACATAGGTCTGGCGAAACTGAAGATGCATTCATTGCAGATCTTGTAGTCGGTGTAAATGGCGGACAAAGCAAGTTTGGGGCGCCAGCTAGAAGCGACCGCAACGCAAAATATAACCAGCTCCTGCGTATTGAAGAATTCTTAGGGGAACGCGCAAACTACGGCGGGACGATAAAACCCTGGAAGACCTGCAAGGACACACCCGCTGAGCTGTCAGATGAGCCTGACTCATGCGCGTCCTCTTGTGCAACATGCGGAGGCTGTGGCTCTTCGTATCCTGAAGAAGTCTCTGTTGATGATGCAGATGATCCACTGGCCGACGTTCTTGACAAGGTCACGAAAATAGAATAAAGGTAAAAAGTGGCTTTTCCTCGGGCAGGGGCATATAACCTCTATGCAAAAGGGAGAACGCGACCCATGCGCCCAGCAGAAGCTAAATGGAAGAACCTTGGCGCAAGCTCCCCTCAGATGATAAACCCAGCTAGGTTGCGCGCGGCAAGACAACAGGCACACTGGAACGCCCTTAGAATGCGAATAGGAATAAGTATGGGAAAACATCCGTTTGATCCCTTAGGGACAATACCTATTAAGACAAAACGCGTGATGGAAAAACACTTTAAGAGACGGGAAGCTAAAAAGATTATGATTGGGGCGACGTTTGGTTAATGCTTAGAGCTCTTCAGGGTGAAGCATTTTTGGCACCTTGCAGGAAAGTCCTTTTGCTTCAAGCTTTTCTTTTAAGGCTTCAGATGCCTTGGGCTCGCCATGGACTATAAAGATTTTTTTGGGGCGCTTTTGGAATCCTGTTGCCCATTTTACAAGACCGTTTTGATCGGCGTGTGCCGAGAAGCCATCAATCTTTCTAATTGAGGCGTTTATCTCAACTTCCTTACCCATCATCTTTATCATCTTATCTCCGCTTAAGATTTTTCTGCCGGGCGTTCCTTGTGCCTGATATCCAACAAAAAGTATTGTTGTCCTTGGGTCTTTTGCATTATTGTATAAATGATGGCGTATTCGCCCTCCGGTGCACATTCCAGAACCTGCGATGACCATACATGGCATGTCGTAATTGTTTATCTTCTTTGAGTCTTTGACAGATTGAGTGAGAATCAGGTTTTTGGGGTTGAATGGGTCCGGGTTCTTTGCCGCCTCTTTATCGTAGCATTCCCTGTGGGTGCTAAATACTTTTGTTGCTTTTATTGCAAGCGGGGAATCAAGGTATATCCTCTCTTTTGGGAACTTGGTTTTTTCAAGCTTCTTTATGCTATAAAGTATTTCCTGAGTCCTTTCAACTGCAAAGGAAGGAACAAGCAACTTTCCCCCATTTCTGTGAGCTTCTTTTGCGTATTGTAAGAGAAGCGCTTCCCTTTCTTCAATATTCTCATGCAAGCGGTCGCCGTAGGTTGATTCTATCACGACGTAATCTGCCTCGTCAATAAGCTCTGGGTCGCGGACTATCGGATTATCCCACTGCCCTAAGTCTCCAGAAAAGACTATCTTTTTTTGTCCTCCGCCGTTTATTGCCCACATTTCAACAATCGCTGAGCCTAAGATGTGGCCAGCGTCACGGAAGCGCACCTCAATGTTTTTTAATGCGCGGTATCGCTCGTTATAATTAACTGTGTAAAAAAACCTCATTACAGCTTGGGCATCTGAAAGCGAATAAAGCGGCGTTCTGGGTGGAAGGTCATCAAGTTCGCGCCGCTGATTCTCTTTTCTGGTCTCAAGTTCCTGCATGTGGGCGGCATCCTCAAGCATTATCGCGCAAAGATCTTTTGTTGCGTGGGTACAGATTATTTTTCCGCGGAAACCGTGTTTGTAAAGCTTGGGTAAAAGACCTGAGTGGTCGATATGGGCGTGGGTTAAAAATACATGAGAAATCTCTTTTGGGTCGAAAGGAAAGGGTTCGTAGTTAAGGCGAGTTATATCCTTTGATCCTTGGAACATCCCGCAGTCTACAAGGACTTTTGCGTCCCAAGCCTCAAGCAGGTGGCATGAGCCTGTAACAATACGGGTTGCACCGCAAAATGTGAGCTTCACTTTTGCTTAAGTATAACAAGGGCGCAGTGTTTAAAAATGTGAGAGGAAAGCACACCTAATATGCATTATCATGATGCTCATATTCTAATAACTTTACGACCCTTCTTGTTTCGTCAATAGAATAAATTAGAACAAACCTCCCAATGTGCACACGACGCCTTCCAACTAATGGTTTTTTTAGTGGCTTCCCCACATATGGGTTTGTGATTATTTCGGAGATTTTCTTATTTATCTGCTCTAGCTGTTTTCTATCTTTTTTTAGAAGTCTAGTAAAGACCTTGTCAAGTTGCTCAGAGACTTCAAGGTCGTATGTCATTTAAGATATCTTGCGGCAAAATCGTCTACTTTTATAAACTTACCGCTTTCTGCAGCCTTTATTCTCTCAACAAAATCCGGCCTTAATTCAGGTTGCGAGGAAATCTCTGCATATTCATCAAGAACATATCCTACAGCTTCGGATTTATTCTTAAAATTATGTTGGGCCTTTATTATATTTAGTACTCTATTGGCATCGTCAGTCAAATCGATTATAGCTTGGACCATATTAGTTCACGTTATATTTTATAAGTTCAAATTATAAAAATTAGATGGCATAACGCTACTAAGTAGGTTCTTTGCCTTATTACTGCTTTTTTTTGAGCTTCGCGTATTCTTTTTCTGAGAGTGGGGGTGTCCCATCTTCACCCTTAAACACATAAACAGAAAGACCATGGAAGACAAGACCTATTCCCCAAAAGACGCTCACCCAATAAAACCACAGGGTGTTTGGTGATGTGATAAGATTGATTGCAATAAGCATGACGTTGATAACGCAATAAACTGTCAGGTGTATCTTGAACTCTGCGCGCATCTTTGCAAGTTTCCAGAGTTTAGGATCTTTCTTTTCTGTCTCTTTGGCCATTTTTTATTAGATTACTTACGAAGGCGTTTATAAAAGGAGGATTGGGTCTTGGCCAACTTAAAAACAATAAAACCATAAATTAGATGAGGAATGGAATTTAGACAAAGAAAGGCAGTTGACAAAGACGCCAAAACCTTAAGTACTCTGGTACTGTCCACCGCGCCTGAGGCCTATTCATATATGTTTTTAAGCTCGGAGAAGGCACTTTACTGTATTGAAGCTTGTGTTAAAAGTCCAAATAATCCATTTTCTAAAGAGTTTGTTCGGGTTCTTGTTGATGAGAATGACAATATTCTTTCTTTTGTTGCAACTTATCCGACAAAAAATGAAAAAAAACTTTGGGATAATACTGAAAAACCTGTAAAAGAGACTTTGGGACTTAGTGGTCTTTTAACTTATGCAAAACGAGGGAAAGAGCTTGAATCAATTGCGGCAAGATTCAGTGGAGATTCGTTGTATATATTGCATCTTGCAACAATTCCTGCCGCACGAAAACATGGCCTTGGAACATATCTTCTTGATTATGAAATAGAGTGTGCGAAAAAAATGGCTATGGTAAAGTGTACATAGAAGTGGCAGACAACAAGCCAAACGCGAGGGATTTATACTTTAAAGTGGGTTTTAAACTAGAATCAATAAACAGGGATGCCGAACTATTAGAAAAGGGAATTCCAGGTTTTATGAGGCTTTTTATGGAAATCTAATCGCCGATAATTGTCAAAACGAGCTTTCTTTCCCGCGGACGTGTATCATGGTCGATTACAACTATCTGCTGCCAGTCGCCAAGTATCGGCTTTTTTTCTGCAAAAGGAACTGTGATTCCAGGGCCCATGATTGTTGCGCGCACATGGCTTGCACCGTTATCATCATGCCAGGTTGCATGGTGAGCGTAATTAGGGCCGAATGGTGCTATCTTATCAAGAGCGCGTGGGACGTCCTCTTCAAGACCTGGCTCAAATTCGACAGTTGAAACTGACGCAGTTGACCCTGGGACAAATATATTTATTATCCCCTCGTTTATCCCTGACTCCTTAAGCGCATTTTCTATGTCACCTGTGATATCAAGCATCTCACTTTTCCCTGCAGTTGGGACGTTAAGCTCCAAGGTTCTAACGGCCATAGTTATTTTTATACCAGTAGCTTCAAAAACACAACAGGTGGGAATTATTTCCCACATCGGAAATTCCCGATGAGAATGGTGCCATTAAAGATGGCACGGGGGAATCTAAACTAAAAATGCAGGAAACATCAAAAATCGACGGCAAGGGAAGACTCCTTATCCCCTCAGGCGTCAGGCGCGCTCTTGGCCTTGAAGAAGGCGTGGAAGTAGTTATCGCAGTTGAAGGAAGGCAAGCTGTGATTTCGCCTGTTTTTGATAAAAAGCTCTGCGAGATGAAAGTTATGATTGGCGACTCGCCCGGTTCCTTAGCGCGTGTTGCAGACTTCCTTTCTAAAGAAGGATTTGATATCATAATGAGTGAGTCCCGTGCCCTTGAGCGTGAAAAACGAGCTGAGTGGGACATACTTGGCAAGTACGACGGAGATTTTAATGCGCTCGCGCGAAAATTAAAGGCTAATGTTTTTGTATCAGACGTCATAGTAAAAGAATCAACATGAAACTAGAAACGCCTCCAGGGGTAAGAGATTTTCTCCCGGAAGAAATGGCTAAGCGCCAGGAAGTAATCGACAGAATCAGGCGCTCCTTTGAACTTTACGGATTCTCTCCGGCTGAAACGCCAGCTTTTGAATACGCCGAGCTTCTTGAAAACAAGTACGGGGAGGATGAGAAACTCATCTATAAATTTGAAGATTTGGGGGGGAGAAAACTTGCCCTGCGCTATGACCTGACTGTACCTCTTGTAAGGCTTGCTGGCATGAACCAGCTTCCTTCACCATTTAAACGTTATTGCATCGCGCGTGTCTGGCGCTTTGACCGCCCGCAGAAAGGGCGTTACCGCGAGTTCTGGCAGTGTGATGTGGATATCTTAGGTGTAAAGGGGCCAGAGGCCGATGCTGAAGTTTTGTCATGCGCCATTGACGCCCTTGACTCTCTTGGACTTAAGGATTACACACTAAGAATTAATGACCGGCGCCTTCTTGACCAGGTCTTTGGAGCTATGGCAAAAGAAGCGGGCTGCGGTCTTGAGTCTGTTCTTCGCGCGCTAGATAAACTTAATAAACAGGGTGCAAAGGAAGTAAAAAGGGAGCTTGAGACAAGCGGATTTTCAAACGATGCAAGTGATAGGATTCTTAAGCTTGCCGAAACACAAGGGCTTGACGAGCTAAAGGGAACTTGCCCTGAAGTGAAAGGTGCGACATCTGATATTGAAGAAATCCTTAGAATACTTAAATCGCGCGGCAAAGATGAGTGTGTAAAATTCGACTTTTCCTTAGCGCGCGGTCTTGATTATTACACCGGACCCATATTTGAAGTATCACTTGGGAACTTTGGTTCGATTGCAGGCGGAGGAAGATATGACAATCTAATCGAAGAGATTGCAGGGAAGAACTGTCCTGCTGTTGGAATCAGTCTGGGAATTGAACGTATTATAGAAGTTATGCGCGAAGCTGGTATGCTTGAGGATCTCGGAACTGCCTCAGAAATATATGTACTTTGTGCTGATGAAAAATCCAAAAAAGACGCTGATAGCATACTTTCAAGGATACGCTCAGGAGGTATTTCGGGAGAAGGCGACCTTGTGGGGCGCAATTTCTCAGGACAGATGAAATATGCAAATAGAATCGGGGCAAGAAAAGTTGTAATTGTCGGGCAAAAAGATCTTTCTCTTGGCAAAGTCACAATAAAGGATATGAAAGAAGGGAGTCAGGAGCTAGTTCTCCTTAAAGACTTAATTTCAAAACTTAAGAAATGACAACAAGAATCGCAATACCAAACAAGGGGCGCATGAAAGAACCCTGCATCGAGCTTCTAAAAAGCGCGGGGATAAAACCAAAAGTTTATGATGAAAAGGCTCTTTTTGCAAAGACGACAAGGGATGACGTAGAGGTTCTTTTTGTCCGTGTTGAAGATATCCCGCAGTTTGTAGAAGATGATGTTGCCGACCTTGGTATGGTGGGTCAGGACATAATCGCTGAAAAAGGCGCTAAAGTAAAAGAGATTACAGGCCTTGGTTTTGGAAATTGCTCTCTTGTCCTTGCAGGAAAAAAGAACGGCTCGGATTCAGTTTCAAAAATACCAAACGGCGCGCGAGTTGCGACAAAGTTTGTCAAAAGCGCAAAGAAATACTTCGGTGAAAAGGGCAAGGAAGTCGAGATAATCGAGCTTTCAGGCGCTGTTGAAATCGCACCAGTCATCGGGATTGCTGATTACATTGTAGACCTCAGTTCAAGCGGTTCGACCTTAAAGTCACACGGTCTTGTGGTGATGGATACCATTCTTGAAAGCGAGTTTGCCTTGATTTCAAAACCGGGAGCAAAAAGTGAGGCAATTGACGACCTTCTTTTAGGCATTGAAAGCGTGACCTCGGCTGACAAGAAAAAATACCTCATGGTAAACCTACCTGAAGGAAAGCTTTCGGAGCTTGAATCAAGTGAGAAAGGTGCTCTTTCCCCGACAGTAACAAAGCTTGACAAAGAAGGGTGGATTTCGGTGCAAATGGTAGTTGAAGAAAAAAAGATATTTAGTTTTATTAAGAGCCTAAAGAAGCTTGGCGGGCGAGATATCTTGGTTCTTCCAATTGAAAGACTTGTAAAATGAGCGAGCTTCTACTGCCAATACTTGCACCTGAAGAGGTATCTGACGAATTTATGAATCGCGCTGAAACTGATGTTTCAAATGCGGGCGCAGCTGCCACAAAAGTCATTGAAGATGTCAGGAAAAGAGGCGATGTTGCAGTTCTTGAGTACACTGAGAAGTTTGACGGACAGAAACTTGATTCTCTTTTGGTGTCTAGGGGGGAAATAGAAAATGCGTACAGGGAAATAGACCCAAAGCTCTTATCGGCAATAAAGCTTGCATATAAGAATATCAAAAAATTCCATGAAACATGCATGCCTAAGGAACTCTCAATTGAGATTTCACCCGGAGTCGAAGCAAGGCAAAGAGTAATCCCTTTGGCGCGCGCAGGGCTTTATATCCCAGGTGGAAAAGCAATATATCCTTCTGTCATGCTTATGCTCGCAACTCCGGCGCAGGTTGCAGGGGTGGATGAAATTATTGCGTGTTCCCCCCCACAAAGTGGCGGGAAGCTTGACATGGCAACAATGGTCGCAGCAGATATTTGCGGCGTTACAAAACTCTTTAAAGTCGGAGGCGTGCAGTCTATTGCCGCAATGGCTTATGGGACCGAATCAATCCCAAAATGCGATTCTATTGCAGGGCCGGGCGGACCTTACGTTTCAGCGGCCCAAAGGCTCGTTAAGGGCGATGTTCGAATGGACTTCCCGGCAGGGCCTAGTGAGGGAATGGTTATTGCAGACAAGTCGGCAACGCCAGAATTTGTCGCAGCAGACGTCTTAAGCGAGGCTGAACACGGACCAGATTCAGCAGCCGTCCTTGTCACAGACTCAAAGGAACTGACAGAAAAAGTGCAACGGATATTTTCTGATATGGCAAAAAAGCTTCCTGAAAAAAAGCAGGAATATATCCAAGAGAATATCGCAAAATATTCTGGAATCGTCCTTTGCAAAGATATGGACGAAGCAATCAATTTTACAAATGACTATGCTGTTGAGCACTTGGTAGTTGACACTACAGATCCTGAAAAGACGCTTTTGCGCCTGAGGACTGCTGGCACGTATTGCCTTGGTGAATATTCACCGATAAGTGCAGGGAACTTTGCCGTCGGACCAAATGCGATTCTTCCAACAGGGGGCTACGGGCGCATGTTTTCAGGGGTTTCAGTAGACTCATTCCTCAAAAAACCAACAGTAGAAAAGTTATCTAAGGAAGGTCTTAGGTCCCTTAGGGCGGCAATAACAACGCTTTCAGAGTTTGAAGGCTTCCCAGCGCACACAAATTCGGTCGAAGTAAGGTTTAAGGAAAAGTAAGATTTTCTTACTTTTCTAAATTATGCTAAAAACAAGTAAGAAAATCTTACTTTTTGCCAAAAATAACGCTAAATAAGAGAAAATGGTATCAGCAGACATAAGAAAGGCAAGTTCTAAGGAGGTTATCGCAGAAAGAGCCACTCGCGAGTCAAAGATTTATTGTAGAATAGATTGCAACGCGCGCCGCGAGACAAAGATAGACACCGGCTTGCAGTTTCTAAACCACATGATTGAGACTATTGCCTGGCGAATGTGTGTTAATATAGAGTTTAAGTTTGAGGCGACAAACTTCAAGCTGACCCACGTCATCGCAGAAGACTCGGGAATCGTGCTTGGCTCGGCTCTCCGCGCACTTTATGAAGCAAGGATTGAGACTAAAGACGGCGCAAGAGGAAGCTCAAGAAGTATAATTGATGAAGGCTGCGCAACCGCGGCAGTCTCAATCGAAGGGCGACCAAAGCTCTTTTTAGAAGGAAACGCGGCAACAGGCTTAGAGCTGGTCGAAGACACTAAGGCGTGTGACCTTGATGACTTCCTTGACGGTCTGGCTCTCGGACTTGGCGCGACAATCAGAATAGTTGTAGAATCCGGGAAAGACCCGCACCACAGTTGGGAGGCAATCTTTCGCGCTCTTGGCGAAGCACTAGGACAGGCATTTGAGCCTTGTCCCTTCCGTTCTGGAGCGTGCGCTGGTGTCAAAGGAACCTTAAAATAAAGTAATTATCAGACATGAAAGCAATACTTTTTGATCTTGACGGAGTCATAACTTCAGAAAGAATCTATTGGAACACTGCAGGCATAATAATCGCAGAAAAAAAGGGCGCAATTCTGCCTGAAAACTGCGAAGAACTAGCTAAGCTTGCAGGCAAGTCTCTACCTGATGATGAAATCCGCAGGTTTAAGGAGCTTGGTATAAATTCAAATAAAGATATTGCCTACTGTGGTCTTATGGCATACAAGACTGGGAAGAGTAATTCTGAACTTCTAATTGGAATGGAAAATGAAGGCCTTAAAGGCCTTGCCTACCTAAAATATCTTGATAAGATTGACCCTGGAACAACGCACCTGAGGCATGGTGAAGTATTTGATGACATCGACAATACATTTAGGGCTTGCTATCAAAAACTCTCGGGGATTGAAAAACCTCCAGTTTCCTTAGACGCGATAAGGGAAACTCTTGAAAAGCTCAAATCAAATGGATGGAAACTCGGGATTGTCACTGGAAGAAACCTGCCTGAAAGTAAGGCGCCCTTAGAGAAATGGGGAATATTTGATTACTTTGACCCATGCATGATAATAACTGATGACGAAGTCGAAGAAGAGAGTAAAAAACGGGGAGAACACGTCGGAAAACCGCATGCTTGGCCAATACTCCGCGCAATTTTTGGCTGCGAAACATTTGTCTCGGACGGCGAAGCAATAAAACGCCTTAAGTCCAAAGGCGACTTTGTCTTTGTGGGGGACTCGGTATCTGATGTCCTTGCGGCAAAAGCAGCCGGGATGCCTGTAATATGTGTCAATACGGGAATTGCAAGCAAAGAGTCCCTTATAAGAGCTGGGGCAGATATTATAGTAAAGGATGTAACTTTTGTTCCGGGTGCGCTTAAGGAACTTGGATTTTAAATTAAAAATCGATTTCTTTTCCGATTCCTTCCTCTTTTGCCTTATCATACACAAGGCGCGCTATTGCAAGATCCTGGAGAGCTGTTCCAACCGACTTAAAAATCGTGACATCTGACTCGCTTTTTCTGCCAGGTGCTTTTCCTGATAAGACTTCTTGAATCTCTGTTATGTCCCCTACTTTACAGGTCTTTAAATCTCCGCTCTTAAAACAATCCGGGGTATCAATTACAACAATTGATGAAGTCACAAGGTCTGAGCCTATCTCACTGGTGTCTGGAGTGTGTGCGCCAATTGATGTTATGTGCGTTCCGGGCTTTATCCACTCGCTTTTTATAACAGGAGTACTTGCTCCAGTTGCAGTAACAAGTATATCACATGATGCCGCATCCTTTGGAGTTCCCTTGCTTATTAGGATTCCTAAAAATGACATATCAGAGATAAATGCGTCCATGCGCTCTTCGTTTAAGTCTGAAATGACTGTTTTTTTAATCTTTCTTACCTGGGCAAGTCCTTCAAGCTGCGTTCTTGCCTGAACGCCACAACCGATTATACCCACAGTCTCTGCATCTTTTCTAGAAAGTGCGTCTGCTGCAAGTGCGCAAAGGGCGCCCGTCCTGATTGCCGTAAGCTGCGTTGCCTCGATTATTGCAATTACATTCCCAGTATCTACATCTGCAAGGTTTATTGTCGCAATTATAGTTGGGAGACCACGCTTCTTGTTCTCAGGATAGTCACATACGACCTTACACGCAACGCCCATTCCTTCGGCATAAACGGGCATGAATCCCCACCATTTCCATTCGGATGTCGGAAGCATGAACTGGTCTTTTGGCGGATAGACTGTTTTTCCCTGCGCGTGTTTGATAAACACTTTGTGGCATGCTTTAATCACTTCACCCATCGGTGCAAGTGACTTTGCTTCATCGCCAGTTATAAAAATCATTGTTTTATTCCTTTAAAAAATTATTCTGCCAAGGACTTAAGAGTCGATATTATCTCGTCGTTTATCTCCCGCTTTCCTGTTGCAAAACTTATGTACTTGTTCTCAAGCTCGGTAAATGTGGATGCCACATTGCGTACGAGTATTCCATGGTCATCGCGAAGTATTGCCTGTACTTTGTCGCCAGGGAGGCCTGAAGCTGAAATATCTATAAATCCGAATATGCCGCCGGACTTCCAGACTTTATATCCAACGCTAGAAAGTTCCTTGCGGGTCCTTTCTTTTTCTGAATTTATCTCGTTCCAGATGGCCTGGTACTCTTTAATTGAATCTAATGCGGCAAGTGCGCCTGCCGTGCCAAAGCGATTATACTCAAAGCCGCTCATAATTTTATTGTATATGGCTGTGTTCTCTGGATTTGAGATTATGTATGACATCTTGGCTCCAGCCAGACCAAAACCTTTTGAAAAGCTCCTTAGAACGTAAAGATTGGGGTAATTGTTGACTTCATCTGCAACCGTTTCCTGACAATACTCGTAATAACATTCGTCGACGAGAACAACGCATGGCGCGTTTTCTACAACCTTCATTATATCTTCTTTTGGCGCGACAACGCCTGTCGGATTATTTGGCGAGCAAAGGAATATCATGCGTGTGTCCTTATCACATGCTTCAAGAATCCTGTCCGGGTTCATGTCGAATTCCGGCATGTCAAGAGCTACTTTTTTTGTAACGCCGCCAGCTCGCCTGTTGCCGTAGAAAAGCTCTGGGTAAGTCGGAGACATCATAATGATGTTCTCGCCCTTGTTGACAAATATCTTTGGAAGGCGGTTTAAGGCCTGGTCAAGCGACTCGTCAAGTGCTATGCAGTCTGGTGTTACACCAACATACTCTGCTGTCTTTTCAATCAGCTTGCCTGTTAGGCCGTCGCCATAATAAACATATTTTGAAGCAGTTACTGCCTCGTTTTTTATCGCTTCAACAACCTTTTTTGGAAGGTCATACTGAAACTCGTTTAGATTAAGGACTGCTTTGAGTGGTTTTTCCAGTTTTTTAGCATACTGCTTTGGCTCTGACTCGCTAAGAGTTGAAACCATAAAATCTTTGGCATAAACTTTAGACATTTCAATAATAGATTCCTAAAATAACGCTTAATTTGAAAATAAACCAATAAGAATAAGAACCTTTAGTTTTTTCTCCTTAGAAAGAAGACTGCGCCAAGAACTGCAATCGCCACAATTATTGCCAGGGGGAATAACAAGTCTAATGATTCTTCGTTCTTAGTATAGGTTCCTCCACTTACTTCCTTAGACTCGTTTTTAGGATACTCTTTTGGACTTGGGATGGACTCATTAGCATTTTTGTCTTTTTCTATCGGTGTGAGATAGAATGTGTGGTTAAGGAAGCATTCCTGAGAAGGATCATGAGCTTCGAAGAAAAAGGTATTGTTAAAAGTTAATGGATTTGTATTGTAGTAATCACTATGACTAATTGTAATTGTCACATTATTTTCGCCTGTGTCTGGGGTGGCAATTAAGCTCCAAATACCAAAATTTAATTTGGTTGGGGAAATTAAATAATCATACTCTAATGTACCTTTATAGAAACCAGTATGGTTAATTACTCCATGGGCCATAGCGATATGTTCTCCGTTTTGCTCGTTAATAATAGAAATACAAACATCTGTGCCTTCTATTGGAGGTCTAGCTGCTTCAGTAATTTGGCAAACAAGCAAACAAGCAAACAAGCAAAACATAGTCCTTTTCATTCTCAAAATCTCTCAGGTTTTAAAACGTTGCCTTGTCCTATAATCTCTCCAACAGCGTACATATTATTGTTATCAGAGTCCATATAAACTCGGAAATACCCGAGGAGTATGGTCCTATTGCCTTTAGGCA
>CAZUDQ010000001.1:18928-185741 GCA_964619365.1 uncultured archaeon
CATCTTCCGGGTAGGTGATCTCAGGAGTTGTCGGGGGCGTCTGGTCTAGTGGTGTGAGATAAAACGTATGAGTGAGATAACACTCCTGAGAAGGATCTAAGGCTTCTTCGTAGAATGTACTGTTTATAATTAAAGGTTCGCTGTCGTAATATCCTTCCTTGGATGCCGTTATGTAATCTTCAACAAACCCCAGCATATCTGATAAAGGGCGCACAATCCTATCAAATACTAGCACGGGCGGAAAGGTGTCCGGATAACCCCCCCTGAATTCTTCGGTTATGTATATGTAACCATCGTCTAGATTCTCATTAATTAATTCTTTATCATTAAATACATTTACAGCACTTATGCAGATGTTGGAACCTTCTGGCATTGGAATTTCTCCGATAACGTTCGATGTCGCAAGGACACAAACAAACAAACAATTAATTTTTCCATCTTTAAGTGTTTCCCCCTTTCGTAAAGACCAAAGATAATAACACTAGTAGTTATTTGAAAAAACCTATTATAGTCTTAGGAGGATAATATTATCCTCTGGGGATAATAAAATCGCACGTAGTTTAAAGAATCCGTCAATAACGCTAAATCTATCCAAACATGCTTGCAAAGCCTGTTTCTGCAGCTTCCGTATCTTCTTCCTCATTCTCGCGCCGTACTGTTGTCTGGAAACTTGAGGAATGTGAAGGCTGCGTCTGCCATGAACTTGCAGGGGGTGTAGAACTTACGCGTTCTGGAAGACCGAGTTCGCGCTTAAGGCAGTCTGGACACATGAATTTATCAAGGTCTTGGTGGACTACTAAAACTAAGGTTGTGTAAGCTGAAGAACAACCGCAAGAACAGCAAGATCTGGAGCTTGATTCGGTTTCCCGATAAGTCGGAGCTTCCCAGCTGTCCTCTGGAGGTGAGTCTACGCTTAATTGCTCTTTGAACTCCTTGGGGATCATGTATTCAAGGTCTATTAGACCTTTTTGTTTTCTTCCCATTTTAGGGTTTTTTGGGCGTAATAATAGGAACTTTGGCGAATATAAACTTATTTAATAACTTATAAGAAAAGCTCCCAGAGTATCCGTATTACTGCAAGTGCGATTAGTACGAAGCCTATCATCTTCCCGAATCCTGAAACAAGGACAAGCACCACACCAAGGATAAGAAGAAGTATTGGGGAGAGGTCTATTAGCCACTTTGATATACTATCGACCGGACCTACGCCAGTCTCTGTCATATTGGCCAGCTTCTCGCCTATCTCTGTTGTATTAAGGCCTTCTGTGAGATTCTTTATGCCGCCGATAAGGTCGTCAACGCCTTCGGTTACTTTTGTTGTGTTTATCTCAAGCCCAGCTGTCGTATTGTTTGCAGAAGACTCTTCTTCAGAGTCTGTTTCTTCTGCTTCAAGTTCAATTAACCCCGAACCCCCGTAATCAGCGGAGTCATCGTCACCATATGTGACAACATCTGCTAAGGATGCTGGAATAACTATTGCAAAACATAGGATAATGGCAAGAATTCCTAGAGTGGGTTTCATTTTTATTAACTTTTAAGCTTCTCGCTAAAAAATAAACGATATGCCTACAGCAGAATTCGTTACAAAAGACCTCATGGGGCTTATCGGCAAAAACGTCCCCTTAGAAGAGTTTGAAGAGCGCGCTTCTATGCTTGGAACTAGTGTTGAAGAAGTAAGCGCCCAAAAGGTCGTTATTGAAGTATTCCCAAACCGACCTGACATGCTTTCTGTTGAAGGCTTTGCAAGGGCCTACCGGACATTTACGGGTCTTGATTCTGGACTCAAAAATTATGAAGTAAATGATTCTGATATCACACTCAATGTTGATAGTAAAGTAAAGGAAGTGCGCCCATTTGTAATGGCGGCAATTGTAAAGAATCTGCCAGTTACAGAAAACGTCCTTTTATCTATTATTGCAATCCAGGAAGCTCTTCATAAGTCCCACGGGCGGCGCAGAAGAAAAGTCGCAATAGGCGTCCATGACTTTGATGCGACAAAGCCTCCCTATAGCTATTCTGCTTCAAAGCCTAATGACGCTTCGTTTATACCTCTTGATTACTCCGTAGAAATGGATTTGGAAGCAGTCTTAACAAAACATCCAAAAGGAAAAGATTACGCACATATCCTTGAGGGAAAACCTGTTTATCCGCTTGTTCTTGACCAAGAAGGCATAGTCTCCCTTCCTCCAATAATAAATGCCGACAGAACGCGCGTAAAAGAAGGCGCATCAAACCTTTTTGTCGAGATGACAGGAACCAACAAACTTGCGCTAAAGCACACTATGGGAATAATTCTTTCCTCGCTTGCAGACCGCGGCGGAACTATCGTATCAATTAAGGTTGATGGGAAAAGCCTTGATATCTCGCCTGAAATAATGACTCTTGACGTCAGTTATGCAAACAAGCTTCTTGGCATTTCTCTTAGTGAAAAGGAAGCCATATCACTTCTCCTAAAGATGGGTTATGACGCTAAAGACGTGGGAAAAGGCAAACTTGATGTGAGCGTTCCTTGCTACCGTGCTGATGTCCTTGCGCCAATTGACCTCATCGAAGATATCGCAATTGCCTATGGGTATGAGAATTTCGTCCCCGAAGAGCCAAATATTGCAACAACAGGCGCAGCAGACCCATTGGAGGAAAAGATGGGTGAAGTGCGCGCACTTATGATCGGGCTTGGCTTTAGGGAAGCCTTAAACTTCATACTAACAAAACCTGAAACAATTGAATCTGCAGGCAAGATAACTGGCAATCCTGTAAAGATAAAAAACCCGCGGACAGAAGAATTCACCATGGTAAGGACATCTATTATACCGTCTCTTCTTTCAACGCTTGCACTTAATAAGAAAAAGAAGATTCCCCAGAAAATCTTTGAGATTGACAATGTCGTTCCTGGTGAGACAAACCCTGAGAATAAAAAAATGCTCGGGATAACCTGGCTTGATGCGCATGTTAATTTCTCACAGATGCAGTCTGTTGTAGAGGGTCTTCTCTCCTCAATGGGCACAACCTATGTGTTAAAAGAAAATGAGCATCCTTCGTTTATTCCCGGCAGGTGCGGCGCCATTACAATAAAGGGTAAGGATATTGGCTACTTTGGAGAAGTCGCACCAGAGGTATTACGCGCTTTTGGAATAGATTATCCTGTTCTTCTAGCAGAGCTTGCTGTTGTACCTTTATGATTTTAACTCAGTCTAACGCCTTTCTTTTCACACAAATCAAGTAGCGGGCACTCTGTGCAGGAAGGATTTTTCTTTTTGCAGTGGCGTTTTGCGTGTTCGACAAGAAGTGCATGGGCTTCTTGTAAAATCTTTGTATTCCGGGTTAGTTCTTTTTGAGAAATCTCTTTAATTTCATCATAACTTGCCTCGGATTTTATTGCTCCAAGTCTAGAATAAATTCTTTTTGTGTAGGCATCAACGACAAACTCCGGCTGCGAGTATGCATAAAGAAGAATGGAATCGGCTGTTTCTGGCCCAACACCATTTAGCTTAAGGAGTTCGCTTCTCTTTGGAATCCTCCCGTTAAGCCCTGTAAAAAATTCTGCAATGAGCTTTAAGCGCTCGGCTTTCTGGTTAAAGTATCCTGCCGGGCGAATTGCCTTGCCAATCTCTTCTTTTGGGGTGGATGTAATTGCCTTTGGGGAAAGAATATCCTTTTCTTTAAGCGCGATAAGAGCTTTTTCAACAGAAGGCCACGCGGTATTCTGCGTCAGGATTGCCCCACAGATTATTTCAAATCGCTCGTTTTCTGTTTTAGGGTAAGAGTAATCGCCGGGGTGATATCCGTTAAGTGATCCAGTCTTTGTGGGATTTTTGCCAGAACTGCTGTGGAGACTCAAAAGCGGCCACCATCCCTGCAATTCGTATTCTTTTAGGAGACTTTTTTGGGTAAGTGCTATTTTTTTACTCATTATTAAAATTATAGCGATGAAGAATAAGAAAAAGCCTTTTAGAAAAAAGACTGCCAGTGAAGTCGGACAGCTGGCGCGGCTTGCATGCGATCTTGAGGTCCATGCCGAAAAACCAGGGAACGTGACTCCCACTTACTTTTTCTCCGACCTTACTGTTGCGGATTTCCTTGAATCATCAAGAATTCTCGAACCTATCGTAAAACGAGCAGTAGAACTTGGTCCCGACGCACCAGTCTGCTCACTCATTGAAGAGGCAATGCGGGAAGGGAAATCAAATGCGAACTTTGGAATACTTCTTTTGATAATACCTCTTGCAGCGGCCCGCGGAGAAAGTACACAGGACATTATAAGAAATCTTGACACGGGGGAAACAAAATCCCTTGTCCGCGCAATGAGGAAAGCGTCCCTTGGAGGCGTAAAGGAAACTAAACCTCCAAAAGATCTGTCAAGATATGACGTGTTCTCTAAAGGCTTTTTTGATGTTGTAGATGAGGAGAAGATAACCCCGTTTAGACTCATGGAACTCTCCGTTCCATATGACTCTCTTGCCCATGAATGGATTTTTGACTTCCCGATATCCCGGAACATTGCAAACAACATAAACCCGCGCAATGAGGAATCTGTGGTGGATGAATTTTTAAGAGTTCTTGCCTCCCGTCCAGACACGCTAATTGCAAGGAAAGTTGGCCTTAAGCGCGCAGAAGAAATCTCAGGTATGGCAACGAGTGTTATCAACGGCGACTTGGAAATCTCTGAACTTGACATATATCTTCGCTCGGAAGGAAATCTCCTTAACCCAGGAACAACCGCAGACCTTATTGCTGCAGGACTCTTCCTTAACCTCTTTTATGATTAAACAAAATGGGATGTCTAACTCTTTATACTGATGGCGGCGCTAGGGGAAACCCGGGCCCATCCGCGTACGGTTTTTTGATATATGATGGAGACCGCCTGCTCTACAAAGAAGGAAAGGCTATTGGTGATGCTACAAATAACACAGCAGAATATTCTGCGATTATTGCAGGTCTAAAAAAGGCGCGGGAATTCGGAGAAAAGATAAAGGTTTCCTCGGACAGTGAGCTTGTAGTGCGACAGTTAAAGGGACAGTATAAGGTCAAAAAGCCGCACTTAAAGGAGCTTTACAAAAAAGCAAAGGAGGCTGAATCAACATTTAAAGAGGTTAATTACATCCACCGCAGGCGTGAATTTCCTGGTCAAAAAGAAGCCGATGCCCTTGTCAATGAGGCTCTTGACAACAGCACCCAAACTCGTTAAATCTAAATACAAGAAGCTATTTCCTCTTCAAGACGTGCCATTAGTTCGTCTGCATCTTTTTCAGTCTTGCCTTCGGCCGTTATCCTAATCATCGGTTGAGTGTTTGATGCGCGCGCAAGAGTCCATCCATTCTCATAATTGACTTTAACGCCATCAATTGTAAGGGGTTTTCTGTCACTTGAGAGTTTTGCAAGCGCGTCAATTACGCCAAATTTCTTCTCATCAGTTACTGTTAGCTTCTTTCTTTTGACCGGATACTTGGGAACGCCCTCAAGATTTTCTGCAAAAGTCCCCCTTAATTCTGAAACAATCTGGGCCATGAAGGCTGATACCGCTATTCCGTCATCAAAGTGAAAATATTTAGGAACTACAAAATGACTTGAAGACTCCATTGCAAAAACAGCGCCGTCTTTAACGGCCTTTGCAAGGAAAACATCCCCTACCCGAATACGCCTTACAGTTCCACCTTCGGCTTTGGCCGCTTCTTCAACACTCATTGAGCAGTCAACATTAAGTGCCACTTCTCCTTTTTCCTCCGCAAGGATTTCGCGCACCATTAAGGCTCCGACTTCTTCAGCGCTTGCAACACGTCCTTTGTTATCAACAAAAACCGCGCGGTCGGCATCACCGTCATAAGCCACTCCGATATCTGCACCCATCTTAATGACTTCCCCACTTAAACCTTTAAGCGTCTCTTCTGTGGGGTTGGCGCTACGTCCTGGAAAATCCCCGTCAGGAGTATCATTAATAGTTGTCACACTGCAACCAATCGAGGCAAAAAGCGGGATACAGTATCCACACGCGGCACCGTTTCCGGGGTCGACAACAACTTTAAGGGGCTTTTGTAAATTTGTCTTTGAAATAATTTCGTCAAGATACTCCTCTTTGACAGTTTCTGCATCAATTTCTAAGTGAGTGCCCTCTTTTGCTTGCTCGATAAAGGCAGATTTCTCCCAGATAGCTTTTAGTTCAGGAATGCACTCTGGATAACCTTCGCCGTCACCTTTCCTAAAGCGTATTCCGTTGTATTCAGGGGGATTGTGCGATGCTGATATTATGACACCTGCGCATGCAGATTTCTTTTCACACCAATAGTTTACAACCGGTGTTGGCGCCATCCCGATTGAAATCGTGTCAAGCCCGCATTTCCTTAAGCCTTTTGCAAGAGCCGCTTCCAGTTCGGGTCCTCCGTGGCGTGCGTCTGTTCCCAAGACGACTTTTGCGCCCTCTGGTACCTTGTCTTTTTGCCGAAGATATGTGCCAAAGGAAAGCCCCATCCCAAGAGCAAAATCCTCACTAATCTCTTTTTGGTAAATTCCCCTTAAGTCATAAGCACGAAATACGTTATCAAGTGACATTTTTTTCATTAAAGCCTTCTTTGCTAATTTTAATCTCGCGCCTAATAAACTTAAAAGAAAAATAATTCAAGAGACGATGCCAATTCTTAAAGTCGCAACATTTGGACCCAAAGGGACATTTACTGATGAAGCTGCAGGAAAGGTATTTCCGGGTGCTGGTGTTGCTTTTGGCTATTCGGACATAAGCGGGGTCTTTGAAGAAATCGCGAAAGGAAAAGCTACTTTTGGCGTTGTCCCAATAGAGAATTCGACTGAAGGGAGCGTGAGTGAGACACTTGAATGCCTGAGAAATTACGATGTGGAGATTGTGGGTGAAGTGTTCCTTCCCATTCGCCAGGTTCTGGCAGGAACCGGAAAACTTTCTGATGTAAAGAGCATAAGAAGCCACCCACAGGCAATCGCACAGTGCTCAGGAAAACTTAAGATTGTGGGAAAACTTCCAAAGATAATAACAAAGATTCCAAGCGGTGCAGACTATTCTACGGCGGGAGCCATGGAAAGTGTCGCCAAAGCAAAAGACCCGTCAATTGCCGCGATAGGTTCGCGCGCGGCAGCAGAGAAATACGGCTTGAAAATCCTTGTTGACGACCTCTCGGATATGGAAAATAACGAGACACGCTTTTTTGTAATCTCAAAAGGCCGGAAACTTAATTCTGGGGTCAGGAAGAAAACAAGCATGATTGTCGGCCTAAAGAACAAACCAGGGAGCCTTTATGAGTTCCTCGGCGTCTTTGCAAAAGCTGGAATAAACTTGAGTAAAATCGAGTCGCGCCCCAGTAAAAAAGAAAAATGGTCTTATGTATTCCTCGTTGATTTTGAAGGCTCTTTTGATGATAAGAAGGTTCAGGAGGCACTTGATTCTGCAAATAAGTTCACGACATACTTTAAGGTCTTTGGCAGCTATCCTTCTGGTAAAAACTAAATGGACCTTGGGGAGAGCGCATCAGCCTTAATGCCCGACTTATCAAGTTTTGGAGGATGGACTTTTTTCTTTGGAATAATACTTCTTTCAAGTGCGACGCCCTTTCCACTCTTTGCAACAGAAGCAATCGTTGCATGGGCAGGAACGCAAGCCCCCTGGTTTCTTGTGGGAATAGTTGCAGGATTTGCAGGGGCAATCGGCGAACTTACAACTTATGTCATAGGTTATGGTAGCGAAAAGCTAATAGCTAAAAAGAAACATGAGGGCAGCCGGTTTCATAAAGCTGAATCAATATTTGACAAATGGGGATTTGTCTCTGTTATCATATTCGCATTTACCCCCCTCCCAATGGATTTAATGGGGCTTGTCGGAGGTGTCTTACACTATGACATAAAAAGGTTCTTTTTGGCAACCCTTATCGGTAAAATCCCAAGATTCATGATAATTGCCTTTGCGGGGGCGAGTATCGGTGCTGCAATAGAGAACGGTGACTTGTCCTTAGAAAAAATACTTAGCGTCTCTGCAATAATCGCTTTTGTGGCTCTTATAGGATACCTCATCTACGCATCAAAAAAGAAGAAATCTTCAGTCTAAAAGGACTCTAGTCTTTTTAAAATCCGTCGAGCCGCAGACTTCGCACTCTGAAATATCACAATTGTATTTTTTCTTGCATGCGTTGCACTGGGTCACCCAGGAATATGCATTTGTTATGCCTTTTAGGATTACTTTCTCGTAGGGCATCTCAAGAATCTTGCATGCATTTTGGATATCGTAATCATCAGTGACAATCGGGACTTTTTCTTCAAACCCAAGGGCAATAACTGATATGTCAGAATCCGAAAGAAGGGAAAGAACGCCTTTTTGCCTGAGTTGTTCGCATACAGTTTCAAGGGCTCTGTCCGAAGGCTCTTTTAACTTTAGCTCCCCTGCCTCCTTTGCAACTTCAAATTTTATTTTAGACTGTGTGTCTTTTAGCTCCTTTGCAATCTGGGGTGTTGTTAAGAATTCTCCTGAAAGGACCTTTTCGCGTGCGTTGATTATTCCTGATGCGTCAAGTACTTTCATTTAGAATCCTCCGTTGCAAAAGCGAGTGCCTCCTCTGGTGTCTTTGCGACAAAGAATTCAAAGGGAAGTTTTTTCATGGCATCTGCTGTTCCTCCAGAGCCGTCAAGCACGATAAGCTTCTTTTGATAGTTTAAGGCAAATGCGCACTCTGAAAGCGTGCCATATGACCCACCTATTGCAATAAGGGCGTCGCATGCCGAGGCAATGAGTATGTTTCTTCCAAAGCCCATTGATGTTGGAAGCGCAATATCTACAAACTCGTTTGCCTGGCTCTTATCAAGACTTGGGAGAATCGCGACAACGACCCCACCTTCTTTTTTTGCACCGCGCGATGCTGCCTCCATTATCCCATCAAGACCGCCTGTTATAAGCACTGCACCTTTTTTTGCAATTAGAGCTCCGGTTTTTTCTGCAAGAAGAGTCTGCTTCTTTGTTGCAAGGTGTCCACCTATCACACCAATATTCAGCTTTACTGCCATTTCTATTATTTGATGTCTTACTCTTAATCCAGTAAAAGGTCGGTTCTTTCAAGCGCGCCTTTTGTATCGCCAAAGAACTCCGCGGCTTTTTTCATCTCAGAAATAAATGCGTCTTTATCGCCAGAATCAATTTCTCCAGCAAGCCTGCCCGCGGCTTTGATATAAGCTTCCCGCACTTCTTTTGATGCCGGATTTTCAAGCTGGATTTCTGCATATAACGCAGGGTCCTGCCCGAGTATCCGCCCTATAATATCAAATGTAAGGCGATATATCGGTGATGCCATCTCGCCCACTTCATCGATGTCTGATTTCATGTCATGCATGGTAACTCCAGCTGAGATGAGCATGAAATGCGTTAGCGCCTGAACCGTTCCCATGGCATGATCATGTTCCTGTGGACTAGTCATTATGACGTTTGCCCCTTCTAGCCTAAGGAAATCGCAAAAATCGTTGAACCGCGCGCCTTCCCTTATTGGGCATAAGATGAAATTTTGACCTGAAAATGACCTGATGCTGGGACCAAATACCGGGTGCCCTCCTGCAACTTCAACGCCTTTAGGAATCTCGTTTTCCATCAGTTCGCATATTGGACCCTTAACAGAAGTAAAATCCGTTATAAACGCCCCGTCCTTTAGGGAACTTGCAATCTCCTTGATTACTCCTGTTGTCTTTTCAATTGGGACTGTGACAATCACAATATCAGCGCCCTTTACTGCTTCTTTATTATCCTGAGTATAACGCAGACCCAGCTCTTTTGAGGCAAGTTCGCCCTTCTCTTTTGTTGGACCCGCAATAACGACTTCAAAGCCGTATTCGTCCATAAGTGAGGCAAAAAGCCTGCCCATGCCCCCATAGCCTCCGATTATCGCAACTCGCCCTTTTGTCATTTTAAATATGTATTCTTTGCTGTAAAACCAAGAAAAGAGAGGATAATCATTTATCCCGTTTTTATTAGTTCTTCCATTCATTTAACTGTTCTTTTGGGGGTTTAAAAATAAGATGAAAGTAGAGTTAATAGCGCATACGCCGGAGCCTGATAAGGTGTGCGCCGCATCGGCATTTATCACATGGAAGAAAAAGACAGCAGCCGAGCTTTTCAGCGAACTTTCAGACAAAGAGGCAGATGATTTCCTTCGCGTTGTAATGAACCTTGGGCACGTTTCAGTAACAGAGCACGCCGTATTCACATTCAGTATATCCGGGGTTTCCCGAGCCTTAACCCACCAGCTGGTGCGCCACAGGATGGCCTCATACTGCCAGCAAAGTCAAAGGTATGTCAAGTTTGGTGAGGATGAGATAGAAGTTGTCATTCCGCCCAAAATCGAGGAGGACGAAAAGTCAAAGGAAATTTACCTTAAGGCAATACAAAACGCAAAAGAGGGCTATATCAAACTTCTTGAGAATGGTATTGCACCAGAAGACGCGCGCTTCCTTCTTCCAAACGCCGCAACAACAAACATAATAGTTACGATGAATGCGCGCGAACTCAATCACTTCTTCTCTGTGCGAGCGTGTGAGAGAACGCAATGGGAGCTTCGTGAGGTCGCAACTGAGATGGTACGGCTTGTTAAGAAAAAAGCTCCAGTCCTTTTTGAGAACGCAGGACCCAACTGCATGAAAGGGCCATGCCCTGAAAAGAACCTCTCCTGTGGTAAGATGGAAGAAGTAAGAAAGAAGTTTAGGGAGCTTTAATATTAAAGCTCTTCTCTTAATTCTTTAACAGCTGCGCCAAGTGCCATTAGTTTCTCAAATGCGATTTCTTCACTTGGAAGGAGCTTTAGTCCACAGTCAGGCTTTGGGAATATCTGCTCTGGGGTAAGGAACTCCATTGCACGCCTTATTGGCTTTTGAATCTCCTCTTTTGACTCAATCCGCTTTGTATGAACATCTAAAACACCAAGTCCAATATCTTTTTTGATGTCATAGTCTGCCAGATATTCAAGAGTCCTAAACGCGTTATTTGTGAACTCAAGGTCGTACTGGTCAACTGGGAACTCTAAGGCGTAAGGGAAAAGGCGTTTAAAGTCGCCATAGCAAATGTGAATACACTTGTACGTGCTTGACTTAAGCTTTCCGCAGATGATATCAAGCGCTTCTTTTTGAAGTTCTAGCTCTTCTTTTCCAGGGTGAGTGCAAAGTGCGGGCTCGTCAATCTGGATAAAGGGACATCCTGCGTCCTCAAGTGCTTTTGCCTCTTTTGCAAGGGCTTGGGCGAGATCTAAAACAAGGTCGCGACGTGACGCGTGTTTCTCGTAAAACGCCCATGAAGCCATTGTGTAGGGCCCAGTAAACATCTGTTTGACAATAGCGCGACCGTTTGTGTAATCGTTTGCAAAAGTCCAATCGTCAACTGTCATTGGAGCCGTAAACTCAACGCGGTCCTCGGCTATTGGCTTGTTAAAATAATTGTTGCCCCAGATGCGCACCCACTGACCCTTTTTCATGCCACCAAGACGCTCTGCAAAAAAGACACTCATGTCTTCGCGTCCTTGCTCGCCATCAGCAATTATATCTATTCCTGCTGCGATTTGATTGTCAACGCACACCTTTGTGGCATCAGCCACAACCTTATCATAATCCTCTTTTGAGCCTGACCCAGCCTCCCAGCTGTGAAGAGCCGCAAGGACTTTTGGCGAGCGTGGGTTGCTACCAACAACTGTCATTGGTAAAATCTTTCTTTCCATTTTCTTAGATGTTTGAAGTCGCCTTAAGGATGTCAAGCTTCCTTAGAGCGTATTCACGCGGCAGGTATTCAAGACCGCAGTTTGTCGATATTATCACATCATCGCCAAAGTCATTTGCGACGCTTGCAACTTTTGCAGGGTCCTCTGCTTTGATATTTCGCGCGTCGACAAGACCAAGCTGTGCGTTTTTTATCCCTGCGTCCTTTGCAATGTTTAAATCGTTTTTCATAGACACGCAGTCAAGCCCGACGTAATCGCATTTTATGTCTGCAAGCCTTCCCGCAAGAGACGAATCAAGCTTTCCAAAGTATGTTGCGACAATAGATTTGCCCCTTGTTGCCCAGGAGAGCTTTTCTATTTCCTCTTTTATGTGGATGAAATCATCATCACTTGGCGGATTATATGAAAGAGCCGGCTCGTCAATCTGTATGAAATCAGCCTCGATAGTGTCAAGCTCGGATAGTAGCGCCTTTGATATTGCAGAGATGCCTTCTGCGGCATTGTTATAGAATTTGTCGTCTGAAAGCGAGTAAAGCGTATAGGGTCCCGGAATAACTGCCTTTATTTTCGCACCGGGGTTTGCCTCTTTTAAGAGTTCTAATTCTGGTGCTATGACTGGTTTTCCCGCATTTATTGCAGATTCGATAACGGGGCGCCTGTAATAGTTATTATTGTCAAAGAAACGTATGAGTCCTGTCATTTTTACACCTTGCCAAGACGCCATGACGCTTGCAAGATAATCATCCCAGCTAAGCTGCCCGTCTGTAATCACATCAAGACCCACTTCGTCTCCAACTACTTCGCGCAGTGCCTTGATATACTCTTCACTATCCTCTTCTGTCGGATTTTGGTTTGCTTTTTTCTGCTTTCCGTGTGCCTTAAGCAAGTACTCTCTTAGAGACTGTGGCCGCGGATAGCTCCCGAATGACGCTGTTAGAAACATTTTTGCCTTTTTTGTAATTTTAGGATATAAAAGCTACTAGTAAAAAATTACTAAGAATGATAGCCCCGCCAGGATTCGAACCTGGGTCGCCCGGTCCAAAGCCGAACATGATTGGCCGCTACACTACGGGGCTATTTTAAACTATCTAAACGCGGCTAATTAGAACTATTTACAATAAAAAGCTTGCTTTGTGGAATTTTTTTGTCTACAGAAAGTATGGCAGGAAATTAAGGAAGAATACTGCCAGGATAAAAAGCGTAAAAAACTGCATGAGCATCGCCGAAAGCTTAATCTTCTTGCCACCCTTGACTCCGCGCTCAGCCTCGTTGAAAAAAGCTTCATAACAGTAGCCCCCGTCAAGCGGTTTGAAGGGGAGAAGATTGAATATTCCTATTGCAAGATTCAGGAAGAATATCCACTTTAGAAGGGAAAATACGATGTCCCATCCGTTTTCTGCTAGTTTTGAACCGGACAATCCCGGTGAGAATGCATACCCGCGCTCTGATGTTATAGGGTCAGTCTGCTTGACAACACCTGCAAACCCTGCACCGGCAACATAAGGCGACTGGGCAAGGATTATCTCTTCAGTCCTATTACTGAGTTTTAAAGTTATTGTATCGCCTGCAGCCTTATCCGACAGGACTTTTGAGAAATCAGAAAATGTTCCGGTTGTCATGCCGTCTACTGCAAAAACAAGCTCTCCTGGATAAAGAACTTCTGCTGCCCCCGTCCCTTCAACTGTTGCCCCCACATAAAACCCTTCTGCTTCCACCAGACCCGATACGGCAAGTCCCCACGCAAGAACGTATGCTACTATTGCCACGACAAATATGTTTGCAAAAGAGCCTACGGCATAGACTCTTGTTCTTTTTTCTTCAGAGAACTTTGGAAATTTCTTAGGGTCCGGCTCGACAAAAGCGCCAAGCGGGATTATGCTTGAAAAAAGAAGTCCAGTATTTTTTACGGAGATACCTTGAGCGCGCGCAACAAGTCCGTGGAAACCTTCGTGAAGTGCGAGCATTATTATTAAGGCGATAAGAATATCTGGGAATATCGGTATTGAAAGGTCGGTTCCTGCGTACTTTAGAACAGGGATTCCGTTTTCTACGTCAGGATAACCTATGTTTAGTCCAGGCGTTTCAGATGCCCCCGCAACGACCATTCCCGCATTAAGGACAAGTGGAATCAAAAGATAAAACGGTATTCCAAAGGCACCTATGAGAAGGCCTGTTAGGACATATGTCATATCGCCGTATACGAATGCGCCATAAAATGAGGTTCCGCCAAAAGCAAGTATTCCAAGAGCCAGAATTATTATCGATGCTTTCTTTGAAGATAACTTTGGAATCAAAAAGTATACAAGCGCAGCTACTGCCAGTGTTGCCACGAGGCTTTCAAGTCCAATGTTAAAGACAAGAGCAAACGGTAGGAAGGAGAACGCGAGTGCGCCTGTAAGGACCAGGATTGCGAGCGCCGCAAGTATTGCTGCAATCACTTGTTTTCCTTTGACCCCTCGCTTTGAAGCGACATATCCCGCACCAACTCCTGCAAAAAGAAGTATTAGCGCCGCATCAGCCAGGTCTTTCCAAAAAGTCGGATGGCCGGCACCTAGGGAATCCATGAGCTTTATTCCTTTTTGGGAATTTATCTTTGTCAGAAGACCGCCTGCAATATTATCTGCGCCCTTTATTTTTGGGACAAGAACATAACCTAAGAGCACCACGCTTGCAAGCACTAGCCAGGGCCAGTTTATTATAATATATTTGTCAATGACACCCGCCCCGCTGTTAAAATATCCGGGGATAAGGGCAACGGCGAGTGCGACAAGAATGGGAAGAATTCCAATTGCGCGCTCTTTATGTTTTGACATGACTGGTATTTTATTCTTCAGCCTTAAAATAAGCCTATTAAAGTGAAGGAGCTAAAGATAATAGGAACGGCGCACGTGTCGCCTGAAAGCGTGAGGGAGGTTCGCGAGGCGATAATCAAATACAGGCCTGGTGTTGTTGCTCTTGAGCTTGATTCCGAGCGTCTTGATGCCATCTTGCATAAGAAGAAATGGGAGGAAAAGCCTATTACAGACATGATAAAAGGCAACAATTCCTATTTCCTTTTAGGCTACTCCCTCCTTAGCGCATTTGAGCAAAAGATTGGTGAGAAAACCGGCGCTAGACCCGGGGACGAACTCCTTGCAGGATACAAAGCCGCAAAAGAAGTCGGGGCAAAAGTCGAACTAATCGACAGGCCAATTGGCGTGACCTTAAAGCGCGCATGGAAAAAGTCATCGTTTAAGGAGAAGATTAAGATATTATGGGAGTTTTTCGGCGTTGCTTTTGGTGGCGGGGGAGACGACCTTGAAATAACCCCTGAGCTCATTGAATCCTTAAAACAAGAAGATGTTCTTACTCAGGCGATGGAAGAGCTTTCACAAATTGCGCCATCAGCTAAAAAGGTCTTTATTGACGAGCGCGACCTCTATATCGCAGGTAAACTAAAGGACCTTGAAAAGTCGCCTGATGCAAAAAAAGGAGTTATCGCAGTTATTGGAAAGGGGCACGAAAAGGGCGTTAAAAAACATCTGGCGGAAAAAACGAGCGTTGATTTCAAAGCGCTTGAAGAGGTTCCCAAAAAGAGGTTTAAGACACGCTGGATATTCTACGGGATAACATTTGCAATAATTGCAATATTCCTTTATGTGGGACTGAACAACCCGAAAAACCTTCCTGAATACCTGTTCTGGTGGTGTATTATAAACATAGTATTTTCTGCAATAGGCGGAATAATCGCTCTGGCTCATCCGCTTTCAATAATCGCAGGAGCCCTTTCATCGCCCATAACATCTCTTGTCCCGACAATTGGAGCTGGCTGGGTTGGAGGTATAGTCGAGGCAAAACTAAGGACACCTACTGTTAAGGACTTTAATAAACTCAGGGATTTGGGTGGCATCAAGGATTTTTGGAGCAACCGCTTTACTCACTTGCTTCTTGTTGTCGCGCTGATAAACGTAGGAAGCCTTATTGGAACTTTTGTGGCACTCCCATTCTTACTCAGCTTATTTTAAGATTAGTTTGTTTTATTCCTTGCGGCGTATTACTATTACATCACCCATAGTAAGCGCGCCCCCTTTCTTTTGGCTTGAAGAGTAAGATTCTTCTTCATCTGTTATGTAATCGACAAGCTGGAGTGAAAGAATCCGTTCAACCTTCTTTGCTATACCAATCGTGGGAATATACCCATGCTCAATTCGCTTTACCATGGAGGCGTGCTCTGCGATTTTTTGGCCAAGTTCTTCTTGAGTCCATTTGCGCTTTTCACGCTCTTCCTTGACTAGTTCACCGATGTCATCAACAACTTCAGGCGTGCGAACGCTTCGTTTTACAGTAAGGTTCCTTTGCACCTCTTTTCTTTTCTCGTCTTTGCGGACTTGAGCGCTTGTTTTTTCCTGGAGCTCTTCGATTATCGTTCCCATACTGGCGCATCTTTCACAGACTAAGGCTTCTGTTCCCGCCACTTTTGCCAGATATTTTACCTCGCCTCGCCCACAGAGGTCGCATGCCGTCTTCATTTCATCCACCTACATTGACTAAAAATTGAACTGTATTTATTGCGTGTCAGTCAAAAAATACCACAAAACATGAAAACTGAGGTTTCTTCTGGAGAGCACGTCAAAATTGTCGCCGGAGCCAAAGAATATGAAGGCATCGTCATGCCAAGATCTGAGCTTGAGCGCCCAGGTATCCTTTCACTCAAACTGACTTCAGGCTATAACATCGGACTTTTGGAAAAAGATATAAGCGAAATAAAAAAGCTTGGCTCGCGTGAGAAACTTGAGTCGTTTCCGTCCAAACCCCCAAGCAAAAACCCAAAGCTTCCATCAATTGACATACTCGGATGCGGAGGAACAATAGCATCAAGAGTCGATTATGTGACAGGGGGCGTCAAATCCGCAATGAGTCCTGAAGAGATATTATTCAGCGTCCCAGAACTTGGCAGTGTCGCAAACATAAATGACGCACGTATTATACTTAATGTCTGGTCTGAAGCCATGAACCACAAGGACTGGGAGACTATGGCAAAAGAGACAAAAAAGAGTCTTGACTCGGGTGTCCGAGGGGTCGTTCTCATGCACGGCACAGACACTATGCACTACTCTTCTGCCGCACTTTCATTCATGCTCCCTGAGATATCGGGTCCTGTTGTCTTTACAGGCGCCCAGAGGAGCTCAGACCGCGGAAGTAGTGATGCTGTAGAGAATCTCCTTTCTGCAAGTATTCTTGCCGCAAAGAGCGATATAGGTGTTCCTGTGCTCTGTATGCACGAGACAAGCTCAGACGGTGCGTGCGCAGCCCATCTTGGGACAAAAGTAAGAAAGCTCCACTCTTCAAGGCGCAATGCTTTTACTAGTGTGAATGCGAGTCCCGTCGCACGGGTTCTTCCAAACGAAAGAAAGCTCATTATGCTTGGAGATTCAAAGCCACTTTCAGATTCCACCAAAATTGACACTCGCTTTGATTCTAATATCGCGCTTCTTAAAGCATTCCCTGGTGCAAAAGGCGAGATGATAGACTCTCTTGTTGCAAACGGAACAAAGGGCATTGTAATTGAAGCAACAGGCCTTGGGCAAGTCAACAACGAATGGATGAAGGAGGTAACAAAGGCGATAAAAGATGGCGTTACAATCTGCTTTGCTGCCCAGACGATTTATGGGCGCCTTGATCCTTATGTTTATGAGCCTGCACGAAGGATGCTAAAGGCAGGCGTCATCTATTGCGAGGATATGCTTTCTGAAACCGCTTATGTCAAGCTGGGATGTGTTCTCGGGCAAAAGCTAGACCCAAAGGAAGAAATGAGAAAAAGTTGGGTTGGCGAGATATCTGAGTAACTTCTTTAAAAATATTTCAATTAGCTTAAAGTTACTCTGACTTGTGCATCGTCGTTATTTGGTACATCAAAGGACACTGGCATAAATGTTACTTTATTGACGCCACATACATTATCCCTGCTTATCCCACTTGTGTAAACTGCAGTATCTGAACCTACAATTAGGTCAGTATTACATCTGACTGTGAAGTAACCACATGAGCCATAGCATTCATCGTTATAACAAACAGACACTTTTGTATTTTGATATTTGAAGTTAATGTCTTTACAGGCACCCCCCTCGGTCAGTGTCAATAACGAACTTGTTTCAGGTAAAGTCCCACCTCCGGTCACAGTACCAGAAGTTGATTTTGTCGGCAGACAAAGAGATGTTATGGACGCCTGTGCTGCAGTAAATGTTGCTACGTCAGTACAACTACTCTTATATGCATCTTGGGAACCAATTAGGTATTTATACTGCTTGCCAGTTTCTAGATATGCTTCAATCTGAGCATTGTTTATGCAGTTATTACCCGACTGTGTCCACCCTGAAACAACATTCTTACTTATGCATATCGCTGAAGCTCCAGGTACTGCAGTCAACGTTAAGCTTCCAACAGATTTACAGTTAAGCTTCTTGCCATCCTGTGATTTTAATGTTATTTGTCCTGGTGCTGCAGTATACTTCATTAAGTTTGTGAAACTTGCAGTGCCCATATCTACTGTTTTTGCCGCGGTAGTTGTTCCCCAAAGACTGCTTGTCGTTTCGGTTGTAAGATACTTTGCAGGGGTCTCTGCTCTTACATCTGGACAATTTGGAACTGTTGCAACAAACTTTGCCGACTGACCGTTACTTGCTTTAAACGTGCATTCATATGCTCCGGTAGTGGTTTCTTTGCAAGTTGCGGCGGCAAGAATATTTCCGCTAACGCCTGCAACTGAAGCAGTGGCGCCAGTTACCGCTTGGATATTTTTGTCTTGTATTTTTGCTGTTACCTTAAAGTTTGATGAAGCGCTCTCAACGTAACAATCTGATGAGTCGGTCTTGGCTAGTTTCATATCCTTTTCGACTATTGTCTTTCCACTAAGGTCGGACTTTGGAACTACCATTTCAGCGTTATAACATATGTTATCAACAATAACACCCACTCTCACTGCAGCATCAACGTCATTTTTGACTTCAAATACTGCCTCACAGTTCTGGCCGTTTGGAGTTGCCCCGTCTACTTTCTTAACCCCTAGGTTTTGCTGCGCGTAGCGTATTGTTAAGTCTGAACAGGTCACGCCCTTATCCGTTGGGATGACAGTTGTTGAGACTTTTACCTTAAGTTTGGTGTATCCTTCTGTAGCAGTTACACCGCATGCACATATAAGGAGGTTATCGGCTGAAAGCCCGTCTGGAACGTTTGTTTTGCTCAGACTTCCTGCTTCAAGCTCAGAGTATGTTTTAGCACTGCATGTCAGCTGCTTTTCTGTGCACTTTGCGCGCAGGTAGTAAAGTGCATTGTTCTCTGCACTGTATACCATTGGAAGCTGTGCGTTTGTCTTAAACGCATCAGTCGGTATAAAGCAATCTGCTGCAGTAACGACTACAACTTGGTTCTTGGCTCCTTTCTTTGCATATGCAACAGCGTCCTTTGAAAGTTTGGTCGTCTGGCAGCTACTTGAGGTACAATATTGAGATATTTTAGTCTCAGTCGGAGTATTGCATATTACTGTACCACCGGATGTTGTAGTGCATGTTGTTGTTACCTTCCCAAGCACGAAGAGATCTGCATTTGGCATAATGTATTTGCCCTTGTTCATGGGGTTCATCGTCTTGGTCACAGAATCACAATACGAAATTGCGCCGTCCTTCTGCACATCCTCAAACTTTGGATAAGCCTGACCTCCAACAAGGTTCTTTGCAACAGTTCCTGCAAGTGAGCTTGTCCCGTACTTGTCGGCAGTTGTCAAAACATATATTTTGGTGTCATCACCTGGATACTTAAAGACATCTTTTGGAATGTCCTGGGTTGTTATGACATATGGGGTAAGCGTACCTACAACACTCTTTGCCGAACTTGAAAGGGTGTTTTCGGCTAGTGCAATAGTCTTGTCTGTCTCTTTAGCGTCAGCAGGATATGCAAGAGCGTCAACCTTTGCAGATGAGCCTTTGGCTCCTGTTGAGGATTTTTTCCATATGTTGAAATAATTGTTAAACGCCGAATTACCCTTTATATCTGTTGCTGTTGCCCAAAGGAGATATTTACTTGCGGTTTTGCCACCTGGTGCAGTCACTGCATTTGCAGCTATTCCAACAACTGGAGTGTAAAGACCGTGTTCATTACCCTTTACTGCATATACTGCTGCGTCCTTATAGACTTTGTATTTATCGGAAAGTCCATAAGTTTTAAGTGTTGCATCGTTTATCTCATCGCGTATGTCAACAATCATGCTCTTTCCACTGGTAACAGAAGATTCAAAGAGCTTTGTAAAGCTATCTTTATTGCACGAATCACCCCAGAAACTCTCTACATTATCACTGCAACAATATGTCGTTCCAGTGTCGGTTCCTTTTGTAACATATACATATGATGCCCCATTGGCCTTGAAATGATCGATTATCTGTTTACATGAAGGATCATTTTCTCGTGTAGTCGTACCGGTACCAAACCAGCCACTCCAGAAACCTTCACTCTGACCTTTTATCTTAGTTGTTGTCGTACTAGTATAGTCTCTTACCCAGACAACATCGCCATTAGTCGCGCCTGAAGCTTTGTCATCGCCCATGCCTAGAAGCTTCTTACAGTTCTCAAGGTTAAAGCCTGCCCCCCCCATGCTAACTCCGCCGGGGGCAATTGTTGTCCCCATTTGGGGCGTTCCGCCGACTGTCGAGCCGTATGGGCTGCCGTAGCTTGTCCCATAAGGTGAGTTTCCGGAATTCGGTACAGAGTATCCATTCTGGTTCATAAGCCAGATACATCCTGCAAGGTTTATTCCGGCTCCGCCGGCATTTGTATCATCATCACATATACAACCAGCTTCGTACCAGCTCTCATCGTCACATCCACAATCTACACTTGCAGAGACTGAAGTCGAACCACTGCGATCACCGCTTACTGCGTTTACACTTATTGACTGACTCGAGTCATAATCAACCTGGTTTGTGTATGTATTATAATAGTTTGAGCTTGTCTTCTTCTTGTAGAATGCTGACTCTGGCATTGTTATATAATATCCGCCACGTCCTGAATTATAGCTTGCCGAGACTGACGTTGAAGTGCTTGAGGGGTAAGCTGATACTGTTGCGTCCTTTACAATACCGCAGTCATCTGTTACTTTAACCAGGAAACTCACGCTTCCGCCTGAACCGATGTCAACTGATACTGAACTGGGAGTTGCTGAAACACTTAAAGAGCCGCATATATCTTTTGAGCACTTGCATTCCTGGGTGCACCCATAGCCTGAAGAGCATCCTGTCGGGTCTGCTGCCGGGTCGCACTGCTCGCCGGAATCTATTTCCCCATTTCCACAAAGCTTTGTTGCCGTTATTTTAGCATCAGCATCAATTGCCTTACTTAGGCCATTCCACTTTGTTATTACGGTGAATGTGAGTATTCCTGACTCATAATCTCCATTGTCTTTTGGCGCCATACTTCGTAAGATTGCACCACGGAAACAGTTCTTTGCCTCATCATAAGTTGCTGTGCGTGTTGCAGTTGTTGCCCAACCGTCCATCTCATCAACTGAGACTGTGACTGAAGCATCTTTTATCTCCTCGCCGTCCTGGTCAGAGACGAATATGCAAAAGCCCGCACTTGTCTGTTCTGTCGGGTCGAATGTGACTGAATCAATTGTCACCTTAAGAGCTTCAGTGTAAACATCAAGGTCGTATCCCGCCTGACGTGAACACTGTGCGTTCTCGTCAATCTGGAAAATTCCTGAATAATTGCCGTCTTCATCAAGTTCGACTATGGCTACTACTTCCTGTTCTGGTGAGTAATCAGTCTGCGCGTAGCCAAGTGAGAACTGCTCGTATGCGCCGTTAAGCCTGAGTGTGAGGTTTGCCTCATCTCCGTTTATCAAATATACTTTTTGCTCGCCTGAGATAACGCCCGTTGTTATAGATGACTCGCCGCGCGCGCCGTCAACTAATATTCTTAAGGGTATCTTGCCCTTCTCTCCGTTTTGTATGCGGACATTGTCTCCTGAGTCAAGCACTTCTATTCCAAGTGTGCAAAGTGAGCCAAGGTTGTATATTACAATCTCGCCACAGCTTCCATTTGAAACTTCACTTGCTTCAAACTCGTAGTCATCAAGAGGTGCGTATAATGTAAGGTCTTCTTTTACCTTAAAGTAATATTCATCAAGCTCTTTGCCATAGAACCTTGCAATCCCGCTTGAGTCAGTCTCTATTGTCTTTATCGGGGCTGAGAAGTTATCGTTGTAATACATTATAACATCAATATCTGCTGCGGGTTGTGAGCTGTCTGAAAGACGCGCCTGGACACAAATCGGGTATGCTTCTGGGAGTGAGACGTCAACTGTCACCTCACCATTTGGTATCATCTCGATTATGTCGCCTTCGGATTCGCCGTCGTATGTGGCATAATCTTCTGCCTTGACAACTACATAGATATCTCTTTGTACTATCTGGCCGCCGTTATTGACTTCTGCAGGGACATCTGTAAATGGCCAGCAACCGCCGACTCCAGCTCGTGCAGAGACTATTGCCTGTCCTGTCGTATAATCATATACTGTGATATTTGCCCTGAGTGGGAGTCCGGTTTCTTCTGATGTTACACACACCTTGATATCTCCGTTATCTATTATTACGGGGGCTGAGCCTGTGTATATCGTACCGTTTGCCATGCTTCCGCCAACGATTGATGCAACGCCTGAAGTCTTTGGGGAACTGCCAAGGTTCAGTGCTTTGACATAGACCTGGGTTCCGTCTGGAATGTTTTTAAAGGTATAACAGTTTTCCTCTTCAGCGTCATCGTCCCCGGTTTCTGCTGTCCAGAGAAGCTCGTTGTTGGAATTGTAAAGCTCAAGATCTGCATTGTCAAACGTGTCGCCGTCCTTATAGACACATACTTCGTACTCGCCAGAATTATCATCGTCTGCGCGGCAGGCAACAATATTCATTATCGCACCCTCTGATGATGCTATTCTTCCTGACTTTGAAAGAAGGTAGTCATCATCGTATGCGACTGCATAAACTTCACGCCCGCTTGAAAGCTTTACTTTTGTGTTCCCGCAACTGGGAATTGTAAGCCCTGTTATTGTGCCCATGCATTCTGAGTAATCTTCGTCTATTACCATGTCGGTTGCGGCATCAATTATCATGACTTTTATTCCTGTTAGGGGGTCGCCACCACAATCATCAACGTGGGCATATACTGTTACTGTCGAGCTTGCGGACTGTTCCTGCATAGTGACTGTGAAGCTTGTTACTCCTGAATAGGATATTGTCTTTGCGTTTGCAGGGGACTCATAAGGGGCATATCCTGCTATTTGCACGACTGGATAAACGCTTACACCTTCAGGAAGACCTGCAAAGTCCTCACATGCCGAATCAATCGGACGCGCGGTTCCGTAGGTGACACCGTCAATCCCTCTTAGCATTAGTGTGCCACTATCTAGTGGATAACCATCGTTGTCATAAACGCAGACTTCGACTTTTCCGACAGTCTGGAGTGAGACCTGGTAGATAAGGTCGCTTTTTGAGACGTCAAGCTTGTTGCCTGCAGTCTTTCCATTGTATTGTGATACTGAAGCTGTGCTGGGATATACTGTCGCATAAACGCTTGTTCCCAAGGGGACGCCCGATATGCTTACTGTGCCATCGTTGTATGTCGTCTCCGGGCCTCCGATTAAGGTTGATGTGTCCCAGTCAAATAACTGAACGTCTGCGCCTAGTACTGGCTGATACTCTGAATCAACGACCTTTACCTGAAGGCTTGTTGTAAGCGATGTTTTGGGTATTGTTATTTTCGCTGTGTTCTCACCTTGTGTTATGGTTACTTTTTGACCAGCTGGGGGGTATTTTTCCTTACCTATTGAAAGCTGTAAAATCCCTTCTGCACCTGCCGGGATGTCAGAGAAGCTTGCCTTGTTTGAAAGAACTGATTTTGTCTGTGAATACTTTCCGGGTGAAGTCAATGTCGCATAAGTTCCGCTTGGAAGTTCGCCGCCGCCAGATACTTCAATATCTACACTAAGGGAACCCACTTCCGGGGCGAGTTCAAGCTTGACTGAGCCATCCTCTGATTCTAAGAGTTTTTGTTCTGATGCTGTGACATAGCCTTCAGAACTAGCAGAAATTGTTGTTTCAATATCACGCGGGAATTTTATGTTTGCGCGGCCGTTGGCATCAGTTGTATTGCTTACTCTGCCTTCAGGTCCGTTATAATAAACTGTTGCGTCTTCAATCGGGAAGCCATCTGACTCCACCTGCACAAGAAGCGCACCCATCGAAACTCCGCCTGCTGCGCCAAGTGCCAGAGCAAGAAGAACGATTATAGCTACCGCTATGAGGGCAATTAATAGTAATGGGTTTATGTGGTGTTTGTCACAGAAGGTGGCAAGGGGAATACCCTTTGCCTCTAACTTCTCTGCAGAAGACCACGCTTTCTCGGTCAACCCATCGATAAATCCAGTTTTTCCTCCGCTTGGCATTTTAGATAGTAATAGTTGCTTTAATTAAGCGAGTAAGACATAAAAACCCTTAAAAATACCTATTTCAAAATAGAAAAAGAAGCTTGATGGGTGTAATTACCCTAAAGTCTGCGCCTTACAAGAACTTCTCGACAAGGCGAGCGTAGGCCGGCCTTGATATTAGGATTCCGATAAGAACACCAACTATTGCAGTTACCGCAAAGCCACGAAGGTCGCTTATACTATAAAGCGGCACCATGGCACAGATTGTTGTTAAGGCTGAGGTAAATATTATAAAGAAGGCACGGTCTATTGACTGCTTTAGGTCCCATATTTTCTTATCCTTGCGCTCCACACCACCATTGCCACGCAGAGCTTCATCAGTTATTATTATCTGGTGGTCAACACCGGTTCCAATAGCTGCGATTATTCCTGCTATTGCGGCGAGGTCAAGCTCCCAGCTTGTGATTGAGGCAAATCCTAAAATCATTAGAACCTCAGAAAATCCAGTTACAAGAATAAGTGCCGAAATTTTCGGCTTCCTGTATCTTAATGAAACAATACATGCGACAAAGCCTATTGCAACAAGAGCGATTAATCCTGCGTACTTAAGGAACTCTTGACCGAGTTCAGGGAGATTCGGACGCTCGCTTACGATATCTGCTTTTACAGGCAGGCTTCCTGATTTCAGCCAAATCTTAAAGTTAAGTACTGTTTCACGCGCCGCCGCCTCGGTTGCCGAGCCCCCTTCAAAGACTGAAGAGTATACTGGGCCTCCTGATGTTAAGCCTTCCCCAATCTGAAGAGTGCTTTTTATTCCAATAATATTGTCTACCCATGACTCGTCATTATCCGGCCTATCTTTGGTCTTGGCATAATTTATGTGCCACTCTGACTCGCCTTTTATTACTTCTGTTAAGGTGATATTAAGCTTTTCTACTTCTGCTAAGAGCTCTGCTGGAAGTTCGTTTGAGTTTATCGGGATTATTATTTCTTTTATCCCGCCTCCGCGAACCAAGGAATCAATCTCGGCAACTGCAGATGATAAATCAAATGTCTTGGTAGTTTCAGTTTCGTTTGCAGTCTCGTTTAGAGTGCCGTTTATTGCTATGCCAAGCTCATCAAGTATGCTTAGGTTATCTTCAGGAACAGAAATTTCGACTTTTTCTGTTGAATAACAGATTACGGGAACATTTGCCCGCTCCTCGATAAAAGAAAGCGTTGTGTAACCTGTGTCCTCGACGTGGTTTCTAAACTCCTGGGAAGCAAGCTCTGTGCAGTCCTCTTCAGTTAGAAGTATGAGTGATTCACTTGGGCGGTCAAGGAATATGTCTGTCATGTGCCCTGCCATGCCTTCCATGACATTTCCTGAACGTTTAGGGGCCTCGCCTGTTGCCTTGACATATACTTTCCAGCTTGTACCCTGTATAAATGAGCCGCCCTGAGATGCTGCGTCGAGTTGAATCTCATCGCCTGATGCTGCAAGTTCCCCTTCAACCATCTGCTCAAAAAGCGCCTGCTGGTTTATTATGTCTCTTAGTTGCTCAAGTTCTGTTTCCTCTGTCGTTGAGACTTTGATTGTAATATATTTATTTCCGGCCTCCTTTAGGACTTGGGTTGATTTAAGACCCATTTTGTTTAACCTGTCCTTTAAGATTGAAATCACTTCGTCGGCATATTCCCCACCACCTGTTTCAATCTCCATCCTAAGGATAGTTCCTCCAGTAAAATCTATTCCAAAAGTGAGACCATTAAGTAGAATTGTAATTATCGATAACGCGACAATGATACCCATAAGGATAACCCGCCAGTCTTGACTTAGTTTCATGATCTAAAAAGCGAAAAGTTAAATCTCTTTTTTGTGCTTGCAGGCTTTTTCCTGCGCACATACCAAAGGAGTATTGCAAGGTTTGTAAGCCATGTTGTTGCAAGGTCGATTGTCAGGCCCACAAGAAGGACTGTTGCAATCTGTGATATTGAAGGCATCTCGACAAACATAGTCACAATAAATATTGCTGCCATCGCACCAAGAGTCGTGCCAGTCATCGTGATACCTGTTGAGAAGGCATCATTTATTTTCTTTGCAGATTCGCCGCCGCTTTCCTTAAGCAGTTTTGAAGTCAGCATTATGTCCGTGTCAATCGAATAACCAATAAGCATAAGAAGTGCTGCAACGCCTGCAAGATTTAGTTCAAATCCAAAAAGCGAGAGTATGCCAAGCGCAATTAATATGTCGAAGAATGCCGCCTGGATTACTGCAATTGAAGGTACTAGTGAACGGAATGCAATAAAGACTATTATTATCATGAGAATCGCAGCAGCAGTCACTGCCCAGATTCCCTGCTCCATTAAGGTCTTTCCAAGTTCGGGCTTGTATGTTGAGACCATTATGCGTGAAGTCTCTTCATCACTTATGCCAAGAGAGCTAAACGCATTTAGTGCGCAGGTTTTATTCATCTGGTCTTTTGTCCTGGCAATAACAGAAGTCTCTCCGTTTAGTTCCCCTATTTTAACGTTAAGTTCGCCACCTTGTGTGCAGGGACTAAGGGCTGAGTTAACCTGCTGTGCGGTGAGTGCTACAGGAATAAGCGCCTGAATCTCGGTACCGCCAGTAAAGTCGATTCCAAGCGGGATATTAAGCGCTGGATAAATCATGAGAAGGCCGATAATTGGAATTAGAACTATCCATAGCCTATAATCGACTTTCGAAAAAACTGATTCATAATAACCCATTTAATGCCACCTGCCGCAGATGCGACTGCGTAGTTTTGACTTTTAGCATATATAAATGTTAAGTCGTTTTAGATGATTTTTGTGTGCGTTAAATCTTAATTCATATCGACGAATATGAACAGGCTTCAGGAACCTTGGAACATACATTATCCGCATTAAGGAAGTACCATCTTCCTTTAAACATAGTCTCAAGTTCAGTAGGGGGCTCTTCAGTTTCACATTTTAGATAATAGTGGGTCACATACGGCCATACTGCTGTTCGTGCATTAGGTATCGGTGTAAAGCCGTTTTCATTGTCTGTAAGGAGAATGTCTTTTATGTTCGCACTTGATTTTATATCCAAAAATGAGTGTATAGCATCACGGACTTCACAATCAATTCCAAAACCCTCTCTGTATATCGGGACATATGTATTGCCCAGCGCATCTTTTAACCCGTCTTTCATCTTCGTATATACTTCTGTCATGTAGGGCGAGCCTTCAGGGTCATAATTGTTTATTACTTGCTGAAGAAAATTCTGGAAGAAAACATCAAATGCGTCAGCCTGTATAGTGTAAGAAATAAAAACAAGAGGCGACTCCATTCCGGCGCGCGCCGTTTCGACCTGCTGTTCATTTTCCGTCATTATCGATGCGCCAACACCAATTGTTATTGCCAGAAAAAATACACCAAGAATTGGTGATGTTACGTAAAATCCCTTGCGTGAAGAGAAAAATTTCATTGCTCTGCAGTCAAGTCCTCGGTTTCGGACTCATCAAGACCGTCTACCAGATTTTCCTGCGAGAAGAACTGTGCCGGGTACTCCTCGCCGTTTATCATTATTGAAACGTAGCTGTTCTCCGGAGTCAGGAGTGTATCATTGTAATATATCTCCTGAACAAATACTGTAAGCGGATTGCCGGGGGCAGCTGGAGTGTATATCAGAGATGCCCCCCTGAAATCAAATGCGCTATCGTCAGATTCTGCAAGGATTATGTCTATTGTTCCGTGTTCGCCGGAAATGAGTTTTATGGGGCCTGAATAAGTTGTTGCGTATCCCGATGGGACGTCTGTGACGCGGGCCTGGAGGTAAATTCCTGCGGGAACTGCTATCTCCTCTGTAAAGCCGCCAGCACCTATTGCAAGTGAGCCGTCAGGAGAACTTCCTGGTATCTCCTCGACATTTTCGACATCCCAGACAGTCACTTTTGAAGATTCTGTTAGAAGTCCGCCCGCTTTATTGTGAACCATTACTTTGAGATATGCGACATTGCCACACACTGCAGGAATATTTATTGTGTTTGTGTTCTCTGAAACTGTTATCGAAGAAGAAAAGCCTGGAGTCGCGCAGTCTGAAGGCAAGGAGGTCACGCTTGCTCGCACCCTCTTTCCGGCAGGAATGCTAAAGGTTATACAACCCCCATCTGCATTACTAAGGTAAGATGATGCAAGTTCGCCCCCGCCCACTTCTGACACCGCAACGCGGCCTTGTGTTGCGGGTTTGCCTGAAGCTGTCACACAAACAATTACTGGCGAATCCATAACTGAACCTCCGGGGAGACCGCCCACAGGATAGATTTGGACGTCTTTGTACATAACATCGCCAGCTATTACATAAAACGAGTTTTCTGAACCGTCAAAAGTCTCATAACCATCTTTGTTTGCAACAAGATAATAGAAGTTGTCCGAAGGTACGCTTAAGGTTGCCATGCCTAAATCAGAATAAGCATCCTCAATAGGTATGTTATCTGCTTTTCTAACCGCAGTAATAGAAACGCCATCAAGTTGGGCGCCTGAAATAGAATCACTCACGCTGACTATCATGTTTCCGTATGAACCAGAGCCGCTGGTTATAGTACCCATGTCAAAGCAAGCATCAGGCAAAAGCAGGGCTATTGTAGAGTCGCCGGGGGAAACCTCGCGGGGGCGTGACTGGCGTGCCTTTCCATTTGGACACTTCAATTCCGCCTTTACGATTTGCGGGTCGAGTCCAGTAAATTCAAACGTCTGCTTACGCCCGATTTCGGATTTGAGCATATTGTCTGAGGCATCGTATAATGTCACTTCCAGAAGTCCTGAAACCTGGTCTTGGAGTACGTCTACTGTAACTATAAGGCCGCCGGGAGTGATGTTTATCTCGCACTCGCCACAATCAAGCGGACATGTTACGCAGTTCTCATCGGAATCACATATGAAATTGCCGCATTGGTTTTGCGCAGGACCCGAAAAGAGAAGCACCCAGGCTAGCAAGAGGACTATAAGAATTATTAGTAATGGGAAAAGGACTGCGGGTATGTTATACTTCTCAAAAGCCGCGCCAATAGGTATCCCGCGATCCCAAAGCCAATCAAGAAGAGACCATGATTTATCTTCAATCGAGTCAAGCATCGTAGTTAAAATAACAATTAATAATTAGGAGTCGTCCAATAAAAACGTGAGAAAACACTTAAATATTTATGGTGTGGGGAACCATGGTGGGTCGGGGTAGGTTCCTGCGCCTGCGCCAAAGCCAGTCCAAGTGCAGTACGAGCCAGAACAATCACATACATATGATTTTATTGTGGATAAATCTGTTGCTGCACAGTATAATTTGACACCTGATGCATCTTCTAATGGTGTGCATGCCGCAGCTATCTGGCTTGCAGTCTTTAATGAATACTCGTTAGCACCTATCTTAGAACAAAGTGTATAAGAGCCAATACCTGACTTAAAGAGCATCTCACAGGGCGTGTACTTATTGCATTCACAAAGGTTTATCAGCTCCTTTGCTGTGGAATTGTAAAGGTAAGCTCCGTTATAATAAGTCACCCTGTCAGTCTGTCCGTTGCAATCATCATCAGTTGAATTAAGGCACACTTCCATTTGTGAACTTGCAACACAACTCTCCTCGCAATATCCAGACATTGGGTCAATGAGACAAAGATAATCGTTTATATTTATTTCCCCGTCACCATTGACATCAACACAATACGGCAAACTTGAGTATGGTGGCCGACCAAAAATCTGCCAGTTGTCAATGATTGAAGCCATTATCTTCTTATCACTGTCTTCTTCTCCGATACCATTGCCGTTAAGGTCTTTTTCAACACCGCTGCATGCAAGGGGACAATATCCGACTGCTGTGACTGTCCCGTCTGACTGTGATATCGCTAATGAGAATGAGGGTGCCGCGTTGCATGTATTCGAATTCGTGCAATCTGGGTCGCAGTCTGCACCCATGCAAACTTCGTTTCCACCAGCGATAGTGACATCTGCAAACTGGTATCTGACCTGCGTGGTTGCATCCTCTGCTATTGTTGGGAGTATGAAATCTGTTGCATTGCTTAAAGTCTTTGTTTGCCCTGAAGGTGTGCCGTCAATAAAATATGTCAGGTAATCTGTAGTGTTTTCAAAGAGCCTGTTTAAGCAACGTGATTCTGTTGGATGCGCAGCACAGTAAGTAGAACAGCTTGCGCCCACGTCTGTAAAGTAACAGTAAGACTTTATTCTGAAAGTGACACCGTATCTGCAATTGGAATAATCTCCGCTTGGCGCGCAGAAGTCCGGGAAGACGTTATCCGCACAGGAAAGAAGCTCGTTATAGGAATAAGCGTCCTCATCCTCCTGAAGATATAAAGAATAACAATTCCTTAAGTCGTCTTCTGAGTCGCATGAACTTGGGCTTGCCGGGCATGAATCTGGGTCACTTGCCAGACTTGGGTTTACCACATACAAATAGGAGTTTGAGTATATGCTTGAGTTATCCGCAGACTGGCAACTGAGTGTGTATTTGCATTCGTTTGAAAATGTAGGAATTTCTCCTGAAAAAAGGCCTGTCGCCCCAGTGTTCTTTGTATATGCCTGGTTGGCCACCCCAGAACTGATGTTTATTATGATATTTTCGTTTGGAAGCGCAGTTCCTTCCAATGTGATGCTTGAATTTATTGTAAATGAATCTGAGGTCTGCGCGAAACGAGTTTCGGGTATGCAACTTATTGTTTCAGAAGTCGAGCAAGACCCTGAAAGCACCTGGCTTGCGCAGTTGTTGACAATTGGAAGCATTGCTGCTGCAGATTCCGGATATTCTAAAAGGTAGGCATAACAGTTCCTTAAGTCCTCTATTGAACCACACTGTATCCTGCCTCCTGAAATGGGGCAATCCATATAGTTTATTCCTGGGGCTTCTGCATTTACGACATACAGATAAAGAGGATTTGATACTATTGAATCATCTTGGATGGATTCGCAGTTTACTGAATACCTGCACTCTGAGGAGAATGTTGGAATCGACGCATTGACAAGACCAGATTCATCTGTTTGTACTATATAGGTCTCGCTTCTTGAACCGGCATTGACATTAACTGCAATATCCTGATTTGGAAGTCTCGCTCCTGCAAAGATGAGCCCCGTTGAGACGTTAAAGGTGTTGGGGGAGTTTGGGTCTGGAGAACTCTTTGCTATTGTCTCTTCAAGCTCGCATATTATATTTGTAGAGCCACCACCGCTTAGTATCTCAATGTATTCATAGGGGTCTGCAGAGATGAAAGTCTTGTACGAGCCATTAACGTATATAGAGAACCTTATTGAATAGGAATAATTACCTGCAAAAGGTACTGGGAACTCCACTTTGAATGTTCCGTCTGACTCCTTTGTTAGTGAGGAGTTTGCGATAAGTGAGCGTAATTGGCTGTCTTCATAATAGACGAGAATACTGCTCTCATAAACGCTGTCAACGGGTACATAATTTGACCCATTGAAGTAAGTTATGTTAAAGCCTAATATTTCAGGGCTAAATGGAGTCATGGATACCCTGTCAACTAAGAAGGAGCCTGCGCCACTACTGGATTCATTATATACCAGAATCTTAAAGTCCTTAGAATCTGTTATATGGTCTGTTTTTGTTGCCCTTATAACAACAGTTTTTTCACCGATGGATGCGGGGGCAGTCATATTACATACCCATGGAAGGCTCAAGCTTGAGTTATATGTGGCTGTGTGCCATGTTGAAGACGCCCAGCTTCCTGCACACGAAACGCTTAATCCATTAGATGGGTTAAGAGCTGTCGTGCTCTCATTAGTGTAAACCTTGCTCGCATAAAGAAGTACGTCTCCACCTTCTTCAACTGCTGCCTGCGGTAATCTTGCACCCTGTATTATGAGTTGGGGTGGCGGGGGTGGCGGGACTTGTAAAGTTATTGTTATTGTCTCATTGTCATCTGGGTCTAATTCAAACATTTTTTTTGCCGTCATATAACCACTGGGAACGTCTGTTACTTTTATGTAAAGCTTTCTGTTGGCGGGAGCATCCAGGTAGTCTGTATACCCCTCTGAATCATAATACATGTTGCCTATTTTTGAGTCGTTCTGGTCTAAGAAAAGTTCGATTGTGACATCATCCGTAACCGAAGTGTTATCCACCAATACTCTTGCCCGCACCTCTGCCACAAGATTACATTCTACATGTGCCACTTTTGTTACAGTTTGTCCAGCAGGAACCTGAATCGGTCCTACTCTTGGACCTGGCGCACATCCAGAAGGTGCGTCGGTAACACCCACATAATATTGTTTTGATGGGTCTGCATTAAACACTCCGCAACGAGTATTAACAGTACCTGACATAAGCTCGCAATCACTTATCCTATGCGTGGATTTTAACTCCCCGTCAATATCATATAACCCTATCTCACCACCTGGTGTAATTCCCTCTTCAAGGCCGCTAACACAAGCCTGTATCTTTGTATTTGACTCGTCAACTACTATTGGCTGTGTTGCCACATTCATTGATATCGAGATTGTCTCAGTACTTCCATCAGTAACATAAATGGCGTTTTCCTCATTTGTATAGTCGGCATAGCCTGAGAGTTGGACTGTCAAATAATAATATTCGTTTGCAGGAAGGCTTGAGAAGGTCGCGCTTCCGGCGACATACTTGCTGTTTTTGACTGTGCCCCCATTATCGTATACTCTTACTGTTGCCGAAAGCGGCTCGCCTGTTGCCGAATCCTTAAGTGTTACTGAAATACTGCCCGTAACTTCTTGCTTCTTGCAATAGTCTTCTGGCAACGAAACTGAAAGGGTTGACTTGTCCGCTGTTTTGATAGTGCTTGACTTGACTGGAGATGATTCACTGTCATCTGAAGAGACTTGCGCATAAACTTCTTCTGCTGAAACGTCTTCGAATGTTGCAAACCTTGAAGGGGCGTTTTTCGTGCCAAAACTTGTTCCATCAGCACTCTTCAATGTTATGTCTAAGGACGTACAGGAATAGCCACCCTGTACATAAACCCTTATGTCTTTTTCAGTGGTCTTTGTTGTAGGTTCACGACAGGCACCACAGTCCTCCGGGCAAGAAGAACAATTCTCGGGCTCGACACAGAGCGCATCGCCACACTCCGTTGCAGGAGCGCTCGAGCCACCCATCATAAGAAGTGCTGCGATGATGGCGATAACTGCTACAATCGCTGCTGGAAAAACTATCGGGGGAATTCCTTTCTCGTCAAAGAACTCTCCAAGATGCACTTTATCGAGTAAGTCCCACAGGGTGTCGTCAAGGGTCAATTTAAATGTAGAAGAATTATCGGGAGATGCTTAAAAAGTTTCTTTATGCGCTTTTGTTTCCAATAATCTTCATATCCATCCATAAAAGCCTTCCTTCCAGCCATGTCGTGATATTGGAGATTTGCTCGTCAAAAGACATGTTTACTCCTGGGTACCATCTTAAATAGTCGCGCGCCGCAGGTTCTGGTAAGCCCTTTGTCAAATTTGTTATTGTCGCGTTGATGTTTGATTCTGAAAACGAATCCTGCCTTAAATTTTTCCAGAGGCCAGAGGCCAATTCGCGGTTGTCGTCTTTAAAGAGCTCATCAAACGTTCCAAAGTGCTCAGCGCCCCATCCTTCTGTTGATACGGGGGGTGCATTAAATGCGCGGTCAAAATCCCATTCCGGACCAAAGTGGAGAGTCCCTTGCGATTCTGGGATATACATATATGTACTTGCCCACATGATGTCGGCATTGCGCGCAAGCTCGTTTAAAAGATAATGCTTGGCAAAGCTTTCCATATCAACAAAATCCGAAAGATAGTCCTTATCAAACTTTAGGGCAAGAAGCATCTTTTTGAAGAAAGATTCAATCCAATCTTTTTGTTCTTGGTTTAGGTCCTCTTGTTTTGGATATTCAAAAAGTATATGGCCATCGTAGCATCCCCAGCTGATATTAAAATATTCTTCTCCGGGCTCGATGTGGTCTAATTTTACCAGCCATCCCCCGCCAATGTCAGGATAAGTTGTGGCATTCTTCTGCATCTTTTCAATATCCACTCTGTTTTTATCCCGCTTGATTTTTTCAGCAAACGTATAGACACCCATATAATCCTCCGGGGAAAGCTCCGAATCATTTGAGACAAATACTTCGACAAGTTTTGTTCTCATCGCAAGAAGACCTATGTCACCTGCAAGAGCGTAGGCAAGCGCGTGGCGGATATGGCTTTTGTCATAATCATATGTCGCGACAAGCACCCAGTCAGACTCTTTTGGCATTCCAAAGGGTTCTATGTTCTTATCCTCGCCTTCGGCGTCCCATGCTTCTATATTATAGGATTTCTTCGGCCAGGAGAGTGCGGTGTTTCCCCTTAGTTTTATTCCGGCAAGTGTAGACAAATCCGGAGTATCCTCAAGGGAGGACGTCTCGTTTTTAAGATAGTAAAAATCTGCTTGGGACCAGAGTCTTTTAGAGTCGTTATAGGTTTTATTCTCAAGCTTATGGATTACAATAATCGGTATTGTAGATGAGAAGTTCAGTTTTGAAGGAATTATTGGTTTTGGGTTGTTTTGAACAACTTGGATATTCTTAAATTCGCTTATATCCTGAGAAGAAATGCTTGTATTTTGAACTGCTTGCTCTGTTTTTGGAAAAACAAGAAAAATAATTAGAATTAGGATACATATTGTTAAGAAAAGGGGGAGGATTATCCTTGAATCAAAACTTTTTGGCATGGTTTACTTTTGATTAGATTTAATCCCTAAAAATCTATTTCTACTGGCGAATATATTCTGGCAAACTCTTCTATGTTGGGAACGTAATTTTCTATCATATAACTATAAAGCTCTTGTCCGGATGCAATGACCTCTATTAGGTCAAGATCTGTACCCATGAATTCAGAGCCTAACTCAAATTTGTAATATCCTTTTGGCCAAAAGACGTATGAAAGTTCTTCTCCCAAATTAGTTTTCATATTTGAGTCGAAAAAAGCCTTCACCCACTCGCCTTGTAATATCTCTACATATTTATTGTCATCTTTGGAGAGTTCAGTATAAACCTCTTTTCCTGAACTGTCAACAGCGTTTAGCATGGGCAATTCAATAACTGAAGAAGGCTCTATATCTGAGAAATCGGCTGCGATATAATCTATGCTAAACCCACCTATTGGCGAGGTTAGTCTCACTCTAAGATTACTTTCTTTTGTTGGGATGGTAACTGATATTTTCCCGGCATCTCCTGCAAAAGCATAGCCAAAATAATGTTTTCCTGCTAAAATCCATTTGCCGTCTTTTTCATATTCTATCCAGACTTTTCCATTCCGGTCAATAAATGAATCAAGAGCATTCAATATAGGTAAGGTTAGTATCCCATAAGGTTTTTCTTTTAGAGTTTCTTCTACCCCCCACCACATGAAGACAAGCATGTCCGTTACAGTGCCTTTAAGTATTAATTTTGCTTCTTTTGCTCCATTTGGGACTTCAAAGTCCACATAGACTGGATCATATATGTTGTCAGGGTTTTTGGGGGGTGAGAGCTTAAGATCGTACACATACATTTTTCCCTCAGGTTCTGCGACATAATCCAAACAGTCTACGCCGTATTTTGTGATACATGACTTTGGTTCCTGTGGAGAAATTATAACAGTATTAGAGCCGTCAATGTCAGGTACAATTTCGCTTCCTTTTGGATGAGAAACTGCGAAAAGGCGCATAGTGTTTATGTTTGTTGTATCAGGAAGTGCCTGTGCTATTGCAACTGTAAGTATGCCATTTGTTTCCTTTAACGAAGGGAGTCTTGAATAAGAATATATTTCCAACGAAGGCGACAATGACAATGGGAAGGCTACTGCCTCTAAAATATAGTTTGTTCCATCATAAGAGTATACATATGGACATTCGTCGTCCCCTCCTTCCGATGGACAGGGGGCATCACCTCCTTGACAATCATTATCCCAGCCATCCTCACATTTTTCACCTGGCAGAGTATTTTCAGGATAAAATTCATACCACTGGCTTTCTGAACATTTCCAGGTGTTTCCATTACATGAGAACCATTGGCACCCACGGTCTTTTGTGCAGGCTGGCGGGAATTCGGATTTTTTGAACCATTGGTACCCACCTTCATCCCAGCTCGCGTCACGACAGATCTCAAAATCGTCGTCTTTTAAATCTTCGGCATAAACGCCCTTTATGTTTCTTAACATTTCACACGGCGTAGTCTCGGTGCAAGCACATGATGGATCTTCATCATCTAAAAGTCCGTCGCAATTGTTGTCATATCCATCATAGCATACTTCAAGCGTACTGTATGCCCCTTCCGGTAAGTTTTCATCACAATCAAGGCAGACAAGCCAATCTTCAGAATTTCCCCAAAGATAACTGTTTAGGCATACAAGATCCTGCTCATCTATTATACCATCTGAGTTGACGTCCGCACATTCTGCAATCGGTAAATCTGGTGTCAGATATCCATATACAATAAGCGCTATTACTGCATAATCAAGTTCGTCTATCTTACCGTCATTATTTATGTCCCCCTTATTCCCACACTGGAGCCTAAAGACGCCCATACATTCAGCCGGGATATTTTCAGAAAGTGATATTTCGCCCCTTAAGCCATCATCGAAATCCAGTGATTCAAACTTCTTCAGACAGTCAAGATCAATCTGACCTATCGTCCCGTCCCAGTTAAAGTCGATAAGGGCAAGAACCTCTGTTGTTGGTGTAACTCCACTACGTACGGCAAGAACAGCTTTTTCCATGAGTTCAATATCAATTTCGTCTATTACTTTGTCACGATTAAAGTCGCCAGGTATCGGGGAATCAAGTTTTATGTCAAAACAAAAACCGCCTTTGAGTTGGCTTGAACAGGTATCTTCCTCCGTCCCCGCATCACCAATCCATTTGCCTGATATTATATTTGCAAGGCACGTAAGGTCGTCGTTATCGATATCATTGTCGTTATCAATGTCTCCGCATGCAAGGTAATTTTGAAGTTCGTCTTCTGAAAGTCTTGATATTACTTCTGACATTATTGTTTTATCGTTATATGCGCCTGAAGAATCAAGATAACAGTTATTGTTCCAGTCACCCTTCGATGCCAATTCTGAAAGGCAATGGGCGATTGAGACTTCACCTGCAAGACCCCATCCATCTTCAAAGCAGTTTATTGTCTCGCGCTCTGAGTGCATAAGGTCGTCTTTATGGGATTTCACACATTCTCTGACGTCAGAGGGCGAAGCGCAATTTGAAATCTCGCACTTACTTGACCTCTCAAAATCCTCATTTGACACGTATACCTTCTCTTCTCCGACTTTTCTCCCGCCGACTTTGAATACTATCGCATATATCCCCTCTTCATCTGACGCGTCAAATGAGGCAGAATATGCGCGCGTGGAATTATCCCAAAACATCATCTGACTCTCGCCATTAAATTCGGCAAAGAGGTTTGTTAGGTCTTCGACGTACTCCGACCCCATTTTCAGTTTAGCTGTGACTGAGAAAAGTTCACCGGGGTCAGGGAACCTCTGGCTGACTGTTGAATCGATTGTGAGTGTCTCGCGTGTTGGCATAGAGCGTATGCCAGCTACTGTAAAGGTGCCTGAATAATATTTTCCATCCACCACTTTTCCAAGGTCAATTACAAGTGAATGGTCTCCTGTGAAGGGTGAATTAAGGTCAACATAAAAGAAGCCTTCGTCTTCCCCAAGGGGTAATATTCCAAGGTCTATCTCACCTTCATCGTATGTTGCAATGACGTTTGATGTGAAATCACCGGTCAGCGCGCTTCCATTAAAGGTTATTCCAAGAGGTATTCTTATTGGCGCTTCTGCGTCAGTTAAGGTAAGCGGCACGACTGTAAAGAGTCCATCTCCAGCTTCATATACACTTATATTCTTTTGGATTACTCCGATGCAATTATCTACTGTTGCTGATATTACAAGAAGATGTTTTCCGCTTATCGGAGTTGGTGAGACGCATACAACAGAAGTTCCTTCTCTCGAGCAATTTCCTCCGCTAAATCCAACAGCATAACTTGCAGTCTGCGTCACGTCTTCCCCGTTGCATGTCGCCTTGGTAAACCCTGCGCGGAAGTCCTCATCATTTATTGCGATATTTGGATAGTACACTCCGCTAAAAATTATTTCAGAGGGGATTGAGTCAAGTCTTATTGTAACAGTCTTGTTGTAATACGGTTTGACTGACAGGTTTGAAGTCGTCGCGTCCATATAATCCTCAACGCCAGTTACTATGAAATAGAAGTCTTTTGTAGAATCTACCTCCACGTATTCTGTGAAATTGCCTTCGGTCTTAAGGGAATCATACTCTCCATTGCCACCTATGCGCTCACCGTCTTCATAAAATAGGTTTATTGTGGCATCTTCTGTCAAAATCTCACTGTCTGCTCCGATTATTTTTGCTCGTACTGCAGATATAAAATTGCATGTAACCTCTAAATTCAGGGTATTAGAATCAATAGGTATTGTTGCCTGTGATGCGACGCATCCATCTTCAATGCCCACTGCTTTTATGTAACCAGTCTGCCCAGTTGGAAGCTCTACTTCAACGCAACCTGACGAATCTGTGTCATATTGACCAAGGCTTATTCCTGCAAGTGAATATATCTCTATTTTGGAAACTGCAGAATCCGCACATATAGTTAAAAGACCTTCGTCATCCTGTTGTCTAGGATTAAGTGAGATTTGTTTTGATACTGTCGTTCCTGATATCAGGCTAAATGGGTTTTTGCTACCATCATAATCCTGGTACCCTTGGCTTTCGGCCATTATGGCATAGGTTCCTGCTTCGAGTGAGAAGGTGACTTCGTTGGTGACGTCTTTTGAATCCATCACCGCATAAGCGCTTCCAGTCGGTTTTATTATAGATACCTTGCCCGGGATTATGACACCTGTTGATGATTCAAGAAGAACAACACGTATGTAGCCCGTGCCAAGTCCCATGTCTTTTTCACTTTCTTTCTCGAAGAAATCTGAGGATAAAAGAATATTTAAAATCGTTTCATCTTCATCTATTGTAAAGAAATCAGAGTTTCTGGTTTTTCCGTTCGCAGAGTTTCGGACAACTGCCCTCACTGCATCTGCTTTTGTGGGAATTGAAAATGTAAATTCTGCTTTCTGCCCAGATTTTTGCTGTAAAGTCGAGCCTGATGCATCCTGAAGACTAACTGTGACTGAGGATTCTATTGGGGCTCCCGAAAGAAGGACTATAAACTTTTTTGAAGGGACTGTAATCTCAGTATCACGACACTCGCCACAGTCCTCTGGACATGATGAACATGTTTCGTTCTCAGAGCAAAGACCGTCACCACACTCATCAACTGGGGCTACACTTGGTCCAGACATCAGGAACAATGCGAGGATTGCAACTACAATGATTAGAGCTATTGGAAAAACTAATGGTGGGATGTGATGCTTATCAAAAAACGCGCCTAGTTTGACGGCATCTAAGACGGGCCATAAAGAATCATTTAACTTGTCTAGTATTCCTGGTGACATTTCGGCTCGTAAGTATTTAGGGTGAGCCGAATAAAAACAATTTCTTTTAATCAGAAAAATTAGGTGGCGGGGGGAAAGAATCAGATAACCAACTGGAGGAAAGGCATCCGCTTACCACCCCCGCCTTGGCTTATCTATAAAGTAAAAGGATAAAAAGATTATTATATTATTCCGGCACCTATAAGGAGTGATATTATAAAGCTTGAATAAAGTGCCAAAAGCAAAATTCCTTCCGGCCAGTTAATTTTCCAGCGCCATCGTATGAAAACAAGAATAAGCGATGTTGTCAAAAGCAGTACTGGTAAGGAATAGTTGAGCTCCCACTGTGTGACGGCTAAGGGGGCAACCATTGCTGAGAGTCCTCCGACAAGAGTTATGTTAAATATACTTGAGCCAATGACGTTGCCAAGTATCATATCACCAAGACCGCGTTTAATTGAAGAGAATGATACCATAAGCTCTGGAAGGGAGGTTCCAATCGCAATTATCGTTGCCCCAATTATTGCTTCAGAAATGCCAAGTTTTGTTGCCATTTCAACAGCCTCACCGACAAGGAAATCGGCGCTTATGAGTATCAATACGGCAGCAATTGCCACAATTATCAAGCTTCTTGTTATCCCTGCCTCATATTTTTTAGCGAGGTGAGCCTTACTTTTATCCGACTCTTTTTCAAATCCTTCTTCTACAAAGTCTGCTGTACCTTTTTCTTTAGCTACTTTTTGCTCCGGCTTTTTAACATGATATCTAAAGTGCAGCAATTTCGAGGCACCAATGCCCCGTATTCTTTTCCTGAATTCAAGAGCATAGAGTAAATAGACTATTGCCACAATAAATAATACCAACCCTTCTATCCTTCCTATGACCCCTCCCATTGCAAATATGTAAAAAACAATAACTGAAAGAAGAAGCATTAGGCAATCGCGATAAAACATCCTTTTTGTGCTCTTTATCGTCATAAGGATTGTGACAATTCCAAGATTTAGGGCAAGGTTTGACATATCAGCGCCCACAATATTCCCAACAGCAAGCTCTGATGCCCCCGAGAAAGACGCCATTACAGCCGATGCCAGTTCTGGGAGAGATGTCCCTATCGCAACCACGGTAAGGCCTATTATAAATTCTGATATCCCAAAGTACTCGGCTATCTTTGAAACCTCTTCGACTAGGTAATCACTTGCTTTTATAAGTACTGCAAGTGAGCCAAGCAATAGTAAGACACTGATTAACATGTTTTGATTATTTGTCAAAGAACTGATTAAAAGACTCTCGTTTGCAAATGATATTTTTAAGAACCGTCGCCTTATAAATCCCACCCGTTAAAAACAATAACATGCAAGTAATAGAGATATACCTTGAGCCTGGAGAAGGCAAGAAAGGTGCGGCCATACTTGACGAGCTAGGTGTCCAGGGCTTTGACTTGATAAGCTCAAAGACAAACGATCTTATAACAATAAGGCGCCCACTTGATAAAACAGACAGTATCATATCGGCATTTGAAAGCAACTTCAACTTCAAGGTATCAGAAAGCCGCGGGATAATAGTCCTTAGCCCGGATGTCGTAATCCCAAAGGAGGAATATGATTCTGCAAAAAAGAAATCTGAAAAAAGCCCTTGGGAAGTACTTGTAGATTATGGTGAGAACAACTGCAACCTTGACTCAAAGTTCATCGCGCTTTTTTTCTTTTCCATAATACTTGCAACTCTTGGACTCATAACAAATAATGTTGCAGTCATTGTCGGTGCGATGATAATTGCTCCGGCCTTTGGCCCGCTTGCATCAGCCTCAATTGGGATAGTCACTGGACGTCCCAGCCTAATCGGAAAAGGGATAAAGACTGAACTCGTCGGAATTGCTTTTGTCATAGTAATTGCTGCAGTAATTGCCTTCCTTCTCCCGGATGTTGGGATGAATGAATCCCTTAGGAGCAGGATGTATCCAACGATTTATGACCTTGTAATCGCCCTTGCAGCAGGTGCTGCCGGAGGTTATGTACTTGTCTCAAGCAAGCAGTATGCAAACGTCGTTGGCGTCATGGTCGCAGCAGCCCTTGTCCCTGTAATGGCCGCAATTGGTATAAGCATAACGTTTTTTGAACCAAGTATGGTCTTTGGGGCAATACTCCTTCTTCTTGCAAACGTCGTCTCAATTGTCTTTTCAATTGTCCTGGTCCTCTGGTTTGCAGGACCAAAGAAGGAAAAAGTCGATGTGACTTATGGGGAAAGCAAGAAAAAAGAGGATGTTGGAAAACTTGTTGGCAACATAAGGGACGCGCGGGACTTAAAGCGGAAGGAAAGAAGCGTTGCGCGGGCAATAAAGGTTCTTTTCCTTGCAATAGCACTTATTGCAATCGTCCTTGTATGGGTTAGCTACGATGATCTCATAATGCGAAGTCCTGAAGAAACAGTAAGGGAGGCTTTTGAGGAATCTGCAATACCGGGACTCAGCCTTGGTGAGGTGTGGGTAACTGGGAATGTACTGCGCGTACTTGCTTTGGAATATGAGTCTGTTGATAACAAAGAACTCTCAAAACTTGAAAATACGATTTCTGCAAGAATAGGTCCGGCATACACAATTGAGATGAATGTAGTGGGTGCGCGAACACTTAGCGGGGGCACGTAGGCTAAGGTATAAGCTAATTAGGCATTTGGGTATGATTAATAATAACGATACTTAAGGAGCGTCTAGTTATTACGATATTAGGCTACTGTAAATGGATTCTCACCTTCTGCAATAGCTAAAGCGTAGGCCAACTTAGACTTGCTTTGTGCATATAATGTATAGAGTGGCTCGCCGATTTCAGCCTTTTCCCCAGCTTTTTTGTGCAGGTACATGCCAGCCCGCGGATCCTTTGGACATCCTGCGGTCTTTGCAAGATTTGCGACAAGTGAATTTGAAAGAGCTGTTATCTTGCCGGATTCTGTTGCAAGTATATCCTTTTTGAACCTGCCGATTGCGATATCAGATGGTTTAATCATCGGGTTTCCACCCTGTATTTTTATTATCTCGCGCATCTTTTTTTCTGCGGCGCCAGACTCAAGAGCTTCGCGCGCGTCCTTCTCACCGTCTTTGACAGATTTTGCCCCGTCTGAAAACGCCATTATTTCTCCTGTCATCATGATACTCTTTTCAGTAAGGTCCATTGGGCCTTGTCCTGCTAGTGCCCACAAAACATCTCTTGCTTCAAGTGCCGGACCTATGCCGTTTCCGATTGGTTGTGCCCCTTTTGTGTAGATACAATGGACTTTCATGTTGACATGCTCTCCAAGATTAATAAATTTCTTTCCGAGTTCTTCAGCCGCCTTTTTTGTGGATATCTTGGCGCCGGGTCCATGAGGTAAATCTATTAAGACGTAGTTGCTTCCGACACTCTTTTTCTTTGAGATTATGCTCGCAAGTACCTGTCCTTCGGCATCAATTGAGAGGGGGTATTCGACATGGATTATCTTATCATCTGCCGGGGCAAGGTTGACTGCCCCCCCCCAGACTATGCATCCGCCTGTTTTATTTACAAATTTCTTTATGTCGCTTGCACCATAGGAAACCGGGCACAATACTTCCATAGTATCTGCAGTTCCTGCAGGAGAGGTTATCGCACGTGATGAAGTCTTTGGCATCTTAAGCCCTAATGAGGTGCATATCGGAACAACCATCATTGTCGTCCTGTTTCCAGGTATTCCCCCGATGCAATGCTTGTCTATTACCTTACCTTCAAATTCTAACTTGTCTCCTGTTTCCACCATGGCAACAGTAAGTTTGCATGTCTCTTTCCATGTGTAACCATGTATGGCAGCTGCCGTTACAAAGGCACTTAGCTCGATGTCTGAGAGCTTGTCATCGACAATGTCGCTTACAATCGTAGTTATTTCGTATTCAGAGAGTTCTTCACCGAATATCTTTTTTCTTATGAATCCGATAGACTCTGGTTTTGGGCGCGGACAAACATAGACTTGTGACTTTGGTGAAAGCTTCATCTCACAGGCTAGTTCGTTAAATACGCCGACTTCCCCCGCTGAGACCATGGTATCGGTTATATCAACAATTCCAACTTCGCCAAGGTCACATGACTTGCTACGGGAAAGACTGACACGGTCACCAACGTGTATGCCTAAGTGCTCGCAGTCTATCTCATGTAAAAGTACTATGCTGTTTCCTGCATCAATATCTATAGACCGTACTTTAAGGCGTCCTAAACTGTTGTCCATTGTCTTATTTAGGCTTTAACTACGCCCCATTTTTTTATTGCAACGGAAAGCTCGCTGTTTGTTTTTGCAGCTTCTTTTAAGGTCTTGCCATCGGCTACTGCCTGAGCTGCCTGCCTTAGTGAGGCCGCGCCTGCTATTGTCCCACCGGGATGTCCATGCACCCCACCACCTGCCTGTAGGATTATATCCTTTCCAAGATATTTGACAATTGCCGAAACGTGACCTGCATGAAGACCACCAGAACAAACTGGGAATGTTGATTTCATCTTGAGCCAGTCCTGGTCAAGAACATCGCCATGCTCTTTAATCTCTTGTTCTGAAATCTCATTTTTAATGTCGATTATCTCCTGCTTCCCACCCTGCATCTTGCCGACTATAGTTCCGATGTGAAGCTGGTCCATCCCGACCATCCTTAAGCATTTTGCATAGGCAAGCATTGTGATTCCGTGCTTTGGATTGCGGGTGAGCATTGCATGTCCTGCCCGGTGTGCATGTATCACAAGGTCAAGACCTACGTCTCTTAGCGTCTGGAGACCAGAAAATCCGCATGTGAGAACGTCAACCATGACATATTCACCGCCCGTTTCCTTTACGAATTCTGCGCGCTTTATCATCTCGTTTGTTTCAGCAGTCACATTTGGCATGTAAATCTTCTTTTCGCCGGTTTCTTTCTCTGCTTTATCCCTAAGCTTAAGGACTTCGGGGATGCGCTTGTAGAATGGATTAAATGTCTGGGAAGTTAAGTTCTCATCATCTTTTACTATGTCAAGACCGCCTGCCCAGGCCTCATATGCCACTTTTGCATGCTCTTTATAGTTAAGTCCTACTTTTGGCTTGACGATTGTTCCCACAAGCGGCCGGTCATAGACTTTAAGGAGCTTTCTTACGCCAGGTATTCCAAACTTTGGCCCGGGAAAGCTCTTTATCATCTTTTGGGGAAAGCCAATATCAAGAAGGCGCAGATTGCTAACAGCTTTCATTCCATAGATGTTTCCGGCAATTGATGACCAGATTTCAGGCATCGAACCTTTTTCGAAAAGCTTGAGTGGGTATGCAATCTTTGTTGTTTTCTTTTTTTTATCAATTTCAAAAACACGCGCCGAAAGCTCCTCTTTTGTCTCTTTAGAAAGAGTAGTAAGTTCTGTCCAGGTACCTATGCTTGATTCTGCAGCAACTTCCTCGCATGCTTTTTCAAGCGTTATCCCGTTTGGCTCAAGATAATATTTGCAGATTATATCAGTTTCTGCAGGCTTATATTTTAAATCTAGGTAGGTCATTTTGTCTAAACTGTATTTGGGCTTTTAGTTACACAAATATTAGCAGGACTATGATAAAAGGATTTTTCAAATATTGTTAAATAGATACACTTTCACTTAAACATTCTGGTGTATTCTCTTATGTCATCGGATGAAAGCGAGCATCCTGAACGTTTTAAGGATACAAGACAGGCTTCAAACATATGACGGGGTTCGGCTGAAAAATATTTAGCCAGTATACCTTTCTCAAAACAAACTGCAACAAGTTCGGCAGACCGTATTATCTCAACTCCTTTACAGTACTTTTGAAACTCTTTTGCTCGCGCAAAATCCATTGTTATGTGACGATGGAGCCTGTGGTGAAGAAGTGAAAGCAAGTCTTTTGGCTGCTCAATAAGATAACGCAGGGTTCGCTCGTCCATCAAAAGAACGTCCCCGTCGTTTGCCAGAGCAAGTGCCTCGGCCTCCCCTTGTTGGATTATGTGAAGCTCTTTGCCTTTTGCCCTGTAAACTGAATTGGCGACATCCATTATCCCATAGACCTCTTTTTTATCTGGAGTCTCAAGCTTTAGGATACCTGAATCAAGCATTGCGCGAAACTTCATCGGACCCATGAGATGATTTCCGCGTTTTTCGGGAGTTGTTATTATTTCTTCAACGACGGCAGGAGTTATTATGAAATCGGCATATTTTGATAGTTCAAACACCAGAGGTGTCATGCAATTAATGGAAAGTGAGATTAGTGCGCCTGAATCGCATATCACTCTTTTTTTCTCAGTCATCTTTTATGTTAAAAATGCGCCTTGCGCTCTCAAATCGTTTTGCGTTTGACCTAGACCCTTTTAGCTCGTGGATTTTTGTCGTGCCAACATATGATGAGACTTCGGAGGGCTCGGCGCCCGTCATTTCTGATGCGCGCCTTACTGAAAAACCCTTGGAATAAAGGCTTGCGGCTTTCTTGATTTTTGCCTTATCAATGAGGGTGTCCTCGAAATTGCCTTCTTTTCTGTCAAGGTCAACAACCCGGTTTTCTGCATCTTCAAGAGCAAGAAGAGTCTGCTTTTTTGGACCCGCAAGTGCTCGCTTTAAGTCGTTTATTATCTGGTCATAAAACTTTTCTGGCAAGCCCTTGTAGTGGACTTTTGTCATTAGTTTTGAAAGGGAGTAGTCAAGGAGACCTATAAGCATAAGCTCCCTATGGCTTTCGACAGCCGCCTCTGCGCTTGCCTCTTCTGAAACACGACGCAGGGCAAGGTCTTCTCTTGCCTCAATTGCGATTATCGAGTCCTCAATATATTTTTTGAGGCTTATATAAGCGTCATTTGATTCAGTTTTTGGTTGAGGCATTTTTAGAGTTCCCATGCGAATTTTTCCTTTAAGACTTCATATGCCATATACGGCGGGATTATTCCGTCTTCGGTTACAATTATGTCAATGTACTCTGGCGGCGTAAAGTCAAATGCTGGGTTCCACATCTTAACTCCGCGCATCGGCGGGCGGATTTCAGCATTGTCACGCTCTTCAACTTCAATCAGGCTGCCGTCCATCGTCTGGGGTGAGAATTTTATCGTCTCGCAGGCAACAATAACTGGAATATTTGCCTCGTGAGCAAGAGTTGCAATCTGGCTTGTTCCAATCTTATTTGCAACAGCGCCGTTTGCAGCAACCGTGTCGGCGCCGATTACTACTTTATCGATGTCAAAATGCTTAATCGCAAAGCGGACTGCAGAGTCTACAATCATCGTCACATCAACTTTGCTTTTTGCAAGGGCTGCAGCTGTCAAATAGCCTTGGTTTCTCGGGCGCGTTTCAGTGCAGATGGCTTTAATCTTTTTTGTCTTTGATGCCTCGACTATGACGTCAATTGCCGCAGTCGAGTTGCAGTGCGTAAGAATCGTGTCGCCTTTTTCAACCCTTTTTGCGCCGTTCTTTGCTACTTTTTCAAGGGCAGCTTCCTGCTCTTTTATGAACTTATCGATTATTTTTGGAAGCTTATCTTGTGGATTTTCCTTAGACAAGTAAACACAATAGTCAACCGCGTTTGGAAGCGAGACTGCAGTCGGACGCGCCGCCTTTAAGACTTTTGCAGCTTTAAGGAAATCGCGTGAGAAGTTTTTTCCAGAGTAGTCTCTCGCATACTTGCTAAGGGAGTCTGCAGCGGATGTCGCAATCTTTAGTGCGCCACGAATCTCCATTGACTTGATTTTCCGGGCAGTAGTTTGTGGATCCAATTTTTAGAGCTAAATAGATTATGGGTTAGGCAAATAAAAGGCTAACCTGAAGTTTTTAAAAAGTAAGAAAATCTTACTTTTGCTTTTTTCACCCTTTTTTATCTCGCTGCGCTCAAAATTGGCAGTTTAATATTAGAATAATTTACAATGGGCCAAACAATTGCTCAAAAGATACTCGGGAAGCATGCGGGCAAAGATGTAGTAAAGGTGGGTGATACCATCGAAGCGAAGATAGACTATGTCATGGTCAATGACGTAACCGGCCTTCCAGCATTTGAAGTGTATGACGAACATTTTTCGGGTACGGTGCCAAAGACTGAAAAAATCGTCCTCATCCCAGACCATTATGTTCCAAATAAGGATGTTAAGAGTGCTGAACAGGCCAAGGCCATGCGCGTTTTTGCAAAGAAATATAATATAAAGAATTATTATGAGGTCGGGCGCGGAGGCGTCTGCCACCAAGTTATGATAGAACAGGGCTTTGCGGCTCCCGGAAGACTGGTAGTCGGCGCTGACTCTCACACTTGTTCCTACGGTGCTCTCGGCGCACTATCAACTGGAATAGGTTCGACTGAAGCGGCATGTGCTATGGCAACCGGAGAACTTTGGTTCAAAGTCCCTGAGACCCAAAAGAGTATTGTTGAAGGAAAGCTAGGCCCTTATGTCATGGGTAAAGACATAATACTTCACGTAATTGGCGACATAGGTGTTGAAGGCTCGCTTTACCGTTCAATGGAGTGGTACGGCTCAACAATAACCGAGCTACCGCTAGCTGACAGGATATCAATTTCAAACATGGCAATAGAGTGCGGAGGAAAAGCCGGAATAATCCCCGCCGACGCTAAAGTTGATGATTATCTAAAAGGGCGCGTCCGTGGAACTTATGAAAAAGTCTATGCGGATCCCGACGCAGAGTATTGTGATACGTTTAATTATGATGCAACGACTATCGTACCGACTGTAGCTGAGCCTTTCCTTCCGGAAAATGCAAAAGCGGCGCGCGACTGCGATGTAAAAATAGACCAGGCATACCTTGGTTCCTGCACCAACGGAAGAATTGAAGATATGCGCGCAGCAGCGCAGATTCTAAAGGGTAAAACAATAGATGACGATGTGCGCATGATTGTAGTTCCCGCATCAACTGACGTTCAGCGCCGGATGATTGAGGAAGGACTTTATAAGATTTTCATGGACGCAGGAGCCTTCCTTTCAGGGCCCACATGCGGCGCCTGTCTTGGCGGTTATATGGGAATACTTGGAAAGGACGAAGTCTGCGTATCAACGACAAACAGGAATTTCATAGGACGAATGGGTGATAAGGAGTCAAAGACCTACCTTGCAAACCCTTATGTTGTTGCAGCATCGGCCCTCACTGGAAGGATAACTGATCCAAACGAGCTTTAGGTTAGACAAGAAAATGAAAATAGAAGGAAAGGCCTGGAAATTTGGGGACAACGTCGATACTGACCAGATAATTCCTGCAAAATACTTAATCACAGGCGACCTTAAGGAGCTTGCAGCTCACGCTTTTGAAAATGTTCGCCCAGAGTTTGTGGATGAAGTAAAGAAGGGTGATATGATTGTTGCCGAAAACAACTTTGGCTGTGGAAGCTCAAGGGAACATGCACCTCGCGCGCTCATTGGCGCCGGGATAAGCTGTGTCATTGCCAAATCATTTGCAAGGATATTTTATCGTAACTCAATAAACATTGGCCTCCCGTTAATAGAAACGGATATTCCATGTGAAGAAGGCGATATTTTTGAAGTTGATTTTGATGAAGGTATTGTCAAGAATAAGACTAAGGGGGCAACAGCCTCATTCCCCCCAATGCCTGAATTCCTAAGGGAAATGAGCAAGGCTGGCGGTCTTGTAGAATACTCTAAGAGAAAACTTGGTTAGTCTATTGTTTGTCTGTGAGGAAAACACAGGAGTCTTTTCTCACTTCCCCTTTTCTTGCCACATCTGAGTGTAATGGAAGTTCACTTTTTTCTTGTATGTGTCTTATCAACCGTTTAGTGCCAATACCTTTTCTTTCAAGAGCTTCCTTATTGCTGGATATATGTGTCAGTATTCTTTTTGCGTCATCTTTATCCAACTTAACGCGCATATTCTCGCAACATTCACCACATACCCTACAGGATGAGCCCCCAGGTCCTATCCCTAAAAGATGAAGTTCCTGTGCGGATGTGCCCCTGCATCTTTTCGGTTTTATAGAATGCACAGAACATTTCCTTACTCTCATAATGATTTAATCATTGAAAAGAGAAAAAGTCTTTTTATCTCTCTACTCGAAAATAAGGAGAAATGACACATAAAGTTGCACTTATCCCGGGAGACGGTATAGGAAAAGAAGTCGTACCCCAAGGTGTCAAAGTATTAAACACTGCGGCAGATAAATTTGGGTTTTCTATTGACTGGGAAGAGTTTCCCTTTGGCTCTGATAATTACTTAAAGACCGGAGAAGTCCTAAGCGACGAGTCACTTGAGGCTGTCGGGAAGAACAAGGCGATATATCTTGGCGCGCTTGGTGACCCAAGAGTAAAGCCCGGAATACTTGAAAAGGGAATCCTCCTTAAACTTCGTTTTGCATTTGACGAGTATGTCAACTTGCGCCCGGTCAAGCTTCTTCCAAGCATAAAGAGTCCGCTTGCAGGGAAAGGACCAGATGACATAAACTTTGATGTCATTCGTGAGAACACAGAGGACTTTTATGTCGGACTTGGTGGACGCGCTAAGACTGGAACGAGCAAAAAAGAGCTACTTCTTATTAGAGAACTTCACAAGACCAAGTTTGGTCTTGACATTGAAACAGACTCTGAAGAGATAGCATACCAGATAGGCATGATGAGTAAGGAAGGCGCAACGCGTGTTATAGACTACGCTTTTGACTTATGCAAGAAAAAGAATGGGAAAAGACGTGTGACGGCAGTCGATAAGGCTAATGTTTTATCCGACATGTATGGTCTTTGGCGCGAAGCTGCTGTTGAGGTTTCGGCAAAATATCCCGGAATCGAGCTTGAATACAATTATGTTGATGCAATAACTATGTATTTTATCACAAAGCCACAGTGGTTTGATGTTGTTGTCTCACCAAATCTCTTTGGCGACATAATAACAGACCTTGGGGCCTGCATACAGGGCGGAATAGGTCTTGCAGTTTCAGGGAACATAAACCCGAAAGGGACTTCAATGTTTGAACCTGTGCATGGTTCAGCACCTGATATCGCCGGGAAAAACATCGCAAACCCCTGCGCGACAATTCTTGCTGGAGCTCTGATGCTTAAGGAACTTGGCGAAAATGAAGCCGGGAACGCGGTAACAATGGCAGTTGAAAAGGTTCTTGCCGATGGCAAAGTGCGCACTGGCGACCTTGGCGGCAGTTCAAAATGTTCTGAAATGGGTGATGCAATACTAGAAAAGTTGTTGGAGTAGGCTTTTTAATCTTTTTACTCAAATTAGGCGCGAGTTCTTATTTTATTTTGCGGGGATGCCGGAGCTTGGTCAAACGGGCAGGACTTAAGATCCTGTGGCTTAGGCCTTCATGGGTTCGAATCCCATTCCCCGCATTCTTTATACATGGACAAAATAATCAGATTAGACAGAAGACATCTTGAAGAGCTTGTACTGATAGATTTTGAGTCCGACCACCAAGGCGACCGGGAAGAAAGAATCACAAAAGCCCAAATGAAAAAGAGGGTCAATGAGCGTTTTGACTCTTGCCATGAAATTTTCTTCGGGCTTAGACATGGGAAAGAACTAGTCGGTTATGTGACACTTAAGCCTTTCTTTCCAGGTTATAAACACTGTGAAATCTATTGGCTTTCAGTAAAAAAGAGAGTTCAGGGACTGGGTGTGGGGACAACACTAATAAGATTCATTGAAAACTACGCAAAGAAGCATGGCTTTAGAAAAGCATTCCTTTATACTGGAAAGAACATGAAGCTCACAAGAGGATTCTATGAAAAAATGGGATACTCCTTAATCAATGAATTCCCGGATTATTATTCTTCTGGGAGGAACACTACTGCAGTTTTATATGCCAACTCACTCTAATTGGCTTAACTATGCTTAGGCGGATTTTCTGCTAATCCAAACGGTCTTAAAGTACGGCAGCGAAAGCGTTGAGAATATAAACGCTGCGCTTGGAACAAGCGCGCTTAAGAAGGGATAAGGAAGCTCTGCGACAATAAAGAAAACAAGTATTACAAAATATGTAAGAACTGCAAGAATTATCTTTCGCGCGATGCTAGTTTCCCAGGCTTTATCAAGCTCTACACGACAGTTCCTTTCTTCTATTGCTTTAACCCTTTCTTCAATACTTGTCACTTTTCCTTAGGATTTACCCGTACTATGTATAAAACTCTCGCTTTTCTTTTTCCTCATCTAATATCACCTATGCCCAAAGTCCCTTCCAAAAAAGGCATGTTTAGTGCAACGCCATTTTTAGGCGCCATAATATTTTTAATCGTTGCAGGGATAGCTGTTGTAATCGTTGGGGAAAACGAGGCGCGGCTTGAGATTGCGCGTTCCACATATGCCAATGGTCGCCTGCAATTTATTGCCCAAAGCATAATGGCAGACAGTTATAACGTCCTTTTGCAACGAAGCCTTGAAGAAGGCACTATCGATTTCATGAAAAAGGAATACAATATCAATACTCAAGAAGGGTGGGAAGACGGTCTCAGGCAGAGTCTCGCCAGTCATTATGCCAAGACCATGGGCGACGATCTTGGTGTCGATCTTGAAGCTTACGGCATAGCATACAAGAACATCCCTAATGTCAAGGACTGTACTGTTGAGAGTGTGGCTGAAGGCTTTGCACTTCCTTCGGTTGAAGCAAGCTGGAGTGAGGAGCCTACACTTGTTGCTCAGACAGTTTCTTTCGGACAAAAAATAACCTGTGTGGGTCGCGAACCGCCAAGAAGCGTTTCTGTTGATATTGTCGGGAGAAGATATAATATAGACATCAGATTGCCAAAACTTTATGAAGTGGCAACAAAACTTATTGAGAAAGCAAAGGCTGCAATAAATGGACAGGGAGAATCCTTGGGTATAACCGAGCCTGTAGCAGAATTTAAAAGCTCGAAATGGGTACTTGTAAAGACAACAGATAACCTTCCAAGCGACCCGAGTTACGGTGGTCTTGAAAATATCGTCACAAATTGGAAGGGAGTAGCATCAGGCTTTGCGAGTAGGTTTAAGACTTATGCCCGCGACTTTATCGCAAACGATATGAATGAGGAAGCAATTACTTTAAGTGAATTCTTAGTTGTCGGTGAGGATGGCAAAGAGTTGATTCTGGAGAATTTTGAGGTCGCGTGTAAAGGTGGGGATATCGATATGCGAAATTGCATTCCCTTTAGGATAGACGCAGTAATAGGAAACGGGGGATGTCCATGGGGTGAGGCTCCTGAAAACAAGAACAACCCTGTTTATAGCGTAAAGTCCTTTAACCCACGCTGTGATGATAAGTCTTGTGCTTCTGCTGCAACAGAAGCGCTCAAAAAGATGGTGGCACCTCTTGGAAATCTTTGCATAAATTATTATGCCTCTGCCGATTCAGTCTATGCGGCATGCAAAGCCTGGATTGCAAAACCGAGATCAATTGAACTTAAAGGGACACTAAGTGACACGGAATACACAGTTGGCGATAATGAAATAACAGAATTTAAATTTACAGATGAGCATTCAAATGTCCGTACCCAAACGTTAAGTGAGACGCGCCTGACCTGCAGGGAAGGAACGGAAGGCAGCGAAGTCTATAAGGATAATGTCGGTCGTGTGCTTGAAAAAGTTGTGATAAAAATCGGGGCGGCAAAAGGGAAGTTAAGCGAGCGTGTGCGCTGGGAAGACAAAGGAAGTGTGGTATCCCAGATAAGTAACGCCCAGCTTGTGCAAATCTATGAAGAGACTTACGGGAAAGACACAAAACCCATTGTGTGTTTTGATGATAACTCAGGTGTTGAAAGCGACCCAACATGTGAGAGTGCTGATTATCTGAATAAACCAAGAATTGAGCTTAGTGTTGACTGGAGTGCAGCACGAACTGAATGCAACGTTCGTGCAAATGACTTGTGTTCTGCACTTGGTGGCGGTTCTGTTAAGTCTTCAGCATCAGCCCAAAGTTTTTGCAAGAGCCTTTTCCCTGAGATTTCGGCTGGAGAAAAGCTTGTTTCGGGCGGTAAAGGAGTTCTCCAATGCTCCCTTGGAGAGCACACGATTGCAATAGATTTCCTTCAAATGAGTCTTTGATATGGGACCCTGAGTACTGCTTTGACTGTGTCGTTTATTATGTATTGGTTTTTTATCCAGTATCCCCAAATTAGGCGATGCTTTTTGACCACCATATCCATTCAAAGTATTCTGAAAAAGACTCGCTTTCAGAAATCGATGACATTATAAGGAAGGCTCAGGAGTCCGGGCTTGGCGCAATTGCAATTAGCGACCACAACGCAATGAAAGGTAGTCTTCTTGCCTCAAAGAAAAAGGTAAAGGACTTAATTATAATCCCCTCAATTGAAATCAGCACAAAAGACGGACATGTAATCGGTCTGGGGGTGGATGAAATTATTCCCCAAGGCCTTAGTGCCAAGGAAACTGTCGGACTTATCCATAAGGCTGGTGGTATTGCTATTGCCGCCCATCCATATGATGCGATAAGAAGCGGTATCGGCGACCTTTGCTGGAAACTCGCTTTTGATGCTATAGAACTAAACGGGCATTGTTTACACGGGAATGGGAAAGCACGTGAGATGGCAAAAGTCCATTCAAGACCCCTTGTCGGCGGGAGTGACGCACACGCCATAGCCGGTATAGGTGCCGTATGCACAGAGGTTGAAGGCTCAACGGCTGGGGAGATAATGGGAAATATCAGAAGCGGTAAGTGTTGTCCTGTTATAAGGCGCAGTGGAATAGAATTAAAGGGGGCTATTCTTGCAGATAAGATTTCCAGAAACTATCAACTTCTTGCCCACAGATTATAAAGAAGCAAGAGTCTCTTTAAGAAGGTTTTTTCCGTTCTCGATTTCTTTTTTGCCCTTCTTGGTTATTGTGTAATATTTTCGTTTCCGCCCAGTCCCTTCCTCTTTTTTCTCGATTGCGACAAACCCTTCTGACTTAAGGGCATAAAGAACTCTATACGCTGTGACTTTTCCCGGAAGAAACCCAAACTGTGCTTTTACTGTTTCCCTTAGCTCATAACCGTAAAAATCCCTTGTAGAAAGGAGAGACAGTATGTAGAGCCAGAGGTTCTCTGTTGTAAGCTTATTCCTAAGGCGTGAGGAAGGTGTTGGCATTTTTCCTTTATTTAAGATTTACAGCTATAAAATAAGAGTGAAAACATCAAGAATGGGCGCAACGTTGGGACAACACTTCATGGTGGACGAAAAAATCCTTGATTCTGTTGTTAATTCTGCGGAGCTTAATGGAAAAGAAATAGTCCTTGAAATAGGTCCGGGGAAAGGCGCTATGACAGGAAGGCTTTGTGCCTCTGCAAAAAAGGTCATTGCAATAGAGCGCGACTCTCTTCTTGCAAGCGCTCTTGAAGGGAGATGGGATAATCTTGAGGTAATAGATGGTGATGCCCTTCGAATTGATTGGCCATCTTTTGACAAATGCATCTCAAATCTGCCATACTTTATTTCAAAACCATTCATCCTTAGCTTGCTAGCGCATGAATTCGAGCTTGCAGTAATCGTGGTTCAAGAGGAATTCGCACAAAAACTAGTCACAAGCCCAGGAAGTAAACAATATGGTGTCGTATCTGCATGTACGCAATTATGTGCAGAGATTGAACTTCTGGACAAAATCCCAAAAAACGCGTTTTCCCCACAGCCAAAGGTTAAGTCGCGGGCAGTACGTTTAAGACAAAAAAAGGTTCTTGAAAAAGACTTTTTGGAAGGAGCAAGAAGACTTTTTACGCGCAGAAATCAAAAGATAGGAGAGATGAGGCTTCGTGATATGAATCCTAAGGAAATAGAGGAGTACCTTCGGGCACAAAAATGGAACCATGACTGAGATTATAGATTTTAAAGACGCAGACTTGCGCGACATATCCCAAAGAATAAAATCCGGCGCCGTATTTGCATACCCTACAGATACTGTTTATGGTATTGGATGCAACGCGACAAATCGTGAGGCGATATTGCGGATTTTTGAGATAAAAGGACGAAACAATCAAAAGCCTATGTCTGTTGCATTCGCCTCGGCTGATGATGTAATAAGATATGTTGATGTCGATAAAAGAGAAACTGAGGAGATAAAAGAACGCTTGCCAGGTCCCTTTACACTTATTGTGAAAAATAAGGGAATACCAAAGGAAGCTGTGTGTGGTCTTGAAACACTTGGAATTAGAATTCCTGATTATCCTTTGCTCCTTAAACTCATAAAAAAATCAGAGTGTCCTGTAGTAACAACCTCTGCAAATATTTCAGGCATGCCACCCGCAAGCCAGTTTTCCGAAATTCCAAAAGAGATAATAGATTCTCTTGATTTTGTTCTTGTGGATGATGACGTGCCAAGTGGCAAAGCGTCACGGGTTATTAATCTTGTCAGTGGCAAAATACTAAGGGACTAAAATTTTATAATGGCTTATCATACGTTTTTTACAAAAGTAAGGGGAAAGCGCGGCAAATTAACAGGCATGCGTGAAGTGGGTTCTGATAAGTCTGTTAAAGAGCGAGCAAAAACGGGCTTTGAAGTTGAATTCCTCCTTGTTGATAAGGACGGAGGTGTTTCAAATGAAGCTGATAAGGTTCTTTTGCATATAGAAAACAAAGAACTGGCTCATGAGGCTGTAAAAGAGTGCTGCCATTCTTACATTGAGATGGGAGTCTATCCAAGAATCTATGTCAGAAACGTTGCGGCAAAGTTCCTTGAAGACATGGTCGGGGTCCTTGATATCGCCGAGGAGTATGGCCTAGAGTTTTTCCCCATGGCAATGTATCCATATGACTATGAGCCAAAAATGCGCGAGTCTGAATGGTACGGCGTCAAAAAGAAGCTTTTTGGTGATAAATGGGAATACGCGGGACGTTGCGCGGGCTTTCATTTTCACTACTCTTTACCAAAAGGAATCTTTGACTATTCTAAAAGGAATCTTATAGAGCATGCAAAAAGAGGTGAAAAACAAAAGACTGTCAATTGTTTTAATTTTGGCATAGCAATTGACCCCGCGCTTTGTACACTAACACAATCATCACCAATCTTCAAAGGAAGCTATCTGGGCAAAGACTCGCGTATGCTTCTTTATCGTGGAGGGCCAGCACTAGGTTATGACGGACTTTATGACAAGTATCAGGAATTTGGCGCCCTGCAGAATTATGTTACAACCTATGATGACCTTGACAAAAGAGCAAAAGCACGATTAGAGGGCTGGCTCGAAATCGTAGGCAATGCTGGGGGAGATCTTGAGGAAGTGAAAAAGAAAAACGTCCTTGATATATCCTGGAATCCTGTTAAAGTAAACAAAGTCGGGACAATAGAACTAAGGAATATGGACATGAATATGCCTTCAACTTTAATGGCTGTTGCAATATTATCAAAATATGTGCTGCGCGATATCCAAAGACGGGAGATTGAAGTCATTCCTGATGAGCTGGCAATCGAAGAGCCTTTTAAGCTTGAATCTGCAGGCGCTGACGGGGGCGTTGAGCGGCTTTATATCCCGCCATTCTCTTATGTTAATAACGTTTTGCAGAGGGATTGTGCCTGGGATGGAATGGACTCTGATGCGCTTTATGATTATGTCAAGGCGTTTTATACGCTTTGCTCGCGCTTTACAAACAAGAAGTATACTCCGATTTTGCGTCCTGTGCGCGAGATGGTCAAAAAACGTGCAACAAGGTCTGATGAGATACTACGACTTGTTCGGAAAGAAGGTTATAACGCAAGGGAAGAGAAAGTGCCGAATGAAGCCCTAAAAGAGCTTGTTTTGTTTTATTCATCAAAAACCAGAAGCGATATAGAGAATACAATAAAGCTCATGAATGCCCTTGTCGAGGACTAGGAAACCTGGCTTTAAATTAAAAGTATGGTAGCGGGGGTGGGATTTGAACCACACGACCTCCGGGTTATGAGCCCGGCGAGCACTCCTGGCTGCTCAACCCCGCTAGTAATCTCTAAAGAAAAAGCGCTCATTTTGAAGTTATAGATTAAAAAGGCATAGAGTCAAACTGCCTTAGGCTTCGCTTTTTAGCCTTAGAATTTGGGATTTTTACTTCAAAAGGTCTTCATGAATTCCCAAAAAGATGTGTTTTTTATCCCCTGGATATTAGAATTGACTTTTAGGTGGAACTTGCAGGGAGTCTCGCGCAGGCATTTTCCAAACCCTTTTTTCTCCTCTAAGTAGTATTTGACAAAATCGTCTGCGTGCCTAAAGCGCCTTTCTATGTCTATTGCCCAGTGACCGTCCTCAAGATATGGTTTTGATATGGCAATTTTCCTGTTTGCCTCAACAAATCCTTTTAAATCGGCGACTTTTGAATCAAAGAAGGGACCCATTTTCTTTTGTGCTCTTGGTAATGACGAGACATCAAACTCCAGGACTAGGCCGGCTTTTTTGCCATCTGTCCAAAAGTCCTTTTTCATAACAGAAAAGCCTTCGCGCTCGGCTGCTGCCCCCAATGCATTAAGACTCTTTGAGAGTTGTGGTATGAGTGTGTCTTCAATTAATTTTGGAGCTTCAAAATATATGCAGATTAGGTTTGTCCCGCGCACAGAAAGATACTTATAAAACTCCTTTTTGGACATTATTCCTTTTTTCTCCCCGTAAAAGAATTCCTTTCTGGGTTTTTCAAGGAATGCTTCGGCAAGTAGCATGAAATTTGCCATTTTCTCAATAGAGACTGCCGCAGCGACGTTTCTTGTTTCATCAACTGGGTCTATGAAGACTAGAGGGACTGATGAAAAGCGTTTTTTAAGAACTGGACCTTCTACTGAAATGTGTTCTCCGTGCACCCATTTTGAGGCGGCATCAAGAACCTTGATAAACGAGCCGTATTTAATGACTAAAAGTTCGCATAAATACCCTGAAAAGCCTTCGACAGCCGCGTGCGCACCATAAATGTTATTGCCCTTCATGAATTTTTTAAGGAGGAGTGTGTCAGACTGTAATTTTGGCTTTGACTTTATTTTTGAGAGGACAAAATCTGTGTGTAAGGGTGTTCTGTCAACGGCACTTTGTATCTTGCCGCCTTTTTTTATCTTGTAGCATGGGACAATTTCGACTACAAACCCTTTATAGTCACCTTTTATGTAGGGGTGCTCGGCATAACTCATCTCACTTTTGCCACCCACTAGTTCAAAGAATTTACGCCCTGCCATAATTCCTTTTGCTTCAAGCTCCTCGCGCTCGACATCTGGAGGGAACTGAATGAAAATATCAAAGTCCTTATCTCCTGCAATATCAGTTCCTTTTGCTATGGAACCAACAAGCATTACCTCGGCTTTCGGATTTGCACCCTTTGCAACAGCGCCCACCATCTCAAGAAGGTCTTTAAGAAGCCCTGCTTCTTTCTTACGTTCTTCTGGACTGGGCGTTATATCAGAAAGAATATGTGAAAGAAACAAATTAAGATTGACCTTTGGCAGACTTTCTGTTTCCATATAGGATTAATGGAAAGATTTATAAAAAGGAGAGTTAATTCGAAAATTTCGAATAAATCTCTTCAGCGGTTTTATTTATGGTCTCAAGTTCGGCGCGAATATTGTTCCCGTCAGAAAGAAGCTTGTTTAAATCCTCTTCAAGCTTTGCCTTTCTCTCGATAAGATAAGCTTTTGCATCTGGGGATGCTTTGGCTACTTGAGTATCGCCACCTACTGAGATTATAAAATTCTCTTTATCAGTAAGCTTTGCCTTGACAAAGACTCCGGCACCTATCGGGACAAGTACCTCATCGCCTTTTTCCTGAGGGAGAGTCTCTACGAGTCCAACAACAGACTCAAGTTCCATAAGAACCTGCTCTGCCATTGCCGCCTGCTGGCCCATCTCTGAAAGCGCCTGCTGGTAAGACCTAGATTTTATCATGAGCTCCTGGAGCTTTCTCTGGTCGCTCTCTGAAGGTCCTTTTGCTTGGGTTTTGTTTCCAGGCATGTTTTTTTCGCTCATACTGTTGTTTTTTCTACTTTATCGATGTTTATCCAGCGTCTCTTTGTGCCGTGTGCACTTCCATAAAGTGTATAGAGGCGCTCTTTTGCCGCATCCTCAGAATCGGCTTCGAGCTCTTTTGTAAACTTTTGTATCTTTTTGCCTATTCTAAGATTTCCGCTTAGTGTGTACTTCATTTTGTTTTGTTGTTTTTGAAACTTTATGTTATAAAATGTCTTGATGCCCTAAAGGAAGCCTAAGGCATCGTTTGCATATTCTATTTCTATTGGTGTTGTCTTTTCTGATATTACCATGCCTTTGGAGTTTGCAATAAGATGAGAACCTACGGACTTTTTCCCCATATCAAGAGAGGCTCTTCCGCCCGAAACTCCAAATATTTCTTTCAGGTAATCGAGTTCTTTGTCAGCGGCATCCGGAGTCACAACAAATCCTTTGTTTGTCGCAATGCAAATGGAACCCACTTCTGAAGAATCTGCAATTCGCCCACGCTCTGTTTTAAAGCCGAGCGCGTCGTCAATCATCTTTTTTGCTTTATCAGAAAATACGTCACTTATTATCCCACCATTGTCATTTGCACAGACAAGATTCCCAAGTGCTGTGAACTTATCAGAGACTATCTGTACTTTAGGTACAATCTTTCCTATTGCCACAATCTCAGAATCCTCTGAAAGGTATGGCAAAAGAATTGCATTAGAATTGCCTGCTGACATTATTCCAGGAAGCATGAATGCTGAGACTGTTGTTTGAAGCACGGGGACATCCAGTTTCTCTGAAAGATCCTCTGCTTTTGTTTCAGTGACTCTGTTTGAAAGGATACAATATGCATCGCTTGCAAAACCAAAGAGACCAAGACAGCCTTCGCCCATGAAATTAGTCCGTGCAATTGCCATATCAAGCTTATAATGTGCTGAGACAAAAAGCCCCTTATTTAAGGAGGCTTACTGTCACTTTGCCTGTAGAGTCTTTTACCGCCTTTACCTGAACTTTTCGCGGAGGTCTTTCGTTTCCGTGTGCCCAGATATGCTGGTTAAGCTCTGATGAGATTTTAACGTTCTCTTCAGTTGCTTTGGTGTGGCGGCAGATAAATGTCACTAGTGTTGCCACTGCTTTATTTGTCCTGCGGTAGCAGGGCTTTGTGTGATACACTTTGCGCAAAGGGATAATATATACAGTCTCAGAGACTATATCTACTTTTTCGCCTTTTTTATCTTCCTTTTTAGACTCTTTTTTTGTCTCAGCCTTAACATCTGCTGCCTTTGGGGACTCTTTTTTCTCCTTAGAATCCTCAGAAGACTTTTCTTCTGTCTTGGTTTTGACTTTCTCTTTGACAGGCTTTGTCTCGATAATTTTCTCGACAGGTGCTTCTTCTGCCTTTTTTACCTGTTCTTCCTTTGTGACGGGGGAAGCTGCCTTTTCTTTCTTAACTTTTTCAGCCATTTTTTTAATTCAACTAAAATATGTTGTCTCCTCTCCAGCTTCTCCTACTCCTTGGGGACCAGCGCACCTTTCTGTTTGTCTTGGGGAATACCCAGACTGGAGCACGACTTGCCTCCTTGTGCGCCTTTTCAAGGGCGTTTTTACTTTCTTGATCTTTTCTTGAGCTCATTGTAGTTATTATTCTTATATTCTTTTAATCGTCGTCTCGTGTTTTGACCCTGACAAGCGCACAAGGATTTCCTTAAGCTGCGCATCATCCATCTGTTTTATTTGACCTGATGAATACATTTGAGCCAAATATAGTTTTAGTTTTTGCACGAGTTCTGGTTGGACGAGCCTTAGATTATCAAGTCTGTCTTGTGCCTCCTTAGAAAGGAAACGCCTGACAATCAAGTCAATCTGAGTAAGTGCGGCATTCATCTGGGCGCGCTGTTCAAACTCCTGGTTGTCGGCCATCTGGCGACGTGCCTGGAGTTCTGCAAGTTTTCTTGCCCGTAATGCCTCAAGCTCATCCATTGTTTTTTCGACGCTTATGTTATTAGCTTTTTTAAGCTCCTTTCACTTTGTAGGACATAGCATCAAGGAACTTCATTCCCTCAGCCGTAATCTCCCTACCGTCACTGTCTTTTGCTTTCTTCACATAACCGCATTCTTCGAGCTGTTGGCATGCGAGCCTGATAATTTTTCCTCCTGCAACATAGGATCTCTCGCATCTGACACCACGGTTCTTTTTTGCGCGGTATTCTTTTCTTAGTCTTGAGACGCCTATTGGTCCCTTGACATAAATCTTTCTAAGGATTGAAGCCTCCCTGACATACCACCAATCGGGGTCTTCAGGCGGTCTTTCCTTGGAAACACCAGTTTTGACAAATTCTGTCCACTCTGGCGCTTTCACTTTGCCTTTTAATTCCTTTGATGCGGCACCAATCAGTGCTCCGGCATCAACATCGTATACTGTTGTCATTATCGTTCGCAAAAATATTCGCGTTAGAATCGGACCTTGCGGCCCAAAGTGGCTGGAATAAATCCAACCTACTGATTTTGCGGGCTTATTTGCACTATAGGGTATAAAAAGCTTAGAAATCCCCAATGCGCATCTGCCTGAGAATCGATGACATCCTTAAGTACTTTTGCATTGGAACGCGCGAGCGTCTGGCAATCCATGCAAGAGCCTCGTTTCTAGTCTGGAATTTTTCGGGAGGGTTTTTCATTGCCTGGCGAACATTCTCACGAACTTCCCAGACGCCAACTGGAATTACGTAGCCTTCATTAATTTCTCTAAATGAGATTACTCTGGCTTGCCTTCTCATGTGATATAATCCTTCAACGATTCCCATGCGCGCGGCATAATATCCACCACCTTCTTTTTGCGCATAGTCACTTCGCCCTTCGTGTGGTTCGCCCTCTAGTTGAACAACTGGTTTACTCTCGGTTAGAGTCCACAGGGTCTTTGGAGCCCATGCCTCAAAGTTCTCAAACTCCCATGCCCCTGGCATGACGAGTATATGAAATGAATTATCAAGATATTCGTTTGAATAGACCCGGAACTCATTTATCTCGGGAAATTCACGAATCTCTTTTAGGAGATTTTTTGCTATCATGTCATCAGTTGCCGTGATACTCCAGCGTGTCGGAACCATCTTTTTGGCATCAGTCATCCCAAGGGCTCCTGATGAGAGTATCTTTGAAAGATAATAGACGTCATACCCGCGGTCGTATAATGTTGTTGCCCCTTCTGTTGCACGAATCTCATCGTTTACAACATAGTCGACAATCTTTGGTATCTTTGTGTTCTCGGTTATCTGGAATTTCTCAAGAACGCCTGTTGGCCCCATGGGCTGCTCCATTGAGTTAAAGGACATTTTAAACCTTGGAGAATTCTTAAAATGCAGTTCTACGTCAGCCGGTTTGACTGCTAGAGCAAGTTCGCGGGAATCAGATACTATCCTTGAATCAGATTTTACGTTTTCGACTTTCCTTGAGCGGACAAGATTCATTCGCATCGCAATTATCTCATCAAAGTCCTTGCCATACCACTTTGACGGGTCATCAAGCATGCGCGGGTCGTCGCTGTCGATTGCAGACATCGGTCCAACAGTGACTTTTGGGTAACCAAAATGCCCGACAAATATAGAAGGTGGTGACGGACCAAACATGTCACGTGAAAGCTTCTTTTTTTCATCTGGCGCAGTTATCCGTGATATCTTTTGCATTAAGGGGCAATAGCTTCTGCCACAAAGCATGCGCGCACCTTTGCAGATAAGACAAAGGCTCGTACCATCGCTTTCAGCTCTTTTTAGGGCAGCTGTTATCTCGCATTTCATGCCCTTCTTTTTACCCCCTTCTGGCATTGTTTATTTTGTTATAATATTGAGATAAAGGCTTTTTAGACGCGCTTGCCTAAAACTAGAGAAAAATGGAAGACTTCATACTCGCGCCATTCACGCTGGCAATGAAAAAAGGAGGGCTCATTTTGATTGCCGCCCTGCCCATAATCTTCCTTCTGGCGTGCACTGGTGTGACAGATGTTCTTGACGGCTCCTGGTCTCCTGCTACAATAGATGGGCTATTATCGGACGAAATGGAGTTTTCAGCAACAAATATAAGTGTTTACGATTCATTCTCAACAAACATACAACTGCCTCTTATCCGTCTTGGGGGAATTGCTGGAAAGACAGATATTCGCGCAATATATAACCCCGACTTTGGCGACCGGACTGACTTTTTGGTGATATTTGCCACACTCATTATTGCTTTTTTGTCTTATTCTATGATTGCTCGCTCCATTGCGAGAAAATACAGGAAAGCAAAGGGATCGCTTATTCGCGGAATCAACCCTGCAACAATCATTCTTTCAATAATTGGTGCATTTTTGATGCTTTTTATTGCTTCTTTTACCTTTGCCGGGTTTAGTCTTATGATAGTGATAATTTTTGGTGTCTACTTTACTTTTGCAATACCCTACGCTGCAACTGGACGCGCTCTTGGTGAAAGCCTCTTTTTAGGCTGGCGATTCTTTTCAACTCACCTTGGCAGGACTGTAGGTTGTTATGTCGCGTCAATGGGTGTTGCGATAATGGCACCAATTGCTCTTCTTATTTTCATAAACCCGCTTCTTGCCAATATCTCGTCTCCAACCGTAGCAATACTCCTTAGCGCTTTTGTCGCACTTGTCTCAATAGTATTTGCTCTCTTCTATCAAATGGCACTTTGCGCAACAGCTCTTTTTGCAGATGATGATGAAGTCGCTGTCTAAAGAATATTGGGACTACTTCTTTTTCGCGGGCTTTTTGACAAGAGCTTTTTTGATATCTTTTCTGGGAATAAGGTTCTGCATTAAAAGCATTCCCATTGTTGATGCGACAACATAGGCTATTATAAATGAGAATGGCATTACAAGCAGGAAGTTTGTAAGAAGGAAACTTGTCCCGACTCCGAATAGAACAAAGATTATAGCAAGTATTGCAAAGCAGCCTATTACTTCACACATCATCGTCAGATTAAGCATAAGTGAATCCCTGAGATCCATTTTGCATTCCCCCCGGATTATTATTGCAGATATCATTCCCCCAAAGAAGGCGAGTAAGAATACTACAAGAAAGGGACAGACAACAGTGCTCGCATCAACTGGCGTTGATATTCCAAGGGCAATAAGCATGAAAATAAACATCAGGAGTATTGCAAAAAGTATCACAGGGGCATCTTTTAAGAGATCTTTTCTGAGGTAAGGGAGCATCAAAAACTCAAGGGCAAGAAACGGCATCCACATAACAAGATACGCCCACATGAGTATTGTTCCCGGTAAGAATATCTCAAAAACGCCAAATAGTATTGCAGCGATAAGTGCCCACATCGCAAGTGTTGCAGAGTCTTTTCTTACTTTTTCCACGAGGAGTTGACAAATTGCCGCCATTTTATATATAATAGATTAACTGTCTTCCTATAAAAAGGTTTTTGCAAAACTTGTTTCACTTATTTTTTGAGTAGGGGGTATCGCCTAATTTCCCCGCAAAGAAGACATTCGACTACCTGATACCCATCCTCGCACCGTATTCTTGCGGTTTTTCCTGACATCATAAAATTCTTGCATTTTCTGCAAAAAAGTACTTTTTGAGCTTTTGTAATACTTATTTTGAATTTTGTCTTTATCGCCCACATTACATCAAGATAATATTTTGCCTGAGTATAATCTCCAGTTATTGCAGCTTTTTCTGCAAGCTTAAAGAGTATTTCTATTCGCTCTTCTGCGATGACATGAGTCTCTTTTTTCTTTTTTGCGCGATTCACTTTTTTGATGCTTTCTCGTAAGCGACTATTATCCGTTCTACTATATCTGGAATGCTTAAATAATCCTTTCCTAATGAAACTGTCATTTTTGCTCTTTTTGATATTTCCAGGGGGAGATTTTTATGTTCTTTAAAGCCTCCTACAACAAGAACGACATCCCTGCCGAATTTTGATATCATGCTTCCTGTTGTCTCGTTTCCATCTGGAGAGAATGCTACCAACGTTCCTTCAAGACAATCAAGAAGCTCTTCTAAATCCTCACCTTTCTTGTGTATAATAAAATTAAGGCCTGTTGCGTGGCACATATTTTCAACATCTGTTAGTTCTTTTCTTAAACTTGAATCAGTCTCCACAAGAAGCAAGGTCACCATTTTTGTTAATTATAGTTTGTTTTTTGTTTTTAAGAAAAGTTATTTCTTCCAGAAGCGGCTTGTGCGAACAAATTCGCGCTCCTCTCTAAGGACTTCCTTATAGAAAGCATCATCATCAAGATCCAGTTCAAGTACGCGGGCTGCTGCGCGTGGTCCAACGCCTCTTGCGTTTAATGCAAGAAGGGCTCGCTTGCCATATGTGTGTATCAAGCCTGCAGACTGATTTGCGCGGGACAAAAAATTTGTCTCAGATTTTTTCAACGGAAGATTTTTAATGGATTTTTTGACAATATCTGAAAGCTCGTCTTCAGTCCTACCCATAGACGCAATCATCCAGGACTCGCACGCCGGACATTTTAATGGGAATTCGAGCTTGTCGATTGAACGATTCCGCATAACTTGGGCGCAATGAAGACAGACAAAATTTAGTTTTCTTGAATCAAGACGCTTTTTTACAGTTTCGACTATCGCGCGCTCTGGGGTTTCGGCTGCAACTGCATCCCGGAAGGCTTCAAGGCCAAACTGCGAAAGGGGCGTTAAGTCCTGGATTGCAACTTCAATATCCCCTTTTAGTATTCCTTTTAGAGCTTTTCTTGAGTTTGGCAAGTCAAATCTCTTTGAGAAGCATTCAGACAAGGCTTCCTCATAAACCGGCGTTCCGGCATATGCATCAATAACGCGACGGATGTTTATCTCGCGAAAATTGATATTGTCTTTAAAGACGCCAAATCTTTTTCCGACATGTGCAAAGGAGAATGAAAAGAGACTTGTTTTTATGACTGCGTCTTTTAGCTTTGATGTGATGCTTCTGTTTGCAAGGATAAAGAGTGCGTCTTCAACATCTTTTTCTTCGAGTTCAAGAGCGCTGAAAGTTATTCTGTATGCATCTGCGTTTATCCCAACGCCTTCCCCAAGTTTTCTTGAAAGCATCGCTGCAAGAACACGACCTATCGTATCATTGACGCGCGTTCCAAAACAAGTATTCATAACCACATTATTGTAATTATCTGCAAAGCGCTCAATTGTTATTGTCTTGTCGTCAGGAACCACACCTCTTGTTAGTTGAAGGGCTATTGTTTTTGCGACTTCTTTGGCGCCCCCATATTCAAGAGGCAAAACATATTTTTTAGCATCTTTTGAAAGTTCCTTAGCGCAGGTATTTACATTTCCCGTGGAATCAATGATATTAGCTGCCTTGCGGCGCATTTCACCGACTTCCTGAGCAACTTCATAGGGAACAGGGAGTTCTTCTCCGACCCACGCAGGAGTCTCACTGCCCATATCTGAAACCGGGGTTACCATAACGACTTTATCACGGAAATCAGCAATCCTCCAGGCACGTCCAGAAAGGATAAATATTGAGCCTACATTACATTCTATTACATATTCTTCGTCAAGCGCGCCAATTGGTTTGTGTGAAGCTATGTCTATTACAATAAAACGATTATGTGTTGGTATTGTTGAAAGATTGCCATAATAATAAAACAAAGTATTTCTGCGGCGGGAAATATTCTTTTCATCCCAGCCGACAAGGCGCAAACGCTTTAATGTGTCGAGTACTGAGTCAAATGTATCGGCGGAAAGATCTCGGTAGGGGTAAGCTTTCTTTATGATAAGGTAGGCCTGTTCTGGCGTTAAGTCCCCAAAATCCATGCAAAGCCCTGCAATCTGGTGGGCGAGTACATCAAGGCTTTCTTTGTAGAACTCAGTTTCTTCTATCTCACCGGAAAGCGCGCGCTTTGCAACAACCGCGGCTTCCAGTATGTCATCAAATTCTGTTGTGAGAACAACGCCTTTTGAGGTTTTTTCTCTTGAGTGCCCGCTTCGTCCGACGCGCTGCAATAATCGTGAAGCTTGCCTGGGTGAAGTCACCTGAACTACTTTGTCAATATCTCCAACATCTATTCCAAGCTCCATTGAAGACGTGCAGACCAGGGTCCGTATCTTTCCTGAACGAAGTTTTTCTTCTGTTGCAAGACGCTCTTCTTTTGAAAGTGAGGAATGATGCACTCCAAGGTCTTCTTTGCCACCAAGTTTTTGCGTTAAGGATTCACTTGAAACGCGCGTATTTGTAAAGACTAGGGTTTGACCCTTCCCCGTTTCTTTTTTTACAGCCTCGTGGATTGGGAGAGTCGGCTTTTTTACAATTATATCCATATCCCGCGTGCTTGAATCAATGACAATTTCATCAAGCTTATAGTAATCGGCAACTATCTGTGGCGAGCCGACTGTAGCAGAGAGGCATACTGTCTGGAATTTTCCGGAAAGCGCGCGCAGGCGCTCAAGGCCAAGAGCTAATTGTATTCCACGTTTATCTGAAATAAGTTCGTGGACTTCGTCTATTATGACATATGAAACTGAGGCGAGATGAGTCCTCATGATTTTTGCAGGAAGCACGGCCTGAAGGGTTTCAGGGGTTGTTATCATTATCTGCGGCGGGTTTTTTCTTTGCTTACCTCTTTGGTATTGGCTTGTATCGCCATGGCGTACTTCGACGCGAAGCCCGAGTTCCTCGCACCAGGATTCCATCCTCCCAAGCATGTCTCTGTTTAAGGAGCGAAGGGGAGCTATATACAGTGCAAGAATCCCTTTTTCGCCCTCGCGGTGGCGCCTAAGGACTGACTCAAGAACTGGGAGAAATGCAGACTCTGTCTTGCCACTTCCAGTCGGCGCTATAACAAAAGTGTTTTTCCCTGCCATGACTTTTGGCATAGCTTTTTTTTGAATCTCGGTAAGACCTGGGAAGCTGGATTTTATGATGCCTGCAAGCTCCGCTGAAAACTCCGTTATCTGCATACTTATTTACTCTTGTAGAGAACGCTACAAGGAGCTTGTTTTGAAGCTAAAAGGATAAAAGGGCTTTTAACTCTTTGATAAATAATTATCCTATGGAGAAGAGTCCGCTTAGGGTCCCGGTTGTAAGTCTGGATATCCCTGGAAGTGAAACTCTGGAAAGTGAACTTCATTCTCGGAACTTATCTGAATTCCGTCGCGACTATGGTCCGCCATTTGCCTGGGAAATGTCTAAGTGTCCGCCTAAAATCATAAATAAAGTTCATAAAAATCTTAAAGGAAGCTTTAATTCGTCGCTTGAACCTAACGGACATCATGTCAGGGAACTGGTCAAGTCTGCCACAGGGCCCGGAAGGTTTGAACCGCGAGAGTTGCCGAAACTTGCAAAAGATTTAAAAGAGTTAGTCACTGTGATGTCGCAAAATGGGAATACCCCCGTAGTCAAAAATGTCAATATGCTTGGTACATATCTAAGGGAAGGTGAGTTTGAATCTCACGAACTTAAGAAAATATTGCCAATAGCAATAGAAACTGCAAGAAAGGGCCATGATCCTGGAGCATTTATAGAATGTAGCAGGACAGGCATCGTGTACAATAGGTTTTCAAAAAGATACTTAAAGAAAAATCTTGAAGACTTAAACAAGCTCCTTGAGGGGACGAGGAGCAATAGAGATTCTGAACCTATAGCTCATTATTCTGAACCCATAGCTCATCGTGTATCTAAGGGGTTATGGAAAGGTTATGTGGATTCGCGCACGATAGGAATCATCACTCCCCATGCCATCGAGTCTGTAAAGGATGGACGAGATTCTGGCCCCATGTTTTCTGCAGTAGAAAACTTGCCTACTGGGGAGAGAGAAAGACATCTTAAATCCATCCTTGATGAAAACCAAAAACTCGTCAAAGAGACTGTGAAAGCCGGCTTCCCTGCTGACTACATTCGTGGGGAACTGCTAAAAGGTATGGGAAATGGTGTCATAGGAGGGTATGAACAAAAACTCTTTGCTCCAATAGTACTTGCAGCTGCCAAAAAGAAGATGGATGTACATGACTGTGTAGAGTACTATGGGAAATTTGTTGCTGAGAGAAAAATGAAAAGGTATCATTTAAAACATCTGGCTCCGCTCCTTATGACAGAAGTTAAAGAGGGCAGGCCTCCAGTTCGCCTTTTATATCATGTTGGTGAGATGGTAAACGAAGAGAACTTTAAGGGTACGAACTTCCAGGAAAAGATGAAGTTATACCAACAAATGTCTAAGAAATTAGATGTCCCAGATAAGTTTGAGGCTAGCAAGGTTTTCGACCACGGCCTCATGGCAAAAGGCGTCTCCAATAAGAAGGTTTTGGAATACCAAAGAATCCTGATGAGGCGCGGTGAGTTCCCGACAAAAGGGCTTATTGAAAAGATGCATAAAGTGGAGCTAAGCCAAAACCGGAAAAAGTCTAACTTAAAGCGTAAACGTGCAAGAAAACGACTTTAATCCTTTAGTGCTTAAATTAAAATATGCCTAGATCTGCCCGTTCCCAGAGAGAACACAAAAACCCCAGAGCAAGAGAACTTGCAAAAATCTCTTGCTATAATGGCAGACTTGCAAATAGTCTTGGGCAAGTACATCATAAGGATTTAGAAGGCATAGCCAAAGTCCTTAACGCTGAAGAAAAAGGACTCGGAGCTTACACTCTTGCAGCAATAATGGCAGATAATCCTGATGCATATAATGCAGGGACATTTGGTCATGTGGTTCCATTGTGGAGGAGTATGAGGAAATCTAATGCTGATGTCACAGGTTTTGCCGAAGCTTCAGTTCCCATATTAAGAGGAAGGGTGTGGAGTCCCGAGGTCAAAAAAAGCTTGGATGTTTTGAAAAATACGCTTCGTGAACTGGAGCTTCACGGTTCATATGGTTTCTCTGAAAGGATGTCAGAATATCCTGAATCCATGGACTTAAAAACCATGAATCGCTTTGGCCCGCTTTTAAGCCAAACTGCAAAAAAGGGAAACAATCCTTCATTCCTGTTTGCAGCTTCCCTTCCGATATTAAAATCCAATAAGAAAGCTGATGAAAAACTTCGAGCAATAAATCATCTGAAAGAGGCTCTTGAGGTATGGAAGAAAAAGGATACGAAACCAAACGAGAAAACTAATTCATTCCTTGTGAAAATGATATTAGAAAATCCTAAGACTTTCACCCCAAATATTCTCATGGATTTAGCGCCCACTCTTGCCCGAGAAGCTAAGGCGGGATACGACCCAAGTTCTCTTGCTATAACATTACATGCACATTCCATAAATCTTAGCAAAAAAGATATGTCAAGATATATACGGCTCCATGATGTTATTCCGAGAGATGTTTCGCACGACGAAATTATGGATCACGCACTAGATATCAGACTAAATCCCAGAAGGATCTCCCATAGAAATAGAGCAAAATACCAAAGGGTGCTTCTCGAACGTGGTCATATTCCGACAAAAGGCCTGATTGAGGAGATGCACACGCGTGCTTTAGAAGATGTGGGAGAAAGAAGGAAGATTCCTGTAAAAAGAAGATGAAGTTAAACGGATAACGAAAACATGCCAAAAACTAGAAAACCAAAAAAGTCCCAAAACTATAAAAAAGCTTCAGGGTATATAAGACGTGTTTGCCCAGACCTCTCAAAAAGTCTTGGTGGAAACAGAATTTCTGACGGACATGTTATAGAAATGGCCAAAATCCTAAGGGGGATAAAGTCTGGGGGGGATAAACGAGGACTTGGTAATGAAATGGCTTATGGTATAAACGAGAGGGTGTTTGGCAACGGAGAACTTAAGTATATTTTACCTGCCGTGGCTCAAACTGCAAAAGCTAAGAAATATCCTACAAAACTTACTCAGGATTTGTATTATATGCTTAAGCCGGAAGGCAAGCTTAACATTACAGGGCTAAAGAAACTTTCGCCAGTAATCGTAACACTCTCGAAAGAGGGTTTTTATGGCCCAGAAACTTTAACCAAATCTATTTCATGGGGACTTAAAAACGGGATACTAAAAAACAGTAATTTAGATACGCCACTAAGGCACATAAAAGGCTCTTTTGACGAACTGGAAAAAAACGGATACGAGTCATGGGATCTTGCACTTGGACTTGAGAATGGTTTTATGTCAAAAGGCATATCGAATCGAACTCTCCCCGAAACCCTAAGACATTTTAGTACGTGCCTTAGAGCATCAAAAGATGCCGGCTACTCCCCCCATGAATTTGCTCTGAGATATTGGCATATCAGAGACTCGGATAAAAGGTCACTTGAGATGCTCAGGGGGATTTCCCCGATGGCAATAGAAACTGCCAAAGGGGGTCATGATCCCTGGAAATTCGCATATACCGTAACAAAAGAGGCGAGACAAGGTTCCTTGACTAAAGGACAATTTGAGAGATTGCGTCCCACTTTTCTAGAAGTTGCAAAAGCCGGATTTGATCCTCATGATCTGATATCAGACGGAATCGTGACACCAGATTCTAACCTGTCACCTCATTTGGTAATAGAGCGCCTGCAACCAGAGATTATAAGTTTATCCAGGGCAGGCATAAATCCAAAAAGGCTTTTAAAAATTCTAAACAAAGGTATTAACAAAGGCCCCATAACCTCCAGAAACGTAGGGATTTTTGGAAGGGCCAGTTCGGAAATCTTAAGGAATTCTGGTTCAGGTAAGGGATTTAAGGATGATGTGCAAGAAAACCTGACAGATATGATTATATATAAAAAGCTTACGCCACACATGTCAAAGAAACTCGCTCAAGCAACAAAGGCGGTAGACGGGGCTGGAGACAACACTAATCTATTTATGGTGCGGATTCGAAGAGACTTGGGACATGGAAATCTTGACAAGAGAAATTTTACAAGGTCGATGGATATTCATATAAATTTGCCACGAGGTTATGGTCATCACGAGGTTATGAGACATGCAATGAAAGTAAGGGGAGTTCCATCTGATAAGATTCCGGAATATCAAAAAGCACTTTTGGAAAAGGGGTATTTCCCGACAAAAGGTCTGATTGAGGAGATGCATAAACCTAGGTAGTATGTCCCCTCATATTTCATGAATTTTGCCTAAATAGCTTCCATCTAAAAGATATGCTTCGGAAGAACCTTCAATAATAGATTTTTTCATAAAGGGTCCCAGGAATCCTGCTGTGTTTACAGGCGTTCCCCGCAAGGATTCATCAAATGCCGGGACGCATATCGCTTTTGGAGAGTGTTTTTCGTTTTTTGTTATGAGGTCTGCTTCAATCCAAGCCTTTTGGAGACCCCCTTTTACTTCACGCAAAAGAACTGCCGGGTGAGTATGGCCACAGGAAATGAGTTCGCATGAAAGGATGTCATCGCTTGGCAGTTTATGCCCATGCAAAAAACCTGTTTTTCCTTTGATAAATTCATCCATCACTTCAATGCCACTGGGCACAAGCGATTCAATGTTACCATCGTGGTTTCCCTTAGTTATTATTATCTCAGGAACGAGTGTTTGGAGTTTTGAAAGAAACTTTGGGACTTCGTTTTCCTCTTGTCTTGATGTTATCGGGACATTGTGCTTAAAATCCCCAAGAATAACTAATTGTTTTGGCTTGGTTGAGACGATGAGTCTTGCCATGCGCTCAAGCTTTTCTGGTGTTGAACTTGGAACATTTGCACCCTTCTTCCACATCTCGTACTCAATCCCATTGTGAAGATCTGCTACAACTAATGTTTTTCCAATAAGCATGGCCGGTTCGCCTAAAACAAATCTGGATTCGGGCTTCTTGCCTTCAGGCATTTTTAGAAAGCATGGCATCAAGACGCAAGAGCGCCTCGTTTATGGCATCAGTTGATGTCGCATAAGAACAGCGAACATGTCCTTCCCCACAAGGTCCAAAGACTGACCCTGGGACAGTTGCGACTTTTGCATCTCTTATCGCAGTCTCGACAAACTCTTCACTAGTCATGCCAGTTCCAGTTATGTTTGGGAAGGCATAAAATGCTCCTTTTGGCATATGGCAAGAGACTCCTGGAAGTGAATTGAGTCCATTTACAATAAGCTTGCGCCGTGTGTCATACACTTTTACCATCTCGGCTACCTTGTCTTCAGTATCAAATGCCGGAATCATAGCATATTGAGAAACGGATGGCGCGCACATCATCATATACTGGTGGATTTTATATATCGCGTCAAAGACATCGCCTTCTGCCTGGATGTAACCAACTCTCCAGCCTGTTGAGGCGTATGCTTTTGAGAAGCCATTTAGGGTTATTGTCCTTTCATGCATTTCTGGCATCCCGGCAATAGAATAATGCTTGCCCTCATAAAGCAATCGCTCGTAAATCTCGTCTGAAATTACAGTAAAGTCATTTTTGATGGCAAGATCCGCAATATCTTCTAACGCCTTTTTTGAGTATACTGCGCCAGTTGGGTTATTGGGAGAGCAAAAAAGCATGGCTTTTGTCTTTTTTGTTATGACCTTTTCCATATCTTCTCGCTGTGGGACAAACCCGTTTTTTTCATATGTCGGGACATATACTGGCTTTGCTCCAGTAAGCATTATGAGGGGGGCATATGCTGTATAGGCAGGGTCTGGGATTAAGACCTCATCACCCTCGTCAACAACTGCCCTTAGAGCTAAATCCAGGCCTTGGCTTGAGCCGCTTGTTATAAGTACGTTATCTGAACTTGCGCCTGAAATACCGTTTTCGAAGCTTAGTTTTTTTGCGATTTTTTCGCGCAATTCTTCCACTCCAAGGTTTGAAGTGTAATGAGTCTTGTTTGAATTTATAGCTTCAATTGCCGCCGCCTTGATGAGATCTGGTGTGTCAAAATCGGGCTCGCCAATACCTAAGGTCACAATATCCTTTTCCCGCACGGCAAGATCAAAGAATCTTCTAATTCCAGAGGGCGGGATTTCTCCGGCGCGTTTTGAAACCATTTTGTAAGCTAAGCTAATTTTGGAGCTTGAGTAAAAAAAGGAAACCTGTTTCCCCATTTCTTAAGAAATGCTTACTTCTTTTGCTTTGACGGACAAGAGAAGTTTGTACAAATAGTCCAAGGCATCTTTTTGCCTTGCGTCCAAATATTTATCATTGGCCAAGAGCAAGTTTCACACTCTTTTTTAGCTGAAATTACTTTTCCTCTTTGTGGCAAAGGTTGAGTGTTTGTACATTTGGGATAGTTTGAGCAACCAAGAAAGCGCTTACCTGTCTTTGGATTTTTCCTGACAATTAGAACGCCTTCTTTACATATCGGGCAGGCGCCAACTGCTTCAGCCTCAGCCTTTTCGACTGCTGCCTGTCTACTCCCCCCAGCAAGTTTTGCGCCAATTTCCTTTTCCTCTTTTTTAAACTTCTTAAGTACTTTTGTTAGTATGTCTTTTGCCCTTTTTTCAACAGCCTCGCTTGTAGCTTTATTCTCGATGATGCCTTCCATCTCATCGTTTATTTTTGCAGTGAGTTCTGCGTCAAGAATCTCCGGACTGTGGACTTCAAGGGTCTCGACAGTCTTTATTCCAAGCGTCGTTGCCTCGATTGCTTTTCCTTGTATGTAATTACGTTTAAAGAGTGTGTCTACTATTGTCGCGCGTGTTGCTTTTGTACCTAGATTTTGTTTCTCAAGCTCTTTGATTATTGATGCCTCGGTAAAGCGCTTTGGGGGCTGAGTCATCTTCTTATCAAGATTTAGCTTCTTGATGTTGACTATGTCGCCCTCGTTTATGTCTGGCAAGATAATCTCATCAAACTTTGCGTATTTGCCATAAAGCTCGTGCCAGTTGGGGGCAACTGTTCGTTTGCCTTCGGCCTTAAAGTCCTCGGTATTTACGTCTATTATTATTTTAGCGCTTTCGCGAATCGCCCACTCGCCAAATGTCGCCATAAAACGCCTGACAATGAGATCATAAAGCTTCATTTCCTGAACACCCATTCCTTTTGGCGCTTCTCCTGTCGGATATATCGCCGGGTGCGCAGGATCCTTTTTCTTGCCGTTATTTGGCTTGAGTGAAGCCTTACTTAAAAGTGTTTGGGCGGCAGAGGAATAATCATTTGTTGATTTTAACTTCTCAAGAATCTTTCTCCAGCCTATTGTCGGCGGGTACTCCTGAGAAGACGTTCTCGGGTATGAGATTATACCGTTTTCATAAAGAGTCTGGGCGAGTTCTAGTGTGTGCTTTGGGGGAATCCTGTGGAACCTGTGTGCCTCAAGCTGCAGGCTTGTTAAGTCAAATGGGTTGGGTGGCGGCTGTTTGTATTCTTTTTTCACAACCGATGTTACCTTGCCGGTCTTTTGGTCTTTGACCTTTGCATAGATTTCTTCTGCTGTTTCCTGTGCGCTATCTCCTTCGAATTTTTCTTTTGTATGGATTGCATCAAAGTCTGCGGGGGACTCATGGCCTCCATTCATGCGAGCCGAAATTACCCAGAATGGTTCTGGGATGAATTTTTTTATGTCGCGCTCACGGTCAACAACCAGCTTTAGTGCCGGACCCTGAACACGTCCTATGGAAAGCGTGCCATGTGCGTTTGCAGTGCGCATTGAAGAAGTCAGGGCACGAGATAAGTTTATGCCATAATACCAATCAAGCTTATGGCGAGTAATCCCGGCTTCAGTCTGGCCGAAATCAAAATCCTCAATATTTTCATATGCCTTTTTTAAGTCTGGAAAAGTGACGGTTGAAAAATGCATCCTTTTGACGTTTCCCTTCTTTGGGTCAGCGTGGCATGCCATATTTATCAGGTTGTATCCTATTACAGAACCTTCGATATCGTAGTCGCACGCATTGACAAAGGTGTCAGCTTTTTTTGCAAGCTTTTCTATTGTCTTGACATAGCCTTTAGTGTAAGCTGAACCCTTTTGGACTTCGTAGGCTGGATCCCATTCTATATCAAAGACCGGATAGTTTGTGTTCCAGGACTTATTTCCTTTTTCTGCAAGAGAATAAACGTGACCGACAGCTGATGCGACAAGAACAAGCTCGCCATCATCATCAACTTCATAATATGAGCTTTGGCCTTCGCCTTTTTTCCTTTGAGCATTGCCTATAGCTCCTGCTATTTTTCCTGCAACACTAGGTTTTTCAGCGATGATTAAAGTTGTCATTTATGTATTTACTGGCCTTTTACCTCTGAGTTTTGGGGCTACTAGTATAAAAAAGGGATTTTTGAACCATGATGGGTTATCTTGACGTCTCCTAAGTCTACTGAGTTCCCCTTTCGCAGGGTTGCAATACCCTCTAAATTTTTGCCAATTAAACGGATTCCATCATAACTTGCTCCAGACATGACGGCAACGCCATTATCCGAGAGCCTTGAACGGATGTCTGAAATCATCTCTGAACCTAAATTGAGCCCCAATGAAGGCACAACCATGACATCTGGAGCTACTTTTGACTTTAACTTGTGTGGCTCGAACATGAAACTTGATATGTCCCGGCAAACTCTCATCTCGACATTTTGTTCACCAAGCTTTGTTGAGGGGAACTGTTTTTGTCTATTTGCAAGAGCTATTACTCGTTTAAATGCCAAAGGATAATCTTTTTCATGCAAAAGATTTAGATAGTCGTTATCCATTTTAGTTAAGTGATAACGAATAAATTTTCCTTTTTGGCTTGGATGTTCTACTAAAATCCCACGATGGGGCGCTTCATTGGGGTCAGTGATTTGGTGAGAGGCTTTTGAATATGCGTGATATCCCGGCTCGCCTTCGTGTGGATGAATCAAATACCCAGTATTTACAATACGTTTTGGCAAATCGTGGCCACCATTCACCCAAAATCTATTGATTTCCGGAATGGAATATGCAATCGCGGCATTTTTCTCTAGGGCAAGAGCCCGAAGATCTCTTGCGAGTTTTTTGCCTCGGCTTCGCTGCACGGCCATATCAAGATTTTCAAAACCTTCTGCCATCAAAACGACCCTGGGGACTTTGGATTTCCCTTTCAACAACTTTTTGGCAGTCTTATAAACCTCACTTGTGTTGCTGGGGCGCTCTGTTGTGGCGATTATGTGCAACTTGTGTTTAGGAGTGGGCTTTTTTCTCATTCTTTTAAGTAAGTTTCCTGTCAAAAGAAGAAAAAGAGTATACTATGCAAAGCAAATTTGATATGCAACGAAAAAAGGCTCTGTTGCAACTTGATGAAGCTAGAGCTCGCGGGGAGGCAGACGAGAAAATAGGGGAACTTGTCGATGCTATAAACTCTTCAGAGTCTATGTACACCACTTCATCCTGTTCTGGAAGAATCACTGTTTTAGAAACACCTGCCTGTCATGAAAAAATACTCGCCCATTGGCTTGGCAAATGGCACGATAAAGTCACGGCTAAGGATATCTTAGATGCTTTATCTAAGCACAAAAAGAATGTTGCATACTTACAAAGCGAATGCCCTATTATACATATTGCATGCAAGGATGTTGTGACTGCTGACTCTCTTGTCCTTGCCGGGCGCGAGTCTGGGTTTAAGCGCGGTGGGATACTCTCCGTACGGCCAGAACGCGTAATGGTAGAACTCTGCTCGACTGAAAACTTAGAAGTCCCTATTGGAAAAGACGGCAAGAGCCTGGTAAGTGAAGATTACACCCATCTACTTACAGATATTGCAAACATCAAACTTGTTGCCGGCTGGGAAAAGATTGAAAATCTAAAGGCACGCCTTTAAATTAGAAGACCTGGACTTTGATATATCTAGACAAAATACTTAGATAAGTCACACTTTTGTTAAAGGAATGACTTGGAATGGAACAAAAAAATCTTAGGGAACCCGACTATTCAAAAGATCAAGACTGGTCAGTAAAGACTAAGGACTTAAAACATAAAGTAGATACGTTTTTCATCCACCCGACAACTTACTCGATAGGTAAAACAAAGGATTACATCGCAGACCTTGATAACGAAAAGTTAAATGAGGAAACTGATTCCAGGACCGTTAATCGGATGCTTGGGGTCTATAACAAGAGCACAAATGTATTTGCGCCCAGATATCGCCAGGTCGGAATCGAAGTTATGGGGATGCCAGAAGAGGAAAACAAGAAATATTTTGCAACCCCGGTTAAGGACCTTGAAAAGGCGCTTAAGTATTACCTTGAAAATATCAATGACGGCCGGCCATTTATCCTTGCAAGCCACAGTCAGGGCTCTGATGCCTTAAGTGCAGTACTGTTAAATAATCCAGACATCATCAAAAATTATAAAGATAAGCTCGTCGCAGTTTATTCTCCTGGTTGGACCTTTACAAAAGAGGATTTAAAGAAACTCGGGCTTAAACTGGCTGAGTCGGCTACAGAAACCGGCAATGTCATAATACCCTGGAATACTGTTGGACCTGGCGGGAAATCGCCGACACTTAATCCCGGCGCCACATGCGTGAATCTTCTTTCCTGGACAACAGACCATAAAGAATATCCTGCAAGCATGCATAAGGGCGCAAAGATACTATTTAATGATGATAAAGAAGAGGTGATAGACCACTTCACATCAGCAAAGATAAACGATGCAGGCGGACTTGAGATACCTTCGCCAAAAAAGGAGATATATGGCAGGCTAAGGGTAGTGCTTGGCGACCAGTGCTACCATCGCTACGACTATGATTTCTTCTTCTTTAATCTGGTTGATAACGTTGCGGAGAGATGTGAAAGCTATCTTAGCAAACATCCGGCCTGATTTCTATTAGTGAATGGTGTGTGTATTAATGACCACTGAGGTGGATGGAAAGCATAAAAAGCATTTATAGTTTTAAGTTCTAAATAATGATGTAACTATTATTTTATTAAATAGTGCAAGGGTGGTTAATTTGGCATTTGATATCTTAGGGGACATTGCAATAGTTGAAGATTGTGTAGGTGCAAAGGACATTCTTGCAAAGCACAACAACATTAATGTTGTCCTTATGAAAAAAAGCGAGGTTGAGGGTACTTATCGCATAAGGGATTATGAGATTCTCAAAACGCGCGAAGGGGAAAGAGACTTCTCAGACGTCCCAGCGCTCCTTAGACCTAAGAAGCTGACAAAGACTGTACACAAAGAAAACGGCTGCCGTTTACTTGTTGACCCGACTGAAGCCTATTTCTCAACAAGACTTTCAACCGAAAGAGACCGTATAAGCAAACTTGTTAAAGATGGGGAAAGCGTACTTGTCATGTTTGCAGGTGTCGGCCCATATCCAATTAATATAGCTAAAAACACCAAGGCTGGAACCATCCTTGGTGTGGAACTAAACCCTAATGCAGTTCTTCTTTTTGAAGATAATATCGAACTAAACAAGCTCAGAGGACAGGTTAAGGCTTATGAAGGCGATGTAAGGGATATCGTGCCAAAGCTTGAGGGGACGTTTGACAGGATTATCATGCCACTTCCAAAAGATGCTGAAACCTTTCTTTATCTTGCCAAAAAGAAAATCAGGAGTGGGGGGACTATCCATCTTTATAAGATTTGTCATGAAAACGATCTTCCTGAATTTTTAAAGGATGTAAAAAAGACGATTCCCAGGTCTGATATCACGGTCATAAAAGCAGGAGAATACGCACCCGGAGCCTTTAGATACTGCCTTGATATAACAACCGATGCCCGCGCACCGCGAAAGAAAACAGACCCGTTTAAGGACTAAACAGGTTTTTTACCCACAAATATAAAATTAGAGAAAAATGGCTAGGGCACAAAAGCGCAAGGTTAGGACTGTTGAAAAACAAAAAGACTCATCCAAAGGAAATAAAGATTTGTGGTTAAAGGTTGGGATGCTAATTTTGGTCGTTCTCCTTGTGAGTGGTTGGGGTTTTGCCTCTTTTTGGGGTATGGGCCAGCAGGAAAAGGCATATGAAAACGCTGAGGAGAAAGAAAAGGCCCTTCAGGAAGCTGCGCGCTCTTTTGGAATAGGTAATTTCAGCGGAGAATCTGAAGCAATTCCTGAAAAAGAAACAGGATATTACGCAATATATGGCCAGCTTAGCGCCCCGCAAGATACAGCTACTCGCCTTAAAGGTGATTTGTATCTTCTAGACGGCGGCATAACTCAGCTAATAATAGTAGATTCCTCTCCTGAAAAAGGGAATTCCAACCTCGGAGAGTATATTGTTTATAGTATAAAGGAATGTGGGGATTTTGATTGTCTTGTAAAAGATAATACCAGCACAAATGCGATATTCGACCTCTACGAACTTGACTTAGCGTCAAATAAGCTCTCGGCAAATACCATTGGAATCTTCCGTGAAGCTATTATACCCGAGGAGCCAGTTAACGGCAATAACACAAACATGAGTGCTTAAAAAACCAATGGATAAAGAATTAATCCTGAGGAATACTCTAGAAGTCATTGAACCTGGTGAACTTGATGAACTCATCAAGTCAGGCAAGGCAAAGGCGTATTGCGGCTATGAGACAAGTGGCGCAGTTCATATCGGGACTATGGTTACTGTCCAAAAGCTAATTGAATTCCAAGAAGCCGGGCTTGAGATATGCGTTCTTTTTGCTGACCTTCACACTCTAATGAACAGAAAAGGCGACCCGGAATGGGTAGCTCGGATGTGTGAGTATTGGAAACATTCATTTATCGCCTTGGGGCTTGACCCAAAAAAGACCCAATTCATCAAGGGAAGCGAGTTTCAGCTGAAGCCAGAATATTTTAAGGATATTCTTGATATGGCAACAGGAATTACAGTAAACCGGGCAACACGCGCAATGCAGCAAGTAGCGCGCGACCTTGAGAACGCGCACGTCTCCCAGATAATGTACCCGATTCTTCAGGCGGCAGACATAAAGCATCTGGGCGCAGATATCTGCTATGGGGGTATCGAACAGCGAAAGATTCATATGCTTGCACGCGAGGAGCTTGAAAAGATAGGCTACAAAAAGCCTGTCTGCATCCATACTCCACTCATTGTTTCATTAGGCGGTCCAGAGTCAAAGATGAGTTCATCCATGCCAGAATCAATAATCTCTGTGCATGATGACCCAGAATCAATCAAAAAGAAGATAACAAAGGCGTATTGTCCAGCAGGAAGCGCGGAGAATAATCCTATACTTGACGTCTTTAAGTTTTTCATATTTCCACGCTTTGGAAAGGTCCTAATAGAGCGCCCGGAGAAATTTGGCGGGAACCTTGAATTCACTTCATATGAAGAATTAGAAAAGGCATTCCTAAAAGGCCTTCACCCAATGGATGTTAAAAACACTTGCGCCACGGGATTAATAGAATATCTCGCCCCGGTGCGTGAGTATTTCTCCACAAGAACTGAGCTCTTGGCTCCACTTGAAGAAAAGTACGGGAAGAATTAGTTTTTGCACACTTCACCCAAGCAGACGCCTTTAAAGTTGCATCTTTTGCAATGGGAGGCTTCGTTTTTAGGAAAATCTTCAATCCTTGCAATATTTTTCTTTTCATCAAAAAGAGAGGATTTCATAGCAGTTATACTTTCTTTTAATTTGTCTTCTGCGGCTTTGATGTCTTCTTCTGTTATCTTGGCTTCAAAAGATTTTCCAGTCAAAAGGTTCTTTTCAGTTGCAATAATCGGGGCTTTAGCATGCCATTTTTTCTGCGCATAACTTGCATATAGCGGCAACTGTATATTGTCTTCTTCTATCTCGCTTCGTCCCGTCTTCCAGTCATAGACATGAACTGAGTCTCCCACCCAGTGGGCAAAATCCATCTTTATGAATACTTGCGTCCCATCAAAATCAAAGGATTGTAGTTCCTCGATTGGGAGCCACGCGTCCTTATCGCTTTCCCGGAGCGAGTCTAAAGTCTTTGAGCGAAGGAAATTCTTTATTGCAATCTCCCCGCGGATGGCAAAAGGTTCCATGTCAAAATTTGGAACGCGGTAATATTCTTCAAAAAGCGCGGGGTGCTTGCTTGGTCGAATCTTATATGCACCGGATTCGGAGTCAGAAATCACACGATTTATCGTGCCTTTGTATGTTGCAAGCATTGATGAAATAGGACGCTCCCTTCCGCTTTTTAGTTCTTTTAGAAAGCCTTCTACGCTTCGGTGTACGGCGTCTCCAATTAACATTGGGGCGCTAAGGAGCTTCTTTTGTATGAAAGTCTCGCGAAGAGCCCTGTCGCAGTTTGGCCCCCACCCACCCCACGAACCGTAATAGTTATAATAGTATTTCCGGGGGCATTCCTTAAACATCTTGTGCCTGCTTGCACTCCATGAGAACTCGTTTTTTAAGGCCTGCATCTTTGTTTAAATTGAAGAACGGAGAAAATAAGCATGTAGAATGGCGACGTATAAAGAGGCAGGGGTAGATATCGAGGCTGAGGACCTTGCAATAAAGGGTATTTTAAGCACTCTTAAGACTGACCTTTCCGGGCATTTTGCAGGAATAATCGAATTTGGTGATAATTATCTTTCCATGTGTACTGACGGTGTTGGAAGCAAGATAATCGTGGCCGAAAGCCTTAAGAAATTCGACACTGTTGGAATAGACATGGTTGCAATGAATGTCAATGATGTCATCTGCATAGGTGCAAAGCCTATTGCTCTTGTTGATTACTTAGCAGTTGAAAGAGTCGAGCCGGCTCAAGTCAAAGAGATAATGAAAGGTGTTGCAGAAGGCGCGCGACAATCAGGCTGTCCCGTGATTTCAGGTGAAACAGCAACTCTTCCTGAAGTCATAAATGGTTTTGACCTCGCAGGAACAGCTCTTGGCGTTGTTAAGAAAACTGATATTATTACAGGCGAGAAGATAAGGGAAGGGGACGTTATAATAGGGATAGAATCATCAGGAATACATTCAAACGGACTAACCCTTGCAAGAAAATCTCTTGACATAAAAAAATGGGGAAAAGAACTTCTAGTCCCAACAAAGATCTATGTAAAAGAAGTCCTAAATGCGCTTGATAAGAACCGTAAGGATATCCACGGGCTTTCACATATTACGGGAGGGGGCTTAAGGAAACTTGGGCGCATCATACCAAATGGTCTTGCCGCTGAAATAACTGAGCCCCTGCCAGTTAAGGACATCTTTAAGGCCATTCAGGGTGAAGGTAGTATTGATGACTGGGAGATGCACCGCACGTTTAACATGGGTATGGGCTTTGCAATAATTGCAAAGGCGGATTCAGAAGAAAAAATCATTGCATCACTTGATTCTAAGGCAAAAGTCGTCGGACATATAAGGAATGCAACGGGTGACGAAAAAAGCGTCCATGTGCCGCTTAACCTGACTTATTAATCATCCAAATGCCCTAGATAGACCCGACAGAGAATGGAAATCAAACGATAAGCTTATCTAAAAATGAAACCTAGGGCGCACATATGTGAAACTTGTCCACATCGCGGAGCTAAACCAGAAGCGCGCCTGGGAATCTCATGTAAAGGGGATATTGCCGATGGGACCACGTTTACCAAACATACAAATAAAACAGTCAAAACCAAACCTAAAGATGTAGAAAGCCGTGTACTATATCATAATTGCTCAAGAAGCATATGTCCCTCGGGAGAAATGAGAATTATGAGAGTTCTAAGGGATTTGAATGCTGATAAACCACCAAAAACCGACAGAAAAGGTTTTTACGAATTTGTGAACGGTGGAAAATTACGAAAAATGAATGACAAAGGAGAGCTCTATGTTCGTCTGGGGGATGGATGGACATATATCGGAAGGGTTAATCCAAGTAAAACTGTTATTGAGAGGTATAAAACTGATTAATTTCAAAATAACAAGTATATTTAAAAAATGGACTTCCCAAAACTTTTTACTGTTGGGCCTGTATATGTTAGAGACGAAGTGCGCGCCGAGATGGGGCAACAAATGTTTTCCCACCGCTCAAAAGAATACGCAACGCTTCATGCAGATGTGCGTGAGAAGGTAAAAAAGCTTCTTTTTACAGAAAACGACGTTTTCATTTATACGTCTTCGGCAACGGGAGTCTGGGAATCTGCCGCGCGCAATTGTGTTGAAAAAAAGACTCTTTCATGCGTTCAGGGAGCATTCTCAAAGAGATTTTCTGAAGTGATTGCTTCAAATGGCAAAGAAGTAGAAACTCTTGAAGTTCCAATGGGGCAGGCTATCCTTCCTGAGGCTCTTGAGCGCGCTCTTGAAAAGTCAAGTGACGTCGATTCAGTATCAATAGTATATAACGAGACTGCAACAGGGGTCATGAATCCACTCCCCGAACTAATGAAAGTCTGTAACGACAATGACATCTTAAGCCTTATTGATGTTGTCTCAGCAGTTGGCGGCGCGCCACTTAAAGTCGATAAGCTTGGAATTGATGTTTGTTTGTTCTCAGTCCAAAAGTGTCTTGCAGTCCCGCCAGGGCTTGCGTGCGCATCAGTCAGTAAGCGTGCTCTTGAGCGCTCTGAAAAGGCAACGGGGAAGGGCTTTTATTTTGACATGAAAGTTCTTGAGAAATACAACAATAAGGATAACACCCCGTCAACGCCACCCATACCACAGATATTTGCCCTTAGAAAAAGTCTTGATTTCTTCTTAGAAGAAGGGATTGAGAACGTCTGGGCACGCCATAAAGAGGTTTCAGACTTTGTCAAAAAGCGCTGCATAGAGGACTTTGGCTTCTCGCTTTATCCTGATGAGAACTATGCATCTCAAACGCTTTCTTGTATCAGCACAAAAGAAAAAGGTGTAAACGCTAAAGAGCTCCTTTCTAAGATGAAAGAAAAGGGTTATATTATAGGTTCTGGCTACGGCAATCTAAAGGAAGAGACTTTCCGCGTGGGCAATATGGGCAACGTCTATATGAATGACGTATCCGAGATGCTTGATGTGATGGAGGAACTACTCTAGAACCTGAAAAAGCGCTTTTAAACCTTAATCTTCGAATAGGGAAGCAAAAAGAGCTTAAATTTTACATTGAAAATGGCAGGAAAGACAAAAAAGGGAGATATAGTCAAGGTTTCATATACTGGACGATTTGAAGGGGACCTTATTGAGACAACCGATGCAGACGTCGCAAAAAAGGAAGGTGCGTTTAATCCAAAGATGCCCTATTCTTCAGTTGTTGTTGTAGTCGGTGAGGGGCACATCCTCCCTGGGCTTGATAATGCCATGATTGAGATGGAATCTGGTGATAAAAAGTCCTTTAAACTCACCCCAAAAGATGCATTTGGCGAGCGCAGTTTTAAGATGATAAAACTTGTGCCCTCTCGCGAGTTTAAGAAGCAGAAGGTAAACCCTTTTCCGGGGATGGTTCTTGAGGTTGAGGGTCGCCCTGCAAAGATTCAGTCAGTTTCCGGCGGACGTGTCCGTGTTGATTTCAACCATCCTCTCGCAGGAAAGGAAGTCGAGTATGAGCTAAAACTAGAGTCTGTTGCAGGAAAAGAGGATGAAAAAGTCTCATTCCTCATTGAACGTGCCTTTAAAAATGATGATATCAAGGCGACAATAAGCGGGGCTGGCGAAAAGAAGAAAATCACAATTAGCGTCCCAAAAGAAATCGCAGAAAACCAGCTTTATCAAGTTCTTACAACAATCTTTAAATCTGAGGCTGAAAAATTCCTTGGAATAAAAGAGGTTGACTTTGTCGTTACCGGTGAAGAAAAACCAAAGGCAACAAAAGAGACTGCAACAAAAGTTAAGGCTCCTGCCACCACTAAAAAGGAAGATAAGGAGTAATACATTTAGTTCCTTGGGAAAAGCTATGGATGTGGGCATCATAACCTATGGCTGTTCTGCAAACCGTGCCGATTCAGAGAGAATAGCCGGGCTTTTAAGTGCAGCTGGACATAATGTTATTCTAGGTTCAGAAGAACCCGATTTTATCATTCTGAATTCCTGTATTGTCAAGGGTCCGACAGAAAACAAGATTCTAAGGAAGCTTTCTGACCTTAATGACGCGGACAAAAAAGTAATAATCGCAGGATGCCTGCCCGGCGCATATCCAAAACTCCTGTCGCGTTTTCCAAATTTTGCTGCGATTGCAACTAACACTGATGATATTCTAGAGGTCTTTGACGCCCTTTTAAACGGCAACGTGATCCACATTCTAAGAGAAGAAAGCAAGGCTAAAACTTGCACTCCTTTGCGCCATAACAAACATATCGGTGTTATAAGCATATCCCAAGGCTGCCTTGGAAACTGCACGTACTGCGCCACCTGTCTTGCAAGGGGAACTTTAAGGTCAAAGAGTCCTGATGAGATAGTGTCGGAAGTAAGGGACGCTGTTGAATCCGGGTGCTCTGAAATCTGGCTGACATCTCAGGACAACGGCTGTTATGGGGCTGATATCGGGTCAAACTTGCCAGACTTAATGAATTCTGTTGCAAATGTTCCAGGAGATTTTAGGGTACGAATCGGTATGATGAACCCAGCGCATACAAAAAAGATAAAAGATGAGCTGGGAGACGCTTTCAGGAATGAAAAACTCTATAAGTTTGCTCATATCCCACTGCAATCTGGTTCGGATAAGGTTCTCTCCGAGATGAGACGTGGTGGAAGTGCATCAGATTTTAAGGGGATAGTAAATCTCCTTAGAAAAAAGAACCCTGGAATAACTATTGCAACGGACATAATTGTTGGCTATCCGACAGAAACAGAAGATGATTTCCAAAAGACAGTTGACTTAATAGAAGAGCTTCGCCCGGAAGTAATAAACCTTTCTAAATATTGGCCGCGCAAAGGAACAGACGGCGCTAACTTAAAGCAACTCCCGCGTGATGTGATTTCATCCAGGAGTGCAGAATTAGCAAGGATGCATTCGATAATGATTAAGGAGGATAATAAACGGTGGAATGGTAAAATCTGTGAAGTTTTTGTAACTGGAATTAAAAATAGCTCCCTAGTTGTTGGTAGAAACGAACAATATCGTCCAGTTTTGATTAATAATCGGAATTGTTTAGGTCAAAAAGTCAGTGTAAAAATTGTGGACACAAAATCTCGCGAGCTTATTGGTGAGGTTTTAGATTAATAAAAAATATTTGCTTATATGAAAACAATTTTTGAAATCTCTTTTAAATTGAATAGTATAGATGGACCTATTTCCAAAGCGCCTGCAAAACAACCACAATCAGAACAATCAATATTTGTTCCAAAACACCGCCTCGGTTTCCATGAAGAATAGAAATGAAGAACCTGGTCACCCCAATAACACTTGCCGGCATGATTTGCTTTAGAATACCAGTCAAGCATTGATTTACTAAAAAGTAATTTATCTGGATAGATATCTTTTACACGCTTGAATTCATCTATGATTTTCCCTCTGTCGGACTTTGATATTACTAATGGGCTTTTTTCTCCTACTGCATGGGAGTATATGTTACATACAACGCCTGCAAAACCATTTTCTTTTGCTATTCTCACAACTTCTTCGAGTTCATTGTAATTCTGCTTGGTAATAGTCATATTTATAACAACACGTTTGTCGCCAGAATAGTTTTTTATTACTTTTTTGAAAACCCCGTCTCCACGCAGGTCATCGTTTGTTTTCTCGGAGCCGTCCAACGAAACGTATATGCGATTATTAAAATCGTCCGGAACTTTTATTGTGCCATTGGTTATTATGTATACTAGCGGGAATATTTTGTCTGCAAGCATAAGTAGATCTGGGCGTAATGACGGTTCTCCGCCCACTATCAAAACTGAACGTATGCCATTTTTGTATAATTCCTTAAGGCGTTTTTCCCAAACCGCAAGTGGGACTTCGTCGAACTGTAACACTGTCTTATCTGCAAAATGATAGCAGTGTTTACAGCGAAGATTGCAGTTATTTGTAGCATCAAATTCGGCAAACCATTTAGTTCCAAATAATTTACGTTTTGCTTCTAGATACATCACATAGGGTATTCCTTTGTATGTATCCATTCTACCTTAATTTGTATCTAAGAAGTGCCGCAATCCCGCCAAATGCTATCCAAAGTTGGTTTCCTTCCTCAAACTCATCGGATATTATCTCCCCTCGGACGTCCGATAGTTCGGCTTTTTCAAGTAACGCATCGATTTTTTCATCAGGAAGATTCTGGGATAACATAAGGACGTCAACTGCGCCAAGATCCATTGCGTTTTCAACTTCTTTTATACCATATGCAACCATTCCTGGCTCCGTTACAAGGTATTTCATAAAGCGCTGGAGGTACTTTCTGTGTTCTGTTGCCTCAACGTCCTTTATGTCTTCTGTTGCCTGGTTTACAAGTTCGCGCACGCCCGACTCGTCGGTGTAAGTTATATCTTTTACTGCAACAATCTTATTTTTGAGTTCATAATGCAAATACGGACCTTCGACAAACTCGTCTTTTGTCCCGGCAGGGCCCCCGATTATGACTCCTGCTATTCCCTCAATCTGTGGTATAAAGAGATTTTCGGCGTGTAGTGCGACACGTTGTTTGAACCTGTGTGATTCTTCCTGTATCAGGCGCTCAAAACGCCTGTGTGACTGACCTCCTGCGCGGTGCTTGCCTGAGTACCCTGAAGTCATTGTATCAAGAATATGGTAACTCCCGCCGCGCAGTATGCCAAGAGTCGCCTGTTTGTTATCAATTGCAATTAACGCATATGCGTTTTTTGGCATAAGGAGACGCTCAAGAGGTTCTGTTACAAATGTCTGGTCGCAACGATACATCTTTACGTCAACTGCTTCAGTGGGTTCTATTGCCCATAGCTCAAGGTCTTGAGTGCCTTCTTTATCAGATATGTTACCACAAAATACTGCCAGACCTTTTTCAGGTGTCTTTGGGTAAAGCCTTAGATGTTGAATTATCTTTTCAAGTGCGTCGCAAACATTTGTTCGTGTCTGCTTGCTTTTGATGTTGACTGCAGTTCCTTGTTCCTGAGATAACTGGTTTGTAATCTGAGTTAACCCTGTTGCAGGCGGTACATATACCGTTATGAGTTCAGTGTGCCTTCCGCGACATTTCTTGAGAGTGTCAAGAACCTTTCTTATGTGATACCTCTCTTTATTCATTTATTCTGATTTGCTTAAGAGCGCTTAGTTTGAGTTAAAAGCTAAAAAAGCTAAGCCTTAGTAAAGTCATGCGCAAAAACCTTTAGTTCTACCTTTGGCAGAAAGCACGGCCTCTTCGGTGCTAAGTGAAGAATATTCGTGGGCGCCATAGGCTTCAAGTTCAGAAATCCGGTGACTTATCATCCTTATTAGTTCTTCGCGGGATGAAGCGTCCCTTGCAATCTCCTCAAGTTCAAAATCCATAAGAACGTCACCTATCCAGTCGGCAAAATCGTTTCTTGTCGTGTGCATGTGATAGGCTATGCTATGGGACGGTGCCGATTTTAGGAAATCTGCAAGCTCCCATAAGTTAATTATCTTCCTTCCATCATTTGTAAAAAGAATTTCGGTATCAATTTTTGCGCTTTCAAGAATCATCTTTGCTTTCTCGCGACCTCTTGGTGTGCGCATCGCAGAGTTCACAAGGAGGTTTATGCGTTTCATCACTATAATTGACATTGGGTTCTTCTCGACAACAAGACTCATCTCGTCCTCAAGCTCGTAGTCTGTTAGCGTTCCTCCGACCCAGTTTGCAAAATGGTTGTGAAGGGGACTCACGTGATGGGAGAAATGTTCTTTTTCAGAAAGCCTAAGGTAACAGGCAAGCTCGATTAAGTTTGCTATAGACTCGCCGTCTACTGTTTTAAAGTGAAACTTAGGGTCTTCTATGTGTCTTAAGTAGCGGCAGGCTGTCCTGGGCGATAATACTTTTGCCATATGAGTTGGGTTCTCAGTAGTTATTAACAAGAAATGAAATAAAAACGAAAAAAACTTACAAATCACAAATCTATTTCTACCGGAGAGTATATTTCCTTAAACTTAGCCATATTTGGAACATAGTTCTCCAGTGCGTATTCGTATATGTAATTTCCAAGCAGCATTATCCTTAGGAGATCCATGTCTTCTCCGAAAAATTCTATCTGGAAATAATTCTCATAGTAACCCTTTGGAGCAATAATATAGGATATTGTTTCACCGTCAGTTACCTGTGGGGCGATAAAGTCTGCTTCGACCCACTGACCCAGATGTAAAATCACATATTCATTATCGTCGTTTTTAAGTTCTCCTAGTGCGTCTTGTCCATCACTCCGCACTGCCGAATCCAAATCAATTTCGATGACTTCTGCTGCCTTCTCCCCAGAGAAATCTGCGGCGGCGTAGTCTATTTCGAATCCGGAAATTGGGAAAACAAGGCGAATGTCTAAGGAAGCGCCATCACATTCAACTGGGATGGCTATTTTCCCCCCGTTGCCAGGCAATGAATATCCTAGGTTTTTTTTGCCCGCAAGAACCCATTTGCCGTCTTTTTTGTATTCGACCCATACCTGACCATTTTTGTCTAGGAAAGATTCGAGTGAAGAGAGTATGGGGACTGCAAATGTTCCCAAGCTTTGGGTCTTTAGGTTCTCATATATCCCCCACCACAAGAATGTGAGGAGTCCTGACTCCTTGCCCTTAATAATGATTGTTGCTGATTTGGCTCCTGAAGGCACATCAAATGTCATAAGTATTCTTTCATCTATGTCGTTTGTGTTTACTAGCAAGTCATTTTTCAGGTCATGGAGATATATTATGCCCTCAGGATAACTTAATTCTTCCTTACAATCCGTCCCCATTCTTGATGTGCATGAAATTGGTTTTTGTGGGGATGAAATAATGTAAGTCTCTCCGTTAACACCAGGAACGACCTCTGTTCCTTTGGGGTGCTTAACTGCAAATAGCTTGACTGTGTTTAAATGTGCGATTTCTGGCAATTGCTGGCTTACTGCAACTTTTAGTTTTCCGTTGCTTACTCTAAGACTTGGAAGTGTTGAGTAACTTGTCGTCTCGGCAGCAGGAGCAAGTGCTATTGGGAATGCTGCGGCTTCCATTACAAAATCAGTACCATCATAAGAATAAACAAATGGACACCCACCTCCATCGTCTGAATCAGTACTGCATTCTCTATCTCCTCCACTACAGTCATTATCCCAGCCGTCGCCACAAGACTCACCAGGAAGGCTTCCTGGAGAATACCATGCACCAGCTTCATCTCCTGATGAGGAACATGTCATTGTGATGTCATTGCACGTGTAAGTCCCGCATCCGCGCTCTTTTGTACAAGCCACCTCATCTTCTTTCATCCACTTGTATCCTGCCTGGTCCCAGCTTACATCACGACATACCTTGTAATTGCCATCATCAATCCCTGCACTCGTGCCGCCATCCATGTCAAAATACATCTCACATGGCGTGCTTGCAGAACACACACACAAAGGATCGTCTCTATCTATTAATCCATCGCAATTGTTATCATACCCATCGCCGCAAATCTCAAGCTCGCTGTATGCTTCGTCAGGGAGATTCTCATCACAGTCAAGACATATCTCCCACTTCTCAAGATCTCCTTTGAAGTACTCGTTGAGGCAGTCAATATCTATTTTGTCAACATCGTCATCAGAATCTATATCAGCACAGGCCTTGACGGGCCCAGAAACCCGTATCATTCCCTGCTCAATCATGTTTATTATCACAAGGTCTGTCTCTGTTATCTTGGCGTCGTCATTTATGTCGCCTTTTATCCCTCGACAAGAAAGGTCGAATATATTGATGCAATCTTCATCAAGAACGACACCCGATTCCTTGTAAATCCTGCCTGATGTAAAGTCTGCTACCTGGAAACCTTCTAAACACGCAAGGTCGCTTTCGTCTATTGTACCGTCCTGATTAAAGTCTGCAAAGTCTAGCATATCTTCTGCTGGAGTTACTCCTGCGTTTATTGCATCAATGATTTTTTGCATTGTTTCGACATCAGAGTCGTCAATGTTCCGGCTTGAGTCAAAATCTCCGGGTATTGCTGAAGTCATTGGAAGTGGAAAGCAGAATCCACCGTTCATTGGCACTGTGCAATATCCATAATCGGACTCCTCACCAATGTCCCCATACCACGAACCGGATGCCAGTCGGGTTAGACAATCAGTATCCTTTTCATCAACTATCTCATCATTATTGATATCAAGGCATGCTACAAGTTCAAGTCGTCCTTCATCTGAACCTACGGTATTAAGCCAAGAATCTGCTATGTCGGCATCAATTTCTGTTATCTGGCAATCTGCGTCAAGATCGCCTTTGTTTCCTGAATCATCACAGGCAACACGGGTTTGTCCCGAACCACATCCACCTGAAATGCACGCCTTTAACTGTTCATCAGAATATATCGTCTGTTTTGTCTTCTTGTTAAGGAGACATTTTCTGACCTCTTCAATATTATCACACGCGGCACTGCGGTCAAGTGGACACGTCGCTGCGGCTTTTAAGCCCGTGTTTATGACTTGTATGTAGATGTCATTCCCTATCTTTTCATTAAAAATGTAGAAGCTTACAGGTATTGAACATATCTCATAACCTGGCGCCCTTACAGTTGCTTCATAAACTCTTCTGGCCTCATTCCAGAATATGCCGTGGAATGTGCCGCCAAGATAAAGTTCGAGGTCGTATATATCAGGTAGGGTCTTTCCGTCAAATGAAAGTATTACCTCTGCCATGAAATCTTCGCCTGTTAAAAGCATAGTCTCAGAAAGGCTTATGTCCGCTGAGAGTTTTGATGAATGTGAATCTGCGCTAAACCCTGAAACAAAAGTATCCTGATAGAATAGACCCCTTGATTCTGCCAAAAGGTCCATTGTTATTTCATAGTCGCCTTTGAAGGGAACATCGGCTGAAAGCTCCCAATAATCATAGCCTTCGACTTTTGTGAGATTCCCTACTTTTCCGGGATATGTGTCGGGTGAGTTCAAAAACTCTATTGAGATTTGTTGCTCTTCGAGTGCGTCTACGGGCGTTCCATTAAGACGGATATCATAAAATAGAGTAAGCGGCGGGTCGCCATGTGTTGTGTAGACTGGAGTCACTGTAAGTAACCTGTTGTTGGGGGAATATTCAACCACTTCAAGGAGTGTTTTCTGGGATGCTCGCTTGCCTTCATATATTATTTCAAAAACTAGTTCAAACTCGCCAAGATCACTTGGAGCGATGCAGTCTGCGCGCCATTTAGTGTCATATAAGATATCACATTTCTGAGCCCCGGAATATGCTTTTAATTCTGCAATCTCAGGATATAATTTCTTGCTGTTGAAGCTTATCTCATTTATAGTCGCGACAAATTCTTCATCGGGCGAAAAAAACTTTGGTGAAGAAAACCCGCTAAAAGAAAAATTCTCAGATGTGCTTGACACGCCTTCGCTTGTATAATTAAGGGTTATAGTCTCTTCTTTGCGCTCACCCAGTTCTAGTGTCGTATACTCTGAGGTATAATCCAAATAGCCGTCAGGCAGACCCTTTATAAGAGCATAAATCTCGGTATTTGCAGGTACGCGCAAGTTCTCCGAGTAATCATCTGTGCCAAGAGCAAGAGCTCCTGCGACCCCGGAGCCTGAAAGAAGCTTTCCTGCTTTTGTCCAAAGTGTGATTGTCGCATTGTCTGTAAGAGAATTTCCGTCTTCATCTTCAACTTTTATTGAAAGGAAGGCTGTGTCGCCATCGCATTCCATCTCAATGAATACGTAGGATAAGGTTTCAGTCGGAACAATGACTGTGTCACTTGCCTCTTGTGTGCAACCATCCTGCGCTGATGATGCGGTTGCCATTACAAGTTTTCCTGCCGGGATATCTGTGAAAATATAGCAGCCAGACTCGGCCTCCGATGTGGTTGATGTATTGTCTATTGTGCCTGTCCGAACAAAACTCGTGTCAGAGACACCGCTTAATGTGACTAGAGCACTGGATATTGCTTGTCCATTTGTTTTGACACAAACTTCAATCTCCCCTGTGGCCGCAGTTCCCGAAGCTCCTTGGGGCTTAAGGGAAAGGGTGATAGCTTTTCTGGTGTTGGTGAGACTTATTGTTTGCTCTATCCCGTCATACCCTTCTTTTTCTGCATAAATTATGTAGGACTTGCCCCCAGGCACGGTAAAATCCCTTTGACCAAATATCTCTTTTTGGTTGACTGCATAACTTACAGGCTTGTCGTTTTCCTCTTCTGCTATTGATATCTTAACGCCTTGGAGCGCAGACATGGTATTGGCATCTTTTACAATGACTGTTAAAACTGCATTATTTGTTATCGCGCCTGCATCTTTGCATATGTCATCAGGAAGCGTTACTGAGAGTTCTTGGTTGTCTGAAAGTGCACTTTGGGGTGAGGTATATGTCTTGCCATACGGGCCGCTGACAAAAACAGTAGCTGCGTCTTCTGTTATTCCAGTAAAGACAAACTGACTTTTTGTCCCCCTCTGGCTCGATAAGATTGTCCCTTCAGGCGATCTAAGCTCTGTTGTGATTTCGCAGTCTGGAGTATCTTCAAGATACACAGTTACTGTCTTTGAATCTTTGTCTGGCGTTACTGAGCTTGTGCAATCTTCTGGACAGTTTGTCTCGTCCTCTCCAGAGGAGCAAATGCCATCACCACAGTTTGTAGCTGGAGTGCCACCTAAAAGAAGGAGTGCTAAAATAAGGACTATTGCTATTATTGCTATGGGTATTATGACTGGGGGGATGCCTTTGTCATCTAGAAACTCAGTTATCCTAAGATTATCTGTTAGAAGTCTGCATTTTTCGTTTATTATTTCCCAGATTTCTTTAACGTCAGGCATTATATAGAATTTAGGGCAGACCTAATAAAAAGGCAAATCTAGTGGAGATTCATTTAGTCTTTTTAGTTAAGGGAGTTTGAGCATGCGCTCTATTGACTTTCTTGCAGGGACTGCAATTTCATCCGGGACTATTATTTCATCAGAATCTTCAGATAGCGCAAAAGCAAGTCCCTCAAGAGTTGAAAGCTTCATTCCGTCACAGATGCCTTTTATTGACAGGGGATAGAATTCTTTTGTTGGGTTTTCTTGTTTCAGGCGATAAAGCATGCCGTTTTCCGTTCCGATTATAAACGGTCCTTTTTCCTTCCTGCAATAGTCCAGTATTCCTCCTGTTGAGGCAATCTCGTCTGCAGCTTCCTGTACTTCTGGCGGACATTCAGGGTGCACAACAACTTTTGCGTTAGGATAAATGCCTCGCACGGCATCAAGCTCCCTAAGATCCATTTTTTTATGTACTGGGCATCCACCATATACTGGGATTGGGAGTATTTCTTTTTTTGTGCGGGAGGCAACGTAATGTGCCAGATTTTCGTCCGGACCAAAGATTATTTTATCCGAGTCCATTGAGTTTACTACTTTTACTGGGTTTGAGGATGTGCACATGCAGTCAGAATACGCTTTGCATTCTGCTGTTGTATTGACATAAAGGACTACTTGAGCGTCAGGATTTTCTTCTTTTGCCGCAAGTATCTGGTCTGGGTTTAGTTGTCTTGCCATCGGGCAGTCTGAGCGCGCATCAGGCATGACAACTTTTGCTGCAGGGTTTAGTATCTTTACCGTCTCGGCCATAAACGCAACTCCGCAAACGGCAATTAATGATGCATCCCTCTTTTGTGCCTCGCGAGCAAGCCCTAAAGAATCTCCGACAATATCTGCTATATCCTGGATTTCTGGAAGCGTATAATTATGTGCCAGCACAAGTGCTCCCGTCTCTTCTTTTGCCTTAATTATCGCTTCTTTTGGGTCCACTTAGGTTTATTCTACAGTTACGCTTTTTGCAAGATTTCTGGGCTTGTCTATGTCATGACCTTTAAGGAGGGCGACATAATAAGCTAAAAGGTGCAATGGCACAATCGTTGTTATTGGAAAAAGCGAGTTTCCTGCAAATGGCACGATTATCTTTCGCTCTGGGGCGTCAAGAACACTGAAATGCTCGCCGTCAACAACCTCAATTACCCTTGCCCCTCTTGATTTTATCTCAATGATGTTTGAATCTGTTTTTTTCTTAAGTGGTCCGTCGGGGTTTATTGCAACGACGCATGCACTTTTTTCCATCAAGGCAAGAGGGCCGTGCTTCAGTTCGCCTCCCGCGTAAGCTTCTGCATGGAGATAGGATATCTCTTTTAGTTTAAGCGCTCCTTCCATTGCTGTTGCAAAGCTTGCTCCGCGTCCGATGTAAAAATAATCCTTGGTGTCAACAAGCTCCTGTGCAAGTTCCATTAAGGATTCTCGTCCATCAAGAATCTCGTCAACTTTGGGGGGCAGGTTCTCGATATCCATAAATATGTTATGAACCTCGCCGTCTGAAAGTGCGCCCTTTTCCCGCAAAATCTCAGCGCAAAAAAGAGTTAGTGCGACAAGCTGTCCGATGTAGGCTTTTGTTGAGGCAACAGCAATCTCCGGCCCCGAATAAGTGTATATTATCTTATCACATATCCTAGTTAGTGACGAACCGACGACATTGACTATGGCAACTGTCTTTGCACCACGTTTCTTTGCTTCTTTTGCGGCGGCAATCGTGTCTGCCGTCTCTCCGCTTTGGGATATGAGGACAACAAGGTCGTCCTTTGTTAAACAGGAACCTGAGGAGTAACGAAATTCGCTTGCGACTTCGGTTGTTGCCAAAACCCCGTTTTCCCGCAAGAAATATTTTGCGACAACACTAGCGTGCCATGCCGTGCCGCATGCAACAATGTGGATGTTTTGGGCGCCCCTTGCGTATTCTGCTGCATCTTTTGCCGCCTGACGCGCACCAAGCGCATTTCTTATAGCAAGAGGCTCTTCTATTATCTCTTTTAGCATGAAGTGTTCATACCCGCCTTTTTCAGCCGCTTCAAGAGAAAGGTCACTTACTATTATCTCTTTTTTTATCTCAGCTCCGCTTTTAATGTCCTTTATTGTCGCAGAATCTGAAGTCAGAATGCCCCATTCCATGTCATCAAGGATTATTGCGCGCTTTGTGTCTGCAAGAAATGCAGGCATGTCTGAGGCCAGGAAGTTCTCGCTGTCTCCAAGCCCTATTATAAGTGGGCTCTCGTTTCTTGCAAAAAGAATCTTGTCGGGAGCGTCCTCACATATACAAAGTACTGCAAAACTACCCTCAAGCCTTGAAACTGCTGTATGAAATGCATCTTCAAACGAACCCTCCTTATAATAATCCTCGATAAGTTTGACTATTGTCTCAGAGTCGGTTTCAGACTCAAAAGAATATCCTTTTTCCTTAAGCTCGCCTGCAAGTTCAAGATAATTTTCAATTATGCCGTTATGGACTATTGCAATTTTCCCATCTGAAGAAGTATGTGGATGCGCATTCCTTTTTGAGGGTTCGCCGTGTGTTGCCCAGCGCGAGTGCCCAATTGCACATTTTGCATCAGAATCCTGTGGTGCAAGAGACTTAACTCCTGCAACGCGACCCTTGTCCTTTATTACTTTAAGCGAGCCGTCAAGAAGAGCGATTCCTGCAGAGTCATATCCACGGTACTCCAAGCACTCAAGCATAGAAAAAATGCGTTTGCCAGCGCCTTTACGCCCGATATATCCTGCAATTCCACACATCGCTAATTAAGAGAAATTAGAGGTCCTCGGCATCAGAAGTAAGGTCTTCTTGCTTTAGACGCATTATGGCCTCAGCGATATCGCCACGCGTTTCTTCAAGCATCTCGACTGCCTGCTCTTTTCCAACATTTGCCTGGTCGATTACCATCTCAACGTCTTCTTCGGTGATATCTGCTTCAACTGGTTCGTCATCAACTTCATCACGCTCAATAATCTCTCCCGTTATCTGAAGAGCCTCTTGTCCTGGCATCTTTGTCAGAATCACTTGGGGGTCGTCAATAAAAAGCGTCCTTTCCGGGCACTTGATTATGACCTGGGTCGCTTCAATCTCTTCAGTCTTTATTCCAAGACGCTTCATCATCTGCTTCATCTGTTTAGGATTCATTCCGCCAGGCATCATTTTAAGTTATCTCCTTTAAGTTGTTTGCGAGTATTTGAGAGAAGTGAGAGAAAAAAGGCTAAGGTATTAGAAAGAAGTATATTCTGTTTGTTTCTTCTGTTTTTGGAAAACTAAAGGAAATCCATCGCTAAGATAACTACAGGGGCTAGTAGACAAAATACTATCCTTGAATCAAGATTTTTGGCGTGATTTAGGATGCTAAAACTACATTTGCCGGGGAGTATATCTCTTTGTAGTAAGCTATATTCGGGCCGTAGGTCTTAAAGGCGTAGTCATATAGGTAGCGCTCATCATTTAAAATCCTGTAGACATCGAAATCTTCGCCAAAGAAAGGTTCTTCTATGCTAATGAGGTAATGTCCTTCAGGCCAGATGACATAAGTTCTTTCATACGCGTCCTCTTTTGGGATGTCTGCAAACAAGGCTTTAAGCCAGTCTCCCTGATTGAGTGTTATGTAATTATCGTCAACCGAGCTTATCGCGAGTTTTGCATTATTGCCACTGTTGTCATTTGCCCCGACTAGGGCAAGCTCTGTTGCCTTTACCGGTGTTTGCGCAAGGAACGAAACTCCTGTATAATCCACTTCAAATCCTCCTATTGGGAAGCTGAGGCGCACTTTAAGGGTCTTTTGCCCGTCAAGCTCTACTGGGAAAGCTACCTTTCCACCATCGCCTGAACCCACATAACCTGGCAGGTCTTTTCCTGCAAGAAGCCATTTGCCACCCGAGTAATATTCTACTTTTAGCTGTGCGTCCCTACCAAAGAAGTCTGCAAGGGAATTTGCCGATTGTAAGAATACAAAGGGACTGATATCTGCAGTGCCCAGTTCATTGTGGATTGCCCACCACATAAATGAAAGGAGACCCGATTCCTTGGCTTTTAGTATTATAGTTGCCCCCGTGGCGTCTTTTGGCACGTCAAACTCCATTTGGATATGCTCATGAATGTCTGGTGAGTCCCCGATTGCTTTTCCTGCAAAATCATGTAGGTATGCTACTCCATCTGATAAGGATACATCTTTTTTGCAATCAGTTCCAAAACGCGAAACACAAGTTACTGGGGTCTTGGTATCAGAAATAAGATAATTTGCCCCATCAGTTCCTGGAACAATTTCTGTTCCCTTTGGATGGTCTAGGGCAAAAAGGCGTATTGCATTTATACTTGATATCTCAGGAAGCTGCTGAGCTATCGCAACGTCGAGGAGGCCATCTTTTGCCTTAAGGTATGGCAAAGCTGAATATGAATAAGCTTCTGCTGCAGGAATGAGTGCAAACGGGAAAACTACTGCTGCAAATTCGTAGTCGCTTCCATTATATGCATAGATAAAGGGGCATCCACCTCCCCCGCCTCCGCCTCCGCCACATCCCGCATCTCCTCCGCTGCAATCGTTGTCAATACCATCGCCACAGACTTCACTTGCTCCTGGATGTATTGAGGGGTTGTTGTCGTTACAATCCCACCCGGCACAAGCGCTTTGGGCCAGCCAGCCAGGTTCTGCCACATAACCGGTAATATAGTTACTCATATCACAATAATTGTCTCCATCAGAATCGCGGTATATGGTTATTAATGGCAGACAGCCTTCGTAATCATTTAAGTCTATACGCCCGTCACAATCATTGTCAAGTCCGTCAGTACAGTTTTCATCTAAACCAGGATTTACTCGGGTCTCATTATCGTCACAGTCCCAGTCACCTGCGCAGTCCTCAGCTACAAGCCATCCTTCTTCTGCCACATAATCGATTTTAACGTTAGTCATATTACAATAGCCATCACGGTCATAATCGCGGAATATATCTATTAATGGCAGACAGTCTATGTAATCATTTAAATCCGTCTTGTTGTCACAGTCATTGTCAAGTCCGTCAGTACATTTTTCCGCCACTGGAAAATTGATTGGTTTGCAAGGGCCGATAAAAAGTGAGGGTGTGCAGCGCCTCTCCCCCTCTGCGCAAATTCCAAAAAGTCCTGTATCACATTCAAAAGTCTCGCCGGGCGAACATTCTCTAAGGTTTGGGTTTATATGGCAAGTAGTGTTGCAAAGCACCACATTGTCCGAACGATAGGCCTGATCAATCTGGCATTTTGAACAGTCCACATTTTGTGATGAAATATTTTTTGCTTCTTCGCTCCCAGTTTGAACAAAAACAAAGACTGCTGTCACAACCGCTATTGCTACAACGATTATTAATAGGTACTCAAGAGCAGTCTGAGCTTTTTGTTTCATTCTAAGATTAATTACTAGGGATAAATTAAAAAGGAGTGAATGTCGTGGATTAGTTACATACAACTTTTAAATCAAAGTCATCATCGTGATTAACATCTCCGACAAAGTCCGTGAGGAGTGGGGTGTCATCAAAGTTAACACAATCCCACGGGGCGGTGTCTCGGCCGTTTACATCGGCATAACGACGGCATAGCTGGCAGTCATTTTGCATTTGAGGTGAGACACAACTGACTTTTAAGTCAAAGTCGTCGTCATAATTAACATCTCCGACAAAGTCCGTGAGGAGTGGGGTGTCATCAAAGTTAACACAGGACCACGGGGCGGTGTCTCGGCCGTTTACATCGGCATAACGACGGCATAATTGGCAGTCATTTTGCATTTGAGGTGAGACGCAACTGACTTTTAAGTCAAAGTCGTCGTCACCATTAACATTACCTGCAAAATTCGTAAGGAGGCTTATATTATTAAAGTTAACACAGGACCACGGGGCGGTGTCTCGGCCGTTTACATCGGCATAACGACGGCATAATTGGCAGTCATAGGAAGAATCCATGCACTCCCCGTAAAGGTCTTTTATATCATCTTCTGAAAGCTCATAGTTGTATATTTTTAATTCGTCAATTGCGCCATTAAAATATTGAGTATTGTCCCGGAAATCGTTTCCAATGACAAAATCGTTAGGTGAGTATGAACAATCTTTACTTGCAGTCACCGTTCCATCCGAATTTCCATCAAGATAATAAGTTCCTTCTTGTCCATTCTTTACAAAGCATACATAATGCCAGTTCCCATCATCTAAGGCTGTGTTTGAGGTTTGTGTAAACCCAAATCCATATGCATTATCATAATCCCAAAAATTCAATCTATGGTTATAGACTCTAAACACATACTCTGAGTTTGCGTCCCCTGGTGACCTTCCTTGTTGTACAATTACTCCATTTGATGTGGTCTTTACCCACGAACATATACCCAGCTTAGACGAGGGGACACTATTGAAAGTGTCTTTGTGTATATAATCACTCCCATCAAATTCTCTTGCATAATCACATACCCCTTCTGTTGCTGTCGTACCCTGGTTTGTAAATGTTCCGGCAAGATTATCTGGGATAACCCCTTCATTAAGGTCATCTGGATCGTTAAACGGAAGGTATGCGACTAGATTGTCTGAAGCGCCGTACCTGCACTCCTCATAAAGCTCGTCTATCTCAGATTCTGAAAGCTCATAATCATATACTCTTACTTCATCAATCATGCCTTCAAAAAAGGTCCTGTCTTCTGTTATAGACTCAAAGAGATTCCAGTATAACTCTGCACCTATCGAATTCAGTTTTCCAGTTATGTCCCCATTGATATTCCCTGTATTCGTGTCTTCTAAACTGCCGTCAATAAACAATTTAACAACGCTATTTTTCAAATCAACAATCCCCACAATATGATGCCAAAGACCGTCATTAATGTCAAATGATGAAGAAGCGCCGAATTCCTGAGCAAGTTCATTATCATCCCCCCTTACAAGTATGCCTATTTTGTTTGGAGGAGTACTTGCCCCACTGCCATCAAATCCTATTCCGATATCCAGTACAGTCCTGCCATTATCGCCATCTCTAAAAGAAATCAAAGTGCCGTCTGACTCCCCACTATCGGCTTTCATCCATAATGAGATAGACGCCGCCCCTTCTTTTGAAAAAGTGAATTCGTTTTCTAGTTCAATGTAATTGTCAACTCCGTTAAACTCGCGCCCATAACTGCATGTCCCGTATGCTGAACTTGACCAGTGATTTGAAACAGCTCCTGCAAGAGCACTTGGTATGACTCCGGTGCGCACATTATCAGGATTATTAAATGGAAGGTAGATAACTGTATTCTTTGAAGCGCTGTCTTTACATTCATCATAAAGCTCATCTATTTCAGATGTAGTTAACGCCTTATTCCAAAATCTCATTTCATCAATCACGCCATTAAAAAACTCTGCAAGATTGCCACTCGCGTGGTGTGGATCCCTTCCGATAAATAGATTAGATTCAGAATTGATATTTCCAACCGAAGCAAAAGACGCTGTCTCAATAGCATCTAAGTATGCATTGGCTACCTCATTTTCCCTAACAAAACATAGATGATACCATCTATTTGTGTTTATTTCAACATCAGCGTCCGTGCGAGGTATAATATCATTCATATCATTGCCCGCTAGGAATGTTAGAACTCCATTATATATTTGTGCTTCGAAGTTTCCTGCATTCTCATCCCGCTTACTGAGGAGTTGGGCCACCTGGTCTGTTGTTGATGCCATCTGGTTAAACCAGAAACAATAGCTAAAGTTGCCCGTACCAAAATCGAACTCATCGGTATTTGATATTTCAATATAATCACTACCCCCATCAAACGCTCGTGCGTAGCTACACGTTCCGTCTGTTGAGATTGTGCCGTAGTCTGTAATATCTCCCTCAAAATCACTTGGAACGGAATCTCCCTTGATATCGTCGGGGTCGTTAAATGGTAAATAAAGAACCTGATTCTTTGATAAACTGTCTTTACATTCATAATAAAGTTCGTCTATTTCAGTTTCTGAAAGCACACGATTGTAAACCCGCAGTTCATCAAGTGCCCCAGTGAAATAATATTCACCCATTCGGCGACCAATTTCCAGTGAATTGCCTATTGCACCTGCCCGTGGGGCTGAAAATGCAAACTCGTTGTCAACATAGATAAAAGCATCTGAGCCGTCATACCCATAAACAACATGATGCCATGTGTTAGCTGAATATGTATCTGGAGTGTCAATCCAATTGCTTTGTGCGGTTTGCAATCGATATGCGCCGGTGGAAAGGACTTGTAAGTCCATGGCGTAGTTATTCTCAAAAGTTACAAATGAGGCTACTGCAGGCAACGCTTCGGTTTTCACCCAGACAGAAGCTGTCCAGACAGAAGGCTGGCTAAATGATTTACTTAGGTAACTGCTACCGTCAAACTCTCTTGCGTAGCTACACATCCCATCTGTTGATGTAGTACCATGGTCCGTTACTCCCTCGCCCGGGTTTGACGGGTCGTCAAACGGCAAATAAAGGACTAATCCATCTTCTAAAGTCAACGGCTGCACTGGCGCGCCACATATACCTATTTTATATATATAAGGGCCTCCTGCAGGGTCATTTATCGATAGTCCCCCACCGATTGCATTAACACTACCGCGGCATTGCAAGCGCGAGAATGAGGTCATACTAAGTATCGGGATATCATATTGCATGTTATATGGGTTAACATAAGACTCTTTCACACCGTCAATGTATATGGCTCCCCTATACGCAGCTGGGCAACCACCATGTGCGCCTATGCGGTCTTTATCATGATGAGCTATTGTCAATTTGCCATCATTCATCAGGATAGAATCATGTCCGTCAACACACGCCTCAAAGACAAAACATTCATCATCACCAACTGGAGTCACTGGCGTACATGAGTCTCCCTGCCAGAGTAGCCTTGGGTACTCCTGCTCGTTGCACGATGCGTCCCATGGCGGGAAAGACCAGCTGTTGATTGGGTAATACGCGTAGTTCTTAAACACACTTGTCGTTGTCATCTTGTGGCATCCCTCGTTCCCCCCATTATAGCAGTCATTTGGGGCATTTGTGTCAATATCCAACCAGTATGAATCCGCAATTGTCGTTCCAGCGTCTTTATTATAAGCTATACCTCCGGCCTTGAATGTACAAATAGTCGAACTGAACCTATTTTGGAATGTGGGTATTGCAAATGAACCCCGTATGCTCGAACCGCTCGCATCATATATCAGACCACCTACCCTGCATCCTTCTACAGTCCCTGTCACATAAGAGTTAATTACTGAGGAAGACTCATCTTCATAGATAAGGCCACCTGAATTCCAGCCAGTAACCTCCCCTGAGAAGTATGAGTTGGATATCGTTGAGCTGTAAGACTTATCGATAAATCCACCTGCATTGCTTGGACCGGTCACTGTCCCTGAAAAGTATGAGTCAGAAATCTGTGAGCTATGAGCCTCACCGATAATACCTCCAGTCTCTTCACCACTGACTGTTCCAGAATATGAGGATTCATATATTGTAGAGCTGCTGTCATAACCAAAGAAGCCACCTATTATCGTTGCACTTGCAGAACTGCTTGTAGACCCAGAAATCAAAACAGACGTTATGCTCGCGCCATTTGCGTTTCCGGCAAGGGCGCCGACGTATTCTTCTCCCTTAACTGATACGCTTTCTAAGAGAATATCTTTTACCTCGCCCTCCAAGAAAGCAAAGAGTCCGGCATTGTTGCCTGCTATATCCACATTCAAGTTAGTTATAGAATTTCCATCCCCATCAAGAACTCCCTGGAACGGGTCAGCTTCTGTGCATAACGGCTGCCATGAAATTCCTGTAAGGTCAATGTCCTGTATTATTAAATATGAGAAATTGGAAACTTCACAAATTGCTTGCAAATCTGTTGGCGTTTCTACTAAACAGGGTTCTGCGTACGTTCCATGACCATCCATTCCTGCCGGGCAGGCTGTTGCACAATCATCGTCATCATAGTCTGTTAAATTGTCGCAATCGTTGTCAAGGCCGTCATCACATATCTCTACTACCGGAAAATTGATTGGTTCGCATGGGCCAACAAAAAGAGAGGTTGTGCATTTCTCTTCGCCTTGTGCACAAATTCCAAAAAGTCCAGTGTCACACTCAAAAGTTTCGCCAGGCGAACATTCCCTGCGGCTTGAATCTATGTGACAAGTCGTGTTGCATAGTCCCAAGTTTTCTGTCCGGTAAGCCTTATCAACTTGGCATTTTGAACAGTCTATATTCTCAGATGAGATGTTTTTTGCTTCTTCGCTTGAACTTTGGATGAATACAAAGACTGCTGTTATGACCCCGAGGACAACGACAATTATGAGCAGGTACTCCAGTGATGTTTGAGCTTTATCTTTCATTTATTTTTCGTTATGGCATTTAGGGCATAGGAACTTCCCAATTACCGCTATCTCCGTCGCAATTTAGGATTATTTCTTCTCCTGAATGGATTATTGTCTTTGTGTCGCCACTCTCACAAATTCCAGCATCGTTTGGGTCAAGGTCGCATTCGTATAACTCACCTGGCGTACATTTTTCCGGGCTTGTCTGGCAGGATATGCACGATTTTGAGCTTATTGCCTGCTGAGATATTTGCTTTGTTGAGCCCTGCTGGAAAGTGAGAATTGCAATAACGACAATTAGCGCGATTACAGAAACTAGCATATATTCTAGTGCAGTCTGACCTTTTTGGTTCATAATTTAATGATTAATTAATACCCTAATGTTAAAAAGATATGAGGCTTTTTGTAGCAATTAGTATTCCGGATGAGATAAGAAAGAGACTTTGCACGATTGAACTACCCCGTTCTGGCAGTATAAAGCCTGTTTCAGAGGAAAATCTGCATCTGACTCTTAAATTCCTTGGTGAATACGACGCATCTACAGTAAAGAAACAAATATCGGATGTCCGAGGGGTGGCACCATTTAAGGTGAAAATAGAGGGTCTGGGGCTTTTTCCGAATATTTCACGGGCAAGGGTGCTTTGGGCAGGAATCTCAGACGGGGAGACCGAAATAATGGGTTTGCACGACAAAATCGAAGAAACCCTCCGCGATTTTCCGGGGGATGATAAATTCTCGTCACATGCGACAATTGCAAGGATGAAATGCCCTCCTGAAAAAGAGCTTCTTGATGACTTGTTGGGGCGTTATGAGAAAACTATTTTTGGCGAGTTTGAAGTATCTTCCTTTGAACTCATGGCAAGCGAGCTTTCCGCTTCAGGTCCAAAATACTCGGTTGTAAAGTCTTATGATTTAATAAAATAGCCCGGCAAAGTCTTGCGGTTAATAAAATGTTTGGGGGACTAAAAAAGCTCTTTAAGAAGGCTGAGGATGAAGCCTTAGAAAAAGTAGAAGAGAAGATAGAGGAACTTCCAGAGGAAGAAATTGTTGAGGAAGAGTTAGAAGTAGAAACTCCCCTTCCTGAAAAAGAGCCTGAAGACCTCGCCTTGCGAAAAAGTATTGATGCGACAGAGGAATTCACGCGTGATGCCGATTCGCGCGTTGAAAAGAAAGTCAAAATCGGATTTAGGTCCAAACTCAAAACAAGCCTTGGCGCAAGCGCAAAGCTCTCAGAGTCAGAAATTGAAGATATCACGTGGAACCTTCAGATGGGACTTCTTTCAAGCGACGTTGCATTGGAAGTCGCTGAGGTGATAACAGAAAGGCTAAAAGAAAGGCTTGGAAGCGAGTCTTTCAAAGATCCAAAAGGTCAGATTAGGCAGATATTTAAGGAGACTCTTGTTGAGATACTTGAATCTGGGGGCAAACTTGACTTTATGGATTTTATCAAATCACAGGATAAGCCTGTAAAGATAGTATTTTTCGGAATAAACGGTTCTGGAAAGACGACAACTATTTCAAAAATCATAAAGATGCTTCAGGATTCGGGAATGAGTGTTGTTGTTGCGGCAGGCGATACTTTCCGAGCCGGCGCGCAAGAGCAGCTTGGCGAGCACGCAAAAAGGCATGATGTAAAAATGATTCACCATCAGCGCGGGGGCGACGCCGCGGCCGTTGTCTTTGATGCAATAGAGCACGCAAAAGCCCAGGGAATTGACGTGATGCTTGCCGACACGTCAGGTAGAATGCAATCAGATTCAGACCTTATGGGGGAAATGGAAAAGATAGTAAGAGTCAACCAGCCAGACTTAAAAGTGTTTGTGGGTGATGCCCTTTGTGGAAATGATGCTGTTGACCAAGGTCGTGAATTTTCAGATAAGATTGGAATTGATGCCTGCATACTCACAAAGTGTGATGCTTCTAGGGGTGGAGCTGCGCTGTCTGTAAGCTATATAACAAAAAAACCCATAATATTTCTGGGAATGGGGCAGGGTTATGACGACCTTGAGATTTTTGATGCAAAATCCTTTGTTGACAGAGTAATCTAGAATTTTGCCGGTTTTAAGGGCAAAAACAAGAGACCTTTTTATATTACACTACTCAAATTACCCGCAATGACTGAAGCTCCAGAACAAAGGAAGCCAAGAAAGACGCACGGGCACAAAGTCTGTGCACGCTGTGGCGAGAAGAGTTATCATGTCGGCAAGAAGAAATGCGCTTCTTGCGGATACGGACAAACTTCACGGAGGAATGACACCTCCCCAAGATGCAAGCGAAAGAGCTAGGCTTTTACTTCTAAGTTCTTACAAGGAGAAATTCTCCAGGCACCCGCTTATAAGTATAAGTAGCAATAGCTGTATAATTTAAGATATGGAAAGAGCGCCCGTACCCATGCCAAAAGTCAGTCCGCAAAGGCCGCAGACCCTCCGAAGACCCAGCCCTTGGAAATATCCACAGGAAGAACCCACGATATCCTTTAGCTATGTTGAAATAGCATCTGTTCTTATCTCAATACTAACTGTAATATTCGCTTTTTCAGTATTTGGAATAAGCGACTCTGGCCTAATCCTTGGAGTTGCCCTTGGTTTTGCTGTGCATGAAATTGCCCACAAGCTTGTTGCCCAAAAGATGGGCTTTAAGTCTACATATAAAATCTGGCTGATTGGTCTTGTCCTTGTTCTTGCTATGGCACTGATAACAAAGGGGAAATTCATATTTGCGGCGCCGGGTTATGTTGTTACTTACGGTCCAGCCACAGTCGCTGACATCGGCAAGATATCTCTTGCGGCACCTCTTGCAAACCTTGCCCTTGCAGGAGTGTTTATATTGCTTGGAGGTTCCTTTTGGCTTGCGGGGGCCTATATCAACATACTTCTTGCAGTATTCAATTTGCTCCCTATTCCCCCACTTGACGGAAAGAAAGTAATAGACTGGAGTAAAGGTGCCTGGGGCGCGTCGTTCTTATGCTCGGTTCTAGCGGGCCTTTATCTTTTCTCGCTTGTTTAAGCCATAAGACCCGAAAAGAACTTGTTTAGTTCACGTACTCTTTTTGCAGGCTCGCTTCTTTTTCCGTGTTTTTTCTCAAAATCTACCTGAGCCCAAGACGCATCCATCAAAGTATCATCATCGACAAGATTGTCTGAATAAGCTATTATTTTCTCTTCTATTGTTTTTGGAACATATCGCCCCGGAGGAAGTCCCATTTTTTCAGCTTCTTGTTCTGATATTCCTGCGCCAAGATGCCTTTCGCATATTCTTGCTATCTTCTCAAAATTAACGTCATCTGGACCTCCATTTTTCATTGAGCGCATTATTTCGGCACCCACGATACCGTGGTCTATGCCATGGGACTTAGCTCTTCCAATATCATGGAGGAGCGCGCCAGCTTTAACTAGTGTCAGATTGATTTTGAGGCTGGGATTTGTCTTCTTTATCTTTGAGACGGTCTTTAGACAGGATTTCAAAACTGCCTCCGAATGTGCCATGACTTCTGGGCAGGCTCCTTGCTCCAAAAGAAGTTTTCTGCCTGATTTTTCATCAAGCATTTTGAAGGCGAGAAGGTAAAGGGCCTATCAGCTCAAGCATTGCTTTTATTTCCTCCATCTCTTTTTTTATCTCGCGCCCTTCTGCTATCGGATCTACAGGTTTAAGCATGGCATTGCATTTCTGGCAGCGGAAATTGTTGTCGTATGCTTCAGTAAATGTTATCCTCTCACACTCATTCTCACACTTGAAGAAAGTAGAATCGGATATCTCCTGGAGCTCGCGCCTGAGGCGCATGAGTTTAGATGTTGCATGGTTTATGGTGCTTGGATGTATGTGCTCTTCGCAAAGAACCCATGTGTATTTGAACCAGCCTTTTTCTGCATCGCGGTCTGAGTCATAAGAAACGATGTTGTGTTTATGGAGTAAATTTAATGTGGCGCGCACGCGGGTTATCGGAATTTGTGTTCGTTCCTGAATCATAAGATCTGTTGAAGGTGCTGAAAGGGATCTAATCACCTTTATTCCTTCATTGCCCACCATCTCATAAAGTATGAGAGAGATGGTTTCGTCTCTTGCCCCCATAGTGTTATTAGTTTGAAGGACACTACTTAAAAATAGGGGAAGTGGGGCTATTATTTTTCTATTCCTCTTTTTAGAAAATAAGCCTACGGTGTGAGTATATCCTTGCCTTGTTGGCAAGGCTTTATTGCAATTTTAGCGTCCGGGAAATCCTTGTCAAATTCCAAACCGTTTTGGAGCCTGTCAAGAAAGACTGCAAGTGCCGAAATCTCAGAATGCGGTTGTGATGTGACGGCAACATTAAAGTCAGAGGATTCATACACTTCAAAGGGCACTTTTTCGCCCCCGACAACGATTAAAACCTTGCCGTCTGGACCCGCCTTTTTTGCGACTTTTGGGGCGGTTTCCCGCACTGGCATGCCATACATTGTCAGGTGGGCAATAACCCATCCGTTTTCTTTATATTCCTTTAATGTAGAGCGCCAAGACTTGACAAACTCTGCTGAAAAATCCCCACCCCATCGTTCTACAATTTTCATTAAAGATTCTGCAAGGTGGGGGTCACGCTGCCCTCCAATAAGTATTTTTTCTGCGCCAAATGCACGACCCACGAGACCTAGATGTGTTGTCACGCGCTTGTCGCGCTCTGCTCGGTGCGAAAGACGCAATATATGAATTTCCATTATGTCCGGGATTTATTCCTGTTTAGCTTCCTTTTTTGTGCTTTTATAATAAAAACGGCAATATAAGAGGCTTTTAGGGGTCAAGATAAAGAAATGGCACGAATTGTAGTAAAATTCGGAGGCACGTCCGTTGGAAACGGAGAGAAGGTGCGAAATGCTGCGCGAAGCATTGTTAAGGAAGCAGAGCGCGGAAATGAACTTATCGTTGTAACATCAGCCATGGGTAAGACCACTAACGGTCTTCTCGAGGCTCTTACCCTTTCTACTGAAGGAAAGTTCACAGCACAACAGAAAGACGAGGTGGCTGCAATGGGGGAGCGCACGGCAGTGCGCGTTCTTGCATCATCAATAGAGTCGCTTGGAAAGAAGGCGAAGTTCATAGACCCCTCCTCAGACGAGTGGCCAACAAGGACAGATTCAAAATTCACAAACGCAAATATCGATATTGACGCAACAAAAGCGGTATGTAAAGAGAAGATTGAGCCGCTGATTAAGGAAGGAATAATCCCTGTAGTTTGTGGCTTCCTTGGCACTGATGATGAAGGTAACATAACTACAATAGGACGCGGAGGCAGTGATACAACGGCAGTAATGCTTGGGAACTGTCTTGATGCTGATGTAGTCATAATAGTTACTGATGTTGATGGAGTCTATTCAGGCGACCCGCGTGTCGTTGACGACGCCGAGCTTGTGCCAGAAATCGATGTCTCGGTCCTTTGGGATCTTGCGATTGCAGGAGCAAAGGTAATGAAATGGGACTCTCTTCTCTACAAGGGAGACAAATGCACTCTAAAAATTGTTAACAACCGCCATATGGACCTTTCGGCCGATGGTACGGAGATAAAAGGAGAATTTATGGAAGTATCTGTTTCAAAAATGGAAAAAGCTCTTGGCAGTGTTACTGTTGCGGGCAAGGAAATAATAGATTACCCCGGGCTTCTTGCAAAGACTAGCGAGATACTTGGCGACCTTGGAATAAACATCTGGGGGATAACTGTGGCTCCCGACTCAATGAGCTATTTCATTCTTGAAGACAAGATTGAAGAAGCGACAAAGGAGCTTCATGAGTTTGTCCTAAAGGATGAGCATGCAATCTCAGTAGCTGGCGCAAAAGAAATTGGCTTGGCTTATGTTACAAGCCCCGATTTTCTTGACGAGCCTGGCGCCCTTGGAGAAATCACGGGAGCAATTGCTGAGGCTGGAATAAACATCAAGGAGATAACGACGTCAAAAAGCCAGATTATGGTATTTGTCGACTACGCTAACCTTGATGCAGTCTATGAGATTCTCAAGCTTATGTTTGAGAAAAGTAAAAAATAATTTATTTTCTTTTTTTATGATTTGGGTATTTCCCTAAAATCAATAAAAATTAGCTAAAACGCCAAAATGGATAAGTTAAAAGTCGGTGTCCTCGCGGGGACTGGAATGGTAGGTCAGAAGTATATAACTTTGCTTCAGGACCACCCCTGGTTTGAGGTCACATTCGTCTCCGCGAGCCCCAGAAGTGCGGGGAAAAAATACGCGGAGGCCGTTTCCGGTCGCTGGCATATGCAAGAAGACATCCCTGAAAATGTCAGGGACATTGTAGTAGAAGATGCAGCAGACCTAGCCAAAGCTAAAGATTGCGATTTTCTCTTCTCTGCCCTTGGTTCGGGGCCTGCTAAAGAGCTTGAGCACAAATACGCAGAGATGGGAATCCCTGTTGTATCAAACGCGAGTGCGCACAGGCACACTCCAGATGTTCCTATGATAATCCCTGAAGTAAATCCAGAACATGCAGACATCATTCCGATTCAGCAGAAGAACCGCGGCTGGGATAATGGCTTTATTGCAGTTAAGCCAAACTGCTCGCTTCAAAGTTACATGACCCCACTTTTTGCCTTGGGCAAGGAATTTGGGTTAAAGAAGGTCATCATAACTACCCTTCAGGCAGTTTCAGGTGCAGGTTACCCTGGTGTTGCCTCGTGGGACGCAATTGATAACATAGTTCCTTACATCGGTGGCGAAGAGGAAAAAAGCGAGCGTGAACCGCTAAAGATACTCGGTAAGGTTGATGGGGATAAAATCTCATATGCACAAGGTATTGATATTTCTGCTCACTGTAACCGTGTTCCTGTCCTTGACGGGCACACGGCGTGCGTTTCAGTTGAGTTTGAGAACTCGCCTTCAAAAGAAGAGATACTTTCAATCTGGAAGGGTTTTAGGGGAGAACCGCAGAACTTAAAGCTTCCGTTTGCGCCAAGCCAGCCGATAATCTATCGCGAGGAAGAAAACAGGCCTCAGCCGCGCCTTGACCGTGATACTGATAAGGGTATGGCAGTAACTGTCGGACGCCTGCGCGAGTGTAATGTCTTTGACTGGCGCTTTGTGGGCCTTTCCCACAACATAATTAGAGGTGCTGCTGGCGGAGGAATTCTTAACGCAGAGCTTCTAAAGGCAAAGGGTTACCTCTAAGCCTTCTTTTCTTTATTTTTACTTTTTTATAAAAATGGAAACCCCTAAAGGAATTTCAAAGGCATGTGAAAAAGAAGCCAGTGATGCTCTTTTTTGGGCGGACAAATACGCAAGCGAAATAATAAACCGCAAGACTTACCTGTATTCGGATAAGGAATATGTGCTTCCAAAACATCCGACTGTAAAAACATCATCTTCACTTTCTGGAGTTCTTCATATCGGGCGACTTACTGATATCATACGGGGTGAAGCCGTACACCGTGCCCTTCAAAAGCAGGGTATTGATTCGACACTCATCTATGTCGCAGAAGATATGGACCCCTTGCGGAAGATTCCAAAGGGCGTCCCTGAAAGCTACCGTGAGTATATTGGAATGCCTGTTACTGATATACCAGATCCATTCGGATGCCATAAAACATATGCTGAACATCACGTTCAGGAATTCTTTAATATCTTCTCGGATTTTGTGGAGGAAGAGCCTACAAAATATTCCATGCGGGAAGAATATATCAAGGGAAATTTTGACGATTCTATAAAAAACGTCCTTGACAATACTGCACATGTGCGTGAGATAATAAACGGCTTTAAGAGTGAGCCACTTGCCCCAGACTGGACGCCTTATCAGGTAGTCTGTGAGAACTGCGGCAAGATAATGACGACAAAAGTGACTGGCTATAATCCTGAGACTGGAAAGGTTGCCTATAAGTGCGTCGATTATGATTTTAAGAAGGAAAAGGCCCTTGGCTGCGGTTATGAGGGTGAAGTTGAACCCAAAGGCAAGAACGGAAAGCTTGTCTGGAAAAGCGAGTGGGCATGCCAGTGGAAGAGATGGGATGTTGTAGCAGAGGGTGCGGGGAAGGAATACATTGTTCCAAATAGCGCATTTTTTGTTAACGCCCACATCTGCGAGGATGTTGTCGGCTACCCTGCAATAACCCCGATATTCTATGAATACATAACAATCGGTGGGGGCGATAAGATGAGTGCGTCAGTTGGAAACGTCGTTTATCCAAAGGACTGGTTAAGAATTGCTCCACCTGAAGCATTGCGTCTTCTTTTCCTAAAAAGGATTACAAAGACACGCGACTTTAAGTGGGACGACGTCCCCCGACTATTAGATGAGCTTGATGAGATTGAACGTGTCTACTATGGACTTAAAGACGGTGGCAGCGCTACAGAGCATATAAAATGCCTTTATGAGGCGGCACTACCGCACGCGCCTGCAAAAGAATACCTAGCAAGGGCGCCTTACTCTATCTGCTCTCTTGCTTGGCAGGTTGGAGGGGGAAACTTAGAGCACGCAAACGAAGTACTTTTGCGACTTGGATACACGCCAAATGAACGGACTGATGCCCTATTGCCACTTGCAGGAACCTGGGGCAAAGAACATGGGGACGCAATAACAATTCAAAAGGAGATTCCAAAGGAGGCTTTTGCTTTATCCCCCAGTCAGAAAAAAGCTCTCGAAGATATTGCAGGTCTTCTTGGTCAAAAGAACTCATGGGAAGCAAAGGAATTTGCCAAGGGAATGTTTGGGATAGCTAAGGAAAACGACCTAAAGCCGCCTGAACTCTTTAAATCCGTCTATATCACACTTCTTGGAAAAGATCGCGGACCAAAAGCGGCGGCATTCATTCTTTCACTTGAACCGGAATTTGCAAAAAACCGGCTTTTGCTTAAGGAATAACTGACATACGCGTTTCATTAAATCAGGATTCGGTTTCAGGAATTTTTAGCTGGTGACAAGAAAACTGTTATCCTGTTTCGGACAAAATAAGAATAGGTTAGAGTGTAGTCTGCTTTTAACCCGAAAAATTAAAAAATAACAAAACAATGACAATAATAGGAAACCTTATAAACGTTGGAGCAGAGCAAATTGAGGTGGTATCCAAAGCTGTGATGGGCTCGCAACGCAATGGCGGTGAATTCTTGTTCATCGGTAGAGGGGGCCCAACTCCTTATGCAATACTCATAATACAACTGATAATAATTGTGGCGGCAGTCGTGGTTCTTTGGTGGATATTCAAAAAACAAGAAGCTTCCTCAAAATTGCACCGCGGGGAAAGCCCTCTTGACATACTCAATAAGAGATATGCGACAGGGGGAATCTCAAAGGCACAGTTTGAAGAGATAAAAAAGGATATAGGAACTTCTGTAAAAACAACGGAGAAGAAAATAAAAAAAGATTCATAAATCATAAATGGAGATATCTGAAAAAAAACTTGCAATAGGGATTGCAACGCTTCTCGGGCTTGCTATAATCTTTGCTTGGATAAGCGGGAGTTATAGTGTAGAGACTGGAGAAGAGCTCTCATTTGAGGTATACTTAATAACAATTGTCGCATTTGTTGCGGGGGCTTTTGTCGCAATACTTTTCCAGTCTTCAAGAGGTAAAGCAGAGCTTGAGCGTGTGCTTAAGGTTCTCCCCGGAGACGAACGCACAGTCATAAAGATACTCCTTGAAAACAACGGTAAAATCGAACAGAACTATCTTGTCGTGCTTTCAGGTTTTAATAAAGTCAAGGTATCAAGAATAGTTGCAAAACTTGAAGAACGGGGCGTTATTGACAAAAAATTCCTCGGAAACACAAACTACCTCATCTTAAAAGTCTAGAAGCTTTATTCAATCTTTGACAGGACTTGTACTGCCACACCAAAAACAAAGAAGTTTAGCTCCGGTTTTTGAAACGGGCGCGTGGACATCTGTTGTGTTGTTTATGAAAAAATCGCCTTTTTTATGTTTTCCTTTTTCATCTTCGAGTTCGCCCTCTAAGACATACACCCATTCGATATCATCATGGTAATGTGGCTTGTCGGATAGGTTCGGGGCAATCTCGATTATATCCAGTTGCATCTTCTTTTCCTCGTATCTGGCAAGAGGCTTTCTGCGAACGCCGTCTCTAACCTGAATCCACTCATCTTCTGTCATTCTGTTAAACTGCTTGCTATCTTTTGGCCGAATGCTTTTGCCGCACCCGGGCCATTTGCCGTGATTATCTTGCCATCTGCTTCTAGCTCAGTTCCCGTCCAAATGGCTCCATGCTCTTTTAGTGAGCCTTCTTGGGACGGCCATGCAGTCGCTTTTATGCCATCTAAGACTCCTGCGTTTGCAAGAGTTGTTGGGGCGATACATATCGCGGCAAGAATCTTTCCTTTTTCCTTAGCATCCCTTGCAATCGACCAGGCGTTTTGGTCTTTAAAAAATACTGAAGATCCCCCGCCTCCGATAAAGGCGATAGCTGCGTAATCATCAACATTAAGTTCTGGAAGAGTGATACTTGCCTCAGCGCGACCCCCAAGAACTCCCGTTAGCTCTCCTTTTTTTGTACTTGCGCTAACTACTTTTATTCCTTTCTTTTCCAGTTCCTCTTTTGTGTCGAAATATTCTTCGTCCCTGAAATCACTCGGGGCAACTATCAATAAAACTTTCATTTTCCAGTCCGTCATTCGTTATTTTAAAGATACATGATGCGCCCTCTTTTTTTGTCGGGTGGCGAGTTAGGGTTGCTCGGCGCGATGTCCCTTCCTTTTCAAGTTTTATTGTTGTTTTTGTCCAGTATTTTAGTACGTCGCGGCCAACCGGAACGACTTCGCTTTTATTGTCTTTGGAGTCGCCTTTTGTAAATGAAGAATATACTTGATTGGTAACAATTACTGGAATCTTATACTTTCTTGCAATCTTAGAGAGAAGGGCGAGCTGGCGGGAAAGCTCCCTGTTTGTCCTGTATGCGTCTTCTCCTGATGACATTTCAAGGCGATAAAGTGAAACTAGTGAATCCACTATGACAAGACCGACGTTGCCATCTATGCATAAATCCTGAATTTTCCCTATTGCAATCTTTTGCTCGTCAAAATCAGCCGGTTCTGCAATCAATATTGATTTTAGAAGCTCCTGGGTATCGCTTTTTGTCAGTTGTTTAAAGCGTTCTGTTGAAAATGAGCCTTCGCTGTCAATGAAAACTGCGCGCTTGCCAGATTTTGCGCACTCTATTGCCGCAAGCATGCAGATATTTGTCTTGCCTGATGCCGCTTCCCCATATATCTGGGAAATTGTCTTTGGCAAAAAGTTTGTTAGTTCCTTGACTGAAAGTCCCTCATCCATTTCTCTTTAATTTTGGGGCTTGAAGGTAAAAAGATTGTTGGGCTATTGTTTTTTAGTCTTATGTCTGAATAATAATACAAGAGACAAATGGTTTTTAAACTAAAGGTAGCAGAGGCTTTCAGAACTGATGTCGGGCGCGGTATCGTGCGTATCAGCGGCGATGTTATGGAGTCCCTTGGAATCGCAAGTGGGGGTGTTGTCGAGGTTCTCGGTAAAAGAAGGACTACTGCCGTTGCCTGGCGAGGTCATCCACAGGATGATGGACTTGATGTTGTTCGTATGGACGGTTTTGTCAGACACAATTGCGGCGTTTCGATGGGTGATAGCATTCTCATCAAGCGTGCAAATCCCCAGGAGGCTGAAAGCGTTGAATTTGCTCCTGTAGAAAAAGTCAAAATATCTGGCAATTTTACCCAATACTTAAAACACAGGCTTCAGGGGAGAGCTCTTGTTGAAGGCGACAGAATAGTTGTCGGGGTTCTTGGCTCCACAATACCTTTTGTTGTTACAAAAACTGTTCCTTCAGGAATTGTAAGTATAACAGAAAGGACAAAGGTTGGGAGTAGTGCTTTTGGCTCTGGCTCAAAAGAAGAGCGTCCCATGCCAAAAATAACTTATGAGGATATAGGCAGTCTTGATTCGGAGATAAAAAAGATCAGGGAAATGGTTGAGCTTCCCATGAAGCATCCTGAAATCTTTAAAAAACTTGGTATTGAACCACCAAAAGGTGTTCTTTTATATGGGCCACCGGGAACTGGAAAGACGCTTCTTGCAAAGGCTGTAGCTTCAGAGATTGATGTTAACTTTGTCGTACTCAATGGTCCTGAAATAGTATCAAAGTGGTATGGGCAATCAGAACAGAATCTAAGGAAAGTCTTTAAGGATGCAGAAGAGAGTGCACCGTCGGTGATATTCATTGATGAGATTGATGCCATTGCACCAAAACGCTCAGAAGTCCAGGGTGAAGTCGAAAAAAGAATAGTCGCTCAGCTTCTAACTCTTCTTGACGGTCTTGAAAGCCGTGGGAATGTTATGGTTATAGGCGCAACAAACAGGGAAAGCGTATTAGATCCCGCCCTTAGACGCCCTGGGCGATTTGACCGTGAGATATCACTCGGAGTTCCTGACAAAGCAGGAAGACGCGAGATACTTGAGATTCATACTCGCAGCATGCCTCTTGCAAAGAATGTAAAAATCGATGCGATTGCGGCAACTACCCATGGTTTTGTCGGGGCAGACCTTTCAGCACTTTGTAAGGAAGCCGCATTTGGCGTCCTCAGGCGACTCCTTCCCGAAATGGACCTTGAGAAGGGAGAGATTCCAGATGATGTGCTTGAGAAGCTCATAGTTACAAAAAACGACTTTGATGAAGCATTAAAGAATATAGAGCCTTCTGCAATGCGCGAGGTTCTTGTTGAGACGCCCTCTTGTTCCTGGAAAGATATTGGTGGCTTAAAACACGTAAAAAATAATCTTACTCGGGTTGTCGAAAAACCGATACGCGAGCCTGAAACTTTCAAAAAATATGGTATAAAACCGGCGCGCGGTGTGCTTTTATATGGACCCCCAGGATGTGGAAAGACGCTTCTTGCAAGAGCTGTTGCCGGGGAGAGTGAAGCTAATTTCATCTCAGTAAAGGGACCTGAAGTTCTTAGTATGTGGCTTGGGGAGAGTGAAAAGGCCATACGAAACATCTTTAAGAAAGCAAGACAGGTGGCGCCGTGTGTAATCTTTTTTGATGAGATTGATGCCTTGGCAGGAAAGCGTGGATTTGACAATAGCCGCGCTGGCGACCGCGTATTAAACCAGCTTTTAACAGAGATGGATGGGATAGAAGAACTGGAAAATGTAATAGTCCTTGCCGCGACAAACAGACCGGATCTTGTTGACGGGGCGCTTATGCGACCTGGAAGATTTGATCAGCTTGTTCTCGTGGGATCTCCTGATAAAGAGGCACGCCTTAATATCTTTAAAGTCCATACAAGGGAGATGCCCGTCCAGAAAGTCAATTTTTCAGAACTTACTGAACTTACTGAAGGATACAGCGGAGCAGATATTGAAGCGGTATGTAGAGAGGCTGCGTATGCGGCAATGGATGAAAAAAGTGAAAAGGTCACAAACAAACATTTCCTGTCTGCTCTTGGAAAAGTCAGGCCGTCAATAAACGAATCTGAAATACGGGCTTATATTGACTACTCAAGGAAGTCAGGAGAGGGACCTTTAAACGAAGCTAGTTATGCTTAGACTGCATAAAGGATTAGTTCTGTTATAGGCCCAAGCTTTTAATCCACTGTTGGATAAATATACACCCAAACCAAGTTTATCCATTAATATGAGTCCTTGCTCCAAAATAGCGGTTTTTGGAATCGGTGGCGCAGGCTGTAAGATTGCAGGCAACTTAGCTGAGATGGCACCGGAAGGTCTTGAGATAGGTGTTATAGACAAAGATGAGCGCGACTTTGCAGGTCTTCCAGAAAGTGTAAAAAGGATAGATATCGGACAGGCTGTGGCTTGCAAGAATGGAAAGCCTTCTGAAGTAAAAGAAGCTGTTTCGCGCGATATCAAAAAAATAGAAGATGCACTTGAGGGGGCTGATATTGCAATAATCATTGCGAGCCTTGGCGGGAAAACTGGTGCTTGTCTTGCCGAATTTGTTTCAGAAGCATGTGAAAACATGGGTGTGACAACAATATTTGTCCCAATATACCCCGCATCAAATATGGGTATGGGAACAGACTTTGCAGACTCGGTAATAAAACGCATGAGGAAAAAGGCAGACGCCGTTTTAATCATTGATAATAATTTGAAACTACGAAGTTCGGGAAAGCCCATGCTTTATGTTTTCAGAGAAGTAAACAGGCTTGTTGTCGAACTGGTTCTATTAATCTCCCATTCGGTTATGGGTCTTGGTGATACAAGTCTTGGCGAAGATGGTGTTCGCAGATTCTTTTGTGGCGAAAAGCAGTTCATTGTGACTTCTGGAAGAGAAGTCAGCCTTAAACGTGCTATTGAAGGGGCAATAAACGAGGCTGGAATGTATGCTGAAAAACCTATGATAAAAAGGGCGCTTGCCCTAGTATCAAGCCCTCGCGAACTTGACATTCTTGAGATGCGGGAGCTTAACACTTCAATGAGAAGAGAACTTAATATTGACGATATTGAATGGTCATGTAGCTATGTTGGGGATGGCTATAACTCTTTTATTCTTGTTGCAGAAGTCGGAGAACTGCCGCTTGTAGACGGTGTTGAACTCCCGGCTGAGATTGAGCCCGAAGGGCCTGTTTCAATAAAGGAGGAAACCCCATATCCCAAAGGAGAGTTTGAGGTACTTGAAAAGACTGCTAATGTAATAGATAAGAGCAACAATGACTTATTTGGCGGCATCATGCCTAAGGTTGAAACCGGAAAAGATATGCCTGGTCTTAATGTTAATCCATTGCCAGAGTGGAAGGGCGGTTCTGCAAGGGGCAGATTCAAGCGACAGGCTTTGATTGGTATAAACCGAGAAAAACCTAGGGACGCGCCAAAAGTAAAAGAAGAACCTGTTGTAGTTCCAGCCAAGGGCGAAGCGCGCCCTCCTGATGATGTATGGACTGCAGCATGTGAACTTTCGGGTCATCCCCCGACACCAAAGCCAAAAGAGAAGGAAAAGCCAAAGAAGGACAACTTTGGTATAGAATATATCTAAGATTGTCAGTGATTATAAAATGAATGAACAAAAAGTTTTGATGATTTCTTGTGTTTTTGTATTGCTTTTTAGTGCCATTTGCCTCGGGGATGTCAGTATTACAGATGAAGGTGATGTCGGTGTCAACGGGAAAAACGTCGCAAGAATAGAAGTGAAAAACGAGTGCGATGGCGCAGCAAGCGTCTCTGCAAGCGTTGAGTGTTCAAGCCCGATAAGCTGCAGTGTTTCACCGACTAGCGCGACAATAGCTGAGAATGCTACAAAAAAGTTCACAGTAACGCTGACAGGAAGACTTTGGACGCAAACTTCCACAGTCACTTTTGAGATATCAGGTTCTTGTGAGGACGGTTCTGAGTTTACTGAATCAACATCATTTGACGCAACGCCTCCTGATTATGACCTGGAAATCATCAGTCCAAAAAAGAAGATATCCATTGTGGAAAAAGAGGGGATAAGCACAAGTTTTGATGCTGTTGTAAGAAACACTGGTGAGGGTGACTTAGAGGGTGTGGAAATAACCATAAAAAGTGTTTATAACACAACAAACTGTGACTGGGATACCTCTCCAAATTCACTCAAGCCCGGAGAATCAGCAAGGTATAAGGTTACATGTCAAAACCTCACATTTAGCGGTCGTGACATAAGTATAGAAGCCAGCGAATCCCATGATGTCGCATTTGACAGTGAGCTTTTGCGAATAAATGTTGTTGGAGCCATAAAGAACCCGGGTCTTGAAATTCTTGCCCCGCTTGAAAACGAGCTATTCGAATTTACAGAACTGCCGGGCAAAGTCACTCTTGAGATAAATAATACAGGAAATGTTGATTTCTCGGACCTAAGTTTCCTTGTAGAAGGCATGGAATCGTCATCAGACTCATTTAATCTTGCTGTAAACGAAGCACTAAACGTGACTGTTTTCCTTATGGCCCCCACAGGAAACGGGTATGCACGAATAGCCATTCTTACTCCAGGTTCAAATTCAGCACTTGCTGAAGTCACTGTAAGGAGTTTTGTCGCAGAGTCCATTGAGATAACAGAACCTGTCTTAAATGAGACTCTAAATGAAACTGTCAATGAAACGATTGTTGAGAATAACACGACAAAAAGCGATGAAGAACTTCCTTTCTGGCTTGCAAGCAACATAATAAAGGGCATTCCTGATCTTGCTCTCTTTGTGGCAATTATCCTTGTTGTAGCAATAATTGTTTATATCGGATATAGGGAAGGTCCGGTAGCCAACTAAAGAAAACTAGATACTTGTATCCGCGTGACGGGTTGCATAAATTATTCTTTGGATTGCGGTTAGGTTTGTAAGAACTGCGGTAAGTGCCAGAATGTATACCAAAAACGCTGGGTCAAAGTATCCAAGTATCATCGCAGCATAGACCAAAATAAGTCTTTCGGCGCGCTCAATAAATCCACCCATCGCCTTTAGTTTCTTTTCGTCTGTTATTACACTTTTGTGGTCGGCATAGGCTTTAACAAATGTTGTCATAAATGCACCGAATATCAGTAGTGCAACCCATATGCTGTTTGGAATTCCAAGGATTTCTGTTGGGACAAGTGTCACATACGTGTAGATTAAGATACCCATGTAGAGCAGTATTTCAATGTATCTATCCACCACTCCGTCAAGAAACGCGCCAAAGTTTGTTGCCCTTCCCGTCGCACGGGCAACAGCGCCGTCTATCATATCCATTGCGCCTGCAAGAATAAAGAATGCAGCGCCAATAAGAAGCTTTCCGTAACAAAGCGCGATAAGGCCTCCGAATGCTGGCAATATGGAGATAAGTGTCCACATGTTAGGTGACAAACCAAGTTTTGCAAATGCGATTCCGACTTTTATTGAAAAGCCGTTTGCAGTACCAGTATTCTTTAGCATTTTGTTTTTGTCTTATTTTATCTTTCGCGCTCGCCTCTTATAAATTCCTCGACCATCTCTTTTGCAAGAGAATCCGGGTATTGTATGGGGGGCGACTTCATGAAATACGCTGACGGAGAAAGTAACATTCCGCCGACACCACGATCAAGACCAAGCTTTGCGCAGCGTATGGCATCAACTATTACTCCCGCCGAGTTTGGAGAGTCTTCGACTGAAAGGCGCATCTCAAGGTTCATTGGAACGTCGCCAAACTGCTTGCCTTCCATCCTGATAAAACAGACCTTATTGTCCTTAAGCCACGGTACCCAGTCAGACGGGCCAACATAGATATCTTCATCGGGAAGCCTTTGTGGGAGCTGGCTTTGGACCGCATTTGTCTTTGAAATCCTTTTGCTCTTTAGCCGTGAGCGCATAAGCATATTCTTAAAATCTGTGTTGCCACCCACATTAAGCTGGTAAGTATGTGCTAGTGGCTCACCGCGGTCTACAAAGAGTTTTGTTAAGACACGATGAACTATTGTTGCTCCAACCTGACTTTTGATATCGCTTCCGATAACCGGAAGCTTCTTTTTCTCAAATTCAGCGATAAGCTCTTTTTCATCCTGGATAAATACCGGGATTGCGTTTACAAAAGCAACGCCTGCTTCCATGCACTGGCGCGCATACCAACGAATGCCGTCTTCAGAGCCAACTGGAAGGTAGGCAACGGCGACTTCTGCCCCCGTTTCTTTAAGAACTTTTTTAACGTCAACAGGGTTTTGCTTCGGGTCGACAAGGAATGAATCCTGTACTGTTTCACCTATTCCATCAAGAACCGGACCTTTCTGGACAGTAATTCCCCAGTTTGGGACGTCTGAAAACTTTGTTGTGCAGTTCGAGCCTGAAAAAACTGCTTCAGATAGGTCTTTTCCTACCTTTCTCTTGTCAACATCAAAGGCCGCGACAAACTCTATGTCTGATATCTTGTATCCGCCAAGCACGTTATGCATAAGGCCAGGTACTCTCTCATCACTATCTCCAACATCCTTGTAATACTCGACACCCTGCACAAGAGAACTCGCACAGTTGCCAATACCAATAAGTGCTACTTTTATTTTTCCGGGCATTTTCTTAATCGTTTGTTTTACGTAAGTAAATTTTACGGTTGTAAAATATAAGGGTAAATTAAGGCTTATAAAATAAAAATGAAAAAATCCGAAAATATGGGAAAACTTAGTATATTTGCCCTTCTAAAAGTGCTTCATACGGCGCCCGCGCACGAATAAGGCGCGCCTTGCCTCCTGAAACCATGACTTCTGCTGGTTTGAGGAAGGAATTGTAGTTTGAGGCCATTGAAAATCCGTAGGCGCCTGCGTTTTCTATTGCAATTATATCGCCTTCTTCTGCGTGCTCAACCTTTCTGTCCTTTGCAAAGAAGTCGCCAGTCTCACAGATATTGCCCACAACATCAACCGTTTCAAGAGGGCCGTTTTGACATTCCATATTAGATGCATTTTCTATGTGGTGGTATGCCCCGTACATTGAAGGGCGCACTAAGTGAGCCATATTGGCATCAAGACCTATAAAGGTCTTTTGAGGGTTCTTTTTTATCGTGTTGACTTTACCGAGAAGAACTCCTGCACTACACACCGAGTAGCGTCCGGGTTCAATCCTATACTCGACTTTTTTGCCATATGCCTTTGAGAAGGCTTCCATCTTTTCAGTCGCAAAGCGTCCAAACTCCTTTATGTCGACTTCTGGCTCGCCCGGCTTGTACTGAACTCCAATTCCACCGCCAAAATCTACAAAATCAAGGTCGGAAAATTCTTTTGCCGCGCTAAGGACAAGATTCATTGTCTCCTTAAAGGGGACGAGATCCATTATTGTTGTTCCGATATGTGCATGTATGCCCACTATCTTTAAATCGTACTTTGAAGCTATCTCGCGAATTTTTGGCGCTTCGCCAATCCAGATGCCAAACTTTGAGTCAAGGCCGCCGGTTTTAAGGTGAGGATGAACATCGGGGTTTACATCCGGGCAGACGCGCACGCAGACATCACTTCCTGGGAATGCTTTCCCATATTTTTCAAGGCGCGAAAGGGAACCGATATTAAGAAGCACTCCTTTTTTATGTACCCATTCCATCTCAGAATCAGACATATTGTTGCCTGTAAAAAGAATATCTTCTTTTGGAAAGCCCGCTTCGAGGGCAAGGAAAACTTCTCCTGGTGAAACTGCATCAACCCCCCAGTTCTCACTTAAAATCACCTTAAGGACAGCAAGGCTTGAATTTGCCTTGCATGCAAAAAGGAGCTTTTTTGGGTTATATGCTATCGCGTCTGAAAGAAGCTTGCACTTTTCCCTAATGATATCTTCTTCATAAACATAAAGCGGCGTACCAAATTCTTCTGCGAGTTCTTCAGCAGAAACTCCCCCAAGATTCATCTTACCCTCGCGGATTTCCATTTTTGATATTAAATGTTGTTTAGTGTGCCTTCAAATACTGTTGTTGCAGGGCCTGTCATAAATATATGGTTTGTTTCTTTGTCCCATACTACTTCAAGCGTTCCTCCAATCAGGTTTACTCGTATATTTCTTTTTGTCTTGCCATTTAGTGAACACGCAACAGCACTCGCGCAGGCTCCTGTCCCGCAAGCAAGGGTCTCGCCGCATCCGCGCTCCCATACGCGCATATTGATTTCCTCGTCTGAAAGTATTTCAACAAACTCCACATTTGTCTTTTTCGGAAAAAGCTTGTGAGTTTCTACTACAGTTCCTATTTCCTCGACGGGGTGCGATTCTGTTGAAGAAACAAAAGTCACCGCATGTGGGTTTCCCATGGAAACTGCAGTTATGTTTATGGTTTCGCCGTCTATTTCTATACCTTCGTTTATGACTTTCTCGCCATCTGGGCCGTTCATTGGAATCTCTTCGCGCAATAGACGTGGTTCTCCCATGTCAACTCGCACGCGCCCGTCTGCAAGTAACTCTGGCTTGATAACTCCTGCCAATGTTTCTACGCTAAGTTCTGTCTTCTCGGTTATTCCCTTCTCATAAAGGAATTTTGCAAAGCAGCGAATGCCGTTTCCGCACATTTCGGCTTCTGAGCCGTCGGCATTTATTATCTGCATGCGAAAATCGCAGGTTTCTGAAGGCAATACCAGAATAAGCCCATCGGCACCCACACCAAACTTTCTCTCACAAAGCTTTCGTGTGGTTCCTTCTAAATCTGAAATATCTAAACTGCGTGCATCAACAAGGATAAAATCGTTTCCTGTGCCATGCATCTTTGTGAAATTTAGCTCCATCTTTATCTTATTTTAAGTTGCGTATTCTTTCGGCTGCCTCAATTATCCTTTCTGAGGGTGAAGTTATTGACGCCCTGAAGTATCCTTCCCCGTATTCACCAAATGCAGTTCCTGGGGTGAGTACGACATTTGCCGCCTCCATTACCTTATTTACAAAAGAAGCTGAGGTTTCCCCTGCCGGGACTTTTGCCCATAAGTAAAAGGTTGCCGGGGGCTTTTTTGCTTCAATCCCGATATCGTTAAATGCTGCAACTAAGGTATCCATCCTTTTATTATACTCGTCAAGAGCTGGCGCCTCAGGATAATTCGTAAGTGCATATATCCCTGCCATTTGCACTGCCTCAAATACTCCTGAATCAATATTCTCTTTTACTTTTGAAAGGGCCGCAACAATCTCTGGGTTTCCATACGCGCTTCCAAGTCTCCAGCCTGTCATATTGTAAGTCTTTGAGAATGAATGAAGTTCTATTCCAACATCCATTGCCCCAGGCACCTCAAGGAATGAGATTGGCTTATTCTTCTTATCAAAGTATATCTCAGAATAGGGTAAATCAGAGACTATGATTACCTCATTTTCTTCTGCAAAATCAACTACATCACTGTAAAATGCCTTGTCTGCAACGGCTCCTGTGGGGTTATTCGGGTAATTGATATACATTAGTTTTGCGTCCTTAGCATCAGAGGCGTTTATTGCAGATAAGTCCGGTAAGTATCCATTCTCTTCAAGAAGTGGCATCTTTACTGGAATGCCGCCACTAAGTAAGCAAGCACCGTTTGCATAGCCCGGGTATCCTGGGTCCGGCACAAGTACCTTGTCCCCCGGGTTGACAAATGCACGGGCAAGATTGCAAAGACCTTCTTTTGAGCCAAGTGTCGCCTGAACATCAGAGGCGCTTATGCTTATACCAAATCTTTTTTTGCACCAATCAGCCCATGCCTGCCTAAAGTCCGGACGCCCGGCATCCATAGGGTATCTGTGAGTAGAGCTATCATTTATAGCATCAGACATTGCTGAGACTATTCCTTTTGGTGTTGGAAGGTCAGGATCCCCAATTCCTAAATCAACAAGATCCTTGCCCTTTTCACGAAGTGCTTTTTTCTTTCTTGAAATTTCAGCAAAAGCGTATGGAGGTATGCTTTTTAGATTATTTGAATATTCTATCTTCATTTCAATTTTTACCTTTATTCTAGCGCCTAATTTGAAGCTGACTCTAAAAATAGTTTAAATTGCGTGATAATTAGTCTTTTAGGCCAATTACATCCCACATATCATAAAGGCCTGACTCTTTTCCCGCAAGCCATTTTGTAGCAAGTACGCATCCGCTTGCAAAGCAGTCGCGTGAGTGTGCTTGGTGACGAATTTCTATTCTCTCGCCAAGCGCCCCAAAAAGAAGAGTGTGGTCTCCTACAATATCTCCTGCGCGAATGGCGTGTATGCCAATCTCCTCGGGAGTCCTCTCTCCGACCATACCTTCTCGACCATAGACTGCAACATCGTCAAGATTGCGGCCTCTTGCTTCGGCAACTATCTTTGCTAGAGTCTTTGCTGTGCCTGAGGGTGCATCTTTTTTGAACCTGTGATGCGCTTCAATTAACTCAATGTCAAAGCCTTTTAATCCTTTTGCGGCATCTTCTGCGAGCTTGAAAAATACATTTACACCGACTGAAAAGTTTGATGCAATGATTCCTGCAATGCCTGAATCTGTAATTATCTTCTCAAGCTCTTTTAATTCTTCGCCTGCAAAGCCTGTTGTACCTATGATTACCTTGACATTATTTGCCGCGGCTATCTCTGCAGTTTTAATAGATACTTTGGGCGTGGTAAAGTCTATTAGAATATCGGGCTTTTTCTCTTTTATCTCTGAATCGATAGTGTCGCCTGAGACTACAAAAACACCAATATTCCCAATACCAAGAACATCTCCTATATCCTTTCCTATGCTTGGCGAATTTGGGGCATCTATTGCTGAAACTACCTCAAGATTATCATCGTTTTGTGCATGAGACAAGACCATTCCTGCCATACGCCCACATGCGCCGTTTATTGCTATCCTTGTCATCTTAAATGAGGTCTAAGGAAGAAAGGACTACGTCCATCTTTGCCTTATTTTCATTTGTCATCTCGACAAGAGGGAGTCGTGGTGCTCCAGCTGCAAAGCCCATCTTATCTAAAGCATATTTGACCGGGCACGGATTTGTGTCTACAAATACCACCTTAAAGAGATCAAGAAGCTCGTAATGAATGGCCTTTGAAGTTTCTAATTTACCGTCAAAAAATTCATGAACCATGTTTGCGACTTTTGCGGGAGCTATGTTTGATGCCACTGAAATAACACCGTGGCCACCAAGTGCCATCATAGGGTAAGTCCAGCTGTCCTCGCCTGAAAGGACTATGAAGTCTTCAGGCGCATCGCGCAAGATTCTCATTATCTGCTCAAGATTACATGAGGCTTCCTTTACGGCAACGATATTTGGAATCTTTGAAAGTCTGAGTGTCGTTTCTGCTTCAAGATTCTTTCCCGTCCTGCTGGGGACATTGTAAAGGACAATAGGTATATCCACAGCCTCTGCTATCGCTTTATAGTGCTGGTATAAGCCTTCCTGGCTTGGCTTATTATAATAAGGGACAACGATAAGTGCCGCGTCGGCACCAGCATCCTTTGCATGCTGAGTATACCTGATGGCCTCTTTTGTTGAATTTGAACCGGACCCTGCTATAACTTTACATTTGCCTTTTGCCTCTTCAACGGCAATGTCGATTACTCGCTCGTGTTCTTCCGGACTGAGCACTGGACATTCTCCTGTCGTTCCGACAGGCACAACTCCATCCATTCCCTGCTCAATCTGGAAGCGTATGTTTTTTCGCAAACCCTCTTCGTCGAGGGCCTCGCCTGAAAAAGGCGTTACAATTGCAGTATAGGCTCCAGATAGGTCCATTTTTAGTCTTAACGGCGCCTGTTATGTCCGCGCCTGTTATTTCTTTCTTCGTCTTCTTTGCCAAAATCGGGCACAAACAGCCTGTGATCAAGCTCCTTACCTTCGATTTCCTCAAGCACGCGCTCTGTTACAAGTTCTTTGGCATCCGGCATGCCTTTTACGCGCGCGTTGATATCTTTAAAACTCTTAAAAGGTTCAATCTCCCGTTCATCAAGAATACTTATAAGATGCTTCTTTCCTATTTTTGGCAGGAGCTCAAGCTGGTGATGCTTAAGGCTTATTGCCCTTGACTTGTTGTAAAAGTCCACGAATCTTTGCTCTTGGGTTTCGATAATCTGCTCTATTGCTTCTTCGAGTTCCTTTTTGGATGTATTTGAAAGCTCGTCATATCGAACGCGGCGTCTTATGGTCTTTACCTTTGGGCGCTCGCCATCCCCCACATAAACCCTTTCATGAAGATCGAATGTGGCCTCGTCTTTTGGACTGACTTCGAGTAACACAAAATAATGCTCGCCGACTGTCTGTGCTACAGGAACGCGCTTGTACATAGGCATAGAACCACTCCCATTCGGGAGATAATCTAAGACTACGGCATATTCTTCACGAATCTTTTCAGCCCTGCGGCCTCCATCTACCTTTGTGTCTTCGTCCATTCTTTTAAAATCAGGGGGAACTTGACAATCGCTTTTTCCCTTATTTACGTTTTGCGATTATCTCAAGTACCTTATCAACCATCTCTGTTTCAGGAGGTTTTCGTTCTTTTGCAAAAAAAGCGCGTAACTCGTCCCGTGTGTCGGGCATGCAATTTATTATTTCAATTGCCTTTTCTTTATTTAGTCCGAGCTCTGTCATCTCTTTTTTCATTGCCTGAGCGTCTTTTACAGATACTTTTGCTGCATGCTGGGCATGCTCTAAAGCCTTCTTCTGCACGTATTCGAGCTCTTCTTTCTCCTTTGAGATATCTGTCAGAAGCTTTTTAACTTCGGCTACTGAAACAGGGTCCTCGGAATAGAATTCCTTTGAGTTCATCTTATTATAAAGATTAGTTTACCTTTGCCCTCTTAAGGTGTGCTGAAGAGGTCACAGATGTCTTTTTCTTACCGCCGTCCTTTATCTCGACTTCATAACAATCACCACGGATAACCTTGACTTCGCCCTCTTTACCCTGCCATCTTGGGTGGGGCATTGCATCCTGCGTGCTTGAATCTATGTCGATTATGACGCGGTCGCCAACTTCGAAAGTCTCAAGAAGCTGGTTTACTGTTGTCCTCTCCCTGTGCCTGGAGAGCTTGTTGCGGTTGTGGCGTCCACCTTTACCGCTGTTTCTGCTTACCATTTTTAATATTTTTAATCTAAGAACGATTATCCCCGACAAAGCGGTAAATCGCAAATAAACTCCTGTAAGTTTGCGTATATTTTGAAGAGAGTCGTACAAAAAGGCAACTATTTGCCTCAAAATCAAAGTCCAGCGATAAAAATAGCGTATAAGAAGGCGCCCGAGAAAATAGAATTGCTGTGTTGGGGGGTCCAATCAAGAGACTTTTTCGTGATAGGACGGGCGCCTTTTAGAGGGATTAACTTGTATTTCAATGGGAGATATTATAAAAATGCAGTTATATCTTTGTGATTATTCTTATATTGCTATTTGTAATCTATAAGAGTATGCCTCCTTATTATTCAGTTGACGGAAAAGACGCGATAAAATCCCTAAATAGTTCAGAAAAGGGTTTAACTGGAGGCGAAGCCACAAAAAGGCTTGAAAAATACGGTCCAAACGAACTGAAAAAAGAGGGTGGCATCCCTATCTGGAAGCTCTTTTTAGCGCAGTTTAAAAGCATACTCATTATAGTCCTTATAATAGCTGCTGTCGTCTCTTTTATAATTGATTTAGAAGAAGGAAAAGAGCCTATAGACACAATAGTCATAACAATAATTGTGGTACTAAACGCCGTAATCGGCTTTGTGCAGGAATATAAGGCCGAAAAAAGCCTTGACGCCCTTAAGGCGCTTGTCAGCGCTCAGGCAAAAGTAATGCGCGAGGGGCACGAGATAAAAGTCTCTACAAGCGAGCTTGTTCCCGGCGACATAATACTTCTTGAGGCTGGTGACAAAGTTCCTTCCGACGGAAGAATCATAAGCGCACTTGACTTAAGGGTTGATGAAGCGGCCTTGACTGGAGAATCCCTTCCTGTTGAAAAAAGCACAAAAAAGTTTCCTATAAAGACAGTTCTTGCAGACAGGCTCTCCATGGTTTATTCCGGGACAGTAATCGTATATGGCAAGGCAACAGTCCTTGTCACGGCAACGGGAATGGAAACCGAACTTGGAAAGATAGCAAGTCTTGTTCAGGAAACAAGTGTTGAAGAAACCCCGCTTCAGGCAAGACTCGACAAAGTCGGAAAACAGCTTGCAGTAATGGTCCTTATTGTCTGTGTCGTTGTCTTTGCAACAGAAGTCCTAAAGAACGGAAGTGGTGAGATCATGGAGTTTTTCCTTGTTGCTGTTGCCCTGGCCGTTGCCGCAATCCCTGAAGGCCTGCCCGCAGTTGTCACAATGGCTCTTGCCCTTGGAACGCAGCGCATGGTCAAAAGAAAGGCGATAATAAGGAAGCTTCCGGCAGTTGAGACGCTTGGCTCCTGTGATGTTATCTGCAGTGATAAGACCGGGACATTTACTAAAAACGAGATGACCGTGCGAAAAATAGCGTACAATAATCGTGAAATAAATGTTTCTGGCTCAGGATATGAACCAAAAGGGGACTTCAGTGAAAATGGAAAGCTTATTGATGTTTCGCGTGACGCGACCCTAATGTCCCTTCTTCGTGGAAGTGTGCTTTGCAACAACGCAAGCCTTGAGTCCGGAGGCATTGGAGACCCAACAGAAATCGCTCTTATAACCCTTGGAGGAAAAGCTGGAATTATTCAGGAAAGCGCAACGTCTGAATTCCCGCGGGAAAAAGAGGTTCAATTCGATTCTGAAAGAAAGCGCATGTCAACAGTAAACAAGATAGACGGCAAGGAAATGGTATATTGTAAAGGCGCAACAGAAATCATTTTGGATTTGTGTGACAGCGTCTTTGCCCGGGGCAAGAAAATAAAACTTGACGCGGCTGGGAAAAGAAAGCTCTTGGAAAAGAATGATGTCATGGCAAGTGATGCCCTCCGCGTCCTTGGAATAGCTACAAAGGAGCTAAAAAAGAAGGGTGAGGCTATTGAAACGGGTTTAACTTTCCTTGGAATGATTGGAATGATTGACCCGCCGCGCGAAGAAGTGAAGGGCGCAATATCATTATGTAAAGAGGCTGGAATCGCAGTTAAGATGATAACGGGAGACCACGCGATAACAGCAAGTGCCATTGCCCGCGAGATTGGTCTGCCAAAGGGTGAAACTGTTACCGGGACTGAACTGGAGTCTATGAGTGAGCCTGAGCTTGAAAAAAGAGTCGAATCAATAACAGTATTTGCAAGAGTGAACCCGGAGCATAAACTTAGAATTGTTGCGGCTCTAAAAAAGAACGGACATATTGTTGCAATGACGGGAGATGGAGTAAATGACGCTCCGGCCCTAAAGAAAGCTGATATCGGGATTGCGATGGGGATAAGCGGGACTGAAGTAACTAAGGAAGCTGCTGCAATGGTTCTTGCTGATGACAATTTTGCAACGATAGTCTCTGCTGTTGAAGAAGGGCGCGGTATTTATGACAACATCAAAAAATTCATCTGTTTCTTACTCTCATCAAATTCCGGAGAGGTAATGTCTCTTTTCTTTGGAATATTGCTTTTCCCTCTTGTAGGCCCGTTTATCTCGGCAATACAAATTCTTTGGATAAACTTGATAACAGACGGCGCGCCGGCTCTTGCCCTGGGTGTCGACCCAAAACCAAAAGACCTTATGAAAAGAGCCCCACGGAATCCAAAGGAGAGCATATTCTCAGGCATCATGCTGCGGACAATACTTTTGACGGGAATCGTACTTGCAGTGGGTACTCTTGGAGTCTATTATGCTTATAACCCTCTTTTTGTAGGTGAAGGCGAGATTGCACTTAAGGCGTCAACCATGGCATTTAGCGTGCTTGTAATGTTCCAGCTAGTCAATGTCTTTAACTGCAAGACTGAAAAAGAATCTTTGTTTTCTTCCCACCCCTTTAACAACAAGTGGCTCATCCTTGCAGTTATTGTCGGAATTGTACTTCAATGCCTCATAATCTACGTGCCGTTTTTGGCTGAAGCATTTGGAACGGTGCCACTCTCAGTTTTTGACTGGGGAGTCATTTTTGGGGTGGCACTTAGCGTACTTGTTGTAATTGAGATTTATAAGGCCTTTGAGAGATGGCATGATAAGAACCTACATGCAACTTGCCGCTAAAGCTTAGCTTAAGAAACCTAGAATTAAACAAAAGAAATAAATGAGTTTATGAGACGTCTGTGTCGTCTTCTGTTGGTTCTTTTAAAACCACAGTTTCAATTGTGCACTTGCCTGGAAGCTTAGCGTTTGCCTTCCTTAAGGCTTCTCTTGCCACAGCTTCTTTTTCGCGCGGGATTTCAACTGAAAACACCGCTTGACCTACGTTAACGCGCGCAGCTTTGCCAACAGGTTTTCCAAATGACTCACGCATACCGCTCTGAACACGGTCTGCCCCGGCTCCTGTTGCCATTTTGTTCTCCCTCATTACGTGGTGAGGGTAAACGTGAAGCTTGAAATGGAAACTGTTCTTACCTAATGCTTTTTCCAGACAACGAACAGCTGTCTGACGTGCTGCTTCAAGAGCGTTGTGGCGCATTTGAATCCGTTCTATACAAACAAGCTCTACGCGAATATCCCAGTCGCCGTTAAGCTCGCCCATGTCGAATTTTGTTATCTTGATACCAGGAATACCTGTGATAAACGAAGTTGATGGATTTTTTGAAACCCTTGTATATGGCTGACTGTCCCAATGGTAACAGTGAGCTCGTCTAAGACCCATTTTATAGATTTATTAATATTACAAGTAAAAATTGTGCCTTTTTAGAACTTGATAGTATAAAAAGGTTTGGGAATGTCTTTTCCCTAAGTAGTTTTTGTTTAGAAATATATAAAATTAAGAGGAGCTTTTTTTCAAGGGAAGAATATGATACCTATTGCAAAACCACTTATTGGCCAGGAGGAAAAATCAGCCGTAAATGATGTCCTAAATTCCGGCATGATTGCAGAAGGGCCAAGGGTAAAAGAATTTGAAGAGAATTTCGCGGAGTTCTGTGGGACAAAACACGCAGTTGCGGTTAATTCGGGGACTGCTGCACTTCATGTAGCGCTCATGGCAGCGGGAATAAAGCCAGGTGATGAAGTCATAACAACACCGTTTAGCTTCATTGCAACAGGGAATTCTATTCTTATGGCGGGCGCAAAACCCGTCTTTTGCGATATTGATTCAAAAACCTTCAACATCAGCCCAGAAAGCATTAAAGAGGCCATAAGCGACAAAACCAGGGCAATAATGCCTGTGCATCTTTTTGGGCAGTGTGCTGACATGAGTGCAATTAATGAAATCGCGCAAGACTCGGGTGTGCGAGTCATCGAAGACGCCTGTCAAGCACACGCTGCGGAGTGGAAAGGAGTAAAAGCGGGCGCTCTTGGAGATGTTGCCGGCTTCTCATTTTACCCGACAAAGAATATGACGACTTCAGAAGGTGGTATGGTTACGACAAACGATGATAAAATAGCCAAGATGTCAAGAATATACCGCAATCACGGAATGGCACGCAGGTATTACCACGATTACATGGGCTTTAACTACCGGATGACAGATATCTGCGCTGCAATCGGTCTTGCTCAACTAAGAAAGCTTGACGGCTTTACAAAAAAGCGCCGCGATAATGCAAATTATCTTGATAATAATCTAAACGGTGTTGTAACTCCATATGTCTCGCCTGATGCAAAGCATGTTTACCACCAGTACACAATAATGGTGGAGAATCGCGATACTGTTATCGAAAAACTAAAGGAAGCCGAAATCGGTTGCGGGGTGTATTATCCTGTTCCGATAAACGAGCAGACTTATTACAAAGAACTTGGATATTCTACACAAAGCACGCCAAACTCAAATGATGTCGCAAAAAAGGTTCTTTCACTTCCAGTTCATCCGTCTGTTACAGAAGACAATCTTAAGCTAATTGCAAATACGCTAAATAATATAGCATAAAATGAGGATATTATTACTTTCGCCACACACTGATGATGTAGAACTTGGAGCTGGGGCAAGTGTCTCGCGTTTTGTCCGTGAGGGTCATGAGATAAAATGGATTGCATTCTCAAGTTGCGAGTCTTCACTACCTTCAGGTTTTGCTAAAGGTCAATTGAGGGGTGAGTTCGAAGAATCTGCAAAGGTTTTGGGCATTAAAGATATTACTTGTATGGACTTTTCTAACAGGACGTTTTTGGGTGGGCGCCAAAAGATACTCGATAAATTAATCGAAGTAAAAAAGGACTTTTCTCCGGAACTTATACTCTGCCCTTCGCGTTCTGATTTACATCAGGATCACCAAGTTGTCTTTGAGGAAGCTTTTCGCGCATTTAAAAAAAGTTCGAGCATACTCGGGTATGAGGAGCCCTGGAATAATCTTGAATTCAAACCTTCTTTTTTCCAAAAGGTGACTGAAGAGGACATGAACAAAAAGTTGCTTGCATTATCAAAATACGAGACGCAAGGGACTCTCTCTCGCAATTACTTCGACGAAGATTTCATAAAGGGTCTTGGGCGCGTTCGTGGCGTACAGTGTAATTCACTATTTGCAGAGGCCTTTGAAGTATATAGATGGATTCAATAACAGTTCTTGTAACAGGGGCGGGAGCGCCGGGCATTGCCGGGACGATATACTCACTTAAGAACAACCCTGACAACCGCAGTATCCGCATAGTAGGTGTTGATATGAAAGAAGACGTTGTTGGAAAATACCTCTGCGACGCTTTTTTTAAGATTCCTGCACCTTCTGAACGAGGTTATCTGGACACAGTTATACGAATCTGTGACAATGAAGGTGTTGATGTCATTTTACCTCAGACTACAAACGAACTTTATCCTCTTTCACAAGGAAAAGAGGCTCTGGAAAAAGCTGGAATAAAACTTGCTCTTTCAAACGCGGATGCAATCGAAAAAAGTAACGATAAATACGAGCTTTTTAAGCTCTGTGAAAAGCTTGGCGTGCCTGTGCCAAAATACGCTCTTGTAAGTGATTTTGAGTCTCTCATGTCTTTTGCAGGCAAGCTAGGCTTTCCAAATAAGCCTTTTGTCATAAAACCGCCTGTTGCAAGCGGTATGCGGGGCCTTAGGATTGTGGACGATGAAAAATCGCTTAAAGAAATGTTTTATGATGAAAAGCCAAATGGCGCGTATTGCAGAAGCGAACAACTGCGAACAACACTTGGCGAAAAGTTCCCGCCGCTTCTTGTTATGGAATACCTTCCTGGTGATGAGTACTCTGTTGACTGCTTTAGGGGAGAAAGCAAGAATGTTGCTATTCCACGAAAACGGGATCTCATAAGAACGGGAATCACATTTAACGGAACGCTTGAAGAAAGAAAAGATATCATTGAGTGGTCCACTAAACTCGCTGAAGAAATTGGTCTTGAGTACTGCTTTGGGTTTCAGTATAAGCTTGACGAAAAGGGAGTGCCAAAGATGCTTGAAAGCAATCCACGAGTCCAGGGGACTATGGTTGCCGCAACAATTGGTGGGGCAAATGTCATATACGCTTCAATACTTCTTGGGCTGGGTGAAAGAGCACCGGAGTTTAACATAAAGTGGGGTGCGAGGATAATGAGATATTGGGGAGGTATTGGCAGCCTTGATGACAAACGAATAGCCGACATTCTAGTATGAAATCTTGGGAAAAATATCAGGGCCTTCTAATGACGGGAAACTGGCACGTCCACAGCAATTATACTGATGGGCAGGATTCTGTGCTTCGTATGTGCGATGCTGCAGTTGGCGCCAGGCTCCCACTTCTTGCGTTTACAGAACACGTAAGAAAAGAACTCTCTTATGATTTTGACGCTTTTTTGTCTGATCTAAAATCAGTAAGAGCCGCGTTCCCGGAAATTGTTATTTTAAGTGGGTGTGAAGCAAAAATTCTTCCTGGGGGGGACATAGATGCTCCACCGGAACTGATAAAAACTGTTGATTATCCCATAGTTTCTTTCCATTCTTTTGAGGGTGGTCGGGACGAGTATCTTGAAGCCCTAAAAAAGGCAGTAAACGTTCCTGAGGTATGTGCATGGGGGCATCCTGGGGCTCTAGCAGAAAAAAGAGCTTTTGAGTTTTCTGATGAAGAATTAAATGAAGTTTTTGGTATTATGGCAAAAAACAAGGTTCTTTTAGAATCAAACGAAAAATATGGGGTGCCAAAAAAGGACTGGGAAGACCTTGCTGTAAATGCGGGAGTCAGCTTGGTTCGGGGCCGCGATTCCCATTCTACAGGAGACATTTAGAAAAGATGGTAAAAATCCATGAGAGTGCAGAAGTCTCAGAAAAGGCGAAAATCGGTGAAGGAACAAGTATATGGCATCAAGCTCAAGTTCGTGAGAATGCAGTAATCGGAAAGGACTGTAATATTGGAAAGGGCGTCTATATAGACTCTGGTGTAAAAATCGGGGACGCCTGCAAAATCCAGAATTATGTTTCAGTCTATCACGGTGTTGAGATAGAAGATGACGTATTTGTCGGACCGTCGGCAACATTCACAAACGACTTTAGGCCTCGCGCATTCATCTGGAATGAAGAAAAGGTTGGGAAGACACTTGTCAAAAAAGGCGCATCAATCGGAGCGAATTCCACAATAGTCTGTGGTGTTGAGATTGGAGAATATGCTATGGTCGGTGCGGGAAGCGTTGTTACAAAAGACGTTCCACCTTTTGGGCTTGTCTATGGAAACCCTGCAAAGCTGTGCGGGAAGGTAAATAAAGAAGGTGAAGTAATTGAAAGATATGATTAAAGCGGCAGTTATCGGTGTCGGTAACATGGGTAAGCATCACGCCCGAGTTTATTCAGAATTAAAGGACTGCGCGCTTGTAGCAGTTGTTGATAAGAACGAAAAAGCGGCAAAGGAAGTCGCAACACAATTTGACTGTGATTATTATACTGATGTATCAGACATTATTGGAAAGGTAGACTGCGCGAGTGTTGTAGTACCAACCTTCCTGCACAGGGATGTCGCAATCACTCTTCTTGAAAACGGGATTGATGTGCTTCTTGAAAAGCCTATTGCAATGTCAACAGGGGAAGCTGATGAAATAATACGTTGCGCCGAGGAAAACGGGAGAATACTACAAATTGGACATATAGAGCGCTTCAACCCGGCAATAATTGCAGCAAGAGACGAAATTAACGATAACCCGATAGCTCTTGAAGCAAATCGTATTGGACCTTCTGGAGGTCGCATATCTGATTGTGGCGTTATCTTAGACCTTATGATCCATGACGTGGATTTGATTTTAAGTCTTGTCGATTCGGCGGTCAAAGATGTTTATGCGAGCTCAAAAACAATGTCGGGAAAGCATGAAGATTACGCAAAGGCTCTCCTCACTTTTGAAAACGGGACTATTGCAAGTGTTTGTGCCAGCAGGATAAGCCAAAAGAGGGAAAGAACGCTTAACATCACACTTCCGGATAAGTATTTATGTGTTGACTGCATGTCAAAATCACTTTCCATACACAAACAAGGCAAATACGAAAAGGAAGATGGCGTCACCAGTTTCAGTGACATTGTAGAACGTCCACTTATCAGGCAAAGTGAACCCTTAAAGCTTGAACTTGAAAGTTTCTTGTCATGTGTCAGAGAAAGGACCGTGCCTGTTGTGACGGGTGCCCAGGGAAAACTAGCACTTGAGATTGTAGAAGGGATTTTAGAGGCGGCAAATGGGTGAAGTTATAGCAGTCTACGGCCAGGGGAAGATGGGACTACCTCTAGCACAAGTCTTAGCAAAATATTTTAAGGTTTATGGTGTTGACATCAATAAATCCCTGATTGATGCACTTTCCCGCGGGGAAGACGTTCTCCCAGAAGAGCCTGGGGTTGGCGAACTCATAAAGAAGAACTCTGAATCTGGAAGTTATGTTGCAACAACAGATTTTAGTCTGGCATCAAAAAACGCAACTATCCACATTATCCTTGTTCCAACCCTTATCAAAGAAAATAAGGTTGATTTATCGATTGCAAAAAGCGTTGCGCGTGAGATATCAAAGAGATTAAAAAAAGGAGATATTGTTATTACAGAATGTACTATGCCTCCGGGCTCAACAAAATTACTACTACCTATTCTTGAGGAGTCTGGACTTAAGCTTGGCGATTTTTCAATCGCGCATGCCCCTGAAAGAACGTACTCTGGCCATGCTATTCGTGATATTGAAGGCGAGTATCCAAAGATACTTGGAACAAGCGACGCGCGTTCCTTAGACAGGCTAAAAAAGGTCTATGAAACGATAAATTCAAAGGGCGTCATTACTATGCCAGGCGTCAAAGAGGCTGAGCTTGTAAAAGTCTTTGAAGGCTGCTACCGTGACCTTAATATCGCTCTTGCAAACGAGCTTTCCTATGTCTGTGAAAGAGAAGGAGTCGATGCCGCAAGCGTCTTTTCGGCAGCAAATACTCAAAAGTATTGCAAAATACATAATCCAGGTTATGTTGGAGGGCACTGCATCCCATATTACCCATGGTTTGTGATTGATGAGAAAACAAAACTCATGAAAACTGGGAGGGGAATAAACGAAGCAGTAATAGAACGCCTGATATCTAAATGCGATGGGGGACTAAAAGATGTTGGGATAATTCCAAAGGATGCAAAAATAGTCGTTTTGGGACTTACTTTTAGGGGTGGCGTGCGCGAGTTTGAGCATAGCGCTGCGTTTCCGTTTGTCAAAAGGGCAAAAGAAGAGTTTGAGGAGGTACTTGCTTATGACCCACTATGTTCTAAGGAGGATTATGCCCGTTTTGGAGTAGAGAAAATAGAGCTGCCATGCGAGGCTGATTGTGCAATAGTACTTGCAGACCATGATGAGTTCTTGGGGACTGGGGTTTTGAAATCATGCCCAACAATCAAGGTTCTAATTGACGGCAGGGGTATCTGTGACCTTAATGAGCTGCGCAAGAGAGGAATTATCTGCGGAGGTCTTGGTAAATGAATATCTTAATCATGTGTCGCTGGTATTACCCACATTGCGGTGGGGCGACAGTGCGTGTTCATAACTTCGCAAAATACTTGACAAAGGCCGGACATAATGTCCACATTCTGACACACAATCCAAAAAGTATCGAACAGTGCAACAAAGATGATGTGGCGCCCTTATTTGAAGAAAGTGCAGAAGGGTTTAAGATAACTCGCCTGCCTTACCGTAGTTTTTTGGGGTTGAAAGGCAACTGGGGAACATCAATCCCTGAAATGGCAGTTCTTGCAACAAAGATAATTGAGAAGGAAAATATCGATATAATCATGTCGCATAACCCACCTTATCTTGTCGGAGCTTCAAGCTACAAAGCCTCATTTGCAACAGGCGTTCCGTTTGTGACTATTGTCCATGACATTTGGGGGGCATCACACTACGGCGCTTTAGAAAACGCAGTCGGAAAGACTCTTGAAGCATTCGTACTTAAGAAATCAAAGAAAATCATTGTTCCTGTCGAAGGAATAGGAAAAGAGCTTTCAGAAACTTATGGCATCCCAAAAGAAAGGTTTGCAACAGCAAAAACAGGCGTTGATTCAAATGAATTTAGGCCTATTGCAATCGGTCTTAAGGAGAAAGCCATTTTAAGGGAAAAGCTTCTTGAAAATGGAGCGCCTAAGGAAAAGATTAATGACTGCCTTTCTGCAAAATCAAGACCTATTCTTTTCTTGGGAAACCTTGCACCATGGAAAGGTGGGATGTTTTTCTTGCGTGCTGCAAAAGAGATTCTGAAGGAAGAACCTAGTGCGTTTTTTGTTCTTGTTGGCCACGGCGCGCAGTTTGAGGAGCTTATAAGTGAAACAAAGAAACTGGGTATATCGGACCGCGTTCTTTTTGCAGGCGTCCTTAGGCACGAAGACTTGCCACTCATAATAAACCTTGCAAAAGTCTGTGTTTCAACATTCCCAAAGCCAAGCTCTGTGGGGAGGAAAGCTAACATGCAGGCAAGGCCTGTTTCAACATTAGAGTTTCTATCCTGCGGAAGGCCTGTTGTCGTAAGTGACGTTCCGGGAATCCGCGACATAATAATAAAGGATGGAGAAAGTGGTATTTTATTCGAGCCAGAGAACATCGGCGAACTGACAAAAGGAGTTCTTTTGTTACTGAAAAAGAAGGGTAAAGCAGAATCCCTTGGACGGGAAGCAAGAAAGAATATTAAGGACGAAACTTGGGAAGTGACTGCAAAAGTCGTTGAAATGGTATTAAACGAAGTTCTAAAAGATTAACTGATTATGGATGTATTAATGCTTCTTGCCAATGGTTTTCCACCAGACATCAGAGTTTATAAGGAAGCAAAGACTCTAACTGAAAACGGAAAAGATGTGGAGATTTTTTGCTGGGATCGGCTTGGGGAATTTAAAGCTGATGATAAGCTAGATGACATTAAAGTTACGCGCGTAGGACCCAAATCAAGTTATGGCAACACTAATGAAAACATGCTTATGATGCCTTTTTTTTGGAAAAAGTGTTTCTTTAAATGTTTAAATAGTGGTGCAAAAGTCATACATTGTCATGATTTTGATACACTTATCCCTGGATTTTTAGCGGCAAAACTTTCGGGTAAGAAAATAGTATATGATTCGCATGAGAATTATACTGCAAGCATAAAAAATAAAGTACCATCCCCCATATGTAAGATAATATCCATAACCGAAAAATTTATGTCAAAAAGATGTGATTATGTCATAACAATTAATCAACTTATTGGAGATATATTTGAGTCTAATGGCGCAAAAGTTTTAATCATTATGAACGCACAGGATTCACGTCAGTATGATATAGAATATCTTCAACTAGAAAAAATACGAGAAAAGTTTGCAGGTAAAGATAAGTTTGTCATATGTTATATCGGTGGATTGCGCAAAGAACGATGTTTAGGTGAGTTATTGGAATCAATAGATTATCTAAGTAAAACAGAAAAAAATAAGGTAAAAATACTCATTATAGGTAGAGGTCCAGACAAGGAAGAATTAGAAAAGACTATAAATACAAAATATAACAAAAATGCGTGCATCAAAGACTTTATAGATCCTTTTTTAGTTCCAGCATATACTCTTGCAAGTGATGGAGTTTATTGTGTCGGAAATCCTAAACTTTATAAAAATGTAGAATATGCCGCATCAAATAAGCTTTTTGAGTCAATATGTGCCCATAAACCAATAATCGTAAATGATGTTGGCATAATGGGGGATGTAATCTCAGAAAATAGAATTGGGGCTATAGTTAAGAATACTCCACAAAGCATAGCAGGGGGTATACGCAAAATAATGCAAATGTCCAAATCAAAAGAATTTTACCAGAAGTCAAAGAAAGCGGAGATAAAATATAATTGGGAATCTGAGAGTAAAAAACTTCTTAATATGTATTCAAAAATAATTTGAACTAACCCATAAAAAACTAAAATGATACACAAGAAAAAGGAATTAAAAGAATGGTGTGAGGAATCCGCAATAGAATTTGGTAATATCAATGTGGAATTAGGAAAAGTTATTGTTGAATATGATAGATTGCTTAACCAAGGTAATAAAATTTGAATGGTCCTTATAAAACGTGTTTTAGTAAAAAACAATCCAAATAATAGCGATGAAAACTGTCATTCTTGCTGGTGGTTTGGGAACCAGGTTAAGTGAGGAAACCGAGGTGCGCCCAAAACCTATGGTCGAAATCGGTGGAAAGCCGATACTTTGGCATATAATGAAAACATATTCACATTGTGGTTTTAATGATTTTGTTATATGTCTTGGATATAAGGGATATATGATAAAGGAATGGTTCTCTCATTATTCCCTTCACAATTCTGATCTCTCAATAGACCTTAAGAAAAACAATATAGAAATCCTTAACAATAAGACTGAGGACTGGAAAGTTACTCTTGTTGATACTGGAAAAGACACTATGACTGGGGGGCGTTTAAAACGCGTAAAAGAGTATCTTGATGATGAGACCTTCATGATGACTTATGGTGATGGGGTTGGAGATATTGATATAAAATCACTTGTCAATTTCCATAAATCCCATAGAAAACTCGCAACAGTTACTGCGTGCAACCCAGAAGGCCGCTTTGGGGTAATAAAACTAGGTGGTGAGAAAGCAACGAGCTTCGGTGAAAAAAAGGATACTGATGAATGGATTAATGCTGGTTTTTTTGTTCTTGAACCAAATGTATTGGATTACATATCAGGGGACGCTATGCCTTGGGAAAAAGACCCACTTGAGAATCTCTCAAAAGATGGAGAACTAATGGTTAATCGCCACACGGGCTTTTGGAAACCGATGGATAAATATAGTGATAAATTAGAGCTTGAAAGGATTTGGGGGACTGGAAAGGCTCCTTGGAAAACATGGTAAAATGGATTGGAAAGAAAAAAACGTGCTTGTGACGGGAGGTAATGGTCTTGTGGGCTCTCATTTAGTAAAAAATTTATGTGAAAAGGGGGCAAATGTCATATGTTTAAGCCGTTCACATAATCCAAATAGTTATTTTGCAAGCGAGAAGCTAGAAACCCTCTGTGCTGAAGAATATGGCGACTTAAAGGACTTTGCTCGTATTCTTGATGTGGTATGTAAAAATGAGGTTGATTATATATTCCATCTCGGTGCTCAGGCAATTGTTAAAACGGGTATAAAAAATCCACTTGAAACTTTTGATAGTAATATCATGGGCACAGCAAATATATTAGAAGCTGCAAGGTTATACGGAGAAGTGGAAGGCATTGTTGTTGCATCTTCAGACAAAGCTTATGGGAGTTCTGAAAAATTGCCATATACTGAAGATATGCCACTGCATGGCGATTATCCATATGATGTTTCTAAATCCTGCACAGATCTTATCTCACAAAGTTATTCCAAAAGTTATGGTCTTCCCGTTTGTGTGGCAAGGTTTGGAAATATTTATGGGGAAGGGGATCTTAATTTCAATCGTATAATACCCGGATGCATACGTGCAGGTATTCTTAACGAATGTCTGAACATCAGGAGTAATGGAAAGCTTATACGTGAATATGTTTATGTAGGAGATGTAGTGTCAGGTTATTTATCATTATCGGAAAACATGAAAAAGACCTGTGGGGAAGCATTTAATCTTTCAAGTGGTGAGGAACTAACTGTACTTGATGTCGTAAAACAAGTTTCCAGCGTACTTGGTAAAAATGTAAAATACTTGATAATTCACCCTGTGAAATAAGAAAACAGACACTTTCGTCAAAAAAGGTAAAAGAAAAATTGGGTTGGGAACCAAAATTTAGTTTCGCAGACGGTATGAAAAGGACTGTTAGTTGGTATACAGACTTCTTCTTCAAATAAACTATTAACAATGCCGTTTAAAGGAGAGCGTGTAGTAGTCACCGGGGCCTCTGGTTTTATTGGTAAGCATCTAACCGAAAGGCTTGCTTTAGAAGATTGTAAAGTTTATAGCTTCTGCCACGAATGTCCAGTTACCAAGCAGGAGAAATCCACCACAATAAATGTAGATATCGCAAAAGATACGGAGAAACTTAAGGCCACACTTAATGAAATAGAACCTGAAATAATATTCCATTTAGCTGCGAAAGTTGATAGATCGCGCGATTTAGGAATTTTAGGTGAAATAGTAAAAAATAATATTTTGGGTACAACAAATCTTCTGAGCGCTCTTGATAACACTGATTTTTTACATTTTATAAATACAGGTTCTTCTGAAGAATATGGGGTGGGAGTCGTACCTTTGAGTGAGGACCAAGAGCCAAATCCATTATCTCCGTATTCTGCTGCAAAAGCATCAACAACGTTAATATGCCAAATGCTTGCAAACAACATGGGGCTTCCAATAACAACACTTAGGCCTTTTTTGACTTACGGGCCCGGCCAAGGGCCAAAAATGTTCATACCCTCACTAATAATCTCAGCAATTAAACTCCAAGATTTTAACATGACTGACGGAATGCAATCCCGTGAGTTCAACTATGTTGAAGATATAGTGGAGGGGTACGTATCAACCGCCCTGAATAAGAAGACTTTTGGCGAGGTTATAAACCTTGGTAGTGGGAAAGAATATCTTGTTAGGGATGTAGCTAAAATGATAAATGATTTTTTGGATAATCCAATAGAACTAAACTTTGGCGCAATCGCTCGCCGAGAAGGAGAACCCGCCCGTCATTATTGTTCTAATAAGAAGGCGCGAGATCTTCTTGGGTGGGAACCAAAGGTCGATTTGGAAACCGGCCTTAAACAAACTATCTCTTGGTATAAGGAGAATTGTTAGATGAATATCAAGAGCGATAAAGGGGGGGCTAAAGGGAAAACATTATCCATTTGTATACCTACTTGGAATAGAAAGGACGACCTACTCAAGAACCTTGATATTATAAATCTTCGTGCAAAAGAGGCTTCGTGTAATGATGAAATTGAAATTTGTATTTCAGATAACGCCTCACACGATGGGACATGGGAGGCAGTACTAAATTATTCTAAAAATAGTAAAGTAAACATTCAATACCAAAGGAATAATGAAAACCTTGGACATGATAGAAACATACTAAAGGTAGCCAATCTCGCAACTGGTAAATATATTTGGTTTTTGGGTGATGATGATTTTATAGGGGTGGGTTCCCTTAAGTTTTTATTCGATATTATGGGGACTAGCAATGAGATTAATGTCATAAATTTGATAAACAATGAAAGCTTGAAAAAAGACGTGCATTTTGAGATAATAAAGTCGCCCTGGACAACTGCAATATCTTATAATTTTTTAGATGGTTACACCATCTCTAATGTTATATGCAATAGGGAAATGCTATCTCAAGTTATGAAACGTCACGGGGATATCATTGAGGAGGGCATTGGTTGTCTATATATACATCGATTCTTGTACAGTTTAATACTTTTGGAAAATTCAAACAGTACACATTACTTCCTCAGAGGCAAAGTTATGGAATTTGGGCAAAAGCGCCATATGTTTGGTATTAAAAATGAGATGAAAGTTCGTCTTGGACGCAACAAAATATCGACAATACTTAGAAAATACTTCCCAGAATATTCAAATATTTTGAAAACTAACTCGAGGTGGGAGATGATATTTGCAATTGAAGTTTTTGAGCGAAGTTGTTACGGGGCAGTATGCCCAAAGGAAATAACTAACTCCTTAATTGACTACATTTGGGATAATATGAGTATAAACGGCGCACTTTTAAACACACTGTCCTTATTGAAAATAAAGTTTACGCCTGAAGATTTGAGGTATGTCTTTATGGAAATGATATTCAAAACTACTATACTAAAAAACAAACAGGGTATTATACAAAGGATTAGGGCTGAGCGCAAAAAACGTGGTGAAAGCTTCATTTCGCCAAGGGAATATTGATGGGTGCAGTTATATTTGGTAGTTGTGGGGATAGTAAAAAACTAGAAAATCCAGGTGAAGATTTTGATTTCTATACCAAAGGTGAGATCAATATCTGGAGAAAATGCTCGCCATTCTTCTTCTCAGGCAAAATGCCAATTTTAAACAATGATGAAGATGTGGGTATAATAATACAGGGTTATGTAATTCTAAATGAAGATATACAGGATTCTACTAAGAATTGGAAGGAAACGGCTAGTAGGCTTATTGCGGAATATGAACGAGGGGGCACCGAATCTATTTTAAATTCTATAAAAACTGGAGCATTCAATATCATTTTATTTGATTTTAGAACGAATCTGATGTTTGTTATAAATGATAGATTTGGGTTATTCCCACTTTTTTATCATCAAGATAAATACAATCTGGTATTTGGTACAAGGACCAAAGAAATTTTAAATATAAAAAAATTTGAACCAGATTGGACATCTATAGCAGAGTTCTTAGAATATGGGTATGTTCTCGGGGATAGAACATACTTCGAGGGGGTCAGGCTTATGGGGCCTGGATCAGTATTAAGTTACAATCTTGGTGACAAGACAATTAAAATAGAAAGTTATTGGGAAATTAATTATGATAAAAATATATCAGAAAAAGATATGGCGAGTGAAGCTCTAAGATTATTTAAAACTTCGTGCAAGCGCTTATATACAAAAGATTATGGATACATTATACCGTTAAGCGGTGGACTTGATTCAAGGCTAAATGCGTATGGATTTTCCAATGTGGGCAAGATTACTACACTTACCTTCGACCGGAGCAAAAGTGGCAAGGAGTATAAGATAGCAAAAAAGATTTCAGATAAAATTGGGTGTAATCATATTTTTAAAAGTATAGAATCCAAAGGTATACTTGACTCGCCAAATAATTTTTTAAGGATAACTGAGGGGTATGAAGACATGTCACTTAATTTTCTAAAGTTATACCAAGAGTTCGAGGGCAAAGTTATTGTGGATGGTTACCTTGGTGATGTAGTTTTAGGTGGAACGTATTATAGTAAATTAAAAAAGAGGCCTGGAGATATCCTAAACCAGTTTTTAGGGAAGTCTAAGGTGACCGATGGGTGTAATGGATTAAAAAAGGAACTAAATGTTTCTTTTTTCACAGAAAAGGAATTAGAAAACCTGTTTTCTAATGAAATATCTAAAAAAATAAAGGATGGGATTAATGCCCATAATGATTTCTTAACAAAAGAAATGGAAATTCTATCCAATAAATTTAAGTATAAGGAAGAGATGATTGAGTTTTTTAAGATAAATAATCGGGGCCGACGTTTTATAAATCTGGGGGGGCATTGGCAGGAGGATAAAAATGAACGCATAGTACCTTTCTTTGACTATGATTTCTTTGATTTTTGTATGAATATTCCTATTGAAGAGCGAGCCTTTCACAAAGTATATTATAAACTTCTGTCAAAAATGGATGATTTGGGTAAAATAGTTTATAACCACAGCGGTATAAGCGCAAACTCGCCATATAAATTACAACTTATGACTGAATATTTAAATGAGATATGGCTTAAACAAAAGAAGTTTATAAATCGTCTTACAAAAGGCAGATATTGTAAACCCGATACCTATGCCCCAATAGCTGAGTGGGTTAGAGACTCTGAGAACGAAAAAACTATAATGGATTCAATGAATTGGACTCTTATAAACAAGAGCGAAGTTGAAAGATTATTCAATGAACACAAGAATTTTACGGGGGATAATAGTAAAAAGATAGTCAGACTTTTCTCATTTTCACTTTGGTGGGATAAAATCTATTTGAAACATTTAGAAGAACATCAAACATGATATATCCTAGCCTCTAATCAAGACTATATTGAATTCGCATCAGCTTCTCCAAAGAACTTATCTTCAAGCTTAAGGAAAGAAAGGAAAAATCGCATCTCTTTTTCGCTAAATGCCTTAAGAACTCCCATGAGTGCAAAATAAAAGAGTGCTCCAATGCCACATACGAGGATTATCTCTATCCAGCCTGAAGGGGAAAACGCTAAGACAATAAATGCCATTGCAATTGACGAGATAACTGCCTTTAGAAGGAATGGCGCACTTACTTCAAGTTTTACAAACTTCTTTGAGATTATTTGTGAGCTTATGTAAAGTCCGACAAAGGCAATAAATGTTGAAATGGCAGCACCAATCAGTCCAAGTGTTGGTACAAGGAATAGGTTAAGTGCTATATTGAGTATTCCAAAGGCTGCAAGTAAAATAGCGTTCCAATAAACTTTTTTCTCTATGAAAAACACTGTTGAATTTATTGTAAAAAGAGATAGGAATATTGTCGAAATGGCAACAATCGGTGTCACCCACGCAGCACCTGCCAAAAACTCGTTTGTTGCCATAGATCTTGTGAACTCAGTTGCAAGGATACTAAGACCAAATGCTGCAGGTATTGCAAGAAGCATGAAATATCGGAAACTGTAGCTTAGGTATTTCATGACATCTTTGCTTCTTGCCTCATCATGGGCGCGCGTGAGTGGGACAAGAAGGTTTATACGTATGGGGTTAAGAAGGATGGAGACTGATGCCCCTATTGTATAGGCTACAGAATAGACACCAACGGCTGAGGCCCCCAGGAAAAAACCTATGACGTACCTATCGCCAAGATTAAGGAGGTTTGATGAAAAGCTTCCTGCAACCATTGGAAAACCAAACTTGACATACTCAAGAGACTGTCTGATGCTTGGTACGGAAGGACCAAAGGTCTTACATACTGCAAGTACACAAAAAATCAGAACTGAAAGTTGGACTACAATAAAGGACATTACAACCTCATATAAACCCATTCCAAAAAGCAAGAAAATTGATGCCAGTAAAAGAGGACCAAGACTATAGATTATAAGAAGCGTCGAATAACTGCCCATGCGGCGTTTTATGCGGAATGACTCAAGGAAAGGAGTTAATGGTGCTTGAACTATGAGTAGAATCGCTCCAAGTTGTATCACTGCCGTTGCGTCTGGTGCTCCAAAGACCGTATTTGCCAAAAAACTAGCTGAAAAAAATAATACAAGAGCTCCAATAAAAGACATCAATAATGAAAAGGTTCCGGCAGAGAATATCCCCTTTGAAATCTTCTTTTTGTCATTTTCAGATGACAGCATGCGTATAACACCATAGTTGGAACCCAGATTTATAAATGGCTGGATAAACGCCAAGGTTACAATAAGGGTTGAATAAACGCCGTACCCTGCCACGCCAAGATAAAGAGTAAGTATCGGAAGAAAGATTATTGGCCTAAGGCGCATTACTGCCTCTGATATCGCGACTATTCCGACATCCTTTGTAAATTTCTTATATTTGTCACTCATTGTCTACAGAGTTCCTTAATACCCAGTTCCAGTGGGGTTTTTGGTTCCCATAAAAGTTCTTTTTTCGCTTTTGAAATATCTGCATGTGAATGCAATATATCTCCTAGTCTAGGCGGCTCAAATGTTATTTTTGAATTTGATTCACGAGCTAGGACTATTATTTCGGCAAGCTCAAGAACACTTATAGGCGTTCCAGAGGCTATGTTATAAACTCCGGTTTTTCCGACTGCGGCTACGTTCGCGCGCGCGACATCGCGCGCGTTGACAAAATCGCGCGTTGCCGTGCCATCACCATATATCACGAGAGGCTCTTTTGTTTTTGCGCGTTCTATGAATTTTGGAATGACTGCGGCATAATCTGATTTTGGATTCTGACGCGCACCATAAACATTAAAATATCTTAGAGAGACACAATTAATACCATAAAGGGAGGAATATTCCTGCATTAATTCTTCGCCATCAAGCTTGCTCTGTGCATATGGACTCATGGGAAAGGTCTTTGAATCCTCTTTTTTAGGAAGTCCTGGCAAGTCGCCATAAACAGCTGAGGACGATGCGAAAACTACGTTTTTTGTTCCTGAAGAACGCGCGGCCTCAAGAACGTTTTTTGTGCCTTCAACATTTATCTTATAGCAAAGATCAGGTTCTGCAATGCTTTGGGGTACACTTGCCATTGCCGCTTCATGGAATACCGTTTCAATGCCCCTAAAAGAGTCTAAAAGGTTTTGCTTGTCGGTTATATCGCCTTTTACTAGTTCGATGCCCAATGTTTGGAGGAATTGCTTTGAGGGGTTGCCGGGCGCGCTAAGATTATCGAGCACCCTTACTTCCTTAGAGTCAGAAACCAAGTGTTCTGCTATATGGCTTCCAATAAAGCCCGCACCACCAGTTACAAGATACATTTCCCTTTATTTTTAGTGCCTAGACAAATAAACCCGCCAGTCTGTGCTTATTAAAAAGGTCAGAATGGGGCGTAAAGAAGAATCGCCAGAAGGACAAACGGTATTTCCATAAGTCCGAAATACTCAACAAGACGCTTTTCTGAGATTGGTCCAAACTTTTTTATCATGATTTGTGCAAGACCTACTGGTTTTCCTGGACATGTAAGCTTGCCCCCCTTTGGCGTGCCCCACCAGCCTGTTGTTGGAAAGCCGTTTTTTGCCTTTATGACAAAATCCACTATGTATGGAATCATCACGACGACAAGAGCAATCTCAAAGTGTCCTAAGATGCCCGCACATGCGATTGTAGCGCCAATCATGAGTGTTCCTACATCTCCCATAAAGACTCGCGCTGGATGCTTGTTAAAGCACATAAAGGCTATAAGTGCGCCAGAGAGCGCAAGGAGTAGTGCTATTGATGCTAAACTGCCTGACCATATCGCAAGAGGTAAGAGTCCAAAAGAGATTATTATCCCTAGACCCGCCTCCATTCCATTAAAGCCTGCAAACATGTTTGTGAGATTTGCCATTACAGTAACGCCAAGCGGGACAAGAACCAAAGGATAGATTATCGGTAAAGAAACAATACCCACAAAGGGCACAAGAAACTCTGGTGAGGATATCGCAAAAAGCGCTATTGGTATTGCTGCAATGACTGGAAGAACCGTCTTTACAGAGTGTCTTATTGAAAAAAGGTCGTCAATAAGGCCGATAAAGGAAGCAAGAATTGCAGTAAGCGCCCCCGCAATCAATCCAGAATAAAGTCCTGCCGGCGCAACAAAAACAAAAAAAGCTATTGCGAGGGCAAATCCAAATACAATAGAAAGTCCGCCTATCTCGGCAAGCTCTGGGTGGCCTTCTTTGTTTACATCTTTTCCTACGCGCCCTGCTGCCTTTAAACGTGGTATTATAAGTGGCAGTAAGGCAAATGTGCCCACAAAGGCTACTAGAAAGGTTCCAAATAGAAGAACTGACATTTTAGTCTTATTTCTTATTGTATGCGGCTTTTACAGAACTCATCTGTTCCAACACAATAGAAAGTCACATCAACCAGACCTGCAAGATCAGATTTTAACTGCTCGACAATCTCCCTTTGGATTTCGCAGCTCGCATCACATTCTTCCGTGTAGAAAGCTTCGATTACGGTTTTGCCATCACTTAAGCAGGACTCGCTATCTAACATCTTAAGTGCCGCAACGTATTCTTCGAGTTCCTTATTTAGTGTGAGTTTTTCTGTTTTGTTGTCATGGGCCACCCCTATTGTCGAACAAAGCTCTTTTGGCTCGCCGTTTGTTGCAATACATGTGAACGCAGCAAGGACGCCACCTTCGGGCCCTACGATGCCTTCTTTTGCAAAGCGACAGTCCCAGACTACTGCAGGGAAGGTAGAAAGGTTGTATTCTTTGGCCTTTGCATTGCCGTTGGCATCAAACTTCATCTCAAGCTCCTCCTTATAAGCGTCTGCGACCTTGTCACCTATTGAAACTAGCGTTACTTCAAAATGAAGTGTTTCATTCTGGAGCGGGTGTCCTTCTGATGCACCATAAGCTTCTTCTGGCGGGAGCGTTAGGTTCTTTGTCTCACCAAGCTTCATGTCATTTACTCCAGCGTCAAACCCTGCAATCATCTGTCCGGCACCGATAGTAAACTCAAGAGGTGACCCCCCTATTGAAGACTCAAAGACTGTACCGTCATCAAGAGTACCTGTGTAATGCACCTTTACTAAAGAGCCTTCTCTTGCAAGGTTCGGGTCAACTGAAAAAAGCCCTTCTTCTGAAACTAGAGGCTCTGAAATATCTTCTGAACCTGGGACAGGGACCTTATCCGGATAATTTATCCTAAATATTTTAACATTTGGGTACGCGCCGTTTACTGCATCTGCATCAGTCACAAGTTCGTAATACTCAAGGTCTCTTGCATCTTTGACATAAAGCTCAAAGAACATGGAGTCGCTCCAGCGCTCTGGAGCATGTATGAGTAACTGCGAATCAAGCCGTGCTAGTTCATCTTTGCCTAAAGAAAGAACGTCGTTTAAGGGAACGCGCTCGCAGTTCTCAGATATCAGGAACTCTCCTGTTGAGCCGTCTGCATATTCAAATAGGAGTATGCCACCATAGGCATTTCCATCAGCAAAAGGAAGTCCTCCCGAATTTATCGCGTAAAGCTGGCTTTGTGTTATTGTCTTTCTTTCTCCATTTTCGACAAGGAATGTCGTCTTAGATGAAGTTGTATATTCCGGGCGGCATATATATTGCCCTTCTTTTGCAAGAGAATATTGGTTAAAGACAGGATATCCTGCTGAGCGGGTAACATGCCCTGTGCCGTTTTCCTCGCGGGCAACGTGCCAGTCAAGAGTCATGTCGCAACATTCTGTTGGCTGCTCTTGGCAACACTTTTTGTCAACAACTTTAGTCAAAGCATCGCGCAGGCAGACAATTCCGGAGTCGCATGAGTAAGTTCCATCCTCACTCTTCTTTGCACGCTCTCCTGTTTCTATATTCTGGCAGACAAACCCTTGGTCGCATGTGCCATTGGAATTTGTCATAAAGCCATTTTGATACTCATAGAAGTTTGTGCCGAGGAACGTGAGTGCTCCTGCTTTTCCAACAAGTGAATAGTCAAGGATTATATATTTTGTCTTTAAGTCCTTGTTCCAGGGCTGCTCCATTAGCCACTTTGTCGCGGCGTCTTCGCCACTTTCATTATAGAAGAACCTTGCCGTGCGCATTATGTATTCTTCATTTGCCTGCGTAGGCTCGGTGATTACAGTCGTGTCTGAAAGCGCAGTTATAATGTGGCCGTAATCCCACCATGTAAAGACATAATCCCCCGGAACATACGTTCCGTCAATAAACTGGCCGTTTTCTACATTATTTGAAAGCCACTCTATACCTGTGACCCATGCCGGGTCGATTGAAGGCGTTCTTGCCGCATAGCCCCAGGAATATGCCGGAGACATCGGCGCGAAGACAAAAATTGCAATAAGTGGGATTATTACTATTGGAAGAATAACATTTATCTTTGAAAATTCTGTTCTGTCCTTGGGGAAGAATATTCCGACTAAGGAACCTAAGAGAAGGAAACCAAGTGACTGAGAGAATCCAAGTCTTGCCTCACCCCATACAAAGACCATAGCAACTATAAAGAACATAAGGGTTATACAGTAGGCAAGAAGATAGTTATAAAATTTCTCTTTTTCCTGTTTAAGAAACCAGTAGATTAGCGTTACTGGAAGTAGTATTAGCATAAAGAGTGAAAGACCTTCTGCGATGCCGTAATAATCAAGACCTACATTAAGCTTCTGAGCTATTGAACCTGACGCAAGAGCACCCTGCTCTGAAATAGTCTTTTCGACAAGGAAATTTCTTGTGCCTTCTCCAGCTATGTTGCTGTAAAGAGAAGATACTGAATTGACTATGTTTGATGGGCCATAATAAACAAGAGCCCCTATTGCCACAACCAGTATGACAACAAAAAGAGGCAACAAGAACTTCTTTTCAATCGGTTTTTTGGAGTCTTCTTTTTCCTTAAAGAAGTATACTCTTGATACTTCAGAAAGTACTGCAAAAAGAGCGAAGAACCCGAATGAGCCTATATAGAATATTGAAGGTAAGCCTCCTCCGATTGCAGTTATCCCGCAAAGCGAGACTATTCCTGCGATAAGTCCTGCGCGCGTTATTTTCCACATGTCATAACGTCCGATTATTGTAAAGACTGCGAATATGCCAAGTGCGACAAACGGGACTGCATATAAGAACTGTGCACCCCCTGACCAGGTTATGGCAAGCATCATAAGTGTGATTCCAGACAATGCGGCAAAAATGACTGAATCACGCGTGCGCTCAACCTTAAATGACTTGGTAAGAAGATAGAAGGCAAAAACTGCTATTGCCATACCCATTATATCTTCTTCTATGGCGCCAGCCGTTGACTTTGTAAGAATCATTGGCATTGTTGCAAAGAGGAAGCCTGCTATAACGCCTGTCTTCCAGTCGCCTGAAAGCTCTTTCATAAAGAAATAAATCATAATTGCGGCAAACGCTGAAATCAAAAGCGGATACAAGATTATTGCCTGCTCAATTCCGATTCCTGAAGTAAATGCCAGGAACGCATTGTAATAATAAGGCAGGAGTTGACTACCCACTAACCCATAGGGTGGGTTTACGCGGTAATCGGTCGCCAGAATTTCGCCGTTTTGGTAAAGATCGTGGGTGAATTTATAGTGGTAATACGGGTCGTCCATAGAAATCGGATTTCCAGCCATCGTTCCTTCCATTGCAGGATATGCTCTGAAACAAACGGCTGTTGCGACAAGAAAGATTATGATTGTCATCTGCAAGCCCAGCTTCTTTGAGACAAGAAGGAGCGCAAGGAGAGTATATACTGCAAAAAGGAGTATCAAAAGAGGGTTAGCTCCCGTAAACACCGCAATTGCGGCAAGAATTGCTGTTAAGAATATAATGAGATTTGAAAGGTCGCCTTCATAGGGGCCAATGTTTGTGACTGTCAATATAAGTCCCGCGACAGCAATGACTGCGCAGACTAGGCCCAGAATGATTTGAAATGGTGCAAAAATCGCCCATATGACAAGGCAGGCAAGAAGCCCCGCAGCAAACAAATAGTGTATAGGCATCCCAGATATACTTGAGATATCTAGAGTCTTTGCCGTTGTTTCGTTTTTTGAGACCATTTTATTAAGCTTAAGTTCTTTTTACAATAGTTCTGAGAGGTCGAAAATCACTTCGTCTGGATCAGCCTCTTTTGCCACGTCATTGCGCCCGTTAAGCTTAAGCACTGTATGGCATCCGGCAGCCCTGCCTGCGATTATATCGTACTCTGTATCGCCGATAAATATTGCCTCTTCTGGTTTTACACCAAGCACGGACAATGCTTTTTCGACTGGTTCTTTGTGTGGTTTTTTGAACTCTGCGTCCTCTTCCCCCACAATTGCGTCAAAAAAGTGCAGGATACCGACTTCGGCTAAGGTCTTTTCAATCACCCCTCTTGGAGACGTTGAAACGACTGCGAGTTTGCAGTTCCTGTCTTTTAACGACTGTAATGTTTCTGTTATGTTCTTAAAAATCTTAATCTGCGGTATACCCTCTATCCATACCTCTTTAAAGTCTTCTCTTATCTTTTCTTTTTCGGGGTCTGAAAGGCCGCCAACAAGACGAGGAAGGGTCTCATCTACGGATTTTCCGAAAAGCTCGCGGGAGAATTCATCTTCAGAGAGTTCCCTTTTGCCATTTAACCTTAATGCAGCGTTAAATGACTCGTGAATATTTTGAAAGGTGTCGACAAGTGTGCCGTCCATATCAAAAAGAAAAGCTTTATACATATTGCCTCACAAATTTAGCGGCTTATTAGAAGACGTTATTATAAAAGTCAAAGAATACCATGAGAATCGCTGTTATTGACAGGGAAAAGTGCAGGAAAGACATCTGTGGGTTTTTGTGTCAGCGTATGTGTCCACGCGTTAGAAGCGGGGATGAGACGATAATTGCTGATGAAGAGGACGAAACGGGTCGCCCCCTTATAATCGAAAGCCTTTGTGTTGGCTGTGGGATATGTGTCAATAAATGCCCGTTTGGCGCAATAACTATAACAAATACGCCTGAAGCAGCTGGCGTCCTCACACACCAGTATGGACAAAATGGATTCAGGCTTTTTGGATTGCCAGGTCCACGAGAGGGAAGTGTTGTTGGTATTCTTGGTGTTAATGGAATAGGTAAATCTACTGCCATAAAGATTCTGTCAAGGCAAGAAGACGCCAATATGGGAAATCTTGAAAAGACTCCCGAGTGGAGAGAGATTATCGAAGCCTTCCGTGGAAATGAAGTGCAGGCATATCTTGAAAAACTCGCTTCAGGCGCTGCAAAAACTGCATATAAGCCACAGTATGTTGATATTCTGACAAAGATGCCAGGAACCGTTAAAGACGCCCTTTCAAAGGTATCTAAGGACTATTTGATTGTCGCAAAGGAGCTTGAGCTTGAAAATATTCTTAGTCGGAAGTTAAAGAATTTATCGGGGGGGGAGCTTCAGCGCGTTGCGATTGCCGTTGCAATGCTTAGGGACGTTGACCTTTACTTCTTTGACGAGCCAACCTCGTTTCTTGACATATCTCAAAGGCTAAAAGTCGCAAAGAGGATTCGGGCTCTAGCTAAAACCGGAAAAAGTGTTGTTGCCGTAGAGCACGATTTGATTATCCTTGACTACCTATCCGACTACATCAATATCGCTTTTGGTGAGAAAGGTGCTTTTGGAGTCCTCTCAAAATTAAAAAACACCCGCGTCGGGATAAACGAATTCTTATCAGGAAAACTTCGCACAGAAAACGTCAGGATTAGGGACTACCCCATACACTATGAGGTAACTGGTGCCAATAAGTTTTCCGGGGGTGAACTCATGTGTAAGTTCCCAAAGGTCGTTAAGGACTTTGGGGAATTCTCTTTTGAAGCAGAAGCCGGGGAGATACATGCTGGAACAATAACTGGCATCCTGGGTCCAAATGCGACTGGAAAGACTACCTTCATGAAGATTCTTACTGGCGCACTGAAAAATGACGGGGAGGATATTGATTTGACTCTTGATATTTCATACAAACCTCAATATATCGAGGCCACGCCAGGTACTGTACGGGATGTCCTTAAAGCGGCAACACCCGACCTTTATAAGTCTCATTACAAAACTGAAGTTCTTGAACCTATGGGCCTTGAACCGTTCCTTGACCGGGAATTAGGAGAACTCTCTGGAGGAGAGCTTCAGCGTGTAGCGATTGCCGAATGTATCTCCAGAGATGCTGACATCTATTTCCTTGACGAGCCTTCAGCATACCTTGATGTTGAACAAAGGCTTATTGCGGCGCGTATGATAAGACGCAGAATGGAAAACTCACGTAAAAGTGCTATTGTAATCGACCACGACATAGGCTTTATAGATTACATATCAGACAGGATAATGGTCTTTTCCGGAGAGCCAGGAATGCGCGGCTTTGCAAGTACGCCCAAAGGAATGCGCGCCGGGATGAATGAGTTCCTTAAGCTTATGGAAATAACTTTCAGGCGGGATGAAGAAACAAAACGCCCGAGGGCAAATAAGCTGGACAGCCAGAAGGACAAAGAACAACGCGCCAAAGGCGAATATTATTATAATTAGTTCAACCCTCGGATGTGCGAGGGTCGTACTTAAAATCTGTTTATAAATTTCCTTAGAAGATTATTCCTTCTTTGGTATGGATTTTTTCTCCATATACCCGCAGCGTCCGCAGGCTATACGGTCTTTATGTTCTGCAAGGAATACACCAGGTCCACACTTAGGACAAAACTTGTTTTTCTTTTTGATAGCGTCTCCCTCAATCTCATAGACTTTCCACTTCTGTGAAACTTTCTTTTTCTTTGTTTCTTTTGCTGCCATTTTATTCTTATTATTCTGCCTTTGGCTCTTCTACTGGAGCTTCAGGGGCTACTGCTTCTGGAGCGGGAGTTGGTGCAGGGGTTTCTTCTTTTGGAGCTTCCTGTGCAGGCTCTTTTGGAGCGGCTTCTGCAGGGGATTTTGCTGCTGGCTCTTCTACTGGAGCTTCAGGGGCTGCTGCCTCTGGCGCTGGTGCTTCTGGCGCTGGTGCGGGAGATTCTTCTTTTGGAGCAGGAGTTGGTGCAGGGGTTTCTTCTTTTGGGGCTTCTGGCTCTTTTGTGCGCTTAGCATGATATCCAAGTTCTATTTTGTCCATTATCTCCTTAGACTCATAAATTCTAGCCGTTCCTTTTGTCAGGTTAGACCCTGTTTGCTGGTCCACCTTAGTGATTACGGTTAGTTCCGGCTTTCCTTTTGCGGCCTTTGCAACGGCGTCTTTTATTACCGTGCGCGCTGGCGTTACTTTTTCTACTACTGAGAATTCAATCTCTTTCCTGCCAAAACAGGGATTGGTCTCATTTTTGATTATCTCGATATTCATTTTCAAGTTTTTTAAAGTGATTCAAGGCGTGAAGCTATGTCTTCGAAGACAGACTTTATTTTTCGATTGACAAGTATTAAAATCGCGCCGTTGCCCGGGGGGTGCCCATATACTATCCAGCTTCCTTCCGGAGCCGCGATGACAGCGGGTATTGTCAGGAGGTCTTCTTCGCCTGTTACTTTAAGGCTTATAGGACCTTTTGACGATGCTGCGGCGATGACTGCATTATATGCCTCACGCGTTATTATTCCCGCAGGATTTGTTATTACCCTTGGCTCTGCATAACTGCTAAGGCGTTCGATTCGCACGTCATGGCATGGCGCGCGCCGGGTTTGTCCGTCCCAGATTATAAGACTTGGAGAAATACCGCGCTTAATGAGTGCAGAAGACACATAGTCTCCTATAGTTATAACGTTGGACTCGTCGTCCCGCAAGCGGTTTGCGATTTCCTCGCATTCAAGAACGGGGCCATAGGGCTGCGCAAGTTCTGCCCTCATTTCTTCAGGCAGGCGAAACCCATTGGCATGATTTGCCATAAAATAATTTCTAAGGTTCTTTTCGAGCTTAGATTTTTAAGGCGTAGACTCCTTTTTCGGGGATATCCATCTCCTTTGCAATCTTGCTCTTCTCTGGATCTACGACTGCAGCCTTTCCACTCCAGTCGCGCGTTAAAGGAACATTACAGTGTGGGCATATTTGCGCTTCTCCGTACACCCGTCCGCATTTGTGGCATGCAAGGTCCATTTACTTTTTAGCCTCCTTTTTGGGTGCTCCCTTTCCTTTGGGTGCTTCCTTTCCTTTGGGAGCTTCCTTTCCTTTGGGAGCTTCTTTTCCTTTGAGTGCTTCCTTTTCTTTGGGAGCTTCCTTTCCGGGTTTTTTTGCCTCTTGATCTAGCCAGTCAAGGGCACCAAGACCTGGTTGGCGCATCGTAAGGCCGATTTTTGTGTCAAGGAGTGTTGACTTCTTGCTTATTGTAACAACACGCGTTCGCACGACATCACCAAGTTTTAGGGTGTGGTTTGACTCTTTGCCGTTAAATTGCTGTTCTTTCTCATTATAGCTGACAAAGTCTTCCATTATCTGGGAAACGTGAACAAGTCCGTCAATCGGACCCATTGAAATAAAGGCTCCAAACTCTGCAATCTCTTTAAACTCACCGTCGACAATCTCCTGAAGCTTCGGGCGATATGTCAGCATTGTAAACTTCGTATCATAATATGCACCGCCATCGCCCTGTATGATTTCACTTTCTCCAATCTCCTGAACGTCAATTGCGGCAACTATTACCCCCATCTCGGGGTCCATCCTTCCAACGTACTCTTTATCGAGAATCTCCTTCATGCTCTTGACAGGGTCAAGACCAAACATTTTGGGAGGTACTCTCACAGAGTCTCTAAGCTCTACTTTGTAATACATTTTTAGATAGCTCAGTCTAAGTAGAATTAAGCGTTTATTTAGAAAAGGGCGGTTTAAAAATAAAAGGGTGCCCGCGCGAGTATTAAAACTCGGGCGGATTTATCCCAACAAGGGTTATTTCAAAGATTAGAGTCTTGCCTGCCATGGGGTGCGGTCCGCTTGTCCCGTAGGCTTTTTCGGGGGGCAATTCTGCAGTCTTTGACTCGCCAAGTCCCATGCCAAGAACAGCTTCTTCAAAACCAGGTATCATCTGCCCTGCGCCAAGCTCGAAAACAAGAGGGTCACGCCCCTGGCTTGAATCAAATACTTCACCGTCAGTAAACTTACCTGTGTAGTCGACCTCAACAATATCACCTTTCTTTGCGATTTCGTCCATTTTATTTGTTGGCGATATTTCCAAAAAAGACTATAAAAATCAAATTAAAGAGGTATGCCATGAATCATGATTACAACACCTGCAAATACTATCGAAATCATGGACATCAATTTTATGAGGATATCGATGCTGGGGCCTGCCGTATCCTTAAATGGGTCACCGATGGTGTCGCCAATCACTGATGCCTTGTGGCTGTCACTGCCTTTACCTCCATAGTTGCCATCTTCGATGAACTTTTTGGCATTATCCCAGGCGCCGCCTGAATTCGCCATGAATATTGCCATGACAATCCCTGTGACAAGAGCTCCGGCAAGAAGTGCGACAACAGCTGATGGCCCCAGTAAGATTCCTATGACAAGAGGGGATGCAAGGGCGACAATTGCAGGAGGTATCATTTCTTTTTCTGCGGCTTTTGTTGATATTTCGACGCAACGGGCATAATCAGGTTCGGCTTTGCCTTCCATAAGGCCTTTTATCTCCTTGAACTGACGCCTGACTTCCTCAACTATGCCGCCTGCAGCCTTTCCAACTGATTTCATGAGCATTGACGAAAAGAAAAAGGGAAGTGCGCCGCCTATGAACAGGCATATCATGATAATAGGGTTTGAAAGGCTTAAGTCCATTGGAACAGAAACTGCCATCTCACCTGAGACTACACTTATGTGTGAAGTATATGCGGCAAGAAGCGCCATTGCAGTTAACGCCGCAGAACCTATGGCAAAGCCTTTTCCAGTAGCCGCAGTCGTATTTCCAAGCGCGTCAAGAGCATCAGTCCTCTTTCTGACTATTGGCAGCTGCTTAGTCATCTCGGCAATCCCTCCTGCGTTATCTGCAACCGGGCCATATGCGTCTGTTGCAAGGGTTATTCCAAGTGTTGAAAGCATTCCGACTGCCGCAATACCAATACCATAAAGCCCCATCATCGGGTTTTCTGCGCCGCCTGAAAGGGTATAAGAAACAAAGATTGCAAGAGCAAGGACTATCACAACAGAAAATGTTGATTCCATGCCAGTTGCAAGACCGCTTATGATAACTGTTGCAGGACCTGTTTTGGCGTGTTCTGCAATCTTTTGAGTCGGGCCGTATTTATGCGAGGTGAAATATTCACTTATTATTCCAATAAAGATTCCCGCCGCAAGACCCGCAAGGACTGCAGCATATATCCCAAACCAATAAACTGGACCCATTATGAAATAGATTACTGGTGCCGAGAATATCGCAATAAGTATTGCTGCAACATATATACCCCTCCTTAGCGCCCAAAGAAGGCTGTGCTGGGTTGCGTCCTCTTTTGCCTTTATGAAAAATGCGCCGATTATTGAAGCGAATGCGCCGATTGCCGCTATTACAAGAGGTACTGAAAGGGCTTCTAAGGAAAGACCCGCTACGGCAAAAGCAGTTGTTCCAAGAGCCATTGCAGCAACAAGAGAACCAATATAGGATTCAAAAAGGTCGGCTCCGAGTCCTGCTACATCACCTACATTATCCCCGACGTTGTCTGCTATTACTGCAGGGTTTCTCGGGTCGTCTTCAGGGATGCCGCACTCGACTTTTCCAACAAGGTCTGCTCCGACATCTGCTGCCTTTGTATATATCCCGCCGCCGACTCTTGCAAAAAGCGCCATGGCCGAAGCACCCATACCAAAAGTAAGCATGGTTGTTGTAAGGGCTTCAAGGCTGGCAGGATCCGTTGCCCCCCCGCCAAGTGCCATTAAAAGATAGTACCAGATGGATAAGTCTAGAAGAGCAAAGCCAACAACACAAAGACCCATAACAGCACCTGATGAAAAGGCTACGTTAAGACCGTCATTAAGGCTTTTTGTGCAAGCATGAGTAGTCCTGACATTTGCCTTTGTCGCAACACGCATGCCGACATATCCTGCGAGCGCCGAAAAGAACCCACCTGTAAGGAATGCGAAAGGCACATAGATTGTTACAGCATTTGCAAAAGAGAGTAGTATTAGGACTATAAACATCAGAAAGAAGAAGACGCCGACTGTCTTATACTGCTGGCGTATGTATGTTCTTGCACCGAGTTTTATCGCATCTGAGATATGCACCATCTCATCTGTGCCTTTTTCTTCCTTAACCACGCGCAAATAGAAATAAAGTGCGAAAAGAAGGGAAACAACTGAACCTACTGGAGCAAGCCATAAGATATCCATTTAACACCATTTTCGAGCCAAATAATCGGAAAAACTGGCAAAGGTTACCTCTAAGGGTCATTATGATATTTCCCCGGGTTAGGCGCCTTTGTCGCTTTTTGTTCTGACTCATAACGCCGAATGACGGCTGTTTTGTAGAAATTTAATGTCAGCCTTAATAAAAATACATAGGGTACATGGGTGTATACCTAAGTACTAGTCTACTCTATTGCGAGCTTGCATCTACCCCTTACAAAGATAGTTTTTACCCCTTCCTTTCGTGCTTCCTTCCTTAGACGGGAATCGTTTGTCGCAATTATTGCGTAGGGTCTTTCGCGGGCATAAGCGATTATGGCTTCATCAGCCCTTCCATCGGCTCGGCCGGGGGCATCGATTATTTTGACGTTTTGGGCCATCTGGAGAGCTAGCTTTGCCTGAACCTTTTGCTCGCCTTTGCCGCGGGTACTAAGGCGCTCAAGCTCGCTGACAACGGGAGTAAGCGTCACAATTTCAGAAGGGCCGTCAACAAGGAGTCTGCTTTCGGTTATGATATCAAGCCGCAACTGAAATGGGGTAAAGAAGAAATTCGTGTCAAAGATTATCTGTTTTGTTTTCTTTCCCTCGTCCATATTCACTTTTCTTATTCTTTGGTACTTGTCTTTTGTGCAGGTTCTTCTGTAGGCTGCTCGCCAAGCTTCCTTGTGATTGGTTCTTCTGTAGGCTGCTCGCCAAGCTTCCTTGTGATTGTTACAAAGCCTGTGTGCCCAACCATTCTTGTCTTTGGACGCACCCTTTGTTCTGAGACTTCCCATTCCCTAAGGAGAATTTCAATTGTTTCAGTCTGCCAGAATCCTTGCGGGAGTCCTGTGACAAACTTTTTTACCTGTTCGATTGAAGGGGAATACGCGACAAGATGCCCTCCGAATTTAAGCTTTTTGTATGCGTCTTCTGAAACCATCCATGGTTCGGGGAGGTCAAGAATTACTGCGTCAAGGTCGTCTTCTTCTATACCGTCATAGACGCTCTTGTTATGCATTGTAACACAATCCATTAAATCTGCTTCTTCAATGTGCGACTTAGATTCTTTAAAATGGTCTTCGCGAATCTCGTAAGTGTATATCTTTCCTTCGGGAGATACCGTGTTTGCTAGCATCATTGTCATTCCGGCAACACCAGTTCCCGCCTCAACAACACGCGAACCTGAGCGAAGACCACATAAGCCTATTATAATGGCCGAATCTTTTGGATATATTATCTGGGCGCTTTTTTGCATCTTTTCTATGAAGTCGACAACAGTCGGAGATACTATGTTAAACGGAGCTCCTGTGTGGCTTCTTACATATCCACCATAATCGATTGCTTCAAGATCTTTTTGAGAAATTACACCGTAGTGTGTGTGCAGGTCTTTTCCTTCTTCAACAAGCTGGCGCTTGCCTTTTTTGTCAATCAAAAGTTTTTTCATTGTGGGCTTATTTCCATAGTCGAAGTATTAAACCTACCATCTCTTTTCAACGCCAAGCTCGCGGTCAATTTCTGCTGCGACTTTCCTCATCCTCTCAAAACAGCGCTGTGCATCTCGCATCATTTCTGAAACTGTATCTTCAAGGCAAGTATCACGAAGAACGTACTTTCGCCCTTCTCCCTGGCGCACAAGACCTGATGCGCTGAATTTCTTCATGTGAAAAAGTACAGCCCCGCGAGTAAGACCTAGATTCTCAGCGATTTCAGTCGAAGTTTTTGGCTCGCCTTCAATTGAGCCTTTGACAACTAGGGTGAATACTTTTTGTGCCGAGCCGTCACAATCCTTTTTTGTAAAAAGTCCCAGAGTTTGGCAGAGCCATTCTAAGTCTGCATCCTCATCCCCTTTGCTTGGAGGCGCAATATCCCTTAATTGTATCTTCATTTTTGACATTTCCACACTCTTGATTTTTATTGAAAGCTCCTTTTTAGAAGGCATAAGGTTTTTATAGATTCAGGTTCAAAGTTAATAAGTTATTCACTTTATGTAATAGATTATTGCATAATTAATAGTTTATATTATAAAAACGTAACATTAATTAGACAAAGGGGATAAAATGGTTTTTCGCAAGAAGAGGGATTTGGGGGACGTAGATAAAGAAGGTAAAGATAACTCACGTGACAATAGAGGTGGCTTTGACCCTTTTACTCAAGATCCGTTTAAGAGTGATGCATTTGATGATATTTTCGGAGATTTTGGCCGGGTCGACGAACTCATGAACGAACTTATGCGAAACATGTTTCGTGGGATGAAGATGAACGGCTCGATGAATATCGAACCAGGAAAACCTATGGTATATGGGTTTTCCATGAAAACAGGTCCTGACGGCAAACCGGTTGTAGAGGAATTCGGAAATGTAAAGAGCACAAGCGGTCCTGTTCCAGGCGGTGCACGCGAACCCCTGATTGATATTGTGGAAAACGAGCGCGAGATTATTGTCATCGCAGAACTTCCAGGCGTTGAAAAAAAGGATATTGACCTGACAATAGCAGGCGACACACTAACACTGGATGTTGATGCCAAAAAGAGATATTACAAGGTAATAAGCCTTCCTGCCGATGTCAAAGACACAGTTGACGCATCTTATAACAACGGCATTTTAGAGCTCAGGCTGGAAAGAAAGACCGAACTCAAAAAGAAGGGCAAGAAAATCAATATAAAATAAATAAAAAATTGGGAGAAAATAAGAAATGGCTGCAATAAAACTATATGTAAAGGAAGCGCCAAGAACTGATGTCGGGCGCGGGATAGTACGTATTGGTCCAAATGCTTTGGCAAAACTGGGCCTTCAAAGCGGGAGCTTTGTTGAAATAAAAGGTAAAAAACTGGCGGCGGGAATCGCCTGGCGCGGAAGTGAAGAAGAAGAAGGGATAATCCATATGGATGGTATCCTCAGGAGCAACGCAGGTGTTGGAATCGATGAAGAAGCTGATATATCTTCTGCTAAGGTGACGCCAGCAAAAAAGATAACGCTCGCACCAACCCAGGCTATTCAATACGGACGCGGTTTTATCGAATACGTTCATGAAAAGATACTAAATAAGCCTCTTGTAAAAGGAAACAAAGTACTTGTTGATGTCATGGGAACTCCCTTGACTTTTGTACTTACGACAGTAAGCCCTGGAGGGATTATAGTAGTAACTGAAGAAACCCAGATAAAGGTCTCAGAAAAGCCATCTGATGAAAAAGCGACACTTAACGTCAGCTATGAGGATATTGGAGGCTTGCGCGACGCGATAGAAAAAATCCGCGAGATGATTGAGGTTCCGATGAGATACCCCGAGGTCTTTAAGAAGCTTGGAGTCTCCCCACCAAAAGGTGTTCTTTTATACGGGCCGCCTGGAACTGGAAAGACGCTTCTTGCAAAAGCCGTTGCGTCTGAAACTGAATCATATTTTATTTCCTTGGCAGGGCCTGAAGTTATGAGCAAATATTACGGCCAGTCTGAAGAGAACCTGCGAAACGTCTTTAAGGACGCCCAGGAAAATGCGCCCTCAATAATCTTTATTGATGAGATTGATGCTATCGCGCCCTCTCGCGAGGAGGTTTCAGGAGATGTCGAAAAACGTGTTGTGGCTCAGCTTTTGACAATGATGGACGGTCTTGAGGCAAGAGGAGAAGTGGTTGTCATTGCCGCGACAAACAGGCCAGACGCACTGGACCCTGCACTTAGACGCCCTGGGCGATTTGACCGTGAGATTCAAATAGGTATACCTGACCGCAAGAGCAGGAAAGAAATACTTGAGATTCATACCCGTGGGATGCCCACGACAAGTGGAGTAAACTTAGGGACACTCTCTGAGATAACGCATGGATACACAGGAGCCGACCTTGAGTCTTTGTCTAAGGAAGCTGCTATGCGCGCCCTTAGGCGTGTCATGCCAGATATCAAAAAGCTAAAGGACGGCGAGTTGACTAAGGAGATTCTTGATTCAATCCATGTAACCGAAGACGATTTTGAAGACGCTATGAAAAATGTGGCGCCTTCCGGGATGCGTGAAGTCGCAGTTGAAATCCCAAAGATAAAGTGGGAGGATATCGGCGGTCTTATTGAAGCAAAAGAGGAGTTAAAAGAGACTGTTGAGTGGCCGTTAAAATATGAAAAGGAATTCAAGAAGGTAGGTGTAACGCCGCCAAAAGGAATCCTTCTTTACGGGCCACCTGGAACTGGAAAGACGCTTCTTGCAAAGGCTGCTGCAAACGAATCCAGCGCAAACTTCATAACTGTTAAGGGACCAGAGCTCCTTAACAAGTATGTTGGGGAATCAGAGCGTGGTGTAAGAAAGGTCTTCTCGCGAGCCCGCCAGGTCGCGCCAGCCATAATCTTCTTTGATGAGATTGAGTCCCTTACTTCAAATAGAGGGGGTATGGGTGACTCCTCAGGCGTTAAAGAGGGTGTTATCGCACAGCTTTTAACAGAGATTGACGGCATCTCAGAACTAAAGGACGTTGTATTAATCGGCGCGACAAACAGGCCGGATCTTGTCGATGAAGCGCTCCTTAGACCGGGACGTTTTGAGAAGCTTGTCCATGTGCCGCTTCCTGATGCCGCAGGCAGAAAGGAGATAATAAAGGTTCAGACGCGGAACGTCACACTTGCAAAAGACGTCGTCTTAAAAGAGCTTGTTGAAAAGACAAAGGGGTACAGTGGTGCTGATATCGAAGCTGTTGTTAGAAAAGCGGGGATTCTTACCATTCGAGACCTAATCGACAAGAAGACAAAGAATGCGGAAATCAGTATGGCCTACCTCAAAACCGCTCTTGGCTCAGTAAAGCCCAGTGTCACAGGTAACCCTAGTGACTTCTGGCATAAAAAACGCGGGAATGAAAAGGATATGAACGTCGCATAAGGCTAAATTTAGTCCTTTTTTGTGTTGTGGTTTTTTGGTGCCGATGATATGAGGTGCCAAATATTTTCTTTT
>CAZUDQ010000001.1:185841-242520 GCA_964619365.1 uncultured archaeon
TTTTCTTTTTGTCTTGTTTTTTAGATATTCTATTTCCTTAAGTTTACATTTTAATTGCGCCTTAAGTAATTAATGCCAAGAATATGGATTTAAAGTGTAATTTAGTCTCTTCAAAACCTCCAAAATCTAAAAAGGGTATTAGGCTTGGGCTTGCACAAATGGAGTGTCCGGTGGGGACTCCTGATGCTGTGATTGAAAATATCAAGCGACTAAAAAAGGTTGTTAAGGTCGCAAAGAAAGAGGGGACTCAATTGCTATCTTTTCCAGAACTTTACATTAGTGGGTATGCACTTGACAAAAAACTTGTAAGAGACCTTGCCGAGCCCATTAATGGAAAAGTCATGCGTGGAATCGCTAGGACTGCAAAAAGAAACAGGATTGCACTTGTCGTACCATACCCTGAACGCGATTCAAGTTCGGGCAAGGATATTTATTATGATTCAATTGCGCTTTTTGGTTCTGGGGGTAAACTCCTTGATAATTACCGGAAAACCCATCTTTTTGGAGCCGCAGAAAAACTAAATTTCAGCCCTGGGGCGGGTGAATTTAATGTAGTTGAAATCAATGGCTTCCCCTTAGGCGTCCTTAATTGCTATGAAGCTGAGTTCCCCGAGCTTTCAAGAATCCTCGCCTTAAAAGGCGCAAAACTTATCCTTATTCCAACGGCAGCTGATATGTTTTATACACTTGCCTCAGGAGAAACCGCACACGTACCTTACCCTGACGTCTCTTTAAGTTTGATTCCCGCAAGAGCCCTTGAGAATCATTGTTTTGTTGCATATTGCAATAGGTGTGGTACTGAAACTGTAAGAAAGAAATCTTGGGAATTCCGTGGAAACTCTATAATATGTGCACCCAATGGGACTGTTTCTATTGCGGCCGCACATAAGCGCGAAACCTTGATTATTGCGGACTGTGTGCCTGGAACCTATGAACCGACGCATCCGGAGGGTAATTATATCTCAGATAGGCGTCCAGAGTTTTATAAAATGCTTGTTGATGTGGCAAAAGCTTTATGAGCTAGTGGTGTATCCGGCAGTCATCGGCTTTATATTCTGCTGGGTCGCGTGGGTCTATATGTATGTAGGCCTTATCAACTTCCTTAAGGGATTCAACTCCCTTTTGTACTTCCTTTCCTATCTTATGTGCGGCTTCAAGAGTCATCTTACGGTTGACTTCTATATGTATTTCAACGTGGACAAAGTTGCCGACGTAATGCGCCCTGACATCATGTATCCCGTTTACCCCTTTTACAGACTGGGCCTTTTTACATATCTTTCCAAGAAGTTCTTTTGGCGGACAGGCCCCCATTAAGTATGTCGTGTTCTCTTCACCTATTTTATAACCTGAGTATATGACAAAAACGCCGATTAGTATCGCCGCATATGAGTCTATTGAAAAGAATCCAAAGAACGGCCCGATAAAGCCGACCAACGCAAGAAAAGATATCAGGACGTCGTTTCTTGCATCTATTGCTGAAGCGCGAATGGCGGGGCTCATCACGGCTTTTCCAATGCGCGAGAAATATCTCCAGAGAAATGCTTTTGTTCCTATTGAGATAAATAGTGCGATAAGCCCATATAGTATAAACTCGTTAGGGACTATGTTTACCGCAGGCAAAAGTAGTTTTTGTACTGCTTCCCAGATAAGGGAGAAGCCTAGAATCGCCATGATTATTGCAGTAAAAAGCCCTGCGATGGGTTCGGCGCCCCGGTGTCCAAACGGATGACCTGAATCCGCATCTTTGTGCGCTATTTTTACGGCAAAAAGAACGCCTATTGAGTAAAGGATGTCCCCAAGGGAATTTACTGCATCAGATATTATCGCAAGACTTCCTGAAAGAAGACCTGCTGATATCTTTATTAAAAAAAGACAGGTGTTAGCAAAAACACCTATCTGTGTAGCCTTTGCCGCTGAGTTTTGTGAGTCCTTAGACATTTGAAGAGATACTTAGGGTTAAGAGAACTCGGCACGGCACTCAAAGAAAAGCGGGCCCTTTAACATTAATTCTTTCTTCTTTGATTGTATGAACTTCAGGGCTGGTTCTGCAATCTCAAGGTTTATGTCAGGCGCACTTTTTGCCATTTTAAATTGGAAAGAATATTCTGCGCGGCCTTCTTTTGCTGCTTCCTCGATTCCTACTGCAAGGTGGTCTGCCATGGCGCCGATGTAGGTTATGCCAGTGGCCTTGCCTTCATCCTGAATCTTCTTTATTTTCTCCTTAAAGGCCTCTTTTGGAACGCCGTATATACCACCTTCCCAAACATAGACTTCATTAAGGGCAGCAGGACCCAGAAGCGCTGAGTTCTCCTCTTTTTCAAAAACAAACACTTTGGCTTTTTTACTTTCGATTTCCCCTTCCCATGCTAGGAACTCACAAGGAGATTTTTCCGCGGCGTTTTTTCTTGCAGTTGCGACTATTGCTTCGGCAATCTTCTTCCCCGTTTCTGACTCAGGTTTTTTTACGATTGAAACGGATTCTAAAAGCTCGTTGTCATCAAGTTCTTGTGCGCCGTAAAACTGTGGGAAAAAGACTTCACGAACGTCTGAGAAGCCTTCTTTTATCATAAGGATACGCTCAACGCCAAAGCCCACATTAAAAACTGGATATTTTATCCCGTACTGCGCCAGGGCAAGTGGGGAGTACATACCAATATCCCCTATTTCGATTGGCTCGTCAAATCCTGGTTTTTTAGCAAATACCTCATACTCGCTTTTGTTTGCGTAATAGGTTGATGTTGCCTGTTTCTGTATGAATTCAAAATCCTTAAAACCTAATGGTTTTAGTATTTCTTCGACAATTTTTTTACCGGCTTCAATCTCCATTTCCGGGGCGCATATAGCACATGACGCTCCGTAGTGGGCGCGCAAGTGTGTCGCATCAACGCGCTGCTCGCGCCTGAACCTTAGACCTATTGAAAAAAGTTTTATTGGGGGAGATTTTTTCTCGACAAGTGCCCCAAGTGTCGGGAACCAACCTGCTGTCATATGGCTCCGCAGGGTTGTCTTTGTGGGAACGGCCTGCAGGTTCCTTAACTCCTCAAAAGAGTCGATTATCCTTGCGCCTTGTTCAGTTGACACGCCAAGCTTTTCTTCTATTGTCTCAAGGAAATCGTCTCCTTCAATTCTCCCGAGTTTATACTCGCGAAGAATCTCTTTAAGCGCTGTTTTTTGTGCGTCTGAAAAATCAGGGATTATTGTTTTTATTTTTTGAATCTTGTCTTCTGAAAGCCCGATTTCAGGGCGCGGGAGACCAGCAAGATAATAACAGCGGTCAAGTATGGCAGGACCTTCCGGCCCGTATTGTTTGTATACGTCTTCTTCGTCAATAAAAAGCGGGTTTTCAACTTCAGTAAACCCTAGTCTAAGGAAGCTTGAGCGTATCTTTGCAGCAAGATTATGAATTGGGTGAGGTTCAGGCTTTCCAGGTGTAAGGAGTTCTTTTGTAAATTCTTCTGAGTACTCGGGGAACGCTCCTTTTGTTGCTGTCCAGGCAGAGCCAAAATCCTTTTTTGCGTCGCTTTTAAGTTTCTTTAAATCGTATTCCATTTCCTTCTCTTGAACAATAATTGAATAATTACGTTTAGCGACTAATTAGCGCCCCGATAATTTAAAACTAGAAAAAAGTTGAGGGGGAGATAATATTTATGTTTTTATCCACGATTCTTTTTTGTGTATGCCCTCAATTACTCGAAGTCTATGTGATATTAAATCAGATAATTCCTTATTTGAGGTGTCGGGTATGCGACCAGCATCCACTTTGGCCTTGAGCTTTTTAAGGTACCTGTAGTGGAGTTTTGGGTTTTCCAGGAAGCGCGCTATCTGATGAGAATGAGCAATTCCGGAAACTGAAACTAATGGTTCTTTTATCTCATAGTCCTTGGCCGCTAGCAAATCTGAAGCCATGAGGGCGCTCCTTCCAGGTGTAACAAAAAAGGCCGTATCTTCCGGCTTATATTTTTTGGAGATAAATGGTCTGAGTGCCCTAGAATCATTTACCTTTGCCAGTTGCTTTTTGCCTATTTGTCCATTGACTATTTTAACTGGCCGGAAGCGCGCGCCTATCTCTGATGAAAGTGCTATGGGAAGGTTAATGGAAGATAGTATCAATAAATTCTTTTTCCCTATCATCTCTTCTGCTAAGTCGGCACTAACTGCCTCACTATGGTGTTGGGGTGCAAACCTAGTTGCTAGATGTTCTGGGAGAAAGTGTTTGGGGGAGCCTTCTGAAATTACTGTAGAGCCTTTTGGTGTCAGTGAGTTTATTGCTTTTTGTTTATTTTTCGGAAGAGTTAGATACACTCCATGCGCCAAACCAATATTACGAATCTTTAGGACTTTGCCGTCGTTTGTAGTTATTTTATGGTCTGTATAAAATATCGTGCGGTCTAAAGGGTGTTTTTTGCTTCCTGCTTTTTCCTTAGGCTTTCTTTTGTGTGGAGAGGGCATTTGATTTGTCTGCTTACTTAATTCCTAGGCGCTCCTTACCATATACTTTTTCAAGTTGTTTTAGTCTATGGGGCACCATTAAGGCAAGTCCTTTGTCAGGTATGCGCCCATTATCAAGCTTTGTTTTTAGTCGTCTGAGTGTTCTGTAATGAAGTCTTGGATTTTTTAGGAAGTGATTTATTTGATAAGAATGATTAGCGCCCGACACAGACACCACTGATGGGATATCGTTGTTTGGTTTATCTCCTTGGCTTTTATTAGGTTCTAGTAAATCTGCGGCCATGAGGGCGCTCCTTCCAGTTATCATAAAGGACGCAACGTCCCCTGGGCGATATTTTTTGGAGATAAATGGTTTGTATCCTGCAAGACCGTTGAGGCTGTCCATATAAAGGTCTTTTCTTGTTTGCGCATGTACTTTGATGGGGAGGCCATGCTGTCTCATCTCAGAAAAGAATACTAGGGGTTTTAACGAAAGACCTAACATTACACTATGAGGAACTCCGATCATTGACCTTAATGTATCAAGATTTATTTCCTCGCTTTGATGCCTTTTTGCGCTGCCCACTAACTCTCTTGGTAAAAATGTTTTATGAGCGTGTTCGGAGATTAAAGTAGAATTTTCTGGTATTAGTGAACGCATAAGCTCCTGTTTTTCCTTAGGAAGGGCAGAAAACCAATTATGTGTTATTCCAATATTACGGATATCCCGGCGTGTACCATCAGCTTGTTGTATCTGATGGTCTGTGTAAAATATCCGGTCGTATTTTCCTGGGCGCTTTTTTCTGGCCGTTGGATGGTGTACTATCGGACGCATTTTAGAATATTTGTATTTTCTTGTGAAAATTATTGGGTAAAGGGATTAAAATTAGGGAGAAGCCACATACGTCGGGGGAGGGGGGTGAGTTCCGGTATTCGGACACGTGTGAAAGGGGATAAATAATAAATGAGTATTTATCAGAGTTTAAGGCTCTTTATGACACAGTCCTTTATCTTATCAGGATCTTCACCCAGTTCTATAAGACGTGTTTGCCCGCGCGTTCCCTTGCCAGTAAACTGCATGGAGATAAAGCCCAGCATCTCAAGGTCATTTAGGTATTCCCTCACCCATCGCATGCTTCTTGCGCTTTCCTTTAACTGACGTACGACGCGTTTGTACTCATCATACACTTCACCTGATGTGAACTGCTTGATGTCGTTTCCTATGAGGTTTCTTTGTTTCTTTGCGGATTCAAGTAAGTTTGCAAGTGATAAGAGTACTATCTTTTGGTGGTCTGGAAGAACATCAATCTGTTCTATTACTATATCTTCTTCTACTTTCTTTTGTGCCTCCTCAACCTCTTTTACCTTGACGAATTTCGCAGTCGAGTTTTCAACAAGTTCCCCTGCTTTCCTCAGAAGCCTTAGGGCGTATCTTGCGTCCCCACCTTCCTTAGCTGAAATCGCCGCAATAAGCCTTATTGCAGAGATATCGACTTTATCGGGCTTAAATCCTAGTTTGACACGTTCCCTTAGGATTGTTGTTAACTGTTTGGCGTTATATGGTGGGAAAACCCTTTCTTCCTCACAAAGTGTTGACTTGCTTCTTGGATCTATGTTCTTTTTGAAAAAGAGGTTGTTTGTTATCCCAAGAATCGTCACAAATCCTGCCTTTATATCATCATTTGCCCGTGTGAGTGTGTAAAGCAGGCTGTCAAGGTCCTTTTGTTTTATTGTATCAACCTCATCAAGTATTACAACAACACCTGCCCCCTGGCTTCCGACAAAATCAAGAAGGTATTCATAAAGCATTGTAGGGGGTGCTCCTGCGTCGTGAACCTTTGTTCCTTTTTCGGCAAAGAAATCTGGGTTTTGTTCGGCAAGATCCTTAAGAAGCTTGACAAGAACCCTGTATTTAGTGTCGTGTACTTTGTTGTTTATGTAACTGACATAAAGAGGAACCCCTTTTGCCTTACATACATCTCCAAGCTCTGCTGAGACAAAACGCGAAACCATGGTCTTTCCGACACCAGTCTTTCCATATATGAAAATATTTGAGGGTTTTTCCCGTTTTAGGGCTGGAGCCATAAGACAGACGATATCATCTATCTCATCTTCTCTATAAGGTAGTTTGGGGGGGGTGTAATGGGGTGAAAGCGCCTCCTTGTTCTTGAAAATCCGATACTCTGAAGTATAATCTTCAAAGAGGTTCTTTTTTGTCATATTCGCTATTGTTAAGGGAGGGGGTTATAAAAATAGAGGAAGTGGGGTATTCCTTTAGAGATTTTTATAGTTTCAATAGTAATATCAAGGCAAATGTTTTTGGGTGGAATCAAATTTTTGTTGCTGGGGGAAGAAACTACCAAAACCAAGAGACACTTAAAATAATAGGGGATTAAAATGGGTATGAAAGGATGGTTGGGTTTTGAAGAGAGTGGTGTGGATGTAGAAGATGAAGTCAATCTTGATGAATACCTTGATGGAATAGGTCTTCATAATGGAGAGCTTCTTGATGAGGATAAATACACTTATATTAAGAGTATAACTGCAAACTCCCCAGAAATATTTCAGGAAGTTGAGCGTGAAGTCAAAAAGGGAAATATTGTCCTTCTTGATACTGAAAACCTCTCGCAGACAAACAGAATCGCACTAAAGAAGCTTATCGGTGACCTAAAGAAGCTTGAAGAAAGTGTAAATGGTGACATGGGACGTATATCTGAGGCAAAAATACTCATAGTCCCAACTGAGTTCAGGATTCTTAAAAGACGCGTCTAAGTTTTTAATTAAATAAATAACAGGTGTTTTAGCTTACCTGTTGTTGTTATTTTATTATCCATGTAGTTGCTACCCTTTTTAACTTATCAAACGCTTAATTAAGTGATGGTTGACGCCGACTTCCAAGAGGATATGGGGTTTAATGACGTACTGCGAGACCTTGAAGATAATATTTTTGGAATAGACCCTGACAAACCGACTGATAAGTCAGAGAAGGACGAAGAGGAAATCCACGAGGAACTAGATGGTAAAAAATCAAAGCCCAAGAAAAGAAAAGAAACCCTTCCATTACTAGTTGACCAAGACGCCGCCCAAAACATACTTAAGGATTTCATGAAGGAGAAGAACCAGAAAAAATATGATGTTGTGGGCTTTGAATTATATTTTAGGCCTTATTGGCTCTTCACTTACACTTGTGAACTCATGATAAAGGATAAGGATGGAAACATCATTGATTCTGAAGAAGTAGGTTCGCGTGTTGCAATTGACGCCGAGAGTGGAGCTTTGGCCGATTACCTTGAAGAGACTCTTGAAAACGAGCCCATTGAGACTGTGGATTTAGTCGACCAAGTGGCAGAGGAAGGAGGCAACGCAAAAGTAATCGAAGCCAAGATAAAAGAAAGCAAGCTAGAACACTTTCTCACACAAAAGATTTCTGGAGCCTTGCGTGCAGAAAAGGATAATGTCTCTGTTGCGGGTTTTGAATTATTATGGTCTCCCGTTTGGAAAGGATGGATGGATATAAAGAAAAGGACACATAATCTTCAAATCGATGGGTGTCAGGGATACCCAATAAATTACGATAATATACCACAAAGACCAAAGACTTGGGAAGATATCTTGATGGAAGATATCTCAATGCTCAAAAACCCAAAGAAGTGGAGTGAATTCATAAAGAAGAGGGGTAAAAGACGTTCAAGTACGCCGGGCGCTTCTAAAGGACTCAGTGGCATGAACTGGTTTCTTGTTGAAATAGTTTTAGGTCTTGCTCTTTTTGGAGTGTTTATTTACGGGCTTTATTCTAGTGCCTGGGACTTGCTTTTAATAGGTATTGGTGGGTTGATTATATTATTCTGGTATATGAACCACAGGCGAAGCAAACAAAAAGCGCCAATGGTCCCATTACCCCCTCCACCTGGTGCTGGGTATGTAGAGCCTTAACCCCATAAGGAAAAACAATTGAGTGAAGAAATATTCTAAAAAGGATAACACTCACACTTAACTTTAAAGAACGGTGATCGCGACTCCTTTTGTTTCAAGGATTTTTTTCATACCAGGGATGTGACCTGCTCCAACCACCACCAAAACAACATCAGCTTTATTCTTACTTATATGACTTATGTTCCTTGCCATATATTCATCTCTTTCTGCAACAAGGGCTTTGTAGATAGAAGGGAAGTTCTCCTTCATGACTTTCATAACCTCATCAATTCCTTCTCCCTTTTCAAGAGAGGCAAGGTTTATCTTTTCTCCCCCAGAAACGGTAGAGAGCGCGTCCATACCTTTACCCCCCGGAACGCTTAAGGCAACACCTGAACCTAAAAGTGAGACACCAAGTCGAAGCTTCTCTCCAAAACTCATTTCATTAAGGGCCCGGGACATCGTTACCTTTATGGGGCGGTCTATAAGCCCTATTGGTATCTTATAATCTTTTGCCGCCTGAAACCCTTCTCCCATTTCAACTCCAGGCATTATATTATAATAATCCCCAAGCTTTTTCTGTAAACGTCCGAGTATACCTTCAAGAGTAAAAATGTTTGCTTTGACCCTTACCCCCGAATATGGGAACTCACCCCCCTCCCCCGACGCCCCTTTGTCTTTCTGGGAAAGCTCTGCTACCATGCGGCCAAATCGCTCTTTGTCAAGTTCCAAACAAACAATATCTGGAAGAAGAGTGGCAACAGATTCCCTGACTTTCTTAGCACTATTCTTTGAGATGTGGGCAGTTCCCAATAAATAGACTTTTTTATCACGCAGGGCCGCCGCTTTTTTTACGTCGCTTGCAGGCAAACGAATCTTAATTGTTGATTCAGGCATTTTTGTATTTTTATATTAATCAAAGAAAAAGGCAACAGATATACACAAAAAGCGCTTACTCCTTCAAGACTCGCACATCCGAGGGTTGCGTTTAAACCTATGTTTTAAACAACAACAATGCGTCCTTTTTACCCTAAGGTTTTTATATCCCCCGCCATAAACATAACACATTTAACATCTAAGGGAAAATGAGCGTCAAGATATCCGAGCTGTATGGTACCGAAATCTACACGGCAAAAGCAAAGCATTTAGGTAAGATAGAAGACATTATCCTTAACCTTCAGAAAGGTGAGATAATGCGAATAACGCTTCAACCCCTAAAAAGCGGATTCCTTTCAAAGTCAAAAGTTGAAGAAATCCTAAAAGACAACAGCGTCGGGTATCAGGACGTTGAAGAGGTGGGCGACATAGTCCTTGTCAAGCCGACAGTACGTATCACCGGACCTGCCGAGACCTCAAAAAAGCCAAAGCACGCAAACTAAATATCAATTCTTTTTTTAGTGAACACGATCCCAAGCTTTAAACAACCCCATTAATTCAAACCAGCCTTAGGCCTAATACTTTAATCCCTTTTCCCTCTAAAATCTATAAGTAAAATGCCAAAACCTAAACCCCCAGCCCGCAGAAAACCTCGCTCCATCTCAGTAGTGAGGCGCGCGCAAAAGCAAACAGTTGCGGCAAGAAAAGAGATAGCGCGTCTTCAGGCAGGTGGCAAGACAAGTGTCCTTAAGAAAGTGAAGAATACTGATTCTCAAACTATGGCACGTAACGGTGGATTGTGGAAACCTAGATTCAATCCAGAAAAAGCGGTCCTAAATTATATAGACAACATAATGCCATTAGAACAACTCCCCGAGATTGATTTAATAGCCACAGAGATGGAACTGGCGGCATTAAAGGAATTTAACAAGAACAACCTTGGCGCGCGCAAGAAATTTATTAAACCTGGGAAATAAAGTCTTCCGATTATTTATCTAGTCTTTGCTTCTAAGTCCTAAGTTATTATGGTTCTTGACAAGCTAGGTGGTGGTCTGCAGGGCGTGCTTGAGAAAATACGGGGGTCTGGTGTAGTTGACAAGACAACAGTCCGCGAAATAGTCAAGGAAATCCAAAAGACCCTTATTTCTTCAGACGTCAAAATCGAGCAGGTATTTGCGATATCTAAGGCAATAGAAGACAAGGCGCTAAACGAACGCCTGCCTGCCGGAATCTCAAGAAAAGAACACCTCATAAAAGTAGTCTATGAAGAGATAACAAACCTTATGGGGGAGGAAGAAGCAAAGTTCGAGCTTGACCCAAAAACCCAAAATATTATAATGCTTGTTGGAGTGCAGGGCTCCGGGAAGACAACACAAGCTGCAAAACTTGCCAAGTACCTGATGAAAAAAGGGTTTAACCCCGGCATGATATGTGTCGATAAGTTCCGTCCTGGCGCATTAGACCAGTTAAAGCAACTTGGCGCTGAAATAAATGTTCCAGTTTATGGCGAACCGGGTGAGAAGAATCCAGTAAAGATAGCAAAACACGGTCTTCTTGAGTTCAAGAATAAAGGTGTTGTTATTATAGACTCGGAAGGTCGTCACTCCTTAGACGCAGACTTAATGGACGAGATAGAGTCCTTAGAAAAAGCGGTTTCTCCAGCCTACACTTTACTCGTGCTTGATGCGACAATCGGGCAGGCCGCTGAAAAACAGGCGCGAGCGTTTAAGGAAAAAGCGCAGGTCAACGGAATCATTCTTACAAAGCTTGACGGTTCTGCAAAAGGTGGTGGTGGAATCTCCGCATGTGCTGCGGCGGAGGCGCCAGTTTTCTTTATAGGAGTAGGCGAGCGCATAAGTGACCTTGAGCGCTTTGACCCAAAGGCCTTTGTAGGACGCCTGATGGGCTTTGGCGACATGAAAGGACTTCTTGACAGGTTCCATGAGGCGGCCGAGTCAGAAGACGCTGAGGACGCGGCAAAGCGCATGATGGCAGGAAAGTTCACACTTATTGACGTTTACTCACAACTTGAGCAGGTAAAAGGAATGGGTTCGCTCTCAAAGATTGCAGACATGCTTCCTGGAATGGGAAGCGCCATGAAAAAACTCCCAAAGGATATGATGAATGTCCAGGAGGAAAAACTCGCAAAATTCAAGCCCATAATGCAGTCAATGACAGCAGAGGAACTCGAGAACCCAAAACTCTCAAGGGCAAGAGTAGAAAGAATAGCACAAGGCTCCGGGACAACAACAGAAGATGTCCGCGCACTTATCGCCCAATATAACCAAATGCGCTCGACTTTTAAGAAAATCCGCAAAAACCGCCAGTTTGCAAAGATGTTTAAGGGAATGGACGAGTCTTCAATGGGTGGAAGTGCGGGTGGTGGTCCTGGTATTGGCGGCCTAAGTGGCTAAAGAGATTTTAGAGCATAGTTAAAAGCTATTTTAAAGCATAGTTAAAAGCTATTTTAGAGCCTATTTTTACTCAATATTACACCCCATTTTCAATGATTTGGCAAATACTCAAAAATACCCCCTTTTTAAGTACAGAACTTCTAAATTTCCAAGTGAAAATTTGATTGTTTTTAAGGAGTTTTAACCCCAACTAAAAACTATACAAAATATACATATCTAGCCCTAACCATGGTAGAAGAATATAACTCTGAACAGATTAAGCTCCTTGAGGGCTTAGAAGCCGTAAGAAAGAGGCCTGCAATGTACATCGGAGATACTGGCTCCCGCGGTCTACACCATCTGGTTTATGAAGTCGTTGATAACTCGATTGACGAAGCTTTGGCAGGGTTTTGCGACACAATAATTGTCAAGATTCTTCCCGAAAACATTATAGAAGTAAGTGACAATGGGCGGGGCATACCTACAGAGATAAATTCAAAACACGGCATCTCAGGTGTTGAACTGGCATTAACCAAGCTTCACGCCGGAGGAAAGTTTGAGGGAAAAGCCTATCAGGTTTCAGGAGGTCTTCACGGAGTCGGCGTATCCTGCGTCAATGCACTTTCAGAAGAATGTGAAGTCCAGGTAAAAAGGCATGGGAAGCTATACAGCCAAAAATACACCCGTGGAAAGCCATTAACCGCCCTTGAGGTTGTTGGCGAGTCAGACGGCACAGGAACCATTGTACGCTTCAAAGCCGATTCAGAGATATTCTCACTATTTGAGTTCTCATACGATCTTTTAGCATCGCGCCTAAGGGAACTTGCCTTCCTTAACAAGGGAATAAAAGTAACCCTTCTTGACGAGCGGGAAAGAAACGAGGACGGCAGTCCAATACAGGAAGATTTCTTTCAGTTTGAAGGTGGAATAAAAGAGTTTGTCGAATATATAAATGAAGGAAAGACGGCAATTAACGAGACGATATACTTTGAAACCGCAAAAGGTGATATACAAATTGAGTTTGCTATGCAGTGGAATGAAGGATTTGCAGAAAACACCTATGCCTATGCAAACAACATACACACAATAGAAGGTGGGACGCATCTTTCAGGTTTTAAGAGCGCTTTGACACGCACGGCAAACGATTACATAAAAAAGAACAACCTTGCCAAGATAAAGGACCTAAAACTCTCAAGTGATGACACGCGAGAAGGCCTTAGCGCCGTTCTTTCAGTAAAGCTAAGAGACCCGCAGTTTGAGGGTCAAACCAAAACAAAACTTGGAAACGGTCCCGTTAAAGGGCTTGTCGATTCAGCGGTTTATGAAAAACTCTCAGAATTCTTTGAGGAAAATCCCCGCGAAGCAGAAAAGATACTCCTTAAGACGATAATGGCAGCCCAAGCGCGCGAAGCCGCCAGAAAAGCGCGCGAATTGACCAGAAGGAAAGGCGCCCTTGAATTCTCAAGCCTCCCTGGAAAACTTGCCGACTGCTCAAACCGCGATCCTGCAAAGTGCGAGGTCTATATAGTCGAGGGAGACTCAGCAGGAGGCTCATGTAAAACAGGCCGTGACCGTGAGTTCCAGGCAATTCTCCCACTTAGAGGAAAGATTTTAAATGTTGAGAAGGCGAGATTAAACCGAATTCTTGAGAATAATGAAGTGGGGACGCTCATTACTGCGCTTGGAACTGGCGTTGGTGAGGAGTTTGACCTGGAAAAACTACGTTATCACAAGGTTATAATAATGGCTGACGCCGATGTTGACGGTTCACACATAAGGACACTTCTCCTAACATTCCTTTTCAGGTATATGGCCCCCTTACTCGAAAATGGGCACGTGTATATAGCACAACCGCCACTTTATAAAGTTTGGAAGGGCAAGAAAATAGTATATGCGTATACTGAGGAAGAAAAGCAGTCGGTTCTTGATGAAGTGGGTACTGGAGCATCAGTCCAAAGATATAAAGGTCTTGGTGAGATGAATCCAGACCAGCTTTGGGAAACAACAATGGACCCTGAAAACAGAACAATGAGGCTTATCACACTACAAGACGCTGTAGAAGCCGACCGCATATTCACAATACTCATGGGAGACGAGGTTCCCCCAAGAAAAGAATTTATTATAAAATACGCAAAAGAGGTTAAGAACCTCGATATCTAGCGAAGTGGAAAAAGACTACGAAGAAGAAAGTCCCACAGGGGAAGAAGAAATAGACTCAGTAGAAAAAACAGAATCTATAGAAGAAACAGGAACTCCCAACAAAGATGAGGACTTAGTATCAGGAGAACCCATTGAGGAAACATCTAAGGAAGGCTCTTTAGAAGAAGAAATCCTAAGGGCTGATGGCCGTTCCATAATACCAAGAAGTATTGAGGAGGAGATGAAAGAGTCCTACATAGACTATGCCATGTCTGTTATTGTAGGCCGCGCCCTTCCCGATGTCCGCGATGGCCTTAAGCCGGTTCACAGAAGAGTCCTTTATGCCATGAACGACCTAGGTCTTGCCCACAACAAAGCATATAAGAAGAGCGCAAGACTAGTCGGTGAAGTTCTCGGTAAATATCATCCTCACGGCGACTCGGCAGTATACGACACAATGGTTCGTATGGCCCAAGATTTCTCGCTTAGATACCCTCTTGTTGACGGCCAGGGCAACTTCGGTTCGATTGACGGTGACTCGGCTGCCGCGATGAGATACACAGAATCAAGGATGTCACGTCTGGCAGAAGAGCTTCTTTCCGATATTGATAAGGAAACAGTCGATTTCACACCAAACTTTGACGAGACGTTAGAGGAGCCAACAGTACTTCCCTCAAAGTTCCCAAACCTTCTTGTAAACGGCTCATCAGGAATTGCGGTTGGAATGGCAACAAACATGCCGCCCCACAACCTAACAGAGGTCATAGAGGGGATAATCGCGACAATAAACACTCCGGAAATTGAGTCCATGGACCTTCTCCAATACATAAAGGGTCCGGATTTCCCAACAGGCGGCCGGATAATGGGCCAAGGGGGAATAGTTTCAGCCTATACTACAGGACGTGGCTCAGTAAAGGTGCGCGCCAAAACAAAGAGTGAGGAACGAAACAACCACGAAAGGATAATTGTAATAGAGCTCCCATACATGGTCAACAAGGCAAATCTCATAACAAATATTGCCGAGCTTGTCAAGAACAAGAAAATAGAAGGCATCTCAGACTTGCGGGACGAATCCGACAGGAAAGGGATGAGGATAGTAATAGAGCTTAAACGCGGAGCACAATCAGAAATAGTCTTAAACCAACTTTATAAGCACACCCAGATGCAGACGACATTTGGAGTAAACAATCTGGCCCTTGTTGAAGGAAGACCGGTAACACTAGACATTAAATCACTTATTTCAGAGTTCATAAAACATAGGGTTGAAGTTATAACCCGCAGATGCCAGTTTGAATTAAGAAAGAGCGAGGCACGCGCCCACATCTTAGAAGGCCTGAGGATAGCTCTTGACAATATTGATGCGATAGTGACTCTCATTCGCGCGTCAAAAAACGCCGAAGAAGCAAGAGCCGGACTCGCAGAAAAGTTCGAGCTATCAGAAAAACAGTCCCAGGCAATCCTTGACATGCGCCTCCAGAAATTAACAGGGCTTGAGCGCGAGAAGATAGAGACTGAATATAACGAGCTCTTAAAATATATCTCCTGGCTTAAGGAAATACTCTCAGACAGAGAGAAAGTACTACAGATAATAAAAGACGAACTCCTTGAGATAAAAGAAAAATACGGGGACGCTCGAAGGACAGACCTTTGTGAATCAATCGATGACCTTGATATCGAGGATTTAATACCCCGCGAAGAGATGGTCGTGTCTATAACAAACCAGGGCTACATCAAGCGAATACCACTTTCAACGTATAGGGCGCAAAGGCGCGGCGGGCGCGGCGTAATGGGTATGGAGACAAAAGACGAAGACTTTGTCGAGCGGCTCTTTATAGGCTCAACCCACGATTTCATGCTTTTTTTCACTGACAAGGGCCAAGTGCACTGGCTTAAGGTCTACCGATTGCCTGTCGAAGGTAGGTATTCTAAGGGCAAAGCAATAGTCAACCTTCTAGAACTTGACTCTAATGAGAAGATATCCTCAGCAATACAAATCCCTGAGTTTGAAGAGGGCAAATATCTTGTTATGATAACAAAAAACGGTGTCATCAAAAAGACTTCTCTCAATGCGTACAGCCGCCCGCGAAAAGGTGGAATAATCGCAATAAACTTAAGAGAAGACGATGAGCTTCGTCGGGTGTTCCTTACAAATGGGAATGACGAAATCCTTGTTTCTACAAGAAACGGAATGTCAATAAGGTTCTCTGAGACTGACGCGCGTCCCTTGGGCAGGAATTCAATGGGTGTTCGCGCCATAAGACTTAAGGATAAAGGGAAGGGCAAAGACGAAGTAATAGGGGCAGTTGTCATTGATTCGGAGTCCACACTCCTCACAGTAACAGAAAATGGATACGGGAAACGAAGCTCGTTTGAGAGATACCCGATTCAACGCCGCGCAGGGATGGGAGTAATTGATATCAAGACAACAGAGCGCAACGGAAAAGTTATTGTCGCAAGGACAGTTACAGAGGATGACCAAATAATGGCAATAACCTCAGGCGGCATAATAATCAGGATGCCTGTTGCAGGCATTTCAGAAATAGGGCGAAACACCCAAGGCGTGCGTGTTATGCGGCTTGATAAGGGCAATAAGCTTGTATCTATTGCAAAAGTCGTTTCAGAAGATGAGGAACCTGAAGAGGTGCCTGAGGTGGGCAGTCAAAATGAATCCCCGTCTACTGGAGCATCAGACCCTATGGAAACTGGCGAACCCTTAGAAACTCCTGGCAGTGAAATAAAAGACGAAGAGGACGCCTCAATTGAAGAACAAATAGAAGAAAGTCCCAAAGAGCCTACAGAAACATTAGACGAGTTAACATAACAACATAAGATTTAAGAAAAAAGTTATGGTGGGCCTAACCGGATTTGAACCGGCGACCTTTCGATTATCAGTCGAACGCTCTAAACCATGCTGAGCTATAGGCCCATAACAATTCTTTTTGTTTGCCCCACTTGATTTTACTAAAAGATAAGTAACTAAGCAAACGCGGCTAATTTTGAAGCTTTTTTTATTAAAAGCTTAACTCTTATCCAAAAAGCCTGCGGACAAGAAGCATTTTTGGTGTTTTGTATTCAACCCCGCTTATATTTGCCGCCAGTTGCCTGTAACCTATTGCGGCTTTTGAATAGGGTGAATGGAAGAGGATTGGAGTTTTTTCAGAGACTGCATGTCTCATTTTCTTGTCTTCAGGGATACTGCCGATTATCGGTACCTCACAAAGAGTTTCAATATCTTCGTGTGAAATCTCATGACAATCGTTCTCAACCCGGGTTATCACAAGACCCAAAATGGGCTTTTCCATCTTTTTTGCAATCTCTATTATCTTTACGGCATCAGTTATTGAGGGCACATCAGGCGTCGATACAATAATAAGCTCGTCACAGGCTTCCATTATATGGTAGATGTCTTGAGAGAAACCGGGTGGCGAGTCTATAATAGAGAGCCCCTCAACCTTTCCCATTTTCTTAGAAAACCCCGACATATCAACAATGGACTTCTCTATTGAAAGTGATGCGGGGACAACCCTTAACCCTTTTGGGACAACCCTTATCGTCGAATTTATGTCCATCGGCCCACTAAGAACGTCCTGGAGTGTCCCTTCTTTTTCAGGAAGACCGAAATGAATGGTCATATTAGCAGAACTAACGTCAGCGTCTATTATCGTCGGGGCGTGCCCAAGTTCAGTTAAGGCCGCGCCAAGGTTTATTGTAGTTACAGTCTTTCCGACGCCACCTTTACCCGATAATATGCCTATCGCGCGACGATTTTTCTTGTTTGCCATTTCCTCCAAACTATCTAAAGCCACCATAAATAAAAAACTAAGCATTTTTAATCCCCAAACAGTAAAATAAAGGAATTGTTTGGGTGTAATCAAATGGATAAATCAGTAATAATAGCGGCAATTGTTGCAATAGTGATAATAATTGGGGTCACATTGATAATAAACCCCTTTGGTAACTCGGGTACAAGTACGACTCCGGAGAAAACAGCAGACGCAAGCATTTCTGCCGAAGACGTTATAAAAGGAACAGAAGAGCAGCCAGCTCCTGCGGACACAAAAAAGGAGACTACTCCTGAGGTAAAAGACACAACACCATCAAAGCCAAAGCCAGACACGTCAGACGGTATTCCAGACAAGACCGCAGTTGACGCGACTTATGGTGTGGTGATTGATGAAGTGGAAGGTGATTGTACTTTATACCAACACGCATCAACAGGTCGTTTTGAGTGTTTTGGGACAGCCGGGGAAATCGAAACGATGGTCCCAAGAAGCGAGTATAACTCAGTTGTTGAAGAAACTGAATATTTCTGCAAGGCGACTAAGTTTGGTTGCAAACTATATCAGAAAGTAATCCTGGAATAAGATGAAGATGGGCGCCAAAAAGGCAGTTCTCATTTCCTCCATTCTTATACTTTTTTTATTTCCTACAACCCTAGCGATAAGCTCCTGTCCTGTCGGAAAAGAGGTTTTTTGTGTTGAAGATTTTGTTTACTCATGTGCTGGCAATACCCCAGAAGCGATAAAACATTGCCCCAATGGTTGCGAGGGGGATGGCTGTTCTGAAATAGGAACTACAGTATCTCCACATTCCAACAAAGAGCCCTTAAGCGAGTCTGGAGAGCTTGCTGAAGAACAGGATTACTTCCTCCTTACTATGTTTGGGTTTATCACTCTTTTTGCTGTGGTGATAATTATTTTATACCTTCGCATGTAAGTTTTGATATTTTTAAAGCAGCACCCAAAAATATATTGGACCGACTATATCGGTCAAAACCCAAGCAAAATGAATTTAATGAACCTTATTTCAGATCCGGTTACTCTGATAAAGGAAGCAAAAGCGGAAAAAACTATGCAGTCGTCTTGGATTAACCTTGCGATTGTAGGAATAATCTTTGCAATAGGTGTTGCGATACCTGTTGCCTTAGTTAACGCGGCCGACGCAGCAGTACTCGGGGCAATGACTTTTATTGCAACCATGATATGGGGCGCAGTCCTCGGATGCACACTTGCTTACGCCATGCGTGTTCTGGGTGGAAAAGGAGTAATGAAAGACGGTATTGACTTATACGTCCTTGCCGTGATTGCACCAGCAGTCGCATGGCTCCTCGCATCAATACTTATTGCAATAGGCGCACTCACACTTAACCCAGGGCTTATTATGGCAATGAGTCTTATTGCAATGGTCATACAGGTTCTTGGTCTAATTGCAGGACTGGCAATAGGCTTCCGTGCGACAAAAGACCTTTTTGGACTTGATTCAGCAAGTGCTCTTGCAGGAATGGTGATAATTGTTATTGCTTATGCTACCTCAGTAGTTCTTGTCGGATTATCGGTCTTTGACGCTGCAATATCTGTCTTAATGCGAGTTTTCTTATAAGAAATAACAAAAGGGGTGCTTTTCTGCCCCCCTCTTTTCTTTTTTTATATTTGTTTTCTAATTTCTCCTGGTTTAATATGAGACATAAAGGCGACGTTTTGCCGCTTCACAGGCTTGAAGGCTTATATGATGGGGTATTTGCAATCGCAATGACCATTCTTGTTCTTGACCTCATAATACCCGAAAATGCTTCGGTTGACACACAAACAGAGCTTGCAGGAATGCTTACGTCCTTCATTCATATTTTCATAAACTATTGTGTAGCATTTATTATGCTTGCATCCTTCTGGCTCATAAGCATTCACCAGTTCAAATACTTCAAAGAGACAAACGAAGCCCATATATGGATTAGCCTCTTCATGCTTCTTTTTATCTGTCTGATGCCCTTTGTTACCTCATTTATGGGAGACTTTGGAGGTCTTGTAATAGCAGAGCTAATGTTTCACTTAGATATCCTGATTATAGGAATATTCATATGGGCCAGATGGAAGCTAATCGAGAGCTCTCCCGCCTTGCTTAAGGATGGGGCGGACCTAAATAAAATCGAAAAAAGCAAGAAGCTTGACCTTGTGCTCATATGGCTCCCACTCATAGGTATGCTCATTGCCATTTTCCTACCTGAGTTAGGTGCTAGTATATACTTCCTCCTTCCCCTCTGGTTTTCAGATAAAGTGGTTTCTAAGGTCGGGCTTTAGCTCTAATAGATACCTATTGCACTCATCTCACTCATCTGTGAAAGGGCGTCCATACCAGATGCTATTTCTACACCATTAGACACAAGGTATGCAGTTTCTTCATTAAAGTACAGTATCTTTGTTGTTCCGTCACTTTCCCTAATAACTGCCTGACACATAGAGGTGCCTTTATATGGTTGCATCCCTTCAACCTCTATAGTCCCCGTACCACCTTTACTGTCAGTAAAAGGCGCTTCAAAACTACTGTCGCAGTAGCTGTTGACTGTCGGCGTTACCGAAGGTTGGCTTGGCACATCGTAAGGATTACTCGAAGATACCAAGACAGTCCCGTAGAGATCTACGATATACCATTCTTCTCCGTTTTCGTCAGAGTAGAATTTAAGTTGTTCACCGCCTTGTGATATGCTTCCAGCACAAAAAGATTTACCGTTGTAAGTTTCCATACCGGTTATTACAACACTGGCGCCCTGATAGGGAATAGTTTGTCCGGGTACGCACCAGGAGTTTGCGCTTCCAACTCCTGAATTACTCCCACTATTACTAGTGTCAAGGCCCCAAACCGAAGCGGGACTGTCTCCAGCCCAGTCGTTTCCTGAATCCAGCTCAAAATAATTATCATAACCATAATACCCGGAGTCAGCAGGGCCTGACATAAGCACGAACACAGATACAATCGCAACAATAACAACGATAAGAATTATCAATAATACAACGGCAATACCAGCCTGACCTTTAGAATCCATAAGAAATTAAGGGGAACTGACATAAAAATAAAACTATCTCTAAGGAGAAAAGAAGAATAAAGAGCCTCCAATGGGATTTGAACCCACGACCTATTGATTACAAGTCAATCGCTCTGGCCAGGCTGAGCTATGGAGGCATTAGCCTTTGTTTTGCAAGAAGGGGGATTCTCCCCCTGAGTCTTGCCTGGTTTTTTGAGCCTTTAGAAATAAAAAGATTAACTTGGCGCGATTTTACTGTTTATGCACTAAAAGACGCCAGGTGTAAGGTATCCATAGACCAAAATAAGACCCAAAAGTACTGCCGGATAAAAAATATCCCAGTAAAGTATAAGTCCCGCATTTCCAGCCTTTTTATTTCCCTCAGTCTTCTCTTTTGTATGGTTTATCGCGCATCCCCAGAGAAAACACGCATAGATTATTGCTGTTGCAAGCCAGAAACCAAAATTAACTATGAATGCGCCGATTCCCGTTGCAATACAAAGACCCAGACTAACTGACGCGACTTCCTTTTGAAAACCGTTTGAGGTCCAGCCGATATATGCCGCAATCTCTTTACTCTTAAACCAATGCCGGTAGAAACCAAAAAAAGACATGATGGCACCACCGATTAACAATGCCTGGATTAACGATACAACCCAAAGGACGCTTGGTGCCATAAGGATGTTTAACAGAAAGACAAGAGGGATTATTATTATGCAAATGAGTATGCCATAAGAGTTTTTTTCCATACGTTCCTTAGGCAATAACTTATAAAAACACCCAATAATGGCGCTTATGGCTCCTTATCAATATCTTCTTCCCAGAGTTTCTTGTTATCCTTAATCCATGCGCCGAAGAATTCGGCGATTTCTGAGTCTTCAAGATTCACTATGTCAACACCCTTTTGTTTAAGGAACGCCTCCCCACCGACAAAGTTCTTGTTCTCTGCAAAGACGACTTTTGGAACCTTGAAAAGGGCAATTGCCCCAGAGCACATGTAACAAGGCGATAATGTGGAATAAAGTACACGGTCTCCGTGTTCACCAATGTCTCCTGCGTCCCTTAAGCAGTCGATTTCAGCGTGCGCCGTTATATCGTTATTCTGGACGCGCCTGTTATGCCCGCGCCCAATGATTTTGCCGTCTTTTACTAGAACTGCGCCAATAGGTATCCCACCCTCGGCAAGACTCTTTTTAGCTTGGGCAAAAGCTTCTGTCATAAACTCATCCATTTTAGAATAAACTTAGACGCAGATTAGTCAAAAATAAAGACCGCTTCAATAGACAGCCCGAAAACACAACACATGACCCCTTGGTCGTGGGTTCAAAAAATTGAATTGAAAATAATGTGCCGATGGTGGGACTTGAACCCACGACTTCCACGTGACCCAAGAGCGCTCAAATTTGTGAGTTAAGCCTTCTAAGTTTAGAAGACTAAGTCCTTATGAGCGTGGCGCTCTGGCCAACTGAGCTACATCGGCAAGATGAATCTAGAAAATAGCTTCAAAAAGCGCTAATTTAGCAGCTTCTCATATAAATAATATTCTAAAGCTTCATTTATTAAGTTTTTCCCAGTCGTGGATTAATCCATTCATCCTTATCCTGCGAAGAAGCGGAAGGGTCTTTGCGCTTTTCCTGAGCTTTTCAATATCGATTTTTACTGGGTGGTCTATAAACACCGGCGTCCCGCCGGAATTAATCACGTTATTGGGGCTGTCTGGCATATGTATTCCCATCTCAGATATTTCTTTTTGGGCTGGAAGACCCTTTTCCGTATAGAATTTTAGGTGATTATCGTATTCTTTTTCGTAACCTCTTCGTTTTGCGTTTAATTTCCCCTCCTCAAGTATGAACTTCATTTTGTTAAATGTGGGGTTGTCCTCATGTTTAATAGTCCAAAGTCCATCATAAAAGTCCTCCTGGAAACGCTTATAATCTACACTCCTCTTTCTTACAACATCGGTTGTCACGCCCCAGGTTTCATGAGGTTTGCGATTTAGGTATCTTTCTTTTGCAGCAGGGTTATCATATGAGGATACGACGGCTCTTGGCTTTGCACTTTTTTCTGGAGCAATGGTGTGGAGCATCCTTAGTTCTATAAAGGTCCTTTCTGCGTCATTCTTGCTTCCTTCAGGCCTAAACACTTCGTGCCTGCCCTTTCTTCTTAGGAGCTGCACCTGACTTTCTTCAGTATCAAACCCATATATCCTCCTGGATTTAATTGCTTCAGGCAGCTTCTCCACTTTCTTTTCAATCTTAATCTCAGGAAGTTTTTTGTAAGTGTAATTGTCGCGCGCCTTTTGGATCTCAGAAGAAACCCTTCCCCATTCCTTAAGGTAAGTTTTTATCCTGGTTTTTGTAGCTAGGGAAAGATTGTTTTTTGATTTTAATTTTGACCTTAATTTTTCAGCGTCAAGATTTACCACATGATCGACTATCACTGGCGTCCCGTTTGAGTTGACATAGTTTGGAGGGGAGTCTGACATGGTAATCCCCCATCCCCGAATCTTTTTATGTAGTGGTAAACCCTCTTTACGGTAGAAATCCATATGTTCCTTAAATTCATTACCTAGTCCCATTGCTCCTGCGGTGGACTTGGCTTCAAAAAACATATCCTCAACTCCAAAGTTAATCGGAAGCTCGGTATTTCTTAATTCCTTGTTTGTTTTATACCAGATTTTTTGGAAAGCCTTATGATTCTTGTCGCGCTTTACGATATTCATCACAATACCGTATTTCTCAGGCGCGCTTTCTTTCATCTTCGCGTAGCTGCTATTTTTGTGCAGGTGGTCACGTGCGACAAGTATGCTTGGCATCTCCTTTTCCTGTGTGAGGCCTACTACCTTTGGGACGTTATCAGGGAAGATTAGCTGGGTTATCCTGTGTTCTAGCTCCCGTTGCCTGGCAAAATTTTTGTCTCCAACAGGCTTAAAGAGGCGACGCTTATTCTTGTAGTTAAGGAGCTGGACCTGACCTTCCTCACTCTCAAAAGAGTGAAACGCGCGTTTCGGAGAATTTTTCCTTTTGGGCTTAAGGAGCCCGAAGAATCTAGGTTTGGGTTTTGGCATTAATAATTATTCTCAACTCAAATCTTAAAAATACTTAAGCCAGTCTCAGGGGGTCAATTCTCTTTTTTCTGCGACCTTTTTCATTTGTCCGGGGTCAATCCCCTGCGTTATGCCTATAAGTCCACCCATCAGGTTTGTTCCCCAGACAAATATCAAACGATATATGAATATCACAGAAACACCTATTGACGGAGGCACACCAAGGGTTGCAAGAAGCCCTGAACCTGTAATCTCATAGACTCCAAGCCCTGAAGGTATTATCATAAGAAGCCCCAGAACAGAAGATATGACATGGACATATACTGCGTCAAGAAGACTTATGTCTGCACCAAAACCCCAACATAATGTCATTATGCACAAGGCGTGACAAAGCTGGTTTACGATAAAAAGAAGAGACATACCAAACAGAGGTTTTTTATCTCCGATTAAAGGAGTAAGTGAGTCATAAGCCTTCCCAAACTCTAAATCCACAACGGTCTGAGGGTAACTTGTTTTATTCTTTTTTAGGTGATTTCTAACAGAACTTAGTGTTCTAAAGCCCCACCTGATTAGTCTTTGACTCCAGGTGCGCTTAAGCAGGACGATAATCCAGGCTGAAGTCATAACTATGAATACTGTTACCATGAGTGCTGCAAGAACCAGCATGACTGGGTCCAGACCTATGAATATCTGGGCAAGGATAAGTGCGGAGGTTGCAAATATACATACAGACAAGCCCCATGCAGAAACATAAATTGCGATTGCGGCAAGGCTCTTGTTATATGAGAGCTTATAGAAGCGCTCAAGGAAGTATGCCATTGAAGCTTCTCCGATGGGCGTTATTGTGGGAAAGACATTATCAATAAAAGAACCAAAAAGCCAGGCCTTTGCAACACCCAGTCCAGGCGTCTTTTTGATACCACCTTTCTTAAGGGACCAGAAAAGCACAAACATACCGATTGATATTGCAAGAATATAGGTTCCTATCCCCCCGAGAAGTGCAAGAGGGTTTATTTGCGTAAGGGCGTTTACGAAATCTTCGCCTGCAAAGCCTGTTGCAAGGTAGAAACCAAGTATCCACAAAACGAAAATAATACTTATAAAGACATATTTATTTACCATTTGAGCTATCCTTTCGAGACGTATTTTAATCTGACAATGCTAAAAAGCCTTTTTAAGCTTGATTTTCAAAATAAGCCGCTCTTGATTTCTATTCTCCTAATAGTGAGTCAGGGTATTTGTGGGCCGGTAGATCAGCTCGGTAGATCGCTACCTTGGCATGGTAGAGGCCCCGGGTTCAAATCCCGGTCGGTCCACTTCCATTAAACTTAAGGAAACTCGTGTTCCGACCTACACCAAGGTCATATGCCAAAAGTGCGCATCCACCTTAGTGTCCCGGCTCGGTCCACTTCATTCTTATCCAACCCTCGGATGTCCGATATGAGTTTATCTGAATGCAAATTCTATTAGGCTTGCAGCAATTGCTGTTGCCCCGCCAAAAAGAACCATTTTAAGGCCACCTAACATAATATTCTCCCTAGACATCCTGCCCAGATAAGCCCCAAGTAAGAAAAGAGCGACAAGCGTTGCCGCGATAGCTGCCCAGATAGCAGATGTAAATGGTAGGATGACAAAAGGCACGATTGGAATCATAGCACCTACAAAAGTCGCAGCTCCGTCAATAAGACCGCTTTTCCAAATGCGCTTTTTTTCCTTATCAAATATCTTTGTGTTCTTAAGCTCTACGTCACTTCCAACCATCGATTTTTCATAAGAAGAAAATTCTTTCATAACAGCGGCGCGTTCTGCAGTAAGCGCTCCAAGAAGATTTGATATCGCATTTGCGATTCCTCCCCCAAGACCTGCTGCCATAACAACCTTTGGATCCCCGGCTATTGCTGCGCCGATAACTATTCCTAAAGTTGAAAGCGAGCCGTCAATCAGCCCCCTTGTTATGTAACGAATATGCATCTGACTTTTAATCGCTTTAGTCTTGAGGCGTTTCAACGTCCTCAATTATCTCTTTTCCTGCGGCAATAGAATCCACACTGTGAATGGAGCCGCCATGATCCTCAACAACCTTTGTTATGCTCTTTATGTCCAAGCTAAGCCCTTCTAAGATAAGCTTTAATGTCTTTACACTTTCGTCAATTTCACTTACCATGACATTTACCCCCACGACATATTGTATTCCCGCAAGTTCCTGGGTAAGTTCAATCACGTCTGATACATTGGGCACGACAACATCAAGGACAAGCCTTCTAATCTTTGCTACCATTTTATTCTTTCTCTTATTATGAAGTTTTGTTACTTGGGAAATTTAAATCCGACTCAATCATGTCCGCCGCTCATCCCACGGTGATTCATCGTGCCAAATTCCGTGCCCTCAAGCTCCTCTGTAGGAAACACGGGGCCTTGTGTGCAGACACACACACCGTTTCCATCAAGGACACACGAACCGCATATACCCATCCCGCATTTCATATATCGCTCAAGGCTGACTTGGCATTTTATTCCCTCTTTTTTACAGATATCAGAGACCTTTTTCATAAGAAGCTCAGGGCCGCAAGAAAGTACAAGGTCGTATTCGCCCGTTGCAAGAATCTCAGGAAGCATATCACAAGCGTGGCATTTCTTTCCGAATGAGCCGTCATCTGTTGTGTATATCACATCAATACCGTTTAATCTTTTCCCAAACTTTATTAAGTCTTTTGAGCGCGTTCCGTATGCCACACTACAGTTCTCTCTCAACAATTCTACAACTGGCATGAGTGGCGCCATACCAAGGCCTCCTGTGACAATTGCGACCTTTTTTGCCCCATTTAGATTCCAGCCACGACCATATGGTCCGCGCACACCAACAAGATTGCTTGTTTTCATCTTGGAGAGTTTTTTTGTGAAATCGCCTTTGACATCAAAAGTTATTTCGATATTCCCCTGGGTTTTGCTAAGTGAGAATGGTTTCTCACCGATGCCAGGAATCCAAAGCATCACGAATTGCCCAGGTGATGCATCCAGGGTGGCGTCCAGAGTTATTGTATGAATCCCTACAGCCTCCTTTCTTACATCCAGTATCTCACAGGTTTTGGGTTTGTCAGTCATCCTTTTAATCATTATGTGCAAGTCCGCGCATTGCATCAATACTCTTTATGCCTTCAATTGTGGCAATCTCATCTATCTCATCTGAGATTTCCCTAAATATCCCCGGCCCGCGAGACCTTACTGCCGTTCCTATTCCAACAGCAGACGCCCCTGCCATTACAGCTTCTACAGCGTCAGTCCCGTTTGTTATCCCACCTGTTGCGATTATCGGAACTTTCCCTTCCGTTTCTTCATAAATGCTATAAACGCTTGCAAGCATCACAGGTTTTATACACGCCCCACTTAATCCTCCCGTCTTGTTTGAGAGTATCGGACATCTTGTCTTGATATCTATTGCCATTCCCGGCCCAACAGTGTTTATCGCACAGATTCCGTCCGCCCCCGCCTCAACAAGCGCCTTTGCGATTTTTCCAATATCGGGCACATTAGGAGTTAACTTAACAATTACAGGGAGATTGCTTGCCTCTTTTATCTCTTTCATGCAAAGCCTTGCCGTCTCCACTCTTGAAGCAAAAGGCACGCCGTGCTCTGCGCGAACGTTGGGACAGGACATATTAGCTTCAAGGAGGTCGGCCCGTTTTCCAATCCTCTTTGCGACTTTTGCAAACTCGGCTTCAGTTTTGCCATAGAAGGATGCGATAATAGGTACTTTTGAAAGCTTCTTATATTCTTCTAATTCAGTTAGGCTTTCTTCTAAGGAAGGTGTCGGAAGACCCATGCAGTTGAGGTAGCCACCAGTGACTTCAACCATAGTCGGGTTCTTGTGACCCGGCTTTTCACTCAGGCCAATTGACTTTTTTGTGACAGCTCCTGCTCCGAGTTCTCCAGCGCGTACGAGGCTTGATGCATTCACACCAAGTATCCCCGATGCAAGTATTGTCGGGTTTGAGAGTTTTACACCGCAAATCTCTGTTTTCATGATATTTTTACTTTCTTGTCCTTATATTTTGATACTCTCAAAAAATAAAGTAAATATAAAGATAAAGCTCAAAGAATGACAGAAGACCCAAAAGATATGAAATCTGAATCAGAAATCATTATCAGTCAGCTAAGGGAAGACCTTGACAAGAAGCGTCATGATAAGAAGGCCACAGAAGCCCGCGCGTCAGTTGCAAAACTCGAAGCCGACCTCAAGCGCGCAGTAGGTGACAAGACAAAAGGGGCAGACAAGGAACAGATATTATCAGAGCTTCAGCAAAAGATAAGCGAGGACGGGCTGACTAAAAATAAGCAGGGTAAGCATGGTTCCAAAAAAGCAGAAGTCGTTGATGAAGCATCCGACATAATCAACCAATTAAATGAAGAACCCGATAAAAACCAAGGACGCCATTCGAGAAAGGATGATGAGAGTACAGAGACTTCAGGGGCAGGGGATATGGGTAAAAGCATAGTAAAGTACAATAAGGCTTATCCATCAAAGAGTCTAAGCGACCTTGATCAAATGACAAAAGACGTCCACACACAATTCGCAAGCGACGAGGAAGGAAAAGACGACAAGAGTCCTTCTATAGCCGGAGAGGGTGGTGAAAAGTGGTACCAGAAGGCGAACAGAAAAGCAAAAGAAGGAGACCGGCCAAAAGAAGACGCGGCAACATTGGGGATGGACGGCCTGGGCGATGATTTAGGTTCGGACGTTGGTGATGATACCGACCTTGGAGACGACCTTGGAGGCTTTGGCGACGACCTTGACCCTGGAAAGCTTTCAGGTGACTTAATGGACGATTCTGACGACACTTTTGACATAGAGCTAAAAGAAGAACCGCCCAAAAAGAAGAAGGAAGACAAGCCATAAACTCCTTGGATTTTTTAAAGGCTTCCGACAAAGTTAGTATGCCTCGATTCATAGTTGTTACAGGTGGTGTTTTATCAGGGCTTGGAAAAGGAGTAACAAGCGCCTCAATCGGACGAATTCTACAATCTCACGGATTTAGCGTGATGCCCATCAAAATCGATGGGTATCTGAACACTGATGCCGGGACAATGAACCCATACGAGCACGGTGAAGTCTATGTGACAGATGATGGCGGCGAAATAGATTTAGACATTGGCCACTACGAGCGTTTTCTCAATCTTAATCTCGGAAAAGAAAATAATATGACAACTGGCGCCGTTTATGGGTCAGTTATTGCCCGCGAGCGTCATGGAGATTATTTAGGAAAAACAGTTCAGGTAATCCCGCATGTTACTGATGAAATAAAATCAAGGATAATGTCAGTTGCCAAAAAACCTGGCATCGATTTCATATTAATTGAGGTTGGAGGAACAGTCGGCGACATTGAGAACATGGTCTTTATCGAGGCTTTGCGACAACTATCCGGTGAAAATCCAGGAAAGTTCATGTTTATGCACTTATCTTTTGTCCCGACAATCCTTTCAGGAGAACACAAAACAAAGCCAACGCAGCGAAGCGTAAAGGAGCTCCAGAGTCTTGGAATCCATCCAAATGTTGTTTTATGCAGGGCTGATAAGCCTCTTGAAGAAGCAATAAAAAAGAAGCTGGCCTTATTCTGTTCGGTTCCTGAAGAATGTGTCATAAGCAATCCTGATTTGCCTTCACTCTTTGAAGTTCCGATAGTATTTGAGGACCAGGACTTATCTGAGATAGTTTTCAGACATTTTGGAACAAAAGGGCGCGGCACGGACTTAAAGGAATGGAGAAAGCTCGTAGAAAAGGACAAGAACCCGGAATCAGAAGTCACAATAGCTCTCGTTGGGAAATACACACATCTTGAGGATGCCTACCTTTCAATCAAGGAATCCCTACATCACGCGGGCGTTGCAAATTCCTGCAAGGTCAATATTCGCTGGGTTGAGGCTGAAAATCTCCACAAGGCAGTAAAGTCGGGCAAGGGGGAAGAGTTCCTAAAAGGTATTGACGGTGTCATTGTCCCAGGAGGATTCGGGGTGCGCGGGACAGAAGGCAAGATGGACGCAATAAAGTTCTGCCGCGAGAATAAAGTTCCATTCATGGGAATATGCTACGGGCTTCATATGGCAACAATCGAGTTTGCAAGAAACGTTTGCGGTATGGACAGGGCGAACACAACAGAATCTGAAAAACCCACAAAATATCCAGTTATACATCTTATCGAAGACCAAAAAACTAAAAAAGATAAAGGTGGAACGATGAGGCTTGGTGCCTATGACTGCAAGTTAATTCCGGGTACTTTAGCTCATAAGCTTTATGGACAAGATGAGATATCAGAGCGCCATCGCCATCGCTGGGAGGTCAATGAAGAGTTTGTCCCCGAGCTTGAATCAAAAGGTCTTGTAATCTCTGGAAGGAACCCGCAAAGCGGACTTGTTGAGATAATAGAACTGCCCCCAGAGATTCATCCTTATTTTATCGCAGGCCAGTTCCATCCGGAGTTTAAATCCAGAGTAGGAAAGCCAGCGCCGTTCTTTGATGGTCTGGTCAAGGCCGCAAAGAAAAAGAAATAGAGTTTTCTTATTCGTACCTTAGAACCTTTGCAGGGTCAAGCCCTGCCGCTTCCCTTGCAGGTAAGATTCCTGCAAATATAGCAAGGATTACTACAAACAAGGTAACATTAAAAAGCAGACCTACAGTTATTGTCGCATTCATCATAACACTAGCCCCTGCAAGAGCAGAATTAAGTGCGCCTACTGCCAAAAAACTAAGTCCGATTCCAAGAGCCTCCCCGATTAAGGTTATTATCACAGCTTCAAGCATGAATTCAAGAAGCACTTCTCTTGTTGTTGCGCCAAGCGCCTTCATAGTACCGATTTCTTTTCTTCTTTCGTTAACACTCATAAACATAACATTCATTATACCGATTCCAGCGATTATTGCCGCAATTGAGCCGAGTAGGAACGTCATTGTCGAAAATTGCCCCATAAGCTCTTCGCTTTCTCTTGCAGCATCCTTATCGCTGTATGCCGTTAACCCATCAAAGTCCTCATTTATTATTTTTGCAAGAACTTCAGCGTCATTAGCACTTTTTGGGATTACAGTTATTATAGAAACATAGTCTCCAGTTTTTAGAATTTCTTGAGACAAATCAAGCCACATCAATAAACCATCATCACCTTCTGTACCGCTTTTCTCCCCCACCCCAACGATATCATATTCTTTACCACGTATTGTTAGTGTATCTCCCACAGAGAGTCTTTTTAAGTCGGCAAAACTGCTCCCGAGGAATACTTCGTCCTCACCTTCGTAAGGGAGCCTGCCCTCCTTGGGATCATCAGATACTCCGAATTCTTCTATCTGGTTAATCTTCAGACCATATATGGAACCTACATCAGGGACACTGCCAAATACTATTGGCACTACTGAGTCTACATCCCCCAAATCTTCTAACTCCTCAATAAAGTCCTCAGGTATCCTGCTACTATATATACTCATAAAATTAACATCGTCTGAAGTCAAAGTCACTTTTCCGGAAAGAAGGCTCATCTCAGTATTTAAAAGGACATTCATTCCTTCTGAAAAAGAACTCAAAGAAACTATCAAAAGGATACCTATCCCTATACCGATTACGGCAAGTGAAGTCCTTAGCTTCCTTCTATTAAGTTGCTCCAAAACAACATCGACAAGCATTTTAAGTATCTCTCATGGCTTCTGCAGGATCGACTGAAATTGCGCGATATGCAGGATATAACGCTGAAAGTATGGCAAGTACTATACTAAAAAAGAGCGCGCCAAAAGCCAATATTGGCGTTACTTTTGCTATTGGAAATGGATACATAGTGTTCAGAGCTTCAGTACCCAAAATACCCAAAAAGAGTCCAAGAAAACCTCCAAGGATACCCATTATCCCCGCTTCAAGAAGGACTATCCCAAGTATGCTTGAGCGAGTGGCTCCAAGAGCCTTCATTATACCAAATTGCTTCCTGCGTTTCATAACAGTCATCACCATAGTGTTTATTATGCCTATTGCAGCAACAACTGATGCGACTACCCCGATTCCAAAAGTGAAGATACTAACCCCACCTATCATTTCTTTTGCCTTTTTTAGTTGCTCATCAACAGTTGTTGCGTCAAGATCGTCATACATCTCATTTATTTCCTCAGCGATACTCTCAGAATATCCCAAATCTTCGGCCTCTATGTCTATTGCACTGACAAAACCTTCCATCCCCAAGGCTTCCTGAGCGCCTTCGGTACTGACCATTGTCCCAAAATCAAAGAAGCCATTGGTCTCTTCAAGTATTCCCTCAACAGAAAATTCTTTACCCTTAAAGACCATAACGTCACCAACGCCAAGATCTCTACTCTCAGCGATATGGCTTCCAATAACTGCACTCCAGCCTTCACCCCCTTCTGGCCAAGAACCTTCTGAAAGCTCCAGTTCATCAAGATTAAAAAGTTGCAAGTCATCAAAATTCATACCTGAAATTATGGTCTGTGTAGCCCTGTCAATACCCGTAACCTCACTTGCAACAGTTTTTACTCCACTTATTTGGCGTATCTCATCAAGAACGTTTTCATCAATCCGTGAATTCATCCCTGGAATTTCACCCCCCATCCCAGAACTAGAGGCGTCTGTAGAACCTTTTTCCGTAACTACCACAAGCCCACTCATTCCAGATAAACTGTCATCAAGCATGGACGTTATGCCTTCAGTTATAGAGCCAAGAGTAATAACGGCAGCTATCGCAAGGACTATGCCAAGAACTGTCAGGCCGCTTCTGACCTTATTCCCAAGAATCGACTCTAGGGCGAGGTCTAGAAACATGTATAAAATCCCCCTTATTTACTTACAACACTTTCCTTACCCATTGCAGCCTTGTATTTACTGACATCAATCTTAGTCCTCTTCTTTCTCTTAAAAGCAAAGTACCAGAAAAGGATTGCCACAATGATTATCAGTAAAATAACAGTCCCGATTGGACTTCCTCCTTCAAGCATGATATCAGAGACTTCAAGGTTAAGCGTTTCTTCAACTGTTGTCTGCCCGCTTGGACTGTCATAGTCTTTATATTCTATTATTATGTCTACGCTTGTCGCACTTGGCATATCAAACCTGAACACTTTATGCTTATTTGATTTTATAGAGTCTGCAAAACCAGTACCTAAGGCAGTTCCTCCCGAGACTGCTGTTATCTTAACAGCCTCAGCGTCTTTATTCCCATAGTTTGCAAGATCAACTTCAAGCTCGCCCTTTGGAATATCTGTTTCATAATCAATAAGCCTAAGATCCGCCCCACCTTCAATCCTTATCCCCAGTGGTTTTGAGTCTGTCATCTCCTTTTTACCACCCTCGCGCTGGTAGCTTATTTCAAGAGACGCTTTGACAGGGCGCGCTTCAGCCTCCCCTGAAACATCAAACATGAACTCTATTTCTTTTTCTTCCCCGACATCAAGACTCTCTACAAGCTTCTCATTTGAGCCGACAATAGTCACTTCTTCACTCTCACTTTCAAGCGAGAAATAAAGATTTTCAAGTAGAACATCTCCAACGTTACTAACCGTGATTTTAACCATGCCTTCCTTTCCTGGCTGAAGCATTGATTCGACTTTTGAAATTACAATTTCAGTTCCAGCGTCAACTACATTTATCCCAATATGCTGGATGTCAGTTTGCGCCGAGCCTGAAGAATCAATATAACTTGCAGTAACGGTTATTGGCTGGATGCCTGCAACAGCACTATCTGATGCCCTGATTGTAAATACAGTCTCTCCATCTTCCCCTGGACTGATGCTTGCTATCCTGTTTCTGACGTTTCCAACCGGATATACATAAGTACTGGCGGGGGAAACAGTAAGGATGATATCATGTATTGCACTCTTTCCAGTGTTGCTAATTGTTATTGGCAGATTTTCTGTCGCGCCTGGCGTTATCTGAGTGTCTGGTGCAAATATCTCAAGACTTGAACGATATGAGACAACAATAGGTATACTCATTACAAAACCGCCGTTAAGTTCACTGCTGCCGTTCTCATACCTGTAAGTTATTTTTGCTTCAAGAGCATATGGTCCTGGGTTTGCGTTTGCTGCAGCCCTAATCCTAAATGCCGCAGAGCTTCCCGCGCCTGGTGGGATATCTCCAAGCTCGTTTCTTGCACCAATAACTGTGATTACTGACTGTTTACTCGTTAGCGTGATGTCAACATCCTCCATTGAAGTGTAAAGATCCGAGTTTGTTATCGTTATTATGACTTGGGCTGAGCCCCCCGGATATATCTCTTCAGGTGCCACTTCATAAGTCCTGGAAACGCTTGGAGCGCAAGCAGCAAAAGACACAATAAGTGCCAAGAATACAAATAGTCCGCACAGTGTTATAATTTTTTTCATTTTTTCGGTCCCTTACATTTAAGTATCTGTGAATAAATCTCTTTTCGTTTAGTTTTATAGTCTGAAGTCAATTTTCCATCAACAATATGGAGCCTTTTTTCTGCGCGCTCTGAGAGCTCCGGGTCGTGCGTTATTATTATAAGCGTCATTCCCTGGGCGTTTAAGCGCTCAAGCATATCTATTACTTTTGCCCCGCTTGTAGTGTCAAGATTTCCTGTCGGCTCATCAGCAAGTATTATTGACGGATCGTTAATAAGTGCCCTTGCAATAGCGACTCTTTGTCGTTCCCCCCCACTCATCTCACCTGGCTTGTTTCTTAGTCTGTGTTCAAGATTGACAAGCTCTAGCAAGATTCTTGCCTTTTCTTCAGCCTCCTTTCTGCTAAAACCATCAAAACGCATAGGGAGGGCGACATTTTCAAGTGCAGAAAGACTTGGCATAAGATTAAATGTCTGGAAAACAAAGCCCACAAGTTTTCTTCTGACTGCTGCAAGTTCATCTTCAGAGAGTGTTTCGATGTCATAGCCTCCAAGACGAATTTTGCCGTCAGTTGGCGTGTCAAGACAGCCAATCATATTAAGGAGAGTTGATTTCCCAGACCCAGACGGCCCGTTTATAGATACATAATCTCCCGCCTCAACTTCAAGGCTGACCCCACGTATCGCAGGGACTTCAATATCCCCCGCAAGATATACCTTCCAGACGTCCTTTAAATCAAGTATGGGTTTTGTATGTTTCATTTAACAGATAATGCTACGCAGAGTTTCCCTTTTTCAGAGTACTTAAAGGAGAATAGTTATAAACATTTAGCCGCAGTATATCGCCTGGAAAATATCGTGCTCTGTGACAACACCGATAATCTTCCCTTTTTCACCTTCGACTGCAAGCCCTCCTGTTCTTCTCGCCTCCATTATCTCCGCAAGATCAAGTATACTCTCTTCAGGATGCACCGTATAAAAATAGTCACTCATTGCGTCTGACACAGGGAATTTCGCAAATGCACCCCCTCCATATAATTCAAATTTCTCAAATGATTTTTTTGAGAAGAATTTAAGGATGCTACTACTCCTTAAAATACCTTTCATTTCTTCGTCATCCATTACAAAAAGTCTCCTGAAATGATTTTTTATAAGGCTCTTTGTAGCAAAATCAAGACTGTCTATTAGTCGTGCGGAGACAACACCCCGACTCATTATGTCCTTTATCTTAAGGGCACTTCCCCTTAGAAAATTATAGTTTATCAGGTCTTTCTCACAAGCCATTCCAAGAATCCTTTTTTCTGAGTCAACAACAGGAACGCCACCCACATGACATTCAAGCATTTGCTGCGCACACTCAAGGGCACTTGATTCCTGATTCATGAGGCATCTTGGAATGCTTGCAACATCTGTTATAGGTAACGATAAGCCTTTAAAGGGTTCTCCATTACATTTTTCCACAAGAGTTCGTGTTTTTTCCCCCGCCCCAAAAAACGATAGGGCATCAGTAACAGAGAATATCCCAACACAGACATTCTCTTCATCAACAACAGGAACGCGCCTTATGCCATGGGTGAGAAGGGTCTTGCATCCGTCGTTGACTGTAGCACTAGAATTGACAGAAATAACTTTTTTAGTTGCTATATCCAGTACGTTTGTTCGGCTTGGCATTTATGCTTCTTTAAGGCCTTTAAAACACTCGGCACAAACGAGTTCGCCGTTGAAGCTACGCAGATTGTCTGAGAAGTTTTCACATTCTTCACACTCACCGGAAAGACCCATTACATCTTCCAAAGTGTTCCCTGCTTCGTTTTTGCCTTTTTCAAATATGAGGTCGTATACAGAAGAAGATACTCTTACAATGTCAGTCTGCGTGAGTATTCCAATAAGCTGTCCGTCTCGCACCACCGCAAGTCTTTTTACCTTGTTCTCAACCATTGCATGTGCGGCCTCGCTGATGTCAACGCCAGGGTCGATACATACACATTTTGTGCCCATCACTTTTGCTACATTGACATTGGAGGGATTCTCCTCACGTGCAATAACACTTATTAAGTCTCCCTGAGTTACCATACCCACGAGTTCGCCTTCTTCTACAACAGTTATTCCTGAGATGTCATGCTTGTCCATAAGCTTGCAAGCATACCTAACAGAGTCGCTAGGACTTATTGTGATCACACCTTTCCCCATAATATCCCCGACCAAAATCTCAGTTTCCATTCACAATAAATTCCTCTTGTGTTTTATTTTGAAGAGCGCAAAATAAAAGGGGAAGATTAAATAACAGAGATACTTGCATAATGGAAGATTATAAACTGGTGATTATTGTCCGGGGAGACGTTCAGATGTCAAAAGGAAAAGTTGCAGCACAAGCGGCGCACGCGGCAGTCGAAAGTGTCCTTCGCTCGGATGATTCACGTGCTCTTGAGGCATGGCGCGATTCAGGTGCTAAAAAAGTTGTCTTAAAGGCAGCAAACTTACAAGAATTATATCAGATAAAAGAAGCAGCCAAAACTCAAGGGCTGACAAGCGCACTGATAACTGATGCCGGACGAACAGAGATTGCACCAGGAACCGTTACGTGTTTGGGTATTGGTCCGGCTAAGGAAACAGATATAGATAAAGTTTCTGGAAACTTAAAATTTCTTTAAGCTTTGGAGTTGTACCACTTAAGAAGGTTTAAATCTCCTCCGCGGACTATAAAGATAATTGCCCCGATAATTATAACGCCGATAAAAGTACCCCATGAACTTAGCGCATTCACAGGAACACCACCTATATTAAGCAGCATCAAGGCAAACGGTACAAGAAGCCCGAGACCAAAGGACAAGGCTATTCTTTCTGAAAGCGCCATTGCGTCCCTTTTTGGAAAAAGAGCAAGACTAAGGAAAAAGCCGGGAACACCAATGAGAATTAAGGTTTCTATAATGGAGATTAACATCTCCCATCCGCCGATTGCTCTCCATCCCAAATCTTCGCCAGCCATTTTATAGGGATATTTTGATATTCATGATATTAAAGCTGCTTAATTATTATTTTAACAGCGTTCCAAGACCAACCTTCTTTGCGAGGTTAAGTCCCTGCATGAGCATCATTGGGTTTTTTGCAAGCCCCTTTATGAGTGGCCCAGTAAAATCCATGTCTCCGTTTTCTTCCACAGTCTTTTTTACTTCAGGGTCTTTTAGGAAATTTAGCATATGGGCGTATTCTTCATCACCAAACTTGTTTGCAACGCGTCTTATCAGAAGGTGGCTTCGCAGTTCTTTGTAGTATGGCAGGATTGCCTCTTCATAACTTTTGGCACCTGATATCGCACTTGCAAGGCTTTTAGCACAAAGTCCCCCTAGCATGACGCCACCACCAGTTGTCGCCTTTACCTGCCCTGCCGCGTCCCCGACAAGATAAGCGTTTCCGTTTTTTGGGCAAAGTTCAGGATTAAAAACAGGAATTGTGCCACCAGTGTGAGATAATACCTTTTCCTTTCCTTTAAGAATATTTTCCTCCTTTAGCCGTTTCATGAATGCGGCCATATAATCATGTACTTTCCCCTCTCCTATTACACCAAGACCTATTCTAGCTTTCCCTTCCCCGAGAGGTATCACCCAGGCAAAAAAACCGGGGGCAACAGAACCAAGATAGATTTCAACGAGATTATCCTCACAAGATACATTGTCTAGTTCACATTGTGAAGTCTTTACAAATTCATTTGGGCAGTCAAGCCCGACCTTTTGATGCAAATTAGCTTTGGCGCCTGTTGCAAGAACGAGGTTTTCTACTGCAATCGGACCAGCTCTTGATTCCAGTTTGTAGCCGTTGACAAGAGGGAATATATTTTTAACAGTACATTCTGTTTTTAGCTCCCCACCGAATTCAGATGCAAGATGTTTATCAAATAAGCTTCTGTCAACAACAAAGGCCTTTTCTTCAGCACCTTCTATGACTGAAGTATCACCAAAGGCATCATGGAACCTTGCGCCGCTTACTTTATTTAGGACAAAACCTTCGTTTTTTATTCCGAGGCGCCTTAGCCCGTCTTTGTTAAAGAGACCCGCACAGGAAACAGGTTCTCCGATATGCTTATCCTCCTCAAGAACTATGCAGTCTTTTCCGAGCGTCTCAAGTTCATTTGCACAAATGAGTCCGCAAGGTCCTGCGCCGATTATTGCAGTGTCGTAGTTCATTTCAAAGATTTATTTGTATTCGTCTATCCAGGCATAAGGGTCTTTAGGCTGGGCTTCCGGGATTATCGCTTTATGCGTTTTGCCAGAGCCATACACCGCGTCCCATGAGTAATTCGGGCTCTTCTTTATTTTTTTCTTAAAGTAGTATCCCAAAATCAGGCCCATTAGTATTCCCCCCAGATGCGCGTTATGAGCGATACCCCCCCAGTTTCCAAAGCCAAAGAGTACCAAAGATAGCGCTATGAAAAAAACTCCAACAATCCAAAGGTCGATAGGTTTTGGTATCGGCGGAAAGATCATTATGACCTTTTCGTGTGGCTTAAGAACCATTATCATTCCGATTATCCCCATAACCGCGCCCGATGCCCCGACAGCAGGGATGTCGCTTCCAAGAATAAAAAGGCTTGTTATCACATAAAATATCGAGGCAAAGACTCCGCAAACAAGAAATGAAATAAGAAAGTCTTTTGAACCGATAAGTCGTTCAAGGACTATTCCAAACATGAAAAGCACCCACATATTGATAAAGAGGTGAAGGAAGTCTGCGTGAACAAACATATTTGTAAAAAGCCCCCAGAGTTCCTTACCCTGTACTATCTCACCGGGGTTTAACCATAGGCTTTCAGTTACAGGAACTTTTGCCCCAAGGCCTATCATCTGTATTATGAAGACTAAGACACATATCCCAACAATCCAGTATGTTGCAGGGATTCCAAAAAAGCCCGCACTTCCACCCTTAGCGCGTCTTGCCACTTTTAGCTTAATACCTCCTCTAAAATGGACTTGACAAGAGCAGGGTCTGCCTTTCCCCTAAGCTCCCGCATAGCTTCACCCATTATTTTTCCAAAAGGCGCACCAGCATTCTTTTTTGCAATTTCAGAGATTATGCGTTTGATTTCCTCCTTCTCTAGCATTACAAGACCCAGTTTATCCGCAGCCTCTTTTGCAGATATGTTTTCCTTAGACATAATTTCGAGAATATCTGTTACCGAGTCCTTCGTTATTTCTCCAGACGCAACAAGGGATAAGACCTCAGCAACGTCTACATTATCAGGGCTTGCAAGGACACACGATGCGATAAAACTTAACTTTACATCCTTTCCATAAGCCTTTGCAAGTTCTTTAAAATCTGAAAGCACCCTTGAATGTATGAGTTGTCCGGTAATATCTTTTGAAAGGCCGAGTTTTATAAGTTCTTTTTCCTCTTCTTCAGGAGTCTTTGAGACTTTTATCGAAGCTAAAAGCTCTTTTGTTATTGGTACAAGAGGTTCGTCAGTTTCAGGGTACATGCGCGCGCTTCCGGGAAGCGGCCTCATAAACTTTGTTATCGTGCCATCAGCGCGCCTAACCTCTTTTGGTACGCCAAATAATGCAAAATTACAGCGCGAAGCAATTCGCTCAAATACGATTTCAGCCCTTTTCTCATCACATGCAAGAAGGATAAACGCGTCTTTATTCCCAGGTTTAAGGAACTTTACAACAGAGTCCACTTCCTTCTGGCTTACACCATAGGCTGGAAGTTCATCAGAGTGAAATATGCCTCTTAGTCCTGCTGCATCCCTTGCAATTCCTGCAAGTTCTGTCCCAAAACGGTAATCCGGCATGAGCTCTTTTCCAATCAGCCCTTTGAATTTTGGAATTATTGCACCAAATATAGTTTTTCCCTTGACGATTTTTGATTCGCAGTCCTTAAAGAGTTGCGTGCACTTGCTTACATCAGGCTTAAATTCCTTAAAGCCACGAGCCTTTAGTTCGCCACGAATCTCAAGGAGCGCGAGCTGGCGAGATATCTCGTTTTCTATAAGTCCTGGAATATCATTTAGTGCCTGAACGCCCTTTATCTCAACACGGGTTCCACCATTTATCGAGACATTGACATCCTGTCTTATCGTGCCAAGACCGCGCCTCACTTTTCCTGTCGCACGAAGAAGCATCCCTAGTTTTTCTGCAACTTCGCGAGCCTCAGCCGGCGATGTAATATCAGGGTCAGTTCCAAGTTCAATAAGCGGAATCCCAAGGCGGTCAAGGCAGAATATACTTTCTTTTCCACCACGCTCAATTATTTTTGCCGCGTCTTCTTCTAAGCAAATAGATGGGATATTAATTCTCTTTTCCCCAAGCTTGACATATCCATCTGTCCCAACAAGCATCGTTCGCTGGAATCCCGATGTATTCGAACCGTCAATAACAGTCTTTCTCATAACCTGGCACTCGGCAGCTGGCGTCGCATTTAACAAAAGCACCATCTCAAGAGCGACTTTCAGGGCATCCTTATTTATTGGATGCGGCGGCTCTTCATCAAGCTCGACAAGGCAGCTTGAATCGGGGTGGAACCTATATGTAAACGACTTATCGCGAAGCATCTCATGAAGTGCTGCCGGGTCAATATTCCCAAGCTCTCCAGCCACGGCGTGCAGTTTCCGCTTTATCTCGCATGTCGGCTCATCATCTCTGATCTCTGCGGGGCAAGCGCAAAAGAGTTTCTTGCCTGCAAGCTGTTGGTGTATTTCAATACCGCAAATAAGGCCAAGCTTAGAATAATCATGCATTCTTTTGGCTAATTAGAACTTTTTACAAATAAAACAAAAAGAAGAAAAATTTCGGGAAGACTAAACAAAAAGAATAGACCTTACCCGTAGATCAATAAGAGGATTCCTAATATGACGCCCACTAAAGCGATTGTCAAAAGCAGTACTGGAATCCAGACCTGGAAGACCAAGAGCATGAAAGCATCTAACTGGTCTGTTCCCTCAAGCTGAGGTGCAAGAAAGTAGGTTGCAATCACACAAAGTATCGCGAGAATAATTGCCGCGACACCAAAACTTTTAGCTTTTCCCATTTTAGTTCAGTCTCTACTGGGTATATTCTATTTTATTTGAATAAAAATAAAATATGCATCTAAGGCCGATTGGCCGTTATTTGAACAACAAAAATGCCTTACGGGAAACTCATAGTGCTTGAGGGTGCGGATGGATGCGGCAAATCAACGCATGCAAAGCTTCTTGGCGAGCATCTCAAAAAACAGGGTAGGGATCTTGTGATGACCGCTGAACCCACAAAAGGCTTTATCGGAACCGGCATCCGGAAGATACTCGGAGGAAACAAGACAGAAAGTCCCGAGATATTAGCCCTTCTCTTTGCAGCAGACAGAAAAGAGCACATAGAAACAATTATTCTCCCAGCACTAAAAGAAGGAAAGATAGTAATAACTGACAGGTACCTTTACTCAAACATCGCATATCAGGGAGTCCAGGGCATAAGCCCCGACTGGGTTTCAGAGATAAATTCCTTTGCCCCGGAGCCTGACCTCGTTCTAGTCCTTTCGATACCTTCAACGAAGGCAATGGAGCGCATGTTTCACCGCGAGCGAGAGATTTTTGAGTTTACCGAATTTCAGGAAAAAGTTCAAAAAAGGCTGTTTGATATTGCAAATGGAGGGTCCACAAAACTAAGCGTCCCAGGCAAAAAATGGGTTATTGTCTCAACAAGCGGAGAACTGGAGGCAACTCAGGAAAAGATACGAAAAGAAGTTTCTAAAATCCTTTAATCACAAAAGCGCCCCGACGAGAAATGCGATAAGTCCTGCGAATATGCCAATCTTTGTAAGTTTTTGGTTGAGTCGCGCACTTTTAGTTATAACCGAGGCAATAAATAGCGCGTCTGCAACACAAACGACAATAAGGTAATTTAAACCGAATATTCCAGACAGATACGGCAGAGGCGAAAGGAGCACGGCAAGTATTATAAAGACTCTTCCAAGAGCCCATGATTTAGCGTCTCCGAACTTTGTTGCAAATGTCGTTATACCGGATTTCTTATCCCCGACAATATCTTCTATATCCCCTATTACTTCACGGCCCATGTTTGCAAAGAAGGCGAGGGACGCCATGTAAAATGTGGCGATAGGACTTCCAAGAACAAGCGCGCCATAGACAAAGGTTGAGGCCGTAAGGTATGAAACTGACAAGTTCCCCCAAAAGACAGTGGACTTTAAGTTGCGCGCGTAAAAGAACAAGACAAAAGAGTTAAAAGAGGCTAGGCAAAGGCAGGGAAATGATGCAAATGCCGAAGCAACAATACCTATTATAAAAAGACTCATTGCAAAATAAAATGCAGCTCGCGCGCTAATGTCACCTTGTGGGATTGGCCTATGTGGTGAGTTTTTTGCATCAGTATCGCGGTCGTAATAGTCGTTTATTGCGTTACCAGCACCAGTTATCAAAAATACTGCAAATGCCGCAAATATTATTCCAAGGGCCGGGCACCTTAGACAAAAAGACCAGTTGCTTGCATCACCGTAAAAAAGACCGCCTGCAACAATAAAACCAATTGCAACAGCGATTAGTGCCATTGCGCAATTCTCAATTCTCATGAGCCGGGGTAGTGACGAAAGCTTCATTTTCAGGGGTCAAGCGAGCAAAAACTCATAAGTTCGGCGGATACTCCACTAAGTTTTCCTGCTAAGAAATCCTCATCAAGAAGCATCCGTATCTGGGCGATGCTTACTCCGAGGCTTCTTTCTTCATAGTAAGGGTATTCGCCGGAGGGTCCTGTGCATGTAAACATACAACCACACTTTACATCAAAGTTGAAATCATCGAAGATATCTCCGCAAATCGAGTCCATGTCAAATGCTGGTGTGCCGTACGCAAAAGCGCAATTGGGCATGGCTTCATGGGTTGATGGGCATATGCCGCCTGCAACTGGAGGTGCGGTGCAAAGAAGCCCCCAAGGCGCCCCGTCACATTCTAGGGAAAGGTCACCAATATTTGCCGCGATATTCCCAAGCGAGGCTCCAATATTCCCAAGCCCGGAGGAACTAGAAGGTAGTTTAGCGCCCAGTGCGCCTAGACCCGCTTCAATCGAAGACATAAGTGCATTTGGATTGTTACCCTTGATTGCTGCCGTGATACCGTTTATACTGCTATAGAACCTCGCTAAACCATTGGCGCCAGTTCCTGCCATCAGACTAAGGGCTCCAGACGCTGCCGTGAGTGCATTACCGCTTTCAATACCACTTACTATGGCACCCAAGCTTGAGAGATAACTTCCCGCATTAAGGTCTCCTGAAAGTGAAAGCGCGCTTCCAGCTGCGGCAAGAACGCTTTTAGCGTCCCCGGTTGAAAGAGCCGCTTCAATCTGACCGGCAAGTATTGCAGTCCCCCTAAAGTTTGTCCCACTTAAAAGACCTGTTAAATATGCTGCGACAAGGCGTGGATTCCCTGAATCTATTGCCTGGTAAATACCTGCAAGCTTGCAGATATTATCCACATCCCCAAGCTCTGAAGTCTTTCCAATACCACAAAGCGCAAGAAGCGCCTTGGCATAGTCTCCGGTTGAAATGTAATTCTGCACGCCAATTGCCTTGCATATGGCAGTTGAGACCTTTCGCACGTTTTGAGCGGTTTCTGCGTCCCCCGCGTTTGTTAATTCTGAGGCAGTATTCTGTAATGATTGTATTGTGTCTGTATATGCTTGGGTAACAGTTCTCGTTGTAGTTGATTTTTCATTTAATTCTGCCTTTAGACCCTCAGCAGTCCCATCTACCTTACTTTCCTTACCCTTAGTGCTAGTATCCCCCGCGTCTTTTTTTGGTGAGACAGTAATCTCCTTTCCCCTATAGGTTACACTGACACTATATTCTTTCTTTTCTGTTGGAACCTTTGCTAGGGCATGACTCCCCATATTATCTGCGATTTTTTGAAGGGAGGCTTTATCTGCTTCAGCTTCACCCGTAGTTTTATTTTGTACAATATTTATGTTAATAGGTATGCTCCCATCGCTAGTCATCATGGCAATGAGATTCTCTTTTATTATTTTCTGTGCAGCTTCACTTCCGCAATCTTCTTTATTATCTTTGATAGCCCCGATATCCTGAGCCGTGCTTATGAAATCAAACTTAACAACTCCATCCCCTGCCGGGATATATTTGTCGTTTGAGTCATAGACGCTTCCTGATATAGTCGCCGCGCTCGCCTTTCCCTCAAATGCGTTGCAAAGAAGCGCCGCTCCAGAATACGTCACTTCTCCCGTGAGAGTAGTGGGACTTGCTTTTTCTATAACATTAATTATAAGTTTTCCGATAGCATCGGGTAACGGGAGGCTTACTTCAATACCATTTATTCCTATGCTGAAACTCACATCAGAGCTTTGGGTGTCATCTTTTTTGAAGTTTAGTTTTATACATGAGTCGCCCTCCTTACAAGTTTCTTCTGATTCCTCATCAACAATAGACATACTAACGCCCTCTGGCCTGCAAGTTTGGGGACCAGTTGGATGCGCCGCGAGCCCCTCTTTACAAGTGTAATCTATATCGGCCACAGTCCAGTCGCCTCCATTCGAGTTATAAGCGTGCAGGCTTCCTGCTTCAAGTTCTATCCCATCTGTCCCTTCCAGCCCGATAAGGCTTATTGCGTTTGCCGCAGTCTTCCAGCCCATGGCTCCCGATAAAATGTCTGAAGCCACACTTGGGTCTTCAGGTGAACGCCAGGTACTCCCGTATAGTGCGCTTCCCTGTGCAAATGAAAGGACGCCTTTTGCCGCAAGTATCGCCTCAACAGCTTTATTATAAAGCGCCGGGGCGCGGATGCTTAAAGTATAATCCCTTGCCTGAAGCGCAATCTCATTACTTGTTTCGGTTTCAGAATCTTCGCAGGCTATCCTTTGACCTAATGTCATTGTGTCAATAACAAGAGCGTCTGTTGAAGACGAGTCAAAAGTAACAAAGTTGCTCCCGCCAGATACCTGACTGGGTGTGCAGCTTACTCCCGGAACTGAGCTATATGCTTCAGAATATACGTCGCCCGCACCACCGAAAATAAGGCTTCCCATACTCTGTGCAAGCGCGTTTTCGAGTTCCGGCCCGATTGTATTATAAAAGCTGCTTTGTGGGTCGACCACATGTTTTTTTGAGCCAAGAACATCAACCACTGCAGATTCAAAAGAATTCTGCAAAAGATTATTGTAAAAGTCTGCTTGGATTGTCTGGCCGATAAAATTAAGGCGAGTCTCACTGGAAATCGATGTTGCCGTATCAATATCCTGGGTTTCACTTGAGGATATCTGCACACCCACAGTTATTGTTATTGTTATGAAAATGCCTCCGAGCACGATAAGAAGCAAACTCGAAAATCCTTTTTTGTTTTTCAAAATCATGCTTTTTTCTTTTTCTTTTTCGGGTGCGCGCTCGCTTTTCGTCTTGCCAAGCGATACCATACCAAATAATATAATACTAATAAGGCAAACAAGAAAAGCCTAAAAATTATCGAGTGATAAAGCTCTCCTGTTTCAAGGTCGCTTGTATTTGTCAAAAAGAGTGTAATAGTTATCCTAAGTGGGTTAATGAGCAGCAAGAGCACAGTACCCAGAATGGCACCAAGAAGCTTTTTCCAAAAGAGTATCCCGGGCGTTGCAAGTATGAGTGCGAAAAGCAGCGCAATTTCGAGGTCGCCGGCGCACAGGGAGCTTACTTCAAAGAAGACAAGAGAAGAGCCAACATGCATCCCTATAATGTTTCTGGCAACGGTGTTTTCAACACCCCAAGACAAAAGAATTTCACTTGAGGCCTCCGCGTTCCATTCTGCAAGCCCTTCCCAAAAGAAAGCGCTTAAGGGAAGTGCAAGCAGAGTAAAAACTGCAAAAAGAACGACGAAAATAACAAGGAAACTGATTCCCATCCTGTTTGTTTTAGATATTTTTTCAGGCGGTAGAATCTTATTTGTTAATTTATCTATTGACTCTATTTTTCTCATCGTATTTTTAAGCCTCCCCAAATTAAATAACCGTTATTTAAGCCCTAAAAACTACCCAAATGGCCGAATCTATAGACATACTAAAGACCTGTGGGGCACTTATTAAGAATAATGAAGGGCAAAAAGAACTAGTTGTAAACTGCAGGAATTGCGTTTATGGCGCGTCAGTCTCCGACTACCCACAGTGTATGGCACGCACTATCGATAAGCTAATTGAGCATCCCGATGTCGACTCCATAGATTTGGCCGAATTCTACGAAAGAATCTATTCTCCCGAACAGACAAAATACCTAAAGGAGCTTGCCCACGCAGTTTCAAGGATGCAGTCAGAGCGCGTATGGAGCCCGTCACATTGCGGGGGGGAAAAAGCCGGAAAGTACTTAACAGAAAGAACTGATTTTCTAACAAACCTGGTACATAACCTCCTTAGAACAGACCCTGTTGCCGGATATTACTCACTAATCGAAGAGATAAAAAAAGAGCAGGCAAAATATACTCAAGGAGGGGACGAATACCAAACACACTCCAGAACGTATCTAAAGACCCTTTCAGAGATAAAGGCGCTTTTAGAGCAGACAACAATCATCAGAAAAGCTGCGATGCTTGTTGCAAAACTTCATAAAATACCAACTGGGCGCGCAATATACAAAACAATTTTTGACGGCGGGATTAAACCGACATTCATCAGGACTCGCCTTAAGACTGGCGCCCCCAAAGGAGTCGAGCTTATAGACTCTTACCAAGTTGGGGACTCTGAAGTCGAAATATATAAACATCCGGAAAAACTGGAGTACCTCTATTATCTTTATCCTCCAGAATACAGTCTTGGTCCGGAGCAATACTTCCTCCTTAACAAGACAAAAGAGATTGTTTCAGAAAGAAAGATAGACGGGATTGAGTTTGACGACCCTGCAGAAACAAGGCGCTATTTTGAAAGGATTTATGAAGCGACAATAGCAGATATCGCTGAAGAGAACAAAATAACCATAAAATACGACGAAATTCAAAAACTTGCAAAAATCGTCGCGAGATATACCGTAGGGTTCGGACTTTTAGAAGTTGTGCTTTCAGACGACCGCGTTACAGATGTTTACATTGACGCTCCAATAGGACGTTACCCAGTCTATATAGTTCACGGACAGTATTCACAATGCGAGACAAACATAGTCTACACGATTGATGAAGCAAGAAGCCTGATATCAAAGTTCAGGGCGATTTCAGGAAGACCGTTTGACGAAAGCCACCCCGTTCTTGATATGGATTTGCACGCACTCTCATCAAGAATATGTGTTATAGGAAAGCCTCTTTCCCCAGATGGATTATCATTAACTTTAAGACGTCACAAAGACACGCCATGGACATTGCCGCAGTTTATTGATAACAATATGATAAACTCCCTGTGTGCCGGGATGTTGTCTTTCTTTATCTACTCACAGGCATCAACACTAGTCACAGGCTCAAGAGGCTCAGGGAAATCATCATTCATGAACGCCCTGATGTTAGAAATTCCCCAGAACTTAAGGATACTTACCCAAGAAGATACCTTAGAGCTTCCTGTTGCCTACATGAAAAACATCGGCTTTAACATCCAGCCCCTAAAGACGCGCTCAGCCATCCAGACTTCACAAACAGATAGTGAAGTCGCACCAGAAGAATCGCTTAGAACAGCACTTAGACTAGGGGACTCTGTTCTCATATTAGGCGAGGTTCGTTCAAAAGAAGCAAAGGTTCTCTACGAAGCTATGCGAGTGGGGGCCGTTGGAAACGTTGTTATGGGAACGATACACGGGGAAGGTGCGTACTCAGTCTGGGACCGAGTTGTTAACGACCTTGAAGTGCCTTCAACCTCATTTAAAGCAACAGATATTGTCGTGACTTGTCATCCCATAAGGAAAAAGGGTTCTCTTACAAAGTTCCGTCGTATGACAGAGATCACTGAAGTAGGAAAACTTTGGCGCGATGACCCCCAGGCAGAAGGCGGTTTCCGCGATATAATAACATATAACGCTGAGACGGACGACTGGAAGTTAAATCCATTTTATACTGATAAGAAAAAGTGTATGGCACTTGATTCTGAAGGCGGAAGTCACTTCTTCGGAAAGAAGATGCGCGAGAACCTCGGTTTTACATTCGAAGAAATCTGGCAGGAGATAAATCTGCGCGCAAAAACAAAGAACTATCTTGTTGAAATGAAGCGGAAGCATGGAATCCCCGCCCTTCTTGAAAGCGAGTATACAGTCCCGATAAGCAACCAGGTCATCTTGATATCCGAGATATACAAAGCCAAAGATAAGATGGATTATGATGCCGTTTATAACGACTGGAAAAAAAAGGTTGATGAGCGTTACATAAAACCAATGATTGCACGCAAGACAAAACTTGAAGAAATGGCGGCGCAAAGAAAAGCTGCCGTCCAAGCCAGAAAACGCGCCGCAACAGCACAAAAGAAAGAATAACAACAAAAGCGGTTTCCAAAACCCCCCAGTTCGTTTCAGTTCTTGAAAGCTCGTATCAGATAAGTTCTACCCTTGTTTCCCAACATAAAATAACAACCTTTTGTTTGGGTTAGAAAATAAACGAGGAAACTAAATGAAAACTGGAATCGCTATCGGGGCCATATGTGCACTACTTCTTGCTTCGGCAGGAATCGTCAGCGCACAAGGCTTCATGGGAAAATACAACGAAACGCAGGCAGGCGAAGCTGCGCTAGGAATGCGCACGCACTTTATGGACTGTGAAAACAAAGAAGATTGCGCACAGAACTTTGATTCAGAAGATATGCGCAACAAAATGCAGGCACGAAGTGAAGGTCGGATGCTCCAGCGGGAGGAGATAATGAATGCGACTCTTTTAGGTGATTGGAACCTTTTTATTGAGCTTCGCGAGGAGTACAATATAACAGAAGGCTTTATCGGCGTTATGACCGAATCAGTCTTTCCGGAGTTTGTAGAGCTGGCCAATCTTCAAGAAGAAGCACGCGCTCTCGCATCGGATATGGCATCAGAGTTTGGTCTCGAAATGCCGCAAAAAAGAGCCGGTTTTGCACCAGGGCGCAAAATGGGCAAATTCAAAAGGTATGTAAGGGAAACAATAGTTTAGAATATTAGAACATCCCCTTGTTCCCCCCATACTAAACGCTGGCCTGGCCAAAAAAGAAAAGAAGGCTCAATAAGCGGCCAGGCCAGCTTTTTATTTTACATTTTTCACATATTTTATCCATACAAAGCCCAATTCTAAATTTTTATCCTTTCTCCCTTAAATTCCACGGACTAATCATTTCTTGGTGAAAATAATGAAAGTACTTCTTGTGGGTAACGGGGCACGCGAGCACGCGATAGCAAAAGTAATAAGGAAAAGTGGAGATGAGTATGAGCTTTATACTTTCATGTCAAAGAAGAATCCCGGTATCGCAAAAATATCTGCCGATTATGCAATTGGGGACATCTGCGACCCAAAAGCTGTTGCAGACTGGGCAAAAAGCAAGAACATAGACATTGCAATCGTCGGACCTGAAGCGCCTCTGGGCGCTGGCGTTGTTGACGCCCTCCTAAAAGAAGGAATCAAATGCGCGAGTCCGACAAAGACCGCAGCGCGTCTTGAGACAGACAAAGCCTTCTGTCGCGAACTCCTAAAGAAGTATAATGTTGACGGCCAGCCCATATTCAAGATATTAAGTACTCCTGAAGAAATTGACGAATTTGTCGATTCTTTAACAATGGAAGTTGCCGTAAAGCCCGCTGGCCTCACCGGAGGCAAGGGCGTGAAAATAGAAGGGGAGCACTTAAACAGCAAAGAAGAGGTAAAAGCATATGCCAAAGAAATCCTCGCAGATTCTATTGGAGAAATTCCACGGGTAGTAATCGAAGAGAAGCTTGAAGGAGAGGAGTTCACACTTATGGCATTTGTCTCTGATGATGAGATTTTCCCGATGCCAATGGTACAAGACCACAAGCGGGCATATGAAGGAGATTGCGGCCCAAATACAGGTGGAATGGGCTCATACACCGATGCCGGCTACATACTTCCGTTCCTTTCAGAAGAAGATTACAAATTCGGTCTTGAAATGATAAAAGAGACTGCCCGCGCCCTAAAAGAAGAAACGGGCGAGTCCTATAGGGGAGTAATATATTGTCAGCTCATCGTAACAAGAAGCGGTCCTAAATTAATAGAATATAACGCGCGCTTTGGAGACCCTGAGGCAATGAACGTCCTTAGTCTCTTTGAAGGAGATTTTGTAAAAGTCATGGAAGCAATTGCCCAGGGTGGGTCTCTTGAAGACGTGCCGGCAAAGTTCCTTCCCGAGGCCACAGTGTGCAAGTATCTTGTTCCTACTGGATATCCAAACGACCCTGAAAAAGACGTAGAAATAAGAGTGGATGAAGAGGCGATTAAAGAGATGGGGGCAGACGTATTCTACGCCGCAGTATACGAAAAAGACGGGAAAATATTTACAACAGGCTCGCGCGCTGTAGCTGTCATCGGACGCAGAAAAGACATAATAAACGCAGAAAAGATTGCCGAAAAAGCAACAAAATTCATAAAGGGCCCACTTGTACACAGAAAGGATATAGGCAAAGAAGATTTAATTCAAAAGCGCTTTAAACATATGGAGTGTATCCGGGATTGATGTGATTTATTAACATACCGACTAAATATCTGGAAAGACAAGCAATGGACAACGATGATAATCTTGAGGTAGTAGCAGAATACATTTCACCTTTCTATAATGTTATTGCAGCAAAACAGTTTCTTGTCCTAAAAAAGAAATTTCCACCCGCAAGACGCGATATTCTTTACTCCGATATAAGCTCTGTTGAACACAGGAAGATAATAGACTACAACGCCTTGGTCTGGGGACTTGTGATAATAGCGATAATCATATCCCTAAATTTAATAACCCCTGTCATGGACATCTTCTCCCAGCTTGTCCTTGAGATACAAATGGCAACAGACGCTAATGCGCCTGATGTGATTGACGCATCAATTAGGTCAATTTCTCAAGAATGGGCACTGTACCTGAGTGTGATACTTGCTATCGTGGCAATATATTTTATAATAAAGTTTTTTACGTCCCTTTCAGAGAAGCTTATCATCTACAGAACAGGAAAACCTCCGATAGCAGTACCCATGAAACTTACTGGTGGGGCCCTTGAAGTCCTGCGCGCGGCAAGCCAGCAGATAAAGTCGGAAAAAGGCATATCAAAAAACGAAGTTCAGAAGATAATAGGCGACCAGATGAGATTCCTTCTTGATAACCGTGTTAAGACCCAGCAACAGTTAATGGCAAGCTTCAAAGCACAGTTAAAGGCTGCCAAATCAAAAACAGAGCGCGAGAACTTAAAAGGCGTCATGCAGGAGAGCATAGAGAAACTAGAAGAGCAGGACCGCGTCATAGATACAGAATTAAGGAAGACTGGCCTTACAAAAGAGGATATCTTCAAGAAGTATCACATACGTGCGCCTCGTGACCAGTTTGTGGACACGGTACTCGCAGAGGGTGGAGTTGACATCCTTCCGGATTAAAAGAAAAGAATTGTTTTACACAGGGAAATTAAGGGTTAGCCTAAAAGAAGCCCCAGTTCTTTTCCGGCATCCATCCAACCTTCGCTATATTCAAGAGCAGTTAGTGCGTTAAGGAATTCTCCGTTTGCATAGAAATGATTGGAGTCGGAATAATACCTTGTCGTGGCATCAAGGACTTTTTTTGCGCGTTTAAGATCAATTTCAGAAAGCCCTTCTGCAATCCTTAGGTTTTCATAAAGTGGCTTTGCGCGTTCAAGATATTTTTCCACCTTAGTCTTTATAGCCTGATCGTCCACAGTACTTTTTATGTTTTTACGTCCTTAAATAGAGAATGGGGAAAGGAACGAAGACAAAAACCGAAAACCTCGTCTTTGCCGGAGGCGGAGTCAAGGGTGTTGCATATGCAGGGGTAATAAATGCCCTTGATAATGCAGGCATTTTAAGCGGAGTAAAGCGTGTTGCGGGAGCAAGTGCAGGTAGCATTGCCGCAACTCTCATAGCGTTAAATTATGACTCTGCTGAAATCAAGGAGATCCTACTTGATTTGGACTTAAAATCATTTGAGGATGGCTGGGATCCGTTTGCAGTTATTACTAAATATGGTCTTTATGAGGGAAAGACCAGCCTTGAATGGGTAAAGTCTGTTATAGAAAAGAAGGGTCTGGCAAAAGACGCGACTTTTAAGGACTTACATGAGAACGGCGGACGCGAACTTCATATAATCGTTACAGACCTTGTTACAGGAACTTATAAAGACCTTAACTACTTAGATACGCCGGGCACCCTTATTGCCGAAGCCATAAGAGCCAGCATAAGCATACCTTTTTTCTTTTGCGCATGGAAATTCAGCAACAGGGAACCAGACGAGCATATCTATGTTGATGGAGGGTTTGTCCTAAACTATCCCCTTACAATATTTGATAAGGGTGGTATTGCAAATCCGCATACTATCGGGTTTTGTTTTGGAGGTCTCCAAAAAGACGAAGCATTGGGCTATAAAGAGCCGCTAAGATATGCAAAAAGTCTCTTTAATGCAATAATAAACGCACAGACCCTCAATATGGAGCGCGACGAGTTCCAAAAAACCCGCAGCGTAATAATCGACCCTCACGGAATACCCTCAACGGAGTTTGACATAACTGAAGATCAAAAGCGCACGCTCGTTAAAAGCGGCAAGAAAGCAACAGAGGACTTTTTGTCTTTGCGAAAATAAGATAGGTTTGCAGTTTCCAAAGGAGCGTTTTTAACTTTTATTTGTATTAATACCTAGTATAAACACTAGCATGACTAAAAGACAACTGACGCCCAAACTTGCAATAATATTAATAATATCTGCCTTTACTATAGCTTTTGTCCTTTCTTTTAGCATTTTAAGTTCATCTGAAGACCTCTCAAAACCGCCCCAAGGTCTTGCGATTGGAGACGACGATATTTATGAATACTTTATAACTCCTCCAGAATCAAACGAGACTGGAAACGAAACGGGCGGCGGGGACGCTCCGGTTTCAGAGCCTATGGGAAGCTCAACAGTTGATTGTTGGAACGACAGCATAAGTCCTCACCCCATATGTTCATGTGACGACCTAAACAACATAAGAAACCACCTTAATTGGGAGTATGAACTTCAAAACGACATAGATTTCTCAGCGTGTGATGCCAGTTATACAAGTGGGGCAGGATGGGAACCAATTGGCGATAATTCAAATAAATTTACCGGCAACTTTGACGGGAATAATCATATAATAAGTAATCTTTACATAAATCGCCCGACTGAAGACTATGTTGGTCTTTTTGGATATATGGATAATGCTGATATAACTAAATTGGGTTTGTTACTAGTTGATGTTATCGGAGATGAATACATAGGGGCTATTGCAGGGCGTCTCGAAACAAGTTCAACAATCTTGAACTCTTATGTGACTGGAAGTGTTTCAGGAACTCGAAGTACCGGTTGCCTTGCAGGATATATGGAGTATTCGATAATCTCAAATTCTTACAGTTCATGTTTAGTTTCAGGAACAGAATATTACACAGGCGGCCTCGCAGGATATGTTAGGACACAATCAACAATCATAAACTCACATGCCACAGGAACGGTAACAGGAAATGGTCTCACAGGCGGCCTCGCAGGCAATGTTGGTGGTACAATATCGAACTCTTATGCGACAGGAGATGTTAGTGGGGGAGACACCACTTATGGTACTGTAGGCGGCCTCGCAGGAGCGTTAAGTAGTGGACTAACAATCTCAAATTCCTATGCGACAGGAGATGTTACAGTCACTGGAACCGGTGGCAAGGTAGGTGGCTTGGTAGGGCATTCTTATGGCACAATCATAAACTCACATGCCACAGGAACGGTAACAGGATACGGTAATGTAGGAGGCCTCGCAGGTTTCTCCACTCAGGGGGCGATAATAAATTCATATGCTACAGGAAATGTTATAGGATCATCTGTTCGCGTAGGCGGCCTCGCAGGAGAGTTGTACTATTCAAGAATTTCAGATTCATATTCAACGGGAACTGTCACAGGATATGTTGATGCAGCGGGTCTTGCGGGACGTGTGCGAGAATCAGCAATCAAAAACTCATATTCAATCGGCGAGGTGGATGGACATTCTTATCTAGGTGGTCTCACAGGGTATGTGCACGATTCCTCAACAATCTCAAATTCATACACCACAGGAACTGTCACAGAAATTGGTACTGGATCAGGCGGCATCACAGGAACTTTATATTCTGGATCAACAATCTCAAACTCCTACTGGCTAAATAACACCTGGGACGATGCCACCTTTTGTTATGGGATTCCTAGCGGGAATACAAATTGCACGGTCAAATTTTTGGAATCTTACTTCCTTGACTACTCAAATGGCCCAGAAAGTTCCTGGGATTTTACTGATATATGGAACGATTCAAACGATGGTATCGATTATCCAACCTTACGGGCTGTAAGGCCGGAATGTCCAAATAATATGATTGGTTCAGGAACAATTCAAGATCCCTGTCAGATTGCTGATGCCACCGACCTTAATGCATCACGGCTTTGTCTGGACTGTAATTATAGTCTGACAAGCGATATAGATCTTAACATAGCACCATATAATACAGGAGAAGGTTGGAACCCAATAGGCAACCTTTCAGGACTTTTCACAGGAAACTTTGAAGGTAATAACCACACAATAACAGGACTTTACATAAATCACCCCGCGAAATATTATGTTGGTCTTTTTGGGAGAATTATATACTCAAATATAACGAACCTATATTTAGCCTCAACCAATGTTACGGGGGGTTCATTTACCGTTACTGGAGGTCTTGCGGGACACGTGTATGCAAGTTCAACAATCTCAAACTTACATTTAACAGGAGAAATCACCGGCGAAGGAGCTGGGACGGGAGGTCTTGTAGGTTACCTTGGTGGCACAATCCTAAACTCATCCGTAACTGGAGACATCACAGGATATTCTCAAACAGGAGGTCTTGTAGGTTACCTTGGTGGCACAATCCTAAACTCATCTGTAAATGGAAGCGTCACAGGGACTGATAGAAATACTGGAGGCATCTGCGGATACATGTATGCCAGTTCGAAAATCATCGATTCTTTTGTAGTGGGAAGCGTCACGGGAGGTAATTACGGGACAGGAGGTCTTGCAGGAAGATTATCCCAGGATTCCACGATATCAAACTCGCACGCAATAGCAACTATCTGGGCTAACAGATACACTGGTGGCCTTATAGGCTGGTCTTTTGGAGGCATAATTCTAAATTCTTCTGCTGCAGGCAACGCCACAGGAACAGATTATACAGGAGGTCTTGTAGGCTATCTATCCGAAAACTCAACAATTAACAATTCATATGCAATAGGAAATATCACAGGCACTTCTGCAACCGGCGGCCTTGCTGGATATTTATTAGGATATTCAACAATCTCAAACTCCTACGCCACAGGAAACGTCAATGGAACTTCCACTATAGGCGGCCTCGTTGGATTCTCATATGATTCAACAATCAATAATACCTATTCCACAGGAAATGTCACTGGAGGGGATAATGCAGGCGGCCTTGCAGGATACCTATACATAAATTCAACAATCAACAACTCATATTCCACTGGAAGCGTTACAGGAAATTCAAATGTAGGTGGCTTCCTGGGCTATTTGGACTCAAGGTCAAAAGTCCTCAACGCTTACTGGCTGGACCACACAGGCGACAATGCCAGTTCATGTTACTCTGGCGGAAACGAGAACTGTACTGAAAAAGATGACGTGCATTACTTTTTCTACATATCACATGAGCCTATACTGCAGTGGTACTTCCCGCCGTGGGACAACTTTTGCGATGGAGAAGGCTACCAGCCCCTTGCCTGGCAGAATCTGACAAACCAGTCGGCATGCGGTGGTTACTCACCTTTACCAAATGGTACAAACTTCACGATAGGTTTTAGCGCAAACCCAAGAATTATCAAAGAAACAGGCACCGTAACTTGGAGCCTAACCATAAACAATATAGGCGCAAGTGCTGCAAACCTCATTGTCGTCCCTTCATGGACAAGTAGCTTTTCTCAGGCGGTCGGCCCGCACGCCTCAGAAGTCTTAAACTGGACTCAAAAAGTATCATGTCCGACAACTAGTGTTACTCGAAGCGTATCTGTAAGCTCTAGTGTGCCTCCGACAATAACAAAATCGGCCTCAGCCACAGTTTCAGTCTCCTGTACATCTTCCTGCTCAAAAGACTGGGAATGTACAGAATGGAGCGAGTGCATTGACGGGATACAGACAAGAGAATGCTCATGCGGATGCCCGGATGACTCTGATTGCACAGGCAATCACGATACTGAACGGGAATGCGGAGTCATCTCCTGTGATGGCATCATATGTGAGGATGACAATAATCCTTGCACAAGTGTCTCCTGCATAAACGACGAGTGCGTCAAAACAGAAAAATCAGGTTCATGTGACGATGGCGACATCTGCACAGACGGGGACTCCTGTAAAGACGGACTTTGCATGCCCGGAATGTATGTCTGTGACTGCAACACAGATACTGATTGCCCTGAGGAAGACTGCATTGAATCCTCCTGCGAGGGGGATACATGTGAATTCAGTTTCGATGACTCCTGTGCCGGAGATAACTGCGATAATCTCTGGTCATGTACCGACTGGAGCGAGTGTTCAGACGGAATCCAGACTCGCGAGTGTGATTGCCTTTGTCCCAACGCTTCAGAATGCATAGAAGAGCCCATAACAGAAAAAGACTGTGGGATACCTTGTGGAGACACTTTCTGCGAGGATGACAC
>CAZUDQ010000002.1:0-132714 GCA_964619365.1 uncultured archaeon
CTGTGATAGCCTTTCTTCCCATGGCTTCCTTGACCATGATTTCAGTACCTTCTTCGGCCTTGACGCCTTCTGGAAGTGGGATTTCAATCGTCTCGTAAGTCTCAACATCCATGAGCTGTACGTTTCCACCTGCAACCGAAAGTACTTGGTGCGCTTTTCTGGTTATCATTGGGACATCAACCTTTCTGTCACCGCTTGTGAGGAGCTGTTGCTTTTTGCCGTCAAAGATGCTTGCACCCATGATTTTTACCTTTGCTGCGCCGTGTTTTCCGGGTTTTGAGGAACTGTAATCGACAATTTTGCATGGCTCGCCATCTATTACTACATAACTTCCTTTCTTAAGGTTTCTTACTTCTTCTATCTTGATGTCTGCCATTTTGTTTTAATTGTCATAATCTAAAAATTACACGCTCGTAATTAAAGGCGCACATAATAAAAATAAAGCTGTATCTATAGCGAAATGGTAAAACTCCCACACATAAAAAAAGGCGGCAAGAAACGTATTGCCATATTTATCGACGGACCTAACCTTCTAAGGAAGGAATTTAATATCAATTTAGGTCAGCTCGCATCACAAATATCAAAGGAGGGCACAATATCAATTGCCAAGGTTTTTTTGAATCAATTTGCCCCACAAAAACTTATTGAAGCAGTATCTGCTGAAGGCATGGAGCCTATAATCACACCTGTTGATTGTGATGTCGCCCTTGCAACTGAGATGATGGAAGCAGTATATAACCCTAATATCGACACCATTGTTGTCGTCACACGCGACGGAGACTTCCAGCCACCCATCCTTAAGGCAAAACAGCATGGTAAGGAGACTATTGCATATGGTGTCAGAAAGAATCTGTCAGAATGCCTCATAAACAGCGTTGATAGGTTTGTTGAACTGTAAAAATGGAACTTCCCGTAGGTAACCCGATAAAAGAGAATATGGAAACATCCCGTATAGATTTTTCAAAACTTTTTCCAACACTTCATGAACATGCGCTGACGGGCTATATGGATTTATCATTCATAAGTTCTAATGGGGCCGAGTGTGGGACACTGCTTTATAATGAAGGCGAGATAATCGCCGCAGAGTATGATTATCTAGCATCAGGCACCACAATAAAAGGAAAAGACGCCCTTTCGCGCTGTATAAACGCCTGTGTCGGAGTGGGCGCATTTAGTATATGCGATTTGAGTTCAGAGGAGCTTATGTCTGCAAGAGAAAGCGACCGCGAATCTGTGTTAAAATACAAACCAAGCATACCTGAGTTAACCCAGATGTTATCTGAAGAGTTTAGGGAGATTCCTCCAACAAACAAGAAATCCCAGATGACGGCTGTAACTGGACCTGGGGGCAAAGCTCAGATTTCACGCGACGCAGTACTTAAGAAATATGGCATAAGCCATCCCGATGACAAGATGCTTGATTCTCTTATTAGTACTATTAACTCTTAAATTATAATCCAGTAATAAAACGCAAGTAAAATGGCATTTTTCAAGAAAAAGACAAAATCACACAAGGAAGCCGCTACGCCAAAGCGCCAGGAGCGTCTTGTAGGTATACGGCGCAGTATCGAGGCGAGCCTGAAATACGAACAGGACGCCCTTTCAAGACCCATTAATGCAAGCACGCTAAAACGGATATATAATGTCGATTCACTTTGGATAAAAAAAGGCGATGACATAAGAAAAATCGGTTCTGCCAATTATGATCGCGAGCTTTCAGTCTTTAGGGCTGCATGCGAGCAATATTCCGGATTAAAAAATATTTGTTTACAAAAAGGCAATACAAAATATTATGTAGTTGAAAAAGAAGGCATAACTTATGCATTTTCAACACCAGTTGAGTTCATGAACCCTGATATTTATATGATGTTAACTGATATCATGGGCTCTTTTGAAGAGAATAAGGTTTTTTTAAGCAGTAATACTAACATAACCGGAGAATGACCGCAAGAACTATCGCTATTGCTTCTGGAAAAGGGGGCGTGGGAAAGACTACAACATGTGCCAATATATCCATTGCCATGGCTCAGCTTGGAAAGCGTGTCACGCTCCTTGATGCAGACCTTGCAATGGCAAACCTTGGTATCACTCTAGGAATGGAGGAGACCCCGACAACACTTCACGAAGTGCTTGCAGGCGATGCTAATATCGAAGATGCAATTTATGAAGGTCCCGCAGGAATACGTTTTGTCCCATCAGGTCTTTCCTTAGACACGTTCTTAAGAGTTGATGTCGAGAAACTAAAACCCATTGTTTCACAATTACTTGAGGACACAGATATCCTTCTTATAGACGCTCCTGGCGGACTTGGAAAAAATGTTCTAGGCGCAATGATTTCAGCCGCAGAACTCTTAATAGTCACTATGCCAGACCCTTCAGCACTTGCCGATGCTCTTAAAACCAAACTCGTCGGAAACCGCCTTAATATGGAGATTCTTGGCGTTGCACTTAACATGGTGCGCTCGGATAAAGCCGAAGTCACTCCAGAGGAAGTATCTGTACTTCTCGATTCCCCAATTTTACAAGTAGTGCCTTACGATAATAACGTAAAGCGAGGGGCAGTAGAAGGAAAACCGGTTATCCTAAGGAATCCGGATTCACCTGCGGCAAAGGCTTACAAGAACCTTGCAGCAGTCCTTGTGGGCGAAGAAGTAAAGGACGAAAAGAGGGGCTTTTTAAATAAGCTCTTTAAGAAATAACTCTTAAAAAATATTTATTTTTTCTTTAAAAATGACAAAGCCATTTGATCTTTTGACTACGGCACTTGGGAAGAACGTACTAGTAAAACTTAAGAATGGGGCAGAAATTCGAGGAGTTCTCGAGGCATATGACCCACACCTTAACCTTTCTATGAAAGACGCTGAGGAACTTGAGGGGGGCGAATTAAAAAAGAAGCTCGGTGATCTCCTTATACGGGGCGACACAATAGTTTTGATTTCGCCTTAAGGTTTTATTTAGTATAACTCAAATATCGCGCGAGGATTTTACTTTATTCTTGCGAGATTTTTGGGCCTGTGGTCTAGTTGGTTATGACGTCGCCTTTACAAGGCGAAGATCGCCAGTTCGAATCTGGCCAGGCCCACCTATGAGTTTAGTATTTAGTTAGCACTAGACAAATTTGTTCCTTTAACCTTACATGAATCTTACAGACTTAACTAAGTTTAGTGAGGCAGTCTTTTCCTAATTTTCTTTTAGTCAAGACAGCAGAGGATTTCCTCAAGCCGTTTTGTGTCAGGATATTCGCCTCTTAAAGAACCTGTCTTATTGCCTCGAAGCTTGTCGAACATGCCCGAAATCGGATTAGTCATGGTCTTTGCTCCTTTTTCTTGAGTACGCCTAGCAGCCTGCTCTGCTTGCCAGTCTTCGTTTAGGTGTTGTAGTGACATATTCTCTCCAGTTGGGTGAGATATATAGAAGGGAAAGATATAAAAGGATAAAAAGCATTTAGAAGCTTTCTTCTCTTTAATTGTTTTTAAAAATATGCTTTTGACAACATTAATCTAGCATCTTTTTATTCGTCCAGCCTTTAAGATATTTAGTAAAAATAAAATTTATTAAAATGACAATAAAGAAAGCGAAAAATAAAGGGCCGACAAAGCCAAGAGCTCCCCAGCCGACTGTCGTTATGAAAACCCAATTTACTCCGACAACACAATTTCTATTGATTGCAGGGATTGGAATAGTGCTTCTTGTAGCAATAGCCTTTATTGCTTTTCCAGCACCAGCCCCCTCATCACATATAGTGTCTGCAGTATGTGGCGACCTGACTTGCTCCCCGACAGAGTCTTGTATAAGTTGTCCGATAGATTGTGGAGACTGTGGAGAGGTCTGCGGCGACAGCAAATGCCGGGGTGAAGAAAACTGCGAAAACTGTCCTGAAGATTGCGGAACCTGTCCCAAAAAAGAAGTTGCGGTAATCGTGGAGAAGAAAGCAGAAGTAAAAGAAGACCCGCTTGCAGCCCGCAAAATGGATAATAATATCTACTCTGTAGCATCATCTACTAACCTAGCTCCAGGTCTTGAGACAGGGGAGGAACTCATAAATGATAGTTATGTCATCGTCCGGTACTTCTATGACAAGAGTTGTATGTCATGCACTATGCCTGAGAACCTTAAGGATATGGTCGATTCAGTAGTCGGCGACATGAATGGCATTGCCGTTGCAATAGATTATGACCTTACAACATACAAAGACCCAGGTCGCCAGTTCTTAAATGTAGATGGGATGGGAATACCTCAAAACCCCAACATAAGAATTGATGGTGCGCCTGGTGGGGAGCGTAGCTACAAGTTATTCAGATCTTATTCCCTCGCACAATGGGGGAACAAGAGTGAAGAGCTAAGAAAGGAGATATGCTCCATGACCGATATTACTCCATGTGAGTAATATCCTTCTTTCCTATTTTTATAACTTAACAGTCCTTGAAGGCAGGGGAACCCGTTGGGTAAGGATTTCAGTTAAGGATGTAGAATTTTTCCCTGCTAGTAGGTGCAAAAGCGCCCCGCCCCCTGAGGATACATGGTTAAAACCATCAATCCCAAGTTTTCTTATGGCAGCTGAAGTATCTCCACCCCCGATGACAGAATAAGCAGAAGAGTCAGCCATAGCCTTAAAGAGAGCTATTGTGCCCTTTGAAAATTCAGGATTCTCAAAGACGCCTGCAGGACCGTTACAAAAGACAGTTTTCATAGAGTGAATCAGTTGTGTGAACTCTTCGATGCTTTTTTGTCCTATGTCTAATATCGGATAATCTGTAGGCAAGTCGTCAACCGCGAGCTCTTCTCTTTTACCGTTCTTGTCTATCGCGACATCTATTGGTAGGTATATCTGCCCATTTGCTGCCTTAAGGAGCTCCTCTGCGTGCTTGTATGACTCCCCATAACCGTTCTTCTCAAGGAATGCTTCATTTGCAGAGCCTATGTCAATACCACTTGCTTTAAGGAATGCAAGGGATGGAACCCCGGTGACTATCAGGTAATCGGCCAAGTCCTTTTCAAGGGCGTTTTCAATCATGAGAAAAGTATCTTCAAGTTTTGCCCCCCCCAGAACATAACCCATAGGCGGTCTTGGGTTCCCATTAACCTGCTCAACCACCCTAAGCTCTCTTTCCATCAGGCGCGCGACAACAGAAGGCATTACGTGAGGAAAGCCTACCATGCTCGCATTTTTCCTATGGGTACAGGCAAAAGCGTCACAGACATAGATATCAGCAACAGACGACAGGTTCTTTACAAGGTCGCAAGTGGCTCTTTCTTCAGGCTCTCCCTTCTTGTTCTCATCGTCATAGAACCTTAGGTTCTCAAGGAGTAGCACTTCCCCATCATTTAAGTTTTTTACGGCGTCAAGTGCCCTTTTAGTGTATACAGAATCAACGAATTTGACCTCTTGTTTTAGGACGTCAGAAAGGACTTTTGCATGAGCCTTTAAGCTTATACAGTCATCCTTACCCAGCCTTGACTGGTGAGACAGGATAACAACACGCGCGCCACGCTCTATGAGTTCTGCGAGCGTTTCTTTGTGCACTTCAATCTTAAAGGTGCCGCTTATTTCCTTTGACTTCTTGTCAATAGGTACGTTAAGATCGCATCTCACAAGGACAGTCTTGCCACCTACATCAACATCATCAAGAGTGAGGTGTCTTGGAACCTCGACAATTATCATCATTCTTTTTTGCTAGCATAACACGTTAGGAAATAAGTGGATAATAATTTAGCATGGGGACATAAAAACCTTAACGCATACCCCTCCATGTTTACAGGATCAAATACACAAGATTTGCAAGCTAAGGGATACTATAGATGTCGTTTTGGTCGATTGTGCGCAGCACGGGCTTTTTTCACCTTGACAGGTTTTCGGTTCCAACTCAATGACGAGATATTATTCCAGAATTTAGAGCGAGTATCTGTCGCATCATTAATCGCACCACGCATAACCTTAGCTCTTGTCCCTCTTGTTTGTTGGGTTGCACGGAGTGCAGGTTCTGGCATGATTACAACTCTTTGCGGAGGTTTCTTATTCCCCTTCCCTCCAAAAATACCTAAAATAGCCATAGTAATATAGATGCACATTATTAAAAAACATTTGTTTTAGTTGCAAATAGCCCAGATATCTTGGGTTTTGTCACAGGCATAAAAACCTTCCTTTATACTATGACAGGCTTAGACCAAGAAAGGACATACAAAAATGCCCAAAAACAGTAATGTTTTTATAGACCTAACCCTTAATTTAAGCGAACCCGACCGCTTACGAAAGCTTTAAAAGCACTCAAAAGACGGTTAATAAACCAACAAAATGCAGCTCAACGACCTTCAGGTGCTTGTTTCAAAGCTAAAAGAAAATACTGGAATGCAAGTCGAGTCAACGACACTTGGACGCTTCCTTGGCCCCCGTGGATCTTATATCTCAGATGTGCTGGGAAGGGAGATACTCACACGACCTGTGATAATAAGTAAAAAAGAAGATTCAATCCAGATTCTTGACCTAAAAAAAGGTTTTGTCGTGCCGGTTTCTGATGAATCCGAAATTGTACCTGCCATAATAAAGGTCTACTCAAAGACTCCGACGGCATCAGAGCGCGCGCGAGAGCTTAATCAGGGTGTTGAAAGCACAGTCGAGCTCTATCGCAAGGTCATAACAAAAGAAATAGATGGAAATCCCATCTCCCAAACCCTTTCTGAGTTCCATACGATAATGTCACGACCCGGCTCTAATCAGGACAGGCTGGCTCTTGTTGAAAAGACAATAGATTTTCTTGAAGTGCACAAAGGCGAGAGGGTAGGCGAAGAGGAACTTTCAAAAATATGCAAGGCGCAGGACAAACTTGGTAAAATGGCAAAACATATAAAGTCGGGCAAGCTTGCGCCGGGACAGATTCCTTCTGTTTTTGAGCTTGCAGTATGGTCGTGGGTAAATTAACTTAGATTTTTTATTTTAGAGGAACCTTAGTCGCTGTAGCGGGCAGTTTATTTCCGATTCTGCTTAAGATTATGACGAGTCCCACCCCCGTGGCACATAATATTATAAGCGAGCCGTACCAGACTCCCAGCTCGGTTGCAGGTATGCCCACCCCAAAGTTCATTATTTCTCTGATTGGCATGACAAGTCCCCCTATGACAAGACCGAATAAGAAGAGCATGGTTAAGTCGTGCCTCTTTTTTAGAAGGTGGGAGATTATGTGCGAGACTATAGCTGCACCTACAAGAGCCCCCCCGCAGAATATTAATATGGGAAGCGCGTTTTGGCTTATTTGTGCCAGGGACTCAATCATATAAGTGTATATCCCCATGATAAGCAGCACAAAGGAACCAGAAACCCCTGGAACAAACATTGCACATGCCGCAAAAAATCCACCTATAAATATGTACCATAATGAAGGTGTAAAGCCGCTTGCCGGAGCAAGAAAACTGATTCCTGCGGCAAAAACCAGACCAATAAGGAACAAAGCGACTCCAGAGACTTTAATCTCTTTTATCGCCTTTAGCATGATTAGACCAGATGCCGCGATAAGCCCTGCAAAAAATGCAAAAGCAAAAGCCCCATGAGTCTCAAGCAAATCTGCCATGAGTCGTGCACCCCCTAAAATAGCTATTATGACACCGAGTCCTAGAATAGCAAGAAAACCAAAATCAACTTTTCGCTTGAAGCCTTTTCCCATAAATTTAATGGCGTTATCTGTTTCCCTTATGAATCGTGGATAAATGCCCATGACAAGAGCCATGGTACTAGCCGAAAGGCCAGGGATTAGGTTTGCAATACCCATCACAATCCCCTTTAAGAACACAAGCACAAAATCTAAATTCATCCTAAACAAGCTCTCCTACTTCAAGAATCGGACACCCAAGTCGTTCTCCAAGCGCCTTTAGTGAAGAGGCGTTCTTTTTGTCGACAGATATTAAAAAGCAATCCAGGTTACGAGTCATGTGCACGGGCGATTCGAAAAGTTCGAATCCCAGCTTTGAGGCTTCTGCAATTTCCCTTGCAGTCTCCTTTATCCCGCCTTTTGTCACATCCTTTGCAGCATTGATTACCAAGCTGCCGGATTTTATGTCGGCGAGCAAGGCATACCAATCTGAAAATAGTTTTTTAGCCTTTGCCATACGTTCCCTTGAATCTCCCCATAACGGTTCTCCAAAAAGCATGAGTGAGTCTCCAAGCTTGCCACCGGACTGCTTCAAAGGACTTGGCAATAATAGCTCTCCGAACACGAATATGCTCGCACAAGGCCCTTTTGAAAACCTCATCAGGGTTCCTTTGTCATGAGGGCAATTAGTATTTCCTCCGATAACGGGTATTCCAAGCTCCCGGGATTGTACACTAAGCGACTCGGCCATTTCGATTATCTCGTTTTCTGTGCCTGAAAGGCAATCCAAGGCAAAAATCACCCGCCCGCCCTTTGCGAGTATGTCAGTTGAAGCATGAACTAGGGCAGAAAGCATGACAAGACGCTTTGCATATGGCCCATCAGCACTAAAAAGAAGCTTAGATTTGTCTACAGGCAGGCAAACAGCGTCATCGCAGTCTAAAAGGCCAAGTATCTCAGAGCCCACGCAGGGTCCGGAAGCAAAAATCTCAACCACATGCTTTGAAATTTCATCCATAATATTATTTTAAACTACTATTTTAATGTCTTTATCTTGGAAAAAGACCTCGTAACTTCATATATGGAGTTGAACATAAGCATTTATATAGGTGGAAATTCAAAGTTACCACTGAACAGTAGTTACAAAATGAAAACAAAGCTAGTATTGATGACAGTTGTATTCGCATCAGCCCTTATTTTAGCTGGAATGCCAGCCTTGGCAGTAAACGACTGCGTATATCACGAAAGCTACGGGAGGGGTGTGGTAAGCTACGATTACTCTACTGGTGACGCGGAAGGAAATCACTATGTATACGATGATTTCGGCCAGACTATTCTCAAAACAGACCAGGGAAATACCCTGATTACAATATGGGGCGACCAGAGGTCTAAGCATTTTAAATGTGCAAGCGGTGCACATATCGAGCCTGCTCTTTCAAAAAGTATCTGTGAAAGAGGCGTTCCCCAATTCACACGCATAAGCGATTCAGAAGGCTATTTTACATGCACTGACTCCCATGGGGGTGGTGAAGACTCAAGATTTTATTATGAATGCGAGGGTATAGACATACCTTATGTCATCCACGATTACCAAGCATGTTATGAAAACAATGTGTACTGGTTTGACTCAGGCGCGTGCCGTCAGGAACTTATAGAAGATTGTACTGGTGGGGACGTTTGTTTAGATGCGGTTTGTTACCCGACATGCACTCCAGGTTACACTGACAACTACCAATGCGCAGGCAACTGGCTAGAAAGAGAAGAAATCGATGAGTATTGCAGAACTTCATGGGTCGAGAACTATGAATACTGTGATTATGGATGCGATTCGACCACATTTACATGCAACAGTCAGTGCCACGAAGGTTACACTGAAAACTATCGTTGCGACGGAAACTGGCTGGAGCGCCAATATGTGAGCTCAGATTGCGATTATTCCTGGGATAATAATTATGAATACTGTACAAGCGGTTGTAGTGATGTGACAAAAAGCTGCAATCCTTACTGTGAAGAAGGATATCTTGATGACTACCAGTGTATGGGTTCGTCCTTAGAAAGAAATTATCAATATTCAGACTGCTCAACAGAATGGCGCGAAATAGAACACTGCCAGTATGGATGTTCAGGAAATACTTGTAATTCGGGATGCACTCCAGGCTACATAAGCAATTATCAGTGTAACGGAAACTGGTTACAACAAGAGTATAAGGATATTGATTGCTCACTTGAGTGGAGAGACGCAGAATACTGTAACTATGGCTGTTCTGCTGGTGCATGCAACACAGGAGCGACGCCTTATTGTGAGGATACAGATGGCGGGATAGTCTGGACGGTTCAGGGAAACACATACGGCCTAAACGATTATAATGAGTCATATTCAAAAACTGATTACTGCGGTGGAAACACAGTGCATGAATATTATTGTTCAGGAAATGACTGGGCACTGACTTCGTATTCTTGTGCGTATGGCTGCTCTGATGGCGCGTGTAAGACAAACCCGTCATGCACTGATGAATGCTCTGTTTGGGGCGATACAAAGTGCAAAGGCGATGAGAAATGCACCTGTGGTTATTATGACTCGGACCCATGTTTAGAATGGGGTAACTGTTATGAATCCTCAACATGTGATAATGAATGCGATTCAGGATGGGATTCAGAACGGAAATGCCGATACGGCGACGTTTACAGGATGTACACATACTCTGATTGCGATGAGGAATGGCGCTTATATGATGAGTGTGATTATGGCTGTTCTAACGGACATTGTAGATACGACCCATATGACGATTATTGTGGAAACGGATATTGTGATTATTCAGAGGGTGAAACTTGCTCAAACTGCCCATCTGACTGCGGTTCCTGCAACAGGTGCGGAAACGGATACTGCGAGACAAATTATGGCGAAACCTGCTATAACTGCCAGAGTGACTGTGGTGTCTGCCAAACATGCGGCAATGGAATTTGCTCAGGCGGAGAAACCTGCTCAAGCTGTCCATCTGACTGTGGAACATGCGGCGACCTTTGCGGAAACGGCGTGTGTTCAAGCGGCGAGACTTGCGCAAGCTGTCCATCTGACTGTGGCTCATGTACACAGTGCGGTGATGGTATTTGCAGTGGGTCAGAAACTTGCTCATCATGCTCACTTGACTGCGGAACTTGTCAGATTTGTGGCGACGGCATGTGCACAGGTTCAGAAACCTGCTCATCATGCTCTTTAGACTGTGGAAATTGCGTCACTGCGTGTCCGGTCCCAGTAGGCGAAAACGTCGAAGTGAGTTCAGAGGCCTGCGCGGAATTCAAAGGCGCGGGAACAGAGAGTTTCTCATTAACAGTATATAACAAAGAGCCTTACGCAGCAGAGTACTCAGTCGGGCTTAGCGGACCTGCTTCGGCATGGTCAAATATAAATCCGTCGACTGTACTTGTCCCGACAGGTGAAGGAAAGAGTGCTCAGATAACAGTGAGTGTTCCAGAAGGCGTTTCACCAGGCCTTTACGAGATGACTGCAATAATCTCCTCAGGCAGTGAAGCTATAATGGAAAAAGAGCTTTATGTGAGTGTAGCCGAAGAGGACACAGGAGCAACAGGCTTAATAGTCCTTGATGTAAACAATATCTCAAGCTCTCCAACGGGCGCCGCCATAGCCGGTGAGATAGACCTCTTTTGGATAATCATCGGAGTTTTTGTAGTGGCTGACCTATTACTCGTGGCAATTGTCCTTAGGCGGAAAAACGCGAGTGTTGGTAATACTGACAAAAAACTTTGATAGGACAGGATTTACATAAGGGTTTTTTGGGTTTGCAGCTAAGCCTTCCGTGATCTACAAGAAGGCCGTTTACCTTCCCCCACATTTTTTTAGGAAGGAGGCCGCACAAATCTTTTTCTATTTTTTCTGCACTTTTAGCATCGCTTAGTCCCACCCTTTTTACGATTCTTTTTGCGTGAATGTCAATTGCAATGCCTTCAACTTTGCCGAAGCACTCTGTTAATATTATATTCGCGCTTTTTCTACCGATTCCAGGGATTTTTAGAAGACTGTCCATGTTGCCCCGGACCTTGCCGTTAAATTCATTTGTTATTGTCATTCCCGCCTCGACTATGTGCCTTGCCTTCACATGGTAAAATCCACTTGGGTGGATGTGAACTTCAATGTTTTTTGGGTTTTCTTTTGCGTAGTCGCTTGCAGTCTTATATTTTGAAAAAAGAAATGGCGTCATCTCATTGACTTTCTTGTCAGTGCACTGCGCGGCAAGGATAAGGGCTACAAGAAGCTCAAGAGGGTTTGTATAATCAAGTTTTGGCGTTGGAACATGGTAACGCTTCTTAAGGAGACTAACTATCTTTATTGCAGTCTGTGAATCCATTACCCTAATTTCTCAGGCTTGTGACGGGTGCCGGCAGGCGTCCCCCGCGGTTTATGAATTTTGCAGGCGATGGCTTTAAGACCTCCATTACAGGACCTTTCCCCAAAAGACCCCCAAAATCAACCCAGTCCCCGGCTTTTTTGCCAGTTGCAGGAATGACTCGTACACCTGTTGTCTTGTTCTGAACAACTCCGATTGCAAGTTCGTCAGCAATTATTGCCGCAATCGTTTCCATAGGTGTATCTCCTGGTATTACAAACATGTCAAGCCCGACTGAGCACACCGCACTTAAAGATTCAAGTTTAGCTATAGATAAAACTCCTTCTTTGGCTGCTCTTGCCATGGCAAGGTCTTCAGTAACTGGGATAAACGTGCCTGAAAGCCCGCCTACAGATGATGATGCCATTGCCCCTCCACGTTTTATTGCATCAATAAGAAGTGCAACTGCTGCTGTTGAACCGTGGGTACCAACTCGCTCAAGCCCCATAACTTCAAGTATTTCACCGACAGAGTCCCCGACTGTTGGAGTTGATGCTAAGGAAAGATCGACAATCCCAAAAGGAACATCTATTTTCTTTGCAAGATCGCGACCTATGAGTTCTCCTGCGCGGGTTATCTTAAATGCAGTCTTTTTTATTATCTCAGAAAGCTCGCCAAGGTCGCAGTCCGGATGTTTTTCTACAATGTTTTTAACAACGCCCGGTCCACTGATTCCAATATTGAGTGCATAGTCCCCTTCCCCTATGCCGTGGAATGCTCCAGCCATAAATGGTGAATCCTCAGGAACGTTTGCAAAGACAACAAGCTTGGCACAACCAATCGAGTTATGTGTAACTTTGGCAATTTCTTTAATCTTTTCTGAAGCAAGGATGACAGCATCCATATTAAGTCCGGATATGTTTGTCCCGACATTAAGGAAGCAGCATACTCTTTCTGTTTGAGATAGGACTTCAGGCAGGGAGTTTATCAGTCGCAGGTCGCTTTTTGTCATGCCTTTTTGCACATGCGCGCCGTATCCTCCTATAAAATCTATTCCCGCGTCTTTTGCTGCGCGGTCAAGAGTCTTTGCAATCTCAAGGAGACCCTTTTCATCAATAGTTTCAGCGATGATTGATATTGGAGTTACCGAGATTCTCCTGTTGATTATCGGAACGCCGTATTTTTTCTCTAAGGAGCTGGCTTCCTTTACGAGTTGTTTTGCCTTCCCGACAATTTTCTCATACACGTTTTCCTTAAATTTTTCAAGGTCTGAATCAATACAATCCTTAAGATTAATACCAAGTGTTGCTGCGCGTATGTCATAATTGTAATACAGAGTCATCCCTGCCGTCTCATAGACCTCTTCAATACTATACGCCATTTCTTATTTTATATCCTGTGCATTGCCCGCAGGATGTCTTCGTGTTGTATCTGGATTTTTAAGCCCATTTCCTTTTCAACCACGTCCATCTTCTCGCGAAGCTCGTCCATGGAGACCTCAGCTCCTGCGACATCAACAAACATACTCATGACAAAATAACCTTCCATAACTTTCATCTCGACGTCTTCGATGTTTATGTCGCAATCTGCAAGAATGTTTGATATTTTTGCGACAATACCCTTTTTGTCCCCACCAATCACGGTTATAAAACAAAGTTCTCTCTTATCCATTTTCTTAAATAGTTTGAAACAATATGCAATTAAAGTGCGATTAAATCTTGTATCTTAAAATAGCGGCAAGTCCTCCAAGGCCGTTTAAGCGTTCTCCGGGTTCGTGACGCGAGTCAAATACGCAGAAATTTCCCCTGGATTTTCTTGTGTTTTCAATAAGTCTTTCGACAGACGCGTCTTTCCTAAGAAGGGAATCAAGAACAAGAAGCTCTAAGACCGCCCCTGATTCGCAGGCACTCTTAACATCCCTTTTCCCGTAGGCAAAAAGCCCGTCTTTTGATATTTCGTAGAATACGCGTTCAATGAGACCCGATTCGCGGTTAATTCTGGAGTCGCCTATCGCGCGGTCTAGTTTTCCTGTGCGAATAAGTTCATACACCGCTTGCTTTCCATCGTTCCCACTGTCAATTACCTGGCAGTTAAATTTCTTTCCAGTCGAATCACAGAATTTTGCAAAATTACCCTTTGTAAAGCCTGTACCACATAGGTATACAGTTCCCGCGTCTTCATGCTCAAGCTCGCTTGTAATGGCGGATTTCAGCTTAGAGAAGAATTCAGTTTCGTCTTTTGTGCCCCCTTCTGCGTATTTTCCACCCACGTTTTCACTTAAATTTATGAACTTAAGGCCTCGGTCGCGCACAAGGGCGATTACCGCACTGCTCTTATCAACTGCACATACTATTGCGCGCGCAGTCTTTCCTTTCTTCTCAGCGTCTGAAAGATAGCCCTTTTCACTGTCTGCCCAGTTGTTTTTTATGATTTTTATCTCAGAGTGTTCTCCAAGCTCAAAAGTATGATGCGAGCCAAAAGAGACATACTCGTCAGGCCCGCTTTTGATTATTCCTAGAACGCGCAGGCGGTTTGAGTTTTCGTCAAATTCACAGGAATCCACACGAATTCCAAGAGTCATTGCCCTTTTCTCACTTTTTCCAGAGCGCAGTTTATCATCTTTTCCTGCAATGGACCTAAAAGTCCTTGCTATTGCTAGGTCTCCTGGACTTATGACCTTTGATAAATACCAAAGGTCGTCAAGGCTTTCAGCAAGGACGCGAACTTCTCCGCTCCGAAAATCTCGTTTAAGGACTTTCATGACTCCTAAATTTGAGCGGGGGAAGCTAAAAACAAGCCAAGAGCTATCTTACTTGCCTAAGGATGTTTTCAGCAGTTTTTTTGCCCACAATACCTTCAAGCTCTTCAACATTCGTCTTAGACAGGTCGGATTTGCTCTTAAACCCTGACGAAAAGAGCTTTCGCCCGCGGACGCGGCCAATGCCTTTGATTGCAATGAGTGGTGCTAGCTCCTCTTTTACGCCGTGTTTTATTCTCATTTGGAGTGTTTGGAACTCTCGTCTAAGTGATGGTCTTGCCTTAGTCAACGGAGCTATTTCAGCGCAGCAGTAAGCTAGCCACTCAGCAGTATTCAGTTTTATCCTAAGGAGACCTGGAGCCACCTGGTAATTCTCCATTATCCAGGCCTCAGAGCGCTCATCAAGCCAGTCGGAGAACATCAGCGCCGTTTTGAAGCGCTCAAGATAGTCAGAGTCGTTTCTTGTAAGTATAATTTCTTCAGTCTCGTAGTATTTGCCCCAAAGCTCGTCTTCCTCAGATTTCCTGACATAAAGAAGGGGTCTAAGTTCACTTGAAGTGCAAAGCATCTCAAGCCAGGATATTGTTTTGGCTCGCGCGCTCCCCTCTTTATCCTCCATTATTCCCTTAAAGACATAAGCGCTTTCAGGGTCTAGGTAAAGTTCAGACACGCGCGCTCCAAGAGGCGTTGCGATTATCTCGCTTTTTGAGCACGCCGAAATATCATTTGCAGTTACAAAGAGTCCTTCTGAATCAATTGACGAATCTTTCCCACAGGGCATGACGACAAAGCCCCAGTCAGAAAGCTGGCGCAGTATACGCTCGACTTTGACTTTAAACTCTCCCCCAGTTCCGAATTGATGGGCAAAAAACGTGCGTCCGAAGAATTCAAAAAGGCCATCTGTGCTTCTGCAAAAGCCCGATGCTATCGCCGAAAGGACATGCGTCCTTAAAATCGGTTCGACTCCAAGCATGGAATGAATCGCTTCAGGTTCACCTTCTAAATATGTGCTTTGTAAGTAAGCCGCTTCCTTAGTATCTGGTGCAAGAAGCACGCACTCACCTTCATCATCATACCTGGGGCGTCCAGCGCGTCCTGCCATCTGCATGTACTCTAAAACCGGTATGTAATCCATGCCGTGGTCAGTGTAGCGCTTTATATCGCGGATGATGACTTTTCGTGCTGGAAGGTTGATTCCTGCGGCCAAAGTGGGTGTAGCACAAATCACCTTTATGCGTCCGTCTTTAAACGCGTTTTCAACAAGTTCGCGCTGACCATTAACAATCCCTGCGTGATGAAATGCAACGCCTCCTGCAACACATCTGCCTAGCCGGGCGCACTGGGCAGTTGGACTCGAAAGGACGTTTTCAATATCGCTTGATAAGGCAGAAAGCGCCATTTGTTCAGTTCCATCAAGGGTTTTCCCCATCTTTGCGCTAAGCTTTTCTGCAACGGCTTCAGCCGACCTTCTGGAATTGACAAAAACAAGACTTTGGGCACCGTCCTTTTTTGTCTTTGTGGTTTCAGATTCAAGAGTCTCAAACTTCCCAAGCTCTATTTTCTGGCTTAGTTTTGTCGGACGCCAAGTTGATTTAAGGAGCTTTGCCCCAAGCCACTCTGCCATCTCTTCAGAGTTGCCAACAGTCGCCGAAAGCCCGATTATTTGTGCTTCAGGGAACATCTCTTTAAACTTTGCGATAAGTATCTCGTAGGTGGGGCCGCGGTTGGTTCCAATCAGGTGTATTTCATCGATTATTATTGCCCCAAGGTCGCGAAACCACGTTGGTTTTGAGCGCAGAATTGAGTCGCATTTTTCTGCTGTTGCGACAAGTAGGTCTGCAGCACACTTCTGGCTGAGAAATTTAGAGTCGAGGTCGCCCATTTCAAGTTCGACATTAAATCCAAGCTTTTCCCATTTTCCAAATTCACGCGCTTTTTCAGCGGCAAGCGCGCGCAATGGAACTAAGTAAAGCACTTGCTTTCCTTGGCGCATGGCTTTAAGTGCGGCAAGCTCGGCCATAACCGTTTTCCCAGATGCTGTCGGCGTGCAGACTAAAAGGTCGTTTCCTTCAAGAAGCCCAGCTTTTATTGCGTCTTCTTGGGGTGGGAAAAAGGAGATTATGCCGTCTTTTTCAAATACTCTGGTTATTGCGTCCCCAAGATTTAGTTCAGAAACATCCACTCCTTATTTTGAAGCGGACGGGATTTAAGGGAGATTGCCTACCAGAGCACTAGTCGCTTGAGCTTAATGTTTTAATCTGCTTAAACAGAAACTAAGGTATGCCAGGAAAACCCCACAAAGCACTTGCTCCAGCACCTCTTGATGTGAACGTGCTTGGTGTCTCAAAAAAATCAAAAAGTGCTTATCGCCAGCATAAGGTTTATCCACGCATGAATTCTCTTGTTACATCTTCCTTAACTGGCAGTAAAGCTGACGTAAAACATACTGAGACCGATGCTAGGATAACTGAAAAGATTCTAGCTGATGCCATGCGAGAAGTTCGTCGTGGCAAGATTCCCTTACAATCCAGGGCGATACAGCATGGCCCAGAACCTGGCGCAATCAGAATTTGGACGAGAAACACCCCTCAAGCCAGGTTAGACCACGTACTTGACAAGGCAAGTTCAGCTGAGAAAAATGAGATATTCCAAAAGATAATGGAAGGGGTTGGAAACATGCATTCTCTTGCTCGCGTGGCAAATAGGGATCTCCGTGGCACAACTCCCAATATATTTGTTTATCCAAAAGAAAAAGGTGGACGTCCATTAGAACCAAAATTCACAGACTTTGGCTGGGGCGTAAGCTTGCCTAGAGGTGGAGAACGCCTTGGCGAATACACGAATACTCGTGAAGCAATGCTAAAAGATATTGATGATGTCATTGATTTGTTCGAAGACCATATCCATCACGTTGATTATGAGAACGGTTTTAAGACTTATGAAAAAACTCTGCGCAAAGGGTTAGAAAAAACAAAATGGGCACCTTTTGAAAAACTAGACCTATCTTTAAAACTTGAAAAATCCCGAAGTCGTTTAAGAGACGAAGCAATTAAAAGAGGGAGAATAAATAAGGGAATCAAAGATTATCCTCATTCTTATTATCCGCGATAAGAAGATACACGAAACAAAATGAAAACACCAGCAATTGTTCTTAATTTTAAGACGTACAAGGAAGCAACAGGAAAGGCGGCAATTACTCTTGCAAAAGTCTGTGACGAAGTCGCTCGCGACAAGGGCGTTGAAATCGTTGTATGCCCTCAGCTTGCCGATGCCGCAAAAATCGCTGAAACCGTTGATATACCAGTCCTTGCCCAGCATTTTGATCCTATAACACCGGGCAGCCACACGGGATGGGTGCTTCTTGACTCTCTTGTTGACGCGGGTCTTGCAGGCTCTCTTATAAACCACAGCGAGCACCGCATTCCAAAAGAAGATGTCGAAAAGTGTGTTAAGATGCTAAAAGACGTTGGTCTTGAGTCAATTGTATGCACAAAAGACATAGGAGAAACGGCGGCATATTCTCACTTTACTCCTAATTTTCTTGCAATAGAACCTCCTGAACTAATCGGCAGCGGGATTTCAGTTTCTGAGGCGCAGCCTGAGATAGTGTCCGGCGCCGCCAAAGCAGGAGGAGACGTTCCGGTCTTTTGCGGAGCAGGAATAACAAAGGGCGTTGACGTCAAAAAGGCAATAGAACTTGGGGCGTGCGGCGTTCTTTTAGCATCCGGAGTCACTAAGTCAAAAGAGCCTGGAAAAGTCTTAAGCGAGCTTGCAAGTTACGTCCTTAGTGTTTGAACTTCGGCTGACTCGCAAAAGCAAAGCTTTTAACCTCGCTTTTATTAATAATCCATGCTGTCAGAAACAAAGCGAGCATTGCTTCCAAAAAGCCTTAATCTTGTTTTGGGTTTAGCAATTTTATCAGTAGTCTTAGCTACGCTCGTTTTTTCTTCTATGTCTGGCGCCTCAATAGATTCCGAGGACATTTATGAATACTTTGAATATCCAAATGCTTCAAGTTCAAATACAAGCGGGAATGAAACAGATAATCTGCCGATTTTAGATATCTTGGATACCCCAGGGAACATAAGCATAAACATTTTTTCTCCTGCAAATCAAACACAAACACAGGACTTAAGTACTCTAGTTCAGGCTAACCTTACTGCTGATAGGCTCGCCTATTTATTCTTAAACGATTCTTCCCTTGTCGCTTACTGGACGGCAGAGAACGGCGCAAACGACTCAAGTGAATACCACAACGACGGAAGCTTTGGAGGAACTGCGACGACTGTTGCAGACGGCAAATTTGGAAGGGCTTTTGAAGCTGACGGAGCCGAACCCAATTACATAAACTTGGGAATGAGCACGGATTTTGACATATCAAGTGCATTCACGGTCAGTGTGTGGGTAAAAAACATAGGCAATAGCTCTGGACACACGATCTTAGGCGAGTGGGATTCTATTATAACTAAATGGGACTGTGCTTCAGGTTGTGCTAAGTCATCATGGTGGATTGGTATTCAACCCAGTGATGAAATACTTTTCATAGTTGCCAATTCTACAGGTTCCAGGACAGTAACAGTCCCCGGTACGACTAAAATCAGATACGACTCGATTTGGCACCATGTAGTCGGAATCTATGATGGTTCATATTTGGAGGTATATCTTGACGGTGAGCGTGAGGGGCAGGTGGCATATTCAGAAGGCGTTCACGTAAATTCCACCGTACCTTTAGTTATTGCAGGTTCTGCAAATCCACCTTTGGGCAGTTTTAATGGCTCAATTGACGAGCTTATGATATTCAACAGAAGCCTAAGTGAATCAGAGGTTAGGTCTCTTTATAATGCAACCGCCCAGGAATTCAATGTCACAGTAGACTTAGAACCCGGCAACAACTCCATATATCTCTCAGCAAAAGACACTCTCGCAAATTTCGCCAAGAACTATATCGTAGTCGAAAGGACCGAAACCAATCCCCCAAATATTATAATAATATCGCCCGCCAACTACACCCAGACACAAAACCAAACTACAAGCATAATTGCAAATGCCTCAGACGAATCACAAGTCATGATGTTCCTTAACGATTCGTCCTTAGTCGGCTACTGGACGGCTGAAAACGGGGCGAATGACTCAAGTGAATACCACAACGATGGGACTTTTGGGGACAATGCAACAACATCGGCAGACGGAAAGTTTGGGCGCGACTTCGCATTTAATGGATTAGGCGAATATGTCTCTATTAATGTTTCAAGCAGTCTTAACATAACTGACCCCATGACGATATCTCTTTGGGTAAAATTCAACAATGTTTCTGGGACTCAAACTATACTTTCAACATTTAATAGTTCTATAGACGGATATTATATTCAAGAAAATAGTGCAAATACTATAGCCTTTATAGGCTCATGGGATCATAGGTCATATATTTATACTCCTGAGAATTTTACTACTGAGGATACTTGGTATCTGATAACAGTTACAATAAACGGGACTCTTGGAAAATTATATATAAATGGCAATTTAACCGACTCAAACACTACACTTTATATGGCTCTTAACAGCACTGCAATCTATTTTGGGAAACATATTTCTGGGCAATTTCCCTTAAATGGTTCATTAGATGAAGTCATGTATTTTAACAGATGTTTAGGCGCAACAGAAGTTCTCGCACTCTACAACGCGACAGCCCAAAACTTCAATGTCACAGTAGACCTAGAACCTGGCAATAACTCAATACATCTTTCAGCAAAAGACACGCTTGCTAATTTTGCCAAGAATTATTTGGTAATCCAGCGTATAGTGCCACCTTCAGTTTCTTTTGTCCTGCCAACTCCTTCAAACGGGACGATTACTGCAAACACGAGTGTCCAAATCAATTCCAGCATAAACGCGTCAGACCTCGGAGACGTGGAGTTCAATTGGTCTGTCGGACCAAGAGACGGCCTCGTCCTTGACCTGATATTTGACGATGGCAGTTTGAGGGATTATTCAGGAATGGGCAACGATGGGACAAATAATGGTTCAGAATATACTCCACAAGGGGCTGTTATGGGAGGGCGAGAATTTAATGGTATGACCGAGTATATTGATGTCGGAAATGATAATAGTTTAGATATAACTGGGAATATAACTCTTTCTGCGTGGATAAAAGCAGAAGCAAGACAGAATACATATCCGACTATTATTGCAAAAAGAGATACTGGAGGAAACACAAATTATCAGTTCTATCTGAATTGTGTGAATCGTTGTCAGCTAAGATTTGGTTTTGGCAATTACTCGCAACCGTGGTATGCCGACAGGGCGGGTAACATGGCCTTAAATGACAGCTTATGGCATTATGTCACCGTCACATATAATGGTTCTGATTATATTTATTATGTGGATGGCAATGTCGATGCGATTAACCAAGAAACTGAAAGTTTAAGTTCGTATGTAACTGATAAAGACGCAATTATCGGTTATTTTGAAGATGGCGGATCTACAAGATATTTTAACGGATCAATTGACGAAGTCAAGGTCTTTAACAGAAGCCTCAGTCAATCTGAGATAAAAGAACTTTATTACAATTCCCGCGCCAGGTTCTATGATGATTCGCTTGTTTTGATGTATAACTTTGACAACCTAAGTGCAATTGGTGAAAACTCAAGCTATGTCGTTGACGCAAGTCTTTATAGAAATGATGCCAATGTGACGCGCGCAGTCTGGAATTCTTCCGGGAGATATGGCGGGGCATATAGTTTTAATGGAGTGTGTGGCGACGATTACATAAAGACCCCGAATAGTTCAATATTTAACATGTCAGAGTTTAGCGTTTCGGCCTGGATTTATTCCTCTTTAAATAAAACAACACCCGTAATAGTGGCTGATGGGGATGTTATTGGTGGGGCATCACTTTTATGTGGCAAGGGAGCACGGGCGGGTTGGGCACTTCTCTTATATAACAAGACCAAGCTTAGTCTGACGCATTGTAACACGAGTTCTTACGGGAAGAACTATACCCTATTAATATCGGATGGTGAGGTCCAGCCCAATACTTGGACTTATGTGTCTCTGACGTTTGATTCTGAGAATATCAACTTCTATGTAAACGGAGTCCTATCCAGCAGTTTTGAGAGTGGCGGGATAATGTATGACAACATAACAACAGATATAACTGTCGGCGCCCAGGATTACAATGAAGCTAATAATTTCAACGGCACGATTGACGAAGTCAGGGTATGGAACAGAAGCCTTAGTGCATCAGAAATATGGTTGATGTATGAATCTAACTTAAAAAAATTCAATGTTTCTGGCTGGAGCCTTTATACAAACAAGACAAATCTTAGTTCGGGCAATTATGATTACATAACAGGTATTGCAGACACTTTTGGAAATACAAGCGATACAGGTGAAAGGCTCCTTATTATTGATGCAAGTGCTCCGGTTATAACTTTTATTACCGAGAACCATACTCAAACATTTAACACGAGTTTAGTAGTTGACGTAAATGTAAGTGATTCACTACAGACATATGCTTTCCTTAACGATTCGTCCTTAGTAGGTTACTGGACGGCTGAGAATGGGGCCAATGATTCGAGCAGATATCATAATGACGGGACTTTTGAAGGGGATGCGACAACTTCGCCCAATGGTAAATTTGGGCGAAAGTTTACATTTGATGGGACTGATGCGTATATAGAGACCTCTAATTTTTATAACCAGATAAACGACACAATCACCTTGTCAGTATGGGTTAATCCCAGTAGTTGTAATGGCTATGATTATATGCTCTATAAATGTCTGGACTGTGGTACTACTTCTTATGATGTTGGGACATATTCGATTAGCTGTAATTCAAATAATAGTGTAATATTTGGGGGAGTTTATGACAGTACATACATCCACCCCAGGTTTGTATCAAACTCTACATTATCAATGAATAACTGGACCCATATAACTGTAACTTACGATGGAAACAATATTTTAATTTATTTGAATGGAAATTTGGATAAGCTTAGTTCCTTTCCTGGCCACTACTTCCAATATTCATACGGAGGAACTAATTTTCCAGTACGGATAGGGCGTGGTAAAAATAGTTCTGTTCCTTGCTTTTTCAATGGTTCAATTGATGAGGTAATGATTTTTAGTCGTACATTATCAGCGTCAGAAATCCAGGCACTTTACAACGCAACAGCTCAAAATTTCAATGTCACAGTAGACCTAGAACCTGGCAATAACTCAGTACATCTTTCAGCAAAAGACACGCTTGCTAATTTTGCCAAGAATTATTTGGTAATCCAGCGTATAGTGCCACCTTCAGTTTCTTTTGTCCTGCCAACTCCTTCAAACGGGACGATTACTGCAAACACGAGTGTCCAAATCAATTCCAGCATAAACGCGTCAGACCTCGGAGACGTGGAGTTCAATTGGTCTGTCGGACCAAGAGACGGCCTCGTCCTTGACCTGATATTTGACGATGGCAGTTTGAGGGATTATTCAGGAATGGGCAACGATGGGACAAATAATGGTTCAGAATATACCCCACAAGGGGCTGTTATGGGGGGAAGATCCTTTGAAGGTCTGGCTTATCAGGGCATTAGCGTCAATGTCAGTTCAAGTTTAGAGTCCCAAAATTTAACAATAAGTGCGTGGGTAAAGACAAGTAACCCAAATACGTCTCAGATAATAGCAACTAAAAGATACGCCCAGATAACCGCACCTTACAACTCCTATATCCTAGAGATGAATGCAGGTACCTATAGATTTGGTCTTGGAAAAGCCGCAGAAAACCAAACGCGACTATTCTCCATAACTCCAACATCTACAAACTGGGTTTTTGTTGCTGGCACTTATGATGGAGTCACTATGAAGATATATGTTAACGGCGTTTTAGAAAATCAATCTAGTGATTTTGCAGGTCTGATTGCTTATAATGGCAGCTTAGGTTTCTTTGTCGGTAATTATGGTGGGGGGTGGGAATTTAATGGTTCAATTGATGAAGTTAAAGTTTATAACCGGAGCCTCAGTCAATCTGAGGTAGAAGAACTTTATCATAACTCGCGCGCCAGATTCTACGACGATTCGCTTCTTGTGATGTATAACTTTGATGAGAATACTTTGATGAATGATTCAAGCTTACAAGACAATAACGGCAGGTGCGGAGGGACTGATATTTATGGACGCAATAGCACTTGCCCAAACTGGACGACAAACGGGCGCTACGGTGGAGCCTATATCTTTAATGGACACGACAGTAACAACACAATCAAGGTTAACCTCTTTAATATAACCCATGAAATCAGCTCTTGTATGTGGGTTAAACCATTAGCTCAGCCGGATGGAACAGATTATTTATTAAAATACAGAACATTTGTAGTATTCATAACTAATAATTCTGAGATACGGACTGCAGTCAGAATCGGGCAGACCTGGTATCATCTTACAGCTAACTACAGTCTATCTTTAGATAACTGGCACCATGTTTGTACGGGATACAATAATGAAACAGGTGTACACATCTATGTGGACGGAGATTTAGTCGCAGAGAATGACTCGATTATTGGAGATCTTAATTCAACTTACGCAGACCCTTCCGTTGAATGGGCGGCGATAGGTTCGCACTGGTCGCCTCCAACAGACGCCTTTGATGGTGTGATTGACGAGTTCCGGCTTTGGAACCGCAGTCTTAGTGCCTCGGAGATACAGTTGATGTATGAGTCAAACCTAAGGGAGATAAACAGTTCCGTTTGGAACCTTTACACTAACAAGACAAACCTTAGTATTGGGAATTATAGCTACAAAGTTGGAATAGAAAACACAAGCGGGGCAAGCGCGACAACAGAGCTGCGCGAACTTGAGATATCCGACCACGACGTTATTTCAGTTCATAGTTGTCAGAACCTAAGTGTAGAGGGCGCTACGTATCTCCTAGAAGATGATATAACATTCAATCCCCAAAGCGCATATTCATGTTTTAACATAACTGCGGCCAACATAAGTTTTGACGGACAAGGGCATTCTATCGATTTTTTCGTAGATACTGCGTCCATTGCATTAGGGCATGTGCACGTAATCTATGCTCACGAGGTAGATAATATCTCCATAACAAGTTTTAACATAACGCGCATCGGCCATTCAAACCATGCCATAGAACTTTCTTTTTCAGATAATTCAAGTGTGTATGGGAACAGCATTAACATGAATGGGCACGCTTGTTCAAGTCTTGGTGCAGGTGTAGATGTTTATTATTCAGATAAAGCAAACGTTTCAAATAATATCATAACCCCCGGCGGATCTTGGGGTTGTTATAGTCCGAGACAAGGAATTTATGTTCAAAATTCGCAGAACGGAAGCCTTACAAATAATACTTTCTACACAAGCATGGATAGGCTTGGGATAACATTGCAGACCTCAATTAACATGACCCTAGCAAACAATTCAGTTATAGGGAGCTTTGCAGGTTACGCTGTTTTTGCCTATGTCACAACTCCGGCTTATTATAATCACACAATTGGAACGGACAACACGGTTAACGGACTTCCATACGCGTATTTTTATGATGTATCAGGCACGGTTCCAGATATTTCAGGATATGGGGCGGCGTATTTCACACGAAGTAGCAACTTCACAGTCAAAGATATGACAATAAATGGCTCGTTTTACCTTAAGGATGTTGAGAATTACACGATTGCAAACAATACCTTTAATGTGAGTGATTGGGGCATTACCATAAAAGATTCAGATTATGGCACAATTGATGGAAACAATTTGACCGTTAATAGGCTCCCAGAGAGCGGGACATCTTATGTGTTTATGATGGCTTCCTCATACAATAACATAAGCAATAACAATTTTTCTTCAGAAAACAACTGCCAAGGTAACTGGGGTATTGATATTTCTCATGGGACTTCAACGGGAAACAGAATTGAGAATAATACTGCAAGTTCTTGTTACGGCAACCTCATGTACCCCCAGGAAGAGGGCAATATTATAAGGGGCAACAACTTTACTGCAAATCACAGTATCTTAGTTTCAAATCAGGACTCTAATAATTATTCAGATAATATCTTTAGATTGATTTCAGACGGCACAATTGCTTCCTTTTCAAGCGCGCAGGAAAGCAGTATAAGCAATTGCACATTTATCTCAGGAGAAGTGTATTTCCTTATCGTAAGTGGATATGAGGTTTATCTAAATATAGCAAACACCACCTTCATAAATTCTTTGAACCTGTCAAGGAAGGTAAAAATAAATGACAATGTGTATAATACTGAAGTAAATTTTACAGATTCAAATATTGAGGGGGTTTTGTTGGGTAATAACATAGAGAATATCAGCTATTCCTCAAAAGGACATCTCAGGCTTTATTTCTCAAATTCCAGTAATGATTCCGTTATCGGATTAAATGTCACAGGTTATAATGCTTTAGGTTCTAGAAATTTCTCTGCCCTTACTGGGGCAAACGGCAACATAACAGAGCTACTTGATATTTTCTCCGGAAACGAGACAAATGTGACTTACTACTCGAATTACACGATAAACTATACTTACATAGGGACGCCATTCTCAAACGTTCTTGACTTGACCGAGAATTTGACTTACCACATGCGGCTTCTTTTGGAAACGGGAGTCTCGGCAAGGCTTAGTGCGAGCCCCAGAGTGATTTCAGAGACTGGTAACATAATCTGGCGCGCGAATGTGACAAACTCGGGCAATGTGACATCAAACATCACAATAACCCCTTCATGGGGCTCTAGCTTCATTGTAGAGCTTGATCCTGGCGAGTCAAATATTAGAGAGTACCATCAGGCAGCCTCCTGTCCTACAACTTCAGTTACAAGGACGATTAGCGCATTTGCACAGAGTCCTATAGGAAACGCGAGTGATTCAGATTCAGCCACAGCCAGCATATCATGTGGTTCTTCTACCTGTTCAAAAGCCTGGTCATGTGGTGAATGGGGCGATTGCATAAACGGCAGCCAGACACGCAACTGTTCATGTGCGTGTCCGAAGGATTCGCAATGCACTGGCGACCATGAAACGACAAGAGATTGTGATTTATGTGGCTCCATAATATGCGAGGATGATGGAAATCCCTGCACCAGTGTGACTTGCATTGAAGGAATATGTGTCATCGAGCTTCTTGATGGAGTAACTTGTTCAGATGGAGATAATTGTACACTTGGGGATTATTGTAAGCTGGGGCTTTGCATACCTGGGAAAAAGTCAGACAAACCTGAGTGTATTGACGAGCCAAGATGCGATGCCGACTGGGTTTGTTCTTCTTGGTCAGAATGTAGCGGAGGCCTCAAGACTCGCATGTGCGAGTGTTCATGTGAAAGCGGAAACTGCCATGGCGACGGAGAGATGGTCAACACCTGCGAAGTCAACGCAAGTGAGGGCGACCTTGAAATCATTGTTATCGGCGGGGAATTTGTCGGAGATGGTGTTAATGTCACAGTCCTTGATGAAAACGGCAATCCCGTTGACGGCGCGACAATACAGTTTATCACGCCTGACGGACACATACTCTCTTATAAAGCGGGCTTTAAGGCATATGAGCGTGGCAAGTGGGCAGTTATGGCCGATAAAAATGGGTATGCAGGAAATTACAAGTTATTTGAGGTCAATGACCTTGCAGTAGCATCAAATAATGATAAAGCAGGCTTTTTGGGGGTAGTATCAGAGACTGCCCAGGAGTTCTTTAACTGGGTTAAGAAAACCTACATACCCATAAGTATCATGGTCTTAATAATAATTGTTGCAGGAGCAGTGCTATATTCTAGTAAAATAAAATTGAAAAAAATCTGATGCTCCGGTATTAGTATCCAATGATTAATACTCAAACTTACTTAAGCTTCCTTAGGATACCGCGTCCTGCAAGGACTCCTGTTGCCGCAGCATTTGTTATGTCCCTGGAAAGGCCGCATCCGTCGCCTGCTGCAAAGAGGCCTGGAAGTGAAGTCTCAAGGTTCTTGTCAACTTTGGTCATTGTGGTATAGAACTTTATTTCGGGAGCGTAAAGGAGCGTTGAATCTGAAACTACACCCGGGATGACCTCATTTAGTTTCTCAAGGCCTTCTATTATGTCCATTACAGTTCTATGGGGGAGAGCCATTGAGATATCACCTGGAGTCGCGTCAAGAAGTGTTGGCTGAACGCGGTTCTTTTTTATCCTTGCAGCTGTTGAGCGCTTGCCACAGTAAAGGTCGCGCAGACGCTGCACAATAGGCTTTCCACCACCGATTGTCGTTGCCAGTTTCCCTATCGACTTTCCGTACTTTGTCGTGTTCTCGAGGGGTTCAGTTAGTTCAATTCTCTGGAGGAATGCAAAATTTGTATTTTTTGATTTCTTGTTTGTGAGTGAATGTCCGTTTACGCCTATGTGCCCATCATATGTTTCTTTTACAACAAAGCCTTCGTGGTTTGTGCAAAACGTCCTTAGGAAATCATCGTATTTATTTGTCCTGATATGGAACTTAGGGTCGCGGTTTATGGCGATAATCGGATCCATCACAATCGATGGAACTTCAACGCGCACGCCGACATCAAGAGGACCATAGCTGTATTCGACGCCATGCTCTGTAAATACCTCATCTATCCAGCCCCCGCCAATTCGCCCCGGAGCTATAAGGATGCACTTTGCTTCAATTTCTGAACCATCTGTGAGTAACACTCCCGTGCATTTATTGTTCTTTACAATGATATCTTTAACCTCAGTTTCCATGAGGAAATCAACACCCAAATCACTTATCTCGTTTTCAAAGCTACCGATAACCTGCGGTGCATTATTGCTTCCGATGTGACGCTGGTCTATTTCTATGAAATCAACACCAACAGAAGCTGCTTTTCGTTTAAGGTCCTCAGCCCCTTTACTTGTTGCTTTGTAAAGATGTTTTGGAGCGCCGTGCTTAAGGAAAATCCCGTCTACATAAGCAATTAGCTCCCATGAGAGTTTTGGGTCAAAAGTAAGAAGATCAAGGTCGCCCCCGATATCCGGGCGCAAGTTAAGTGTGCCGTCAGACCAGGTACCAGCCCCACCCATGCCACTCATTATATCCTTTCCAGTCTCAGAGCCTGAGCCGCTTGCCTTTCTGCCTGCAATATCTTGTCCCTTATCGATAAGTAGAACTGATATGCCCTTTTTTTCTTTTGCTATTTCATAGGCGGCAAACATGCCGGCCTGCCCTGCGCCAATTATGACGACATCATACGCCTTAGGCATTGTGATTTTTGATTAGAATTTAAGGACCCTTCGGGCTCCCTAGCTTTAGCTATTTGTCTTTTAAAAGCAAAGCTTTTCTTTTTTATTGTTTTTGTAGTTAATAGAACACAGATAAATAATTCAAATTGCATAGTAACATGCCCAAAAAACCCATTAAAAAACACAATAATTCCCCAGCTGGCAGAGTGCATACAGTAAAACTAAGGTCCTCCCAGGAGCTTGTAAAAGAAAGACATGGAGCCCTTGGAGAACGTGCTCTTAAATGTGTACCCCATTCTCTTAAAGAAGATGCCGCCCGGGCGATAATCATTCATGGGGGGGATGCATTAAGTCCCATAACAGAGTTCCGCACCCCTTTTGTAAACGTTATAACTACTCACGGCAAAGATGCCATTGAAATCGCCAAAGAGCATGGGAAACATGGCATTGGCGCGGCCAATCTTGGTGGGCGGGATGCAATAATTGCCATGCGGCGTGATGGTAATCAAGCGGCGCGTGTTATCATTGAACGAGCAAAAACCAAGGAACAAGGGAAAATAATCTCAAAACAGATAAAGACTTATGGCACTGATGCATTAGTCGCAATTGATATCTATGGCATTCCTGCGGCAAGAGCAATAGATAAAGGCGGGGTAAGTGCGATTAAAGCAATACAATCAAAGGGCGATGCGGGGATAAAAGAATTCGTCCCAACCTTTAGGATGCCTAAGGACTAAGTTAATACCTCACCAGTTCTTTTTTCCTTAAAGGCGCGCTTGACTTCCTGAGCAATTCTTCCTCCTGTTGTCAGATTCGGTTCTATAAGCTCTGAATAAGGCGAACTAGGTATTGATACATTAGTTCCGGCAACGATTCTTGCGCTGATTTCAAAAGCATAGATGTTAAGGTCCTTATCAATTATGCACTCCAGACAAAAAGGTCCCCACAGGCCGCCGAATAGCTCAAAGCTCTTATCAACCGCTCGCGCCCCCATATCAAGGACTTTTGGGAGAAGCGACTCCCTAAGGACAAGTTCAACATTGCCGGTTACTGTAAATCCCGGTGTTATGCCTGCTTCTGCTAGCTCTTTTGGGCTTCCAAGTTTGGAAATCTCATCAATATCAGACTCAACGCGCCTGTCCATCCCAAGAAGCTGCAGACAGCCCTTTCTTGAGGGTAGCGCGTAACCTTCTTCCTTAGACATCAGAGGCGAGAAGAAGAAATGGAAGTAGAACCGCGTTCCGGGGATAAACTCCTGAATCGTGAATTTCTCAGTTCTATCGACGTTTTTGTCAAAATCAGCCTTGCTCTTTGCAATAAAAAATCCACGCCCGCCCTTTGCTCCATGGTATTTTACAATAACAGGGCCAGTTATCTCTTTTGGCTCCTTTATTTCCTTGGGCATAAGGATTCTTGCACCTTCAAGCCAGCTTCGCTCAATTTCCCGGTCTGATTCCCAATCAAGAACCTTTTTGTTCCCGTAAACTGGCACCTTTAGCTTCTGGAAGTTCTTTGCCCCCATATACTCGACAAAAGAGCCATGGGGGATTATCACCGCGTTTTTTTGGATAAGTTCCTCTTCAATTTCTGGTTTAAGGAGATCAAGGTAACTGTCAAGAACTATGAATTCATCAGGTTTTGCAAGCGGGAATGCGTCATAGAATTTTGGCACTTCCTTTAGGCAGATGCCAAGCGTCCTTAGACCTTCCTTTTTTGCACCATAAAATATTTGGAGCGATGAGTGGGAGCAAACGGTTGCAATTGTTGGTGATTTTGTCATTTTAAGCTTGACGTGTGTAACACTCGCACATCCGAGTCATGTGACTATCTCGTTCATGCGACCTTCTTTTAAAGCGCGTTTGATTTCCATCGAGATTCTTCTCCCGACACTTATCTCCTGGCCGTGCAAGTACCCTGAATATGGTGTGAATTTTGTGCCTGGCGAGCCCTGCACTCTCATGCTGACATCAAAAGTTATCGCTTTCTCCTTTGGCGGCCCTGGGATAAACGTCGCCTGCAAGGCAAAAGGACCTATGATTCCTGGATCATAGTGTTTCCTGCTCGCCTCGACAAAACGCTCGCCAAGCTCAAATACCTGCTCTAAAAGCGATTCTTTCATCGTGCACGCAACGTGTCCTGCCTCAATGTTTTGGCACTCGACGTTCTTTAAGGCTTCAATCTGCCGTGGCGCAGGGAGCCTAAGGAAGCCGTCGAGATTCGTCTGGCGGCGCATGTCAGTCCCTAACAGCTCTAGTTCGTCATTTAAGGGTGAATAGAAATAATTGAAGTTAACCTGTGCGCCAAGCACAAATTCTTCGATTACAGCCTTTTCTAGACCTTCAGCATTAATCCTTCCTGTGTTTATCAATTCCTCTGATTTCTCGAGGTATTCTTCGTAGCTTGAGGCAAGGAAGAACGCGCGTTCATAGCTGCGCTCGGCCTCAGCGACCTTTACAAGTACGAGTTTATCAATCTTTTCAGGCGAGGGATAAGTCTCAGGGAAGGGGATTCCGGCTTCTTTCATGAGCCAGTACTGGTTTTTTGGCACATCTCGCTCTTCTGCGCGCAACATGTTCCTTGAGCCAAATAACGGGACGTCAAACTTGTTTTCTATGTCTTCATACCCGACATATACTTCAAAGGAGCGATGTGGTAGGAAAATCGTATTCTTTGAGTTTAGTTTGTCCAACGTAGCCTTATTCGTGATTTCATTGAATTTATCAAGGATTATCGTCTCATCTACAATACCAAGCTCTCCACGGGTTTTATAATACTTATCATAAGTCTTTTCTCTGCCCTTTTGGCAGACGACAAGGGTGTTTAACCCTTCATCTTTTGCCCCGCGGCAGATGTCTAAGGCCGAGTGGCTGCCAAGACTGCCGATTGTTGCTGTCTTGTAATTCTTTGCACTTGCCCTGATATCTTTTGTTGAGATCATTTTACAGTTATGAAAAGCTCTTTATCGGCCATTCCGTCCCCGTTTACGTCAAAGCCTATTGAGAATTTACCTTCTTCACCCTGCGACGCTATGGCAAACTCCTTGTCAACCGTCTCTTTTGATCCAACGCCCTCAATTGAATATTCTGTTTCCGATTCTGCCTTAAGGTTTGGCGAGACTATCATAGTTATTTTTACAGGACGCGTGACTGTGCCCTCATTTGTTAAGGCCACCGCAATCTTATCCTCCTGATAAGTGTTTATCGCGTCTGAACTAAGCTTAAAACAAACTTTAAGGTCACCTGATTGCATACACTCACCCTCAATTGCCTGTGTTATTATCCCAGCAACAACAATTGCCACAACAACAATCACAATAATGAGCGAAAGCGTGCCGATATTTTTCCACTTTACTCGTTTTATCGCATGGGTCATTCTTCATTAGTTGTCACATAACTTACAATAAGTTTGCCTTCTGCAGTCGAATTAAGATAGCGCGAATCAGAAATTTTGGCAGTAAGGGTATAAGTCCCTTCAACTGTGTCTGGGGACGTTTGTACGCCTAAGAACGGCTCGCGTATCTCCCCAGGCAACATATCCCCGATATCTATGACTACAGTTTCACTTTCAAAGGTGGGGTCAGTGCCTTGCGGGTCTGTGAAAAATATTCCAGAGCCTTCAGGAGCGTTTGCGACAAGTACAATATCCTCTATCATCTCGTTATGTGTATTTACGACTTCTACCCTTAGGCCTGCGCTACCCCCAGGGGGCGTTCCAAATTCTGGAACAACAGACGCGCTCATCTGTAGGTCAATATGCACAAGTTCCCAGGTTTCTTCATTAGTCTCTACTCCGTTGGCGATTATTACTCCGATTACAGCAATGACCGCAATGACGATAAGTATAAGGAAGATACCATTAGATCCTATGGATTCAAGCACCTTTTTTTCTGCACTCTTTATTTCGATTTCCTCGATTTCAACAGGGTCGCTGCTAAGCGATTTGTCGTTTGCCCGCGTTTTATCATATGCTTCTTGCTTTTGGAGGGTACGTATAAGGGGCTTTTCCTTTATCTGGAGGATTTTAGCATCCATCAGCCTAATTTTTTCCTCGTACTCAAAGATTTTGTCCTGGGCTTCCTTTTCCCCTATCTTCTTTTTGTAAAACGAAATCTTGATATGCTCAATTGTCTTCATGAGACGCAGGCGTTCTGCTTCAAGCTCACTAAGTTTTTGTTCAAGGCGATGCCGGTGTCTGCCTGAAGTCAGCATCAAAAAAGCCACAAAAAGGGCCGAACACACAAGGACGATTGTAAGGATGATATCCATTATATAATTTTAAGGGCGCAGATGATAAAAAAGAATCTCTAAAGGATTAAAAGAATCGCTATATAAGGACTTCCTGGAAAAGAAGGGCTATTGCTATAAGCATGATACCCCCAGAAAGTCCGATTACATTCCTTTCAACCATACCCCATAGCGATAGTACGGCTCCAATCATAAGGAAAACAGGTGGAAGGACTTCCATCTGATCACCGACAAAAAACATAAATGCAAGTATCAGTATGAAAAAAGCTATAAGCACCTCGTAAACATAACCTTCACCTCTTTTGTTCATTCTTAACAAAGTTAATTAGTTAAGACTAAAAAACCTTACTTTAGAATGCCCTTCACTTTTGACATGCGGTTAAAGGCGGTTTTTAGGTCGTCAACACTGGCATTCCCATAGCTTATCCTTATGCATTCGCGCCCTTTTGGACCAAAGGGAGAACCAGGAACCGTTCCCACGCCGTTTTCAAGGAAAGATTCTGCGAGTGCAACGTCGTCCTTGCCCTCAAAATACGGGAAAACATAAAATGCGCCTTTGGGAGTTTTGCAGTCACAGTCAAATTCTGCCAGACGCTCCATTGAGTAATCTCTGCGCTTTTTGAACTCAGCAACCATCTCTTCCTGCGCCTTTTTTGCCTCTTCAGTAAATGCCGCAAGCGCGCCATACTGGGCGAATGTCACCGGGTTTGAAACAGACTGCTGCTGTAAGACATTGATTTTTTCTATTATGTCAAACTCAGGACAGGCGACATAACCAAGGCGCCACCCGGTCATGGAAAAAGGCTTTGAGAATGCATTTACAGTTAGTGTCTTTTCGTATTCTGAGCCAGGACTCCAGTGTTCTGCATCATATCTTATCGCATCATAACATTCATCAGATATAATCCACATATCATTTGCCCGGGCGATTTTGACTATGTCCTTTAGAATTTTTTTAGGATATACGGCCCCTGTCGGATTGTTCGGACTGTTTAAAACTAAGATTTTTGCGTGGGAGGAATCAAGGGCGGAGAGGAACTCATCATCAGGAATAAAGCCGTTTTCATGCGAAAGCGGCAGCCAGGAGACTTCGCCTTCTGCAAGCTTGACCATGCTCTCATAACTTACCCATGACGGATCTGGAAGCGCGACTTTGTCCCCTTTATCAATCATAACCTGGAAAATCTCATAAAGGATGTGTTTTGCGCCCATCCCGATAACAATCTTTTCAGCATCAATCTCCTTTATCTGGTTTTCGGCAGTGAGCTTATCTGCAATCTTCTCTCTTAGTTCAGGCAGCCCTTTTGAGGCATCATAATGATGCTTTCCTTCCTTTAATGCCTTTATTGCCGCATCAACTATGCACTTGGGGGTGTCAAAACCAGGGCGTCCCAGCGTTAAGTTTATAGTACCTTCCTTTTTTGCGAGCGTAGAATACCTAAATGTCGCAGAAGGTGGAACGTCAAGGATTCGTTTTGCAAATTTCATCTCGTTGTTACCTCAAACTCTACAAGGGGAATTCTTGGCAAGGGTCAATAAAAATGAGCCTCTTTCTTAGGTATTTTAACAGATATTCTTGCGCATTAATACATGTTCTAAAACACATGCTTCTAAACAAATATGTTTAAAAATAAAGAAAACAGTAAGGAGGACGCTTACTCAAAGCGCGCGGCGACTTTACCGCGCAGCTTCTCAGCACCCTTACCTTTGTTTCTAAGTCCTCTGCCTTTCTTGCCTGCAGGAGTTTTCCCCCTGAATGCCCTGCCAGAGTGCTTATTAGAACAAATCCAGTTGATTTCCTTGCATGACTTGACATGAGGGTTTGATGTATCGACAAGAATTACTTCAAAGTATTTGTATTGTCCGTCTTCCCAGGCCCAGTACGATGCCAGGACTTCACAGTTCGGGAATTTCCTTGATGCACGCTCTTCAGCCAGAACCTGCTTGCTCTTGTCAAGGATTGCATAATCATATTCTTTTGAGGGCTTACGTCCACCTGAGGTCTGGCGACGCTTTCTCCCACCTTTTCCAACACGTACGATACAAGCGACAAAACCTGGTTTGTCTTTATATCCCAATTCACGTGCGCGCCAAGTCTTAAGGGGCTTATCCTCTTTTGTTATGACGTCTCCATGACGGAAAACGCGGCATCTTTCTATCCAAACGCCCCTAAGCTCTGCTATAAGCTCTTTATACTGTGCAGGGTTTGTCTTCTTTAAAGCCAAGACCGACTTTCTTTTTTTCGGCTCGATTGCCGTTAAGAATTTTTTCTCATCCATTGTTATTTTTTCTTTTGGTTCGAATCTGCAAATAATTGCAAGATTCACATTCCATACGGATTTGCTTTATTCTTTATCTTAAAGAGATAGAGCGCTAAGTTTGAGCTAAGGAGTATAAAAGCCTTTAGTCGCTTTCGACTATTATATTGTCGCCCTTTTTGCGGATTCGCGCCTTTGCAAAGAAGCGTTTCTTGCTCATTATGCCTTCAAGTTCGCCACCGCTTACAACGACTTTGGTGACTTCGCCTATTTCTTTGCCTTCTGCGTCAAGAATCTTTTTCCCCGCATATTTCTTTTCAAGCGACTCCTTTTTTGAGATATAGTCAAAGAAGATAATCTTTAGGAGATAATGAGTCACAAGGAGTGCGACCATGCTCACAAGCAAGGATATCAAAAGAGTCTGAACTGGATTCTTTGAAAGTGCGCTATCATAAAGCCCTTCAACAACAGCGTCAGGCTGTAGGTAAATCACCGACCAGTATATCGGCTGGGCCAGATAGGCAAGAAGTATCGCAAGGATGATAAGATAAATGTATTTTCTCATACCCAGGTAATTCTTTCTTAGGAAATTGTGTATCATAAAGCCCATTGCGGCTATTACAAGAGCCGCAAGCATTAAGTCAAGTGCTGAAAAGTCGCTTCCTGAGCTTGAAAACAAAAAGAAGTTGAGTGCTATTGCAGGCTGAGTTGTAAGAACATCCCCAACGCTCGCCGGAGCATTAAAAGTCCCTGGCATTTGCATCACACCTAGATTCTCCTGAACCTGCAGGTAACCCGTGACTATTCCAAGCATGAATACTGCAATTGCAACAGCGTTAAATACCTTGTAGATATTGCCCTTGTTTATCATGGACTCGCCCACCTCATGGATTCCCGAGAAAAGCTGTTTGTCGTACCCGAATCCTTTTGCAAGAAGGTAAACACCGGCAAGAGCAAGTATTATTTCAAGTATCGGGAAGCCAAGCCATGACAAAAACACTATTGTGAAGATTAAAAGACCTGGCAGGCCAAAAATCATCTTTGCCTGATGCGGGTTCTCACTTACTCTGTGGAAGAAATCCTGTAATTTTGAATATGCACTTTCAAGGCCGCGCGCGGCTTTCACATTGACACTTTTTACAGAGAGAATTTTAACCTCGCTTTGAATTACTGGGAGTATTTCGGCGTCCTCGACCCCGTCTGTTACAAAGACAACACCTTTTGGCTTGAATTTATCAAGAACCCGTGAGAGCTGGTCTCCAAGCTTCCTATCACTTTTTACACCGACATCAATGTCGCCTGTCAGGGTCACGACCTCGACATCATTGTATTCCCTTTCGCATTCGCGTTTTGTCTTAACTGCCGCAAAAATAGCATTCGAGTCTGTGTCTTCGGGGTCTGATAAGGCAAGGCGCCGTGCCGCCTCCAGATTGGCTTCTTCGCCGATTATCGGTCCTGAGACTCCCGCTTTGACGCCAAGGTCATCATCACGGTCTATGCAAAGGACAAGGACGCATCCCTCCTTTGTTTTGACTAATGCCATCTTTTATGCGCAATAATACTACCTACCTATTTTAAGTTATTGCAGTTAAAAAGCTGGCAATTAACCTCGTCCCTTTTTAAGTCTTTACGCTTAATTTTAACATAGGTTAAGAATGGCAAGTGATAAGAGTTCAGGATACGCTAAAATTCGCCCCCCAACTAGCCAATCGGCAGACAGGGCGCGCGATGATGCCAATAAGATTATAATCCAGGGTCAAAAGCGCCCGATAACTCCGATGCAGATATTCGCATCATTCCTTCTTGCCGTTGTCATATACCTCTTTTTCAATTACAGTTATGGGTTTACAGTGGTAACTTCTGCCTCCATTGCCATACTTTTCCTCCTCCTTTGCATATTCTCCTTTAGTGCTGTAGTCTTCCTTGAGACTTATGAGCGCGCAGTCGTACAGAGATTCGGAAAGTATGACAGGACCGCAGGACCTGGATGGACCGTAATTATTCCCGGAGTCGAGATATACAATGTTGTAGATATCAGAGTCAAGACTCTTGATCTTTTGGGTTATGAGGCGATAACAAAAGATAACATAAGGCTGTACCTTGATGTGGTTGTCTATGCAAAGATAATAGATTCCTTTAAAGCGGTTCTTGAAGTCAAGAACGTAAACACTGCAATTCTTACATTCCTTCGCTCAATTACAAGAGAAACTGTCGGTAACTTGACAGCCGAAGAAGTGATATCAAACATCGCCAAAGTCAACGAGCTTTTAATCGGCGAGCGCGATCGTTTGAAAAAAGAATGGGGAGTTGACTTAATTTCAGTCGAAATACAGGAGATAACCCTTCCTGCAGAAGTCCAAGACAGCATGCACGACCTGCGGGCAGCAGAATACCAAAGACAAGTTGTCGAGCAAAAGGCCTTTGCAAGAGAAGCACTCATCAACGCTATTGGCCGCGCTGCATCAAAGCTTGATAATCCAGCCCTTTCATATATGTACCTTGAGGCTATGAAGCAGGTTGCAGATGGCAAAGCTACAAAGTTAATCTTCCCGATGGAGTTAACTCGCCTTGCAGAGTCTGTATCAAAAAACTTTGGCGAGGACAAGGACAAATTCCTGGCTGATATGATGAAGGCTTATCAGGAGACTGTTGCTAAGGACATGCCAAGCAAGCTTCCTAAGAAATAAGCTTTAGCTCTTTTAAGCTATTTTTCTCTTATTTATTCTTCAAGGGCTAGTGCCAGCCCTGAGACCTCTTTTAGATCCACAAGCTTCCCTTCAGAAATGATTGGTACTGGGAGTAGTTTGTTTTCAGGAGCTTCCCTTAGACTCACACCACGCGGAGTGTCTTTCCAAAGCCTGCGCTCATCAAGTGAGGCAAAGAGTTCTTTTGCTTTTTTAGATTGGCTGCACGCAAGATTCTTTAGCTCAAAGTCGCCCATCAAAAGGAGCTCATTTAACTCTATTTGACCTTTGAGCTCTGATATGGCCTCAATAAGCATGGCATCGGCGATTTTTACGGTGTGATGGAAGTAGACAGCCGAATGCATCTGGCGCCGTCCGACAAGAAGAGCTTCAAGGGCAATCACCCCCTTTTTCTCAAAGGCAATGCCAGCATTATCCAGTCTCATAGCACTTATTATCCTGTCAGTATCGATTATCCCGTAAGCAACGCCGGTATAAAGGGCATCGCGTAGGAGGTAATCCATACGGTCGGCATCAATGGATGAGCTTATTATTGCGCCTTTGCCTTTCCCTGAAAGGAACGAATCAATCTCATTTAATGAAAATCCTGAATCCTTTATTGCATCACCCAGTTCCCCGTTTAGCAAGAGCTTTAGATTATCCTCATGGTTGCAGGAAAAAAGGTTTTCAAGGGAATGGCTAAAGGGGAGGTGTCCGGCATCGTGGATTAGAGCCGCCACTCTTGCAGGAGTCTCTTCAATCCCCACTTGCTCTGCCATTTTCCCAGCAAGGTGCATAGTCCCAAGGGAATGTTCAAATCTCGTGTGATTGGCACCCGGATAGACAAGAGAACAGAAGGAAAGCTGCTTTATGCGCCTTAGCCTTTGCATCTGGGGCGTATCGATTATTGCAGTTTCCTCAGGGGACGCTGTGATGTCTTTATGAACTGGATCCCTAATAATCTTTGGCCCTTCCATTTTTATATTATTTTTATTACTGGAAACATAAATAGAAGACTATGGTAAAGCTCACTCGTAAGAAAACTGGTATTGAAGGCCTCGACATGCTTCTTCCAAAAGGTGTGCCCTCGAATCATCTTATACTTGTTTCTGGACAGGCCGGTGCCGGAAAGTCCATAATGTCTATGCAATTCCTTGTGGCAGGAGTTCAGGAACTGGGTGAGAAAGGACTTTTTATAAGTTTTGAGCAAACTCGCGATGATATCGTTGCACAAGCCGAAAACTTTAAATGGAATATGAACAAGTTAGAAAAAGAAGGCAAGATAAAGATAATGACATTCAATCCCAATAAAGACCATGTTCTAGATATGCTTAAACATATTGACGAAGTCATAAAGACTTTTAAACCGGATCGCATAGTCGTTGATTCTATCACCACCTATTCCATATATGCTGAAACCCTGACCTTCTTTGACACCCTGATGAACTATGGTCTCAAAAAAGAGAACTTACACCTTGCACCCTCGCCAAGATCCGTATCGAGGAAGGCGATAACAGACATCCTCACAAAGATAAAATCCTATAATCTACTTGCATTTATAATCTCAGAACTCCCTGAAAACTCAGAATATCTCTCCCGCGACACGATTTCAGAGTTTTTTTGTGATGGCGTTATACTCTTAAAACATGTGCCAATAGGGGACTCTCTTAACCGGAGCATAGAAGTCAGGAAGATGAGGCAGGTGCGGATGCGTGAAGGCTCTCGTTCCTATAACATAACAAAAAAAGGAATAGTTATCGAAATATAATATGGATGCCAAAGACAATGTCGTTCGGTTCTACATAAAAAATTATGTTATACCAAGAGCACTCATCTTTGATAAGCCCGGTTTTGTTGATTTCAGGATATCAGGCAAGACATCAGTATTTGCCCGCCAGATTCTTATGCCCGAAGACCTTTTTGTGGAGTTTGAAAAGTCTATGATTGATAAGTTCGGAGAGGCTGGCGCCCAGGCGGTTTATTCTGTTGGAAAACGCTTTGGATACAGCTTTGCACAACTGGGTCGTTTTGAGAACATAAAGGAGCACCCTGGCAACAAAGTCAAGAAATGGATTGGAATTGCCAGTAAATTCGTAGAAGGGACTTATGCAGGCAGGATAGACCAAAAGGTCTCTGTTGAAGAAAAAACAGTCGATTACAAGCTTAAAAATTTTGTTATCTGCCGGAAACTGGGCTATGATTACCTATTTGCCACAGGGGGAGCGGCAGGGGTGATAGCATGGCTACTTCAGGATCCGAAGATAGAAGGCTATATGTATAACAGTAAGTCAAAGGGCGAAGAAAATGTTTGCAATGTCTTGTGTGCGACGCCTGCAACAATAAAAAACAAATTAAAACAGAACGCATATTCTGAAACAAAAGTAGGGGATTTATACCAAGACCCAATGCAATATGAGGCACTTAACAAAGAAGTCGAGATACAGCAGAAAAAATCATTCCAGACTTTCTTAGACGCCCGCATATTCAGTTATAAAAAAGGCATAATTTCTCATGATGATGAGCGTTTCTTCCTTCTTGAAGTCACTGGCATGTATCTTTTAGAGCTTGCGATGAAAGATGAGAAAATGAAAAAGACTCTATTTGATTCTGCATTTTCCGTCGGGCAAAAAATGTTTGGAGATTCGAACATGGTGGGCATAACTGAATTTTTGGCTGCCCTTGGATGGGGCGAAGTTACTATAATACCCTCTTCTAATAAAATCAGGGTTGTAATAAAACATTTCCCCTGGACAAGATATTACAAAGATGTAGAGTATCTTTTAATAAGAGGTCTCCTTTCAGGAATGCTTTCCCGCATAAAAAAGAAAGACATATTACTCAAAAAACCAAAAGCTGACCTCAATTCAGGTTTTTTAACACTCTTGTTCGAAAATTAACCCGTATTAAAGGACAAATAATGATAAGAATCGGCCCAGTCGAAAAGAAAGTCTATGAGCTTAGGGCAGACCACCCCGTTGTAATCCCGCAGATAGACCCGAGTAGCCTTGAACTTGATAAAGTCAAATCTTTGCTTAAAGAGATTAAAGCCATGGGCATTGATGTAGTTGCAATGGGTGGCAGCATAGTTGATAGGGATTCCTGCAACGAAGTAATTGATGTTGCCGTTAAAGACTTTGACCTTTCAGTTATCACTTACCTAACTCAAACAGATCTTGCATCCCTAAATAATTATCCAGGTAAGACTGCAGTGTACTGGATGAGTGTACTGAATTCAGAGAATATGTTTTATCTAAGGGATGTTCTTGTGATGAGTTCAGTCATGCTTAAGAAAAAAGGTTCAGAAGCAATACCTACAGCATATGTTTTTGACGATCGCGGCCCGCTAAAGACAGCAACTTGGCTTTCAAGAGCAACACACGTTCCGCGCGAAAAGCCCACAATAAGTTTATCTCTTGCCGTGCATGCTCAAAACTGCGGATTTAGATTTTACATAATGGCAGGAGGTTCAGGTGCAGAGATTCCACCTCCCGAATCCCACGTAGCTTTATTATCAAAAGAAACTGATTTGTTTATAATGCCTACAAGTGGAATCAAAAATGTAAGCCACGCAGAAGATATGTTTAAAGCTAATGCGGATGCCATACACATAGGTAATCTTTTGGAGCAAAAAGATGGTATTGACCATTTGTCACAGATAGTCAAAGCCTCAAAGAAATATCCTGGCAAGGACTTCTTGCCATAATCCAAAAACACCCCCCAAAGCAAAATATTATGGCCCACGAAGATAAGGACCTAATCGAAAAAATCAAAGAACTGGACTATTTTATCTTTGATTTTGACGGAACATTATACCCCGGTCTTTTATTATCTGAACTCGTCTTTGATTTTTTAAAAGATTACGGCCTTAAGAATCCTAGCGAACAGTGGCGCTATGACGAGTTGGATTCAATATTCAAAAATCGTGACCTTTATTCTTTTGATGAGTTATGTAATCGCTCAGCCTTATTGCTTAAAGACGTAGAGCGCGATGAATTACTAAAAAAGCTACCTTTATTCATGGATAAGTGCTATCCCAGTAGTCTTGAACTCATAGCCCTCCTTAGACAAATGGGTAAAAAATGTTTTTTAAGCTCCTTAACCATTAAAGAAATTGCATCGGCCGCAAAAGCCAAATATAGCTTTGACGGCTGTGTTTTTAGGGATTTGGACCAAGTCAAAGTAGATGGCAAAACTCTTTTTACAGGCAAGTACACCAAATCCAATTTGGATTTAGGTAATTATAAGATTGGAACAATCGAGGCATTTGGACTCAAGTCCAAGAAATTTCTTATGGCAGGAAATGCTATAGAAGATAAGTGCCTACTCATAGAATCAGAAATCTCTGTAGGGGTAAATCCTCAAAAAGAACTTAAGGAGGGTATGGTCTTCGATGTCTTTTTAAGTGACCAAAAAGACCCATGGGAAACTCTGGTTGATAATCTTAAAAAAAGCCTTTAAATATCTATTACAATACCCTTGCCTTTTTCTATGCGGAAATCAACTGGCTTTAGGTCATGGTCAGTTGCACGCATCTTTGTTATAATAAGTATCCTCTTATCAAGAGTCTCAATCTTTGAAAGGGCAATTACACCATCAACGACAAATTCTTCAACACCGTGGCGTGAATAGCCTTCTGTCCCAGATACTATTTCATCAAGAAGGAGTGATGTAAGTTCATTTTCCTGCAAGAGGTAATTAAGTTCGATTATCGCGTTTCTTACTTTGTTCTGGTCAGACTCAAGTAATACGTCAAGACTTGGAAGTGCGTCAACGACAACACGCTTTGCCCCGATGTTTCTTGCCGTCATAATAAGGTTCTGAACAAGGTGGTTAACATCAAAGTTTTCAGGTGAAAGAGTGAATTTTTCATCGGATTCAAGACCAAGGCGCACAAGGGAAGCATCGATTATTGCAATCTTGCCCTCTTTTTCAAGCTCAGTTATATCAAGACCAAGTTCTTTTAATTCCGCACGGATGTTCTTTGGCTTTTCTTCAAGAGTGAGATATACTCCCGGTTCGCCGTTTTTTGCGCCGTGGATGAGATATGTCATTGCAAGAATTGTTTTTCCACATCCACTGCCTCCTGCCAAAAGAACTGTGCGACCTCTGGGAATGCCGCCTTTAAGGAGCGTGTCAAGCTCTGCGATACCAGTCTCCGCTCGATTAACTGCCATTTTTGGGGTTGGTCATATTTTTAACCTCTTATATTAGTGTACGCAATATAAAAATCTTTTTATCGAAGAAACCTTCAAAGAATGCGAAAAATAAGATGGATGGAGCAAAGATAGCAAAAAAAACCGCAGCAGACGCAGCATGCAAGAAAGTCACAGATGGGATGAATGTAGGACTTGGTACTGGTTCAACGGCCGAGTGGGCGATAAAACGCCTTGGGAGGATGATGCAAAGTGGCATTAAACTCACATGCGTCCCTTCTTCTATTGCAACCCAAAAGCTTGCAGAGGACTGTGGGCTTACAGTGATTCCTTTTGAAGAGTTCGTCAAAGCGCCCTTTGCTCTTGATGTCTGTATTGACGGGGCAGACAGGATAGACCCATACTTCAGGCTGACAAAAGGGGGTGGAGGAGCTCACACCCGCGAAAAGCTTGTTGCAAAGAACGCTGAGCTTTTTTGTTGTGTTGGCGACCCTTCAAAACTCTGCGACTCCCTAATCGGGGCGTTCCCACTTCCAGTTGAAGTACAAATGGATGCTTTGGAGGACACAATTCTTGCACTTTCAGAGTATGGTGAACCCAGCCAGAGAATAAAGGGTGAAGCTGCGCTTATCACAGATAACAGCAATTACATTGTTGACCTCAAACTTTCAGAAGGAGACCCAAGCGCACTTGAGGATGAGATTAATTCCATTCCAGGCGTTGTTGATAACGGTTTTTTTACAAAAAGACGCCCAGAACTGGTATTTATCGGCAAGAGCGACGGGTCATGTGATATCTTAGATTCTCCTGAAAAATAGGGTTTCTAAACTAGCTTTTTTAAGGCTTCTACAGTAGTAATAAAAGGTATAATCCCTGTAAATGGTCTCAAAAGTAGCAGTAGTGTTAAGCTTAGCAGTACTTATTATAGCTTTTGCATTCTCCCTTAGCATCTTAAGTCCATTTGAAGAAAGCTTCAACTCATTACAATCGCCCCAAGGCCTTGCGATAGGGAATGATGACCTATTCGAGTACTTTATTACACCCCCAGAGGCAAACGATACTGAAAACGAAACTGGTAATGGGGATGGACAAGCAGTAGAGCCAAAATCCGAGAGCGTTTTCCCGCAAATTGAGTTTGTCCCACCGACACCTGATAACGGAACAACTACAACTGACACAAATGCCAGTATAAACGTAAGCATTACTGAAGAGAATTTAGCCAATGTCAGCTTTAACTGGAGCGGAAGCGACTATTCCCTATATGATGATTCACTCGTCCTGATGATGAATTTTGACAATATCAGCTCATTAGGCGAGAATTCAAGCTATGTTGTTGATATGAGTGAGTATGGCAATAACGGTACTGTCAATGGCTCAACCTGGACTTCAAATGGCAGGTATGGTGGAGCGTATGAATTTGATGGCAATGGTTATTTTATGAATTCAAGTTATATTGAGATTGCCGATTCAAATAGCTTAGATTTAGGAAATGAAATAACAGTTTCTACATGGATTAAATTTTATGATTATAATTTTGGGCCATATATTATAACTAAAAGGGATTCTGGTGCTGCTGTAGATAATCATTATGGAATTTATTTAAAAAATGAGACCGAAGGAGAAATGACCCCTAAATTTACATGCGGAAATGGGACTCATAGAAATAGTGTTTCTGCCTCTAATGGAAGATTATCCGAGTTAAATCATTGGTATCATCTTGTTGGAATAAAGGATGATGAATCAATTAGGATATATGTTGACGGTGAATTTGTTGGTTCCAACACTGAACTAAAAAATAGAAGTGGGGCTATTGTTGATAATGATACTATGGTTACTGGGTGGTCTAATGATGTTCCATTAAGACTTGGTGCATTATATTATTCAAGTCTTGGGGTAAGTAGATATGGTTTCAATGGTTCAATTGATGAAGTAAGGATCTATAACCAAAGTCTGTCTGCTAATGAAGTAAGATTATTATATGAGTCAAATCTAAAGAAAATGGATCCTGATTCCTGGGAACTTTATGTTAACAAGACAAATTTAACTTCTGGAACATATCATTATGTGGCTACTGCTACTGATTCAAGCGGGAATAGCAATAGTACGGAGATGAGGTTGTTGACCATTGATAATGTTGCAGATACTATTGCCCCCAATGTGTCAATTAGTTATCCTGTTGGGTATGGGGCTTATGTTAGTGTTGCATCATTTAATTATACTTCAAGTGAAGCGGGAAGCTGCTGGTATAGTTTGAATGATAGTTCTAATTCAACAGCAGTTGTTGCTAATAATAGTTTTGCTGGATTGAATTTAGAGGATGGAGATTATAATCTGACTATTTATTGTAATGATAGTTCTGGTAATGTAGGAAGTAATAATTTGAGTTTTGTTGTTGGAGATTATTATGGTGCTGACGAAGTTAATAAGTTGTTGGCGAGTGATATTCAATTAAATGATGCTTTTGGTGCTTCTGTCTCAATTTCAGGAGATTATGCAATTATAGGAGCCTCTAATGAAGATGAAGGAGGTAATGGTGCTGGTGCAGCCTATATTTTTAATAAAAATTCTAGTGGGACTTGGAATGAAATTCAAAAAATTCGTTCAAGTGATAATAAAGGCGGAGATACTTTTGGTACTTCTGTTTCAATTTCAGGAGATTATGCAATAGTTGGAGCATTTTATGAAGATAATTCTACTGGTTCTGTTTATGTTTTCAAGAAAAATTCTAGTGGATTGTTTGAGGAGGTAAGTGAATTAAGAGCAAGTGATGCACAAGAGGGACCTCGTTTTGGTCATTCAATTTCTCTTTCTGGTGATTGTGCAATACTTGGAGCCGTTTGGGATGATACTAATGGTAATCGTTCTGGTGCAGCTTATATATTTAAGAAAAATTCTAGTGGTGGTTTTGAGGAAGTTAATAAAATAATAGCTAGTGATGGACAAGCTTATGATTATTTTAGTAATTCAATTTCTCTTTCTGGTGATTATGCAATAGTTGGAGCATCTGGGGAAGATGCTAATGGTGCTGGTGCTGGTGCAGCTTATATATTTAAGAAAAATTCCACAGGACAATTTGAAGAAATTCAGAAGATTTTGTCAAGTGATATTGCAGGTGGTGATGCTTTTGGTAATTCAGTTTCAATTTCAGGAGATTATGCAATAGTAGGGGCTCTTACTGAAGATCCTGAATCACTTTACAATGCTGGAGCAGCTTATATTTTTAAGAAGAATTCTAGTGGACAGTTTGAAGAAGTAGATAAAATTCAGGCAAGCGATAAAGAAACGATTGATAATTTTGGGCGGTCAGTTTCCATTAGTGGAGATTATGCAGTTGTTGGGTCTATTTATGAAGATACTGGTGGAAATAATTCTGGAGCAGCTTATATTTTTAAGAAGAATAGTAGTAGTGGATTTGAAGAAATTCATAAAATTACTGCTAGTGATGGACAAGCTCATGATTATTTTAGTAATTCTATTTTTATTTCTGGAGAGTATGCAATTGTTGGAGCAAGTAATGAGAATTCTTCTGGTGCTGCTTATATGTTTAGATTGAATGAGAGTGTTGCTGATACAACTGCCCCTTTGATTACATTTATCACTGAGAATAATACCCAGATATATGCTTCAAGTATTTTGATTGAAGCTAATGTTACTGATGACAGCCAGACATATACGTTCCTGAATGATTCTTCCCTAGTTGGTTATTGGACTGCTGAGAATGGTGCTAATGACAGCTCTATATATAATAATAGTGGGAATTTTGTTAATGATACTTCAATCACTTCTTCAGGTAAGTTTGGAAGTGCATTCAGTTTTGATGGTAATGGTGATTATATAAATACTTCTATAGAGATTCCAGCCGAGAATTTTTCATTTTCCATGTGGTTCTATATGTTAGATAATGCAACATCAAGAAATGCTTCTATTAATTTATTATCATCTGATGGGTTTGTGGTATATCAACATCCTGAAAATGATTTGATTTATTTTTATTCAGTTGGTGCAAGATATATTATTTGGTATCCAGAAATTAATAAGTGGCATCATTTAGCTTGTTCAATTAATTCTGCAGGGAATGCGATAGATAATTATGATGCTAATTGTTACGCTGATGGTATTTTAAGAAGCCTTAATCAGGATGGTTATTTAAATTCATCAACATATTTGAAGATTTCTTATTCTAGTGCTGCGAACCATTCTATTAATGGTTCTGTTGATGAATTTATGATTTTTAATAGGAGTTTGAGTTCAAGTGAGATTAGTGCACTATATAATGCAACTGCACAGAACTTCAATACTACTGTTGATTTGGTTGTTGGAAATAATATAATTAATTTGGTTGCAAAAGATACTTATGCTAATGTTGTTAGTGAGCAAGTTGTTGTTGAGCGGACCCCTACTGCATCTGAGAATGCGTTTGTTTCAACTTGGAATACTTCAGCTGTTTCAAATGTTTCAAGTAATGCATCACAAGTAATGTTGCCGTTAGAAGCTACGGGAAATTACGAGTTTACAGTTTATTGGGGAGATGGTACTGATGATTATATAACAACATATAATCAAGCAGAAGTAAATCATACTTATGCAACTGAAGGTCTTTATAATATCTCAATTGATGGAACAATTGTTGGTTGGAGATTTAATAATGTTGGAGATAAGTTGAAGATAACAGATATTTCCAATTGGGGAAGTTTGAATGTGGGAAATAATAATGGTTATTTCTATGGTTGTGCTAATTTGGATGCAAGTGCGATTGATGCTTTGAATTTGAGTGGGACAACGATTTTGACCTCTATGTTTAGAAATAGTAGTTTTAATGGGAGTATTGGTAATTGGGATACTTCTAGTGTTACAAATACTGACTGGATGTTTTTCTACGCTAGTAATTTTAACCAAAACATAAGTGATTGGAATACTTCTAAGGTTACAAATATGTTTTATATGTTGGGTGGTGCAAGTAGTTTTAATCAACCAGTAAATACATGGGATGTTTCTAGTGTTACTAATATGGGATATATGTTTTCTTATATGGATTCATTTAACCAAGACATAAGCAACTGGGATGTTTCTTCTGTTACTTCCATGTATCGTATGTTTCTTAATGCTGACAATTTTAATCAACCTTTAGATAATTGGGATACATCTAGTGTTACTGATATGGAAAGGATGTTTCAGAATGCAGATAGTTTCAACCAAGATATTGGAAGTTGGGATACATCAAAGGTTACTAATATGAATTCTATGTTCTATGGTGCTTTAAACTTTAATCAGCCATTAAATAATTGGGATACTTCTAGTGTTACGTCTATGAACTATATGTTTAGAGATGGTAATTTGTTTAATCAAAATATTAGTAATTGGAATGTTTCTAATGTAGAATACATGGATTATATGTTTTATTCTTGTCCATCTTTTGATCAAAATATTGGTAGTTGGAATGTTTCTAATGTAATAAATATGGATAATATGTTTAATGGTTCAACTCTATCTACTGAAAACTATGATGATTTATTATCTGGTTGGTCAAATTTACATAGTTTGCAAGAAAATATTGAATTTCATGCTGGTAATTCAACTTATACAAATTCCGCAGCTAAGGCCATATTAATTGATAATTATAATTGGACTATTACTGATGGAGGATATTTGGATATAGTTGTTCCCAATATTACATTTATCACTGAGAATAATACCCAGACATCCGCTTCAAGTATTTTGATTGAAGCTAATGTTACTGATGACAGCCAGACATATACGTTCCTGAATGATTCTTCCCTAGTTGGTTATTGGACTGCTGAGAATGGTGCTAATGACAGCTCTATATACAATAATAATGGAACATTTAATGGTAATGCTTCTGTTACAAGTTCTGGTAAGTTTGGCAGTGCATTTGAGTTTGATGGTGATGGGGATTACATTGAATCATCTGAAAATGGCTCACTAAATATTGGTAGAGATCAACTTACAATTTCTTCTTGGGTTAAATTAAATAATTTTATAGATGGCCGTAGTTTTATTGTTGAAAGGAGATTTGAAACTGCCGACCTATACAGCTTATACGTACAGAATAATTCTGCCATTAGTTTTAATATGGAACGGGGACCTTCACCAACAGGTATTATTAGTAATCCAGATATTTTTTCACTTAACGAATGGCATCATATTTTAGGAACTTATGATGGCGCATCAATTAAAATTTATTTAGATGGTAGTCTAATTCAGGAAAATTCATCCTCTGGAAATATTGATAATAGTTCAGGAACTTTCAGAATAGGTACAAATGATGGAGCTAGATTTTGGAATGGTTCTATCGATGAAGTAATGGTTTTCAATCGTTCGTTATCTTCTTCAGAAGTTAAAGCATTATACAATGCAACTGCACAGGACTTTAATGCTACTGTTGATTTGGTTTCCGGTAATAATTCTGTTCAGTTGGTTGCTGTTGATACTGAATATAATGTTGCTAGGGAAAGTATTAATGTTGAGAGAAATGATAGTACTGCTCCTTCAATTACATTTATAACAGCTAATAATACCCAGACATCCGCTTCAAGTATTTTGATTGAAGCTAATGTTACTGATGACAGCCAGACATATACGTTCCTGAATGATTCTTCATTAGTTGCTTATTGGACTGCTGAGAATGGTGCTAATGACAGCTCTATATATAATAATAGTGGAACATTTAATGGTAATGCTTCTGTTACAAGTTCTGGCAAGTTTGGAAGTGCATTTGAGTTTGATGGTGATGGGGATTATGTGGATGTTGGAAATTCACAAACATTAAATCAAGCGACTCTTTCCTTATGGTTTTATAGAAATTCAAGTAAAGATAATTTTCAAATGATGTATACTGGCTATTCCCTTTCAGAGTTAGAATTATCTTTCTATATAGATACTCTAAGAGCTTATGTGAATAATAGTTATGTTTTCTATAATAATGCTTATTCATTAAATACTTGGTTTCATGCAGTTTTAACTTTTAATTCAACTAATCAAACACTTTATGTAAATGGTGTTCCAGTTGCAAGCAGAATTCCAATTGGAGTTGTGTCTGCATCTGCCAAAACTATTGGTGGAAGGAAATGGAATTATTCCTTTAATGGTTCTATTGATGAGGTTATGATTTTTAATAGGAGTTTGAGTGCTAATGAAGTTAGTGCTTTGTATAATGCAACTGCTCAAAACTTCAATACTACTGTTGATTTGGTTTATGGTGATAATGCTGTTCAGTTAGTTGCTGTTGATACTGAGTATAATGTTGCCAGAGAAAGTATCAATATTGATAGGATAGTATATAATATCACAAATTGTGTTGAGTTGCAGGCAATGGGTTATAATTTGTCAGGAAATTATGTGTTGGCGAATAATATTGATTGTTCTGATACTGCTAATTGGAATAGTGGTGCTGGTTTTGATCCAATCGGTGATTCGTCAAATTATTTTACAGGTGGTCTTGATGGACAAGGATATAATATAAGTTATCTTTACATAAATCGTTCTGATGTGGGTTATGGAGGACTTTTTGGATATGTTAGTTCTGGTGAGATAAATAATTTAGGTTTGATTTCGGTTAATGTTACAGGGTTTAATCAGACAGGTGCTTTTGCTGGCTGGTTCGGGGGCTCAGTAATAAATAATTCTTATGTTACTGGGAGTGTTTTTGGAGGGGTAACTGCTGTTGGTGGATTTTTTGGAATAATACATAGTTCAACAATTTTAAATTCTTATTCAATAGTTGATGTAAGTGGTGTTCATGATCATATAGGAGGTCTTGCAGGACAAATGATTGGTTCAGTTGTTAATAATTCTTATGTGAATGGAAACATAAAGGGGAGTAGTACATATATTGGTGGAATTGGAGGTAGTTTATGGGATGCAACAATTTCAAATTCCTATTTTGTCGGAAATGTTACTGGAACCAATTTAGTGGGTGGTATAGTTGGGGGAATGATTGGCATTGGTAGTTCAACCAAGAACTGTTATTCTACTGGCAATATAACTGTTACTGGTGGAAGTGGAGTTGGAGCTATTACGGGATACTTGAATGGTGCAGGAGAGACTATCATAAATTCATACTGGTTGAATAATACTGGAGATGATGTAGTTTCTTGTTATCCTGGAGGGAATGAGAATTGTACTGCGGTGACAAGTGAAATTTATTTCTTTTCGGTTTCGAATTCTCCTATTTCAGCATGGCAGTTCCCGCCGTGGGATTCTTTTTGTGATGGAGTAGGATACCAACCATTGGCATGGCAAAATATATCAACTGAGACAGAATGTTTGGGATATTCTACAATAACACCACAGATTAGTTTTGTGAACCCTACTCCCGATAATGGAACAAATACTACTAATAATTCTGTTGAGATTAATGTTTCCATTACTGAAGAGAATTTAGCCAATGTCAGCTTCGACTGGGCACTAGGTCCAAGAGATGGACTTGTTCTTGATTTGAATTTTGATGATGGGAGTTTGGTTGATGAATCAGGGCAGGGGAATGATGGAGTAAATAATGGTTCTATCTATACTCCAGATGGAAAGATTATGGGTGCTAGAGAATTTGATGGTGAAAATGATTATGTTAATGCTGGAAATGATACATCTTTAGATATAAGAGATCAAATAACTTTAGGAGCTTGGATTAAGTTAAATGAATTAACTAATAATTCAGCCGTAAACATTATTTTAAATAAAGATTGGGCTGATTATGAAATTGGAATTGCAGCTAATTCTACTGGAGTATCAGTTTATAACTTTGCGTGGTATTTAGGTGGTGTTTCATCTGGATGGCATGATGGTGGAGGACCAATTAATATAAATGAATGGACCTCTGTTATGTTAACGTATAATGGTGAACAAGTTAGAACTTATATTAATGGAGTATTAACTAATAGCTATGAATATAATGGAAGTATTTATTATCCTGGACTTGATTGTGATTTGAAGATAGGAGCAAGATCACGGCCAGACTCCTGTGAGGAGAGTGGAAGTTATTTCAACGGTTCTATTGATGAAGTAAAAGTATATAATCGGTCGTTAAGTTCTACTGAGATTACTGAGTTGTATCATTCTAGTAGGGCTAAATTTATGGATGATAGTTTAGTTTTGATGATGAATTTTGACAATATCAGCTCATTAGGCGAGAATTCAAGCTATGTTGTTGACATGAGTGAGTACGGGAATGATGGCGTCGTTAATGGTTCTACTTGGACCCCAAATGGTAATTATGGCGGAGCTTATGAGTTTGATGGAGAGAATGATTATATTAACCTGACATCGGCTGTCTTGGAAACAACTAATGATTCTCATGAGATTACTTTGCTTGCATGGATAAAACCTAATGATTATGGTGATCCTGATTCAAATCAAAGCTATATTATTAGCCAATATATATATCCTAATAGTGACAGATTCTTATGGGGATTCGATGGTAAGAAGATAAGATATTTTGTTGGAGGAAATCAGAGTTTAGGAAATACGAATATTACATTAGGAGTTTGGCAGATGATTGCTTCAACTAAGTTATCTAATGGTACAGTCAAGCATTATTATAATGGAATATATGATGGTAAAGGTGTTGTGCAAGGAAAGTATCAAGATACAGAGACAATCATAGGTGGTGGACATGTATACGCTGGTGTTTATGCATTCAATGGTTTAATTGATGAACCAAGGATTTATAATAGAAGTCTTAGCGCAAATGAAATTCAGTTATTATACGAGTCAAATCTAAAGAAAATTGATCCTGATTCCTGGGAACTTTATGTTAATAAGACTAATTTAACCGTTGGAGACTATTCTTATTCTGCAAGCGCATGTGATTCGAGCGATAATTGCAACTCAACTGAAACAAGATACCTAACTATTGAATCAGAATACGCACCTACATTCCAAGGCAATCTTGACTTAAATAACGACGGATATCTGGACATAGTTTTCTCTAACTGGAGAAATGAAACGTCTTACAACATCAATAGTACCATATACTATGGTAGCGCAACTGGATTTAGGATAAATGATACTGGTGAACTTCCTACAATGGGGGCAGTTGGTAATTCCATTGCCGACTTAAATAACGACGGATACTTAGACATAGTTTTCTCTAACTGGAAAAATGATAGCACCTATAACATAAACAGCACCATCTATTACGGAACCGTTGCAGGATTTGATGCCGATAACAAGGCTGAACTGCCCACTCACGGCGCACAAGGGAACTCCATTGCCGACCTGAACAATGATGGTTATTTAGACGTAGTTTTCTCTAATTATTTCAATGGGGTATCTTACGACATCAACAGCACCATCTATTATGGGAGCGCAACAGGATTTGGTACCAACAACACCAAGGGCCTGCCAACAAACCACGCAATAGGAAATTCCATTGCCGACCTGAATAACGACGGATACTTTGACATAGTGTTTTCCAACTCTGGCGAGTCAAGTGTTATATATTACGGAAGCGCAACAGGATTTGATGCTGATAATAAAACAGAGTTATTAACCCATGCCGCGACTGGAAATTCCATTGCCGACCTAGATAATGACGGGTACCTGGATATTGTGTTTTCCAATAATGGCGAAGGTGGGGACCGCAACATCAACAGTACGATCTACTACGGAAGCGCTGCAGGATTTGATGCCAACAATACGAAAGGATTACTAACACACGGAGCATATACAAATTCCATTGCCGACTTAAATAACGACGGATACCTAGATATCATATTCTCAAATTATCATAATAACACAGGTCGCAACATCAACAGTACGGTGTATTATGGGGGTGTTAGCGGGTTTAACATTAACAACAAAACAGAGTTACCAACACACGGAGCAAATGGCAATTCTGTTGCTGACCTAAACAACGACGGATACTTAGACATAGTGTTTTCCAACACATATAACGATACTGATTTTAACATCAACAGCACCATCTATTACGGAAGTGTAACAGGATTTAACACCAACAATACTGGGGGCTTACCTACAATAGGTGCTTCGGGGGTTTCAGTTGTCGTCGGACAAGTAGCTTCAGCAAATACGGCATATGGGACGACGCTTGGCGCAACGCTGATTCCTGATTTTAGGTTGGCAAAGAACTCCAGTTTAAGCGATTTTATTGACCTTGACATATTCTTCAACGATAAGAATGGGGACGAACTTACGATTTTGGCATACAAAGATGGCGCACTTTACTCTGACTCAAGCGTGCAGCTGCTTATCGATAATACAACACACAAATTAAGTATAATCCCTGCCACAGATTATGCTGGGACAATAACTGGCATCTATTTTGTCGCAAGCGATGGGCAGTACAATGTCAGCAGTAACAATGTAAGTGTGATTGTGCTAGGTAATGACACCCAGGCGCCACAAATCGACTTCGTCCCGCCGACGCCCGATAACGGGACTGTCACAGCAAATACCTCAGTACTGATAAACGTCAGCATCAACGATACAGGCCTTGCAAACGTCACATTTGACTGGAACGACAGCGAAGAAGTCTGTTCAATATACTCCCAGGACATAAGCAATTACTCTTGCACCGATTATCATGACTCTTCTTTGGTTCTTGCTATGAACTTTGATAATTCAAGTGACCTAACGGATTTATCGGGTCATGGAAATGACGGAATCAATAACGGAGCTACATGGACTCCTGATGGGAAGTATGGCGGAGCAAGAAGCTTTGATGGGTTAAATGATTCCGTCTACATCGATTCTTTTGACATTGGAAATTCAATTGGAAAAACAAGTTGTGCATGGATATATCCATTATCTTTTAGAGTAAATAGTCTAATCGGAATCATAGCAGGGCCAAGCAGTTATACTGTTAATGTCCCCTGGATGAGATTATATAATGGTTACATGTTTAATAGAATTTGGAATAGTACTCATGCGTTTAGCAAGGAATACTCATCTATAGAAGCTCTGAAACTTAATTCTTGGTCGCATCTTTGTGTGGTTTGGCAAGGCAATGGTCCAAATCAAAATTTAAGTATGCTTTATTACATCAATGGAGGTCTTGATAAGAACATTACTTCAAACATAAAAGATACGGATGGATATGTCGGAATGGCTTATGGGGATGTCAGAATAGGTTCTGATCCCGTATATGCTTCGAGATTTTTCAATGGTTCTATCGATGAGATTAGAATTTACAACAGGATGTTATCCTCTGATGAAATTAACTTATTATATGAATCCAGGTTAGTAAAGTATTCTGATTGGAACCTTCTAGTAAATAAAACTAATTTATCGGTTGGCAACTATACTTATTCTGCAAGCGCTTGCGACATTTATAATAATTGCAATTCTACGGGAATTAATACTCTTGAAATAATTTCTACAAGCTTCACAGCAGGTTTTAGCGTGACCCCTTCAAGCATCTCGGAAACAGGAACTGCAATATGGAATTTAACGCTAAACAATCTTGAGACATCAAACCTCACTGTGGAAATCTCACCCTCTTGGACATCAGCATATAATACGACTGTAAGCGTTCTTTCAAACTACTCGCGTGCGTGGAGCCAGGGCGTTTCCTGCCCGACAACATCAGTCACAAGAAGCGTCACTTTGACCGAGGGTAGCTCGTCAAAACAAAAATCAGCGATAGTATCAGTCTCCTGCCCCTCATCAACTTGCTCAAAAGACTGGTCATGCGGAGAATGGAGCGAATGTGTTGATGGGGCACAGACGCGTGACTGTTCTTGCGCGTGCCCAAAAGACTCACAGTGCAATGGCGACCACGCAACAGAACAAGAATGCGACGCGTGCGAGGGTGTGACCTGCGAAGATGACGGCAATCCATGCACGAGCGTTGCGTGTTTTGAAGGGGATTGTGTAATCGAGCTGTTATCAGGAAACTCCTGTGGGGACTCTGGCGACCCATGTATTGACCTTATCTGCCAGGAAGGGGTGTGCACAGAGACTCCGACAACAAACGCGTGTGATGACGGTGATGTCTGCACAGAAGGCGACAGGTGTTCAGGCGGAGTTTGTACTCCTGGGGAATTTGTCTGTGATTGTAAGGTTGCAAGTGATTGCCCGCAGGAAGAATGCTTTATTGCAGATTGCATCGCAGGAAAGTGCAAGTTCACATATGATGAGACTTGCAAAAAAGAAAAAGATGAATGTGACGCCGACTGGATTTGTGAAGACTGGTCAGAATGCAGCGGAGGCCTCAAGACTCGCATGTGCGAGTGTTCCTGTGAAAATGGGAATTGCCGTGGCGATGGACAAATGGTCGACACTTGCGAAATCAATGCTACGGAAGGTGGATTAGAAATCGTAGTTGGCGACGGCTTTGTAGGCGATGACATAAATGTCTCGATATATGACGAATACGGCAATCCCGTTGACGGCGCGACAATACAGTTCATCGCACCCGACGGGCGCATACTCTCTTATGAGGAAGGCTTTAAGCTCTATGGGGAAGGCAAGTGGGCTGTCATGGTAGACAAGACTGGATATGCTGGAAACTATGAACTCTTTGATGTAGAGACTAAAAGCGGAACGAGTGAATCGGGAGTAGCAGGAGTCCTTGGTTCTGTTGCAGACGCAGTAGGCGGCTTTTTTGACTGGATTGCGCAGTCAGCCGCGCGTTCCGCATTACTCCCCGTCACAGTAATAATTGCGGCAATATTAATGATTATGTTTGTGCTAAAAAAGAATTATTCTCACAAGATAAAGGGACGTTAAGCTTACAATCCCGGCAATTCCCTAAGGTCGTTTATAATATAATCTGGGACAAACTGCGAGCTTTTGGCTTCTTCTTTTGTTGTTTCACCCGTTAAGACAAGAGCTGTTTTCATTCCGGCACGTATTCCCGCAGCAATATCGGTTGGAAGCTTATCTCCAACCATCAGGCATCCCTCAGGATTAAGTCCCAAGACCTCGGCAGTTATCTCCATTATCTTTGCCGAAGGCTTTCCAAGGATGGTTGCTTTTTTGCCAGACGCTGCTTCAAGGGCCACAACAAAAGCGCCAGTTCCTGGAAGTTTTCTTCCTTCCTTAAGGTAAGTGACATCCGGCGCGCATCCTATAAGCTCAGCACCATCAAGAAGGTTTGAGAGCGCATTTGCGACCTTATCATAAGTAAGTGTCTCATCAAGTCCACAGACGACAAAATCTGACCCAGAATCGACTATCTCGTGTCCACAGGACTTAAGCTCGTGCACAAGGGCGCCTTTTCCCATGGCGTGGATTTTAGACGGGCCTTTGAGGTCAAGGATATATCTTCCTGCAGCATAAGAAGATACGATTATCTGTGAAATATCTGCAGTTATGCCAAAATTTCCTAATCTTTTTTGGTAATCCTCTCTTGATTTTGATGCATTGTTTGTGACAAAAGCAAGCTTTCCCCCGCTAGTTATTATCTGATTTATCGTCTCTTTTGCGTGAGGTATGGGGTCGTCCCCATCCCAGATGACTCCATCCATATCAAAAGCGTATCCTTGTATTTCCATCATTGTTCTGTTTTGTAGGCTCTTCCCTTAGCACAAAGATATGCCGCAAAGCTTTCAGGCAGGTTTATGCTGTCCCCTTCTTTAAACGCACCAAATTTTTCTCCCCCAAAACGAATTCCAGGGGTATTAAGTGCAAATTCAATTCCAGTTTCGCTTTTTCCAAACGGGGAACATTCATCAAGCGGGTAAAAATCATCAAGGTTTTTTATCACTTTTGCCAGAAGCAGGCTTCCGCCGTGGATGGTGTTTGCCATACGTATCATGTGCGAAGGGTCTGTTGTAACCTTAGAGTCAAGTGGTATCTGAACCCCCCCCTTTGCAGCAAGCTTTCGTATCTTTGCAAGGCCCCAGCCTTTGGGAAAGGCGTCCCAGTTGCCCTTTTTTAGTTGTTCGCTTAAATTTTCCTTATTACCTATGTCTGATTTAGACACTTCCTTAATGGCTGCAGCACATATTCTTTTTCCGAGGCTGCCTGACTCATAAGACGGCCCGATAAAAGAGCCTTTTTCCTCGAATATTAGTTCGGGTATTGTTCCTGTCCCGAGATATGCGCAGATTTCCTTTCGCCCAGATTCGTTTAGCTCTGCAACCTTTTCGTTCCCTATCCTTGCGTGATAACCACGCGATCCGGAGAAATTAAGACTAATTTCCTCCTTAGTAAACCCAAAATCCTCTTGAAGAAATTCATAAAGTTTTGTAATCTCTTCCTTTAGCGCGAGGAAGCAGTCTTCACAGCACCACGACGCGTCGTGCTTATGCTTTAGATTAAGATCCCCAACATCAATATCGAATATAAGGTCTGTTCCCAGCCTGACTTTTTCACTCATCTGCTCGTTACCTGGAAACTCGTAGCGTGAAAGAGAATGGTTCACATGCGCCGGCGCCTCGGTTTTTAGGTAATTAAGAAGCTCGTATTCGTTTGGAAATGCTCTGTGCCTGAATGTGACCTTTTTTGTAAGTGAGCCAAAACCAAACTCACGCTTGCTTAAATGGCATGGACTGTATTCTAGCCTCTTTTGATTCCCATAATAATCTGTTATGAGCCTCTTTAGCCAGAGTCTTGTCTTTAGGACGCGCGAATTATCCATTTTTTACCTCCGGAGCCTTCTTTTTTCTAAATGCGTTTTTGATGTAATTTGCCTCAGGATGTCCCTTTTCACATTTTCCCGTACAAAGTCCGTAAGACTTTATAGTCTTGCACGCAGGACATGTGTATTTTCTTTGGAGGGCAAACCTTACCTGAGTCTCAGTCATCTTCTCGTTAAACTTTGGCGAGCGACGGTAAATGTCGATTATCCCTGCATTATCAAGGCCAAGGCCGATTAAGAATGTAACAAGAACAAAGTTTGCATTGTGGTTTGACTTTCCCGATTCAAGCGAGATTATTATATCTTTTATACATGGAGGCAGTGCGTCTTCCTTAAGACTCTTAATCTTTGGCGTTGTCCTCTTTTTTACCTTGCTTTTGGGAATGGCCTCCCCCTTTATCTCATTTGCGGCAGAGATGATTTCTTTTGGCAGGTCCTTTGGAGTGGGTATACTTTTTAGTATGTCATTTTCTATTGCCTGCCCAATCATCGTGCAGAGGTCTTCTTTTCTTATGGCAATAAAACCTTTTTTCAGGCGGGTGCGTATAAGGGGTTTACTTGTCCCCTCTTTTTTGTAAAGAAGATAATCTGTGAAATGGACAAGCACAGGGTCATTTTCTATTTTAACATCCATCCCAAAATCATCACGCGCCATTCGCACAAGGATGGTTAGCGATTCAGAGTTTAATTCGTCTTTCCAGAATTTTGCCTTCCTTTCAGCATAACTTTTGTTAAGCTCGTTGTTTTCAATCACCCCAAGAAGTATCTTTGCAAGGGTAAATGACACCACTTCAGTCTTGCTGCCTGCTTTTGCGATGCTTTTCCCACAAACATCGTCCTGAGCGCGCTTAAGGCAGTCAAAGATAAAAGGGTCTTTTGTTTCAAAAGAAATACTTGTCTGCCTAAGCTTTTCCCGTTCTTTTTTCTCAAATGGGTATGGCCTAGGCATCTCTAAATAAAGAAAATACTCAAGAAAGGCAACTACATGTTTTCAATCCTTGGCGCCAGGAAATAACCGATTTTTCCTTCACCCACAGGGTATGTAAGTTCAAGAGGGTTATCCTTTTTTAGCTTAAGCTCAAGTACTGTCGAAGAATCTGTGTTCCTGACCATGTTCTTTAGGTATTCTAAAGGGAACATCGCGCGTGCCGGGGCTTTTGCCTGTATCTCAAGGAGGTTTTCCTTTGGTATTGAGACCTCAGCCTTCCCGCTTTCGCTTTCTGCAACTATCGAAATCCCACTCTCACTTGCGTCAAAGACTACATAGTTTCCGACAAGCTCAACGTCAGCGAGTACCTCTTTTATCTCTGTTGCAGGTACTTTGATTGTGACGTCAAACTCAATCTTTGGCTTGTTTGGGTGTGATGTCGCGTCAAGAAGTGGCAAGAGGAATTTTCTTGTGGCCTTTCCACCGAAGATTACTTCAAGCTTGTTTCCTTTTAGCTCAAGGGTTATTTCATCATCAGGGCGCGCACGGCGCATGACTTTTGAGAGTTCTGAGAAGTCTATCCCCAAATTGCTTGATTCCTCCACATCATAAGTCTTAAATGCAGACTTTGCCATTTCAAAATCAACCATTGCAATCTGGCTTGGGTCCATAGCCTTTAGAACCATTTTCTCCCCGCTGAATTCAAATGTGCCCTCGTCAATTAGCGCTGCAATCGCGTCGATACTCCTTTTCCATGAGTTGGCATCAGATATTGTTAATTTAAGCATTTTCCTTTTTCCACCCTATTTCTATTAGTATAGTGCCCTATTTAATGCCTTTGAAAATAAAAAGGAACTAGACAAATGTTCCTGACAATACAGAACTAAGACCATATTTTGTCACAAAGAAAAGTACAATTGAAAGGGTTATCATTATCGGGATGTATTTTATTCCTGATTTATCCTTTCCACTAAGAACTTGCCCAAGGACTATCGAGCCGCTAAATGGGGGACAATAAGCGCCAAAACAAAATACATTTCCATGAACCCCTGGGTGATATCAGAGCTGCTTTTTACAGGCATGCTACCTCCAAGGGAACCAAAGTCAATATCTGGTATCGAGTCCCCAACACCATGCATCGTGACGTTTATTAAGTAATCAGATATGCCAAAAAGTATCGGGGCTCCAAAACCAATGACCATAAAAATGAATATGGCATACATTAGGACGTTTGAGCGCATCTCCTTTTTTAGGAGGTCTTGATCCCGAAAGATGTCAGATATGTTCTCAAGTATGCCTGCTAGCTGTCCTCCAGAGTTTATACCAGTAACAATCAGGTCTATTGCGCGGTCAAGGTTTTCTGATTTTATCTTGTGCGCCCTCCTTTTATACTGAGATATCTGGTTTAGGTACATGAAGAAAAAGACTAGCACAATACTAAAGTAAAGTCCAAAAGTAAGGCTACAAAGAAACAAAAGAAATAGTTCGCATTAAACTAGTTTTCTTGCGTCAGCAATTATCTCTTCATGGTCAAAGGCAAGCTTTGGCAAATCGTCTAAGGAAAACCACTCTATATCCTGCGCGTCGTCTCCTGCTCCTTCTTTTCTTTTGTCTATAACTTCGACCAGATAAGCATCAGAAATAGTGTTTCCTCGTGGATCGCGCCCAGGTTTTGAGTATGTACCAGTGAATTTTACTATTTTACCTAAGATTCCAGCCTCCTCAAAAAGTTCCCTGATGCAGGCATCTTTTGAATCCTCACCAGGCTCTAAAAAACCCCCTGGAAGTGCCCAAAAACCCTTAAACGGATCATTTTTTCTCTTGATCAAAAGAATGTTTCTTCCTTCAATCAAAACGGCATCAGCAGTTCTTGCGCACATTTTAAATTTTAACAGTTTGGATGATTTTTTGTCCACCAGCAACGAGTGGAACATGCATTACCCGTTGCATAGTTCATTGCACAGACAAGACCAAGTTTGACATATCCTAAGGCAGGTATGCTGACCTTAGCTCTCCCCTCAATCATACTTTCATGGACTGGGTAGGAGACAATCGGGGCGATACATCCACCGTAGTCTATAAGACACTGGTCTTCCTTGTGATTGTTGTCGCCTTTTGTGAAAAATAACCTGTATCTATTTGCATTTTCACTCATTTCAGGAAAACTGCTTAACAGATCCTCTCTTGAATAGAGTTCATTTAATGCGTTAAGTTCATACCTAGAGCCGCATGGCGTCATTATGGCATTTCCGTCAAAGCTTACTGCTCCTTGGGTGCTTGCACTCTTGTCTGAAATGTCTGCTATGCCAACGACTCTGTGGATTATTGGTTCCCCCCCACCATAAAGCGCACCTTGCCAGCAGCCTGATACCTTTTGGAATACTATGACGTCACCTACGACAATATCCTTTGCAGAGTCGCCAGTAACGACTGCTATATCTCCGATATATATACCACCTGATTGTGGGATATTTGAACTTGTCAGGTTATTTTGTTCCAGCCACATGTTCCAGCCATCGTGGTGCTCCATAGACTCTGATTCGATTACAACAACCGGGAAACCTGTTCCAAAAGCCACGCCTAAGACCTGAATTATGAGCCACGCACAAAATACTGCAAAAAGAAAATCAAATATGTCCCCTGCAACACCAGGGATATGCTTTTCCTTTGCAGTTTTTATCTTCTTGTGCTGCTTTTTTACAAAATGATATGCCTTTTTGTGAGGTGCTTTAGCTACAGGCTCTTTTGGCTCATTACCCTTTTTAGAGGATTTTTGTGAAGGCTTAGAATCGTTTGATTCGTCCCAGGAAATCCCCCCCAATGGCATTATTATATAGGAATTTATTTGACTTTCTTAAACGCCGCCGAAATTTCCTTTGCGTCCTTCGAGATCTTCACAAGAGCTTTCTTAAATGAGGCTTCAGGGGTTTTACTATGTATGTTCAGCACAAAGTCAGGGCTTATTGGAAGCTTACTCTCAAGCGGAGGTTTTTTACCGCTTTTTACAGCCTCTTTATCCCCAATTAACGGATGCGGCATGGTGTATGATGCGAATTTGACATCTTTGTCTGCGTCAAGCGCTGAACAAAGCACGTTCATAATGCCATGGTCTGCACCAAGTATTTCAATACTGATTTTGTCCTTTGTCTTTTCGACGACTATTGATTCCATTTTGGCAATTATTCTTCCTTGTAAAGGTAGTCTGTTGACGTTTTTCTTTGTTCGATTTTATTACAGGTTGTACAACTGAGCTTTCCTTCCTTCTCCTTTAAGAGTCCCCTGCATTTTGAGCAGTATCCCTCGATAACTCCTAAGTTTGGTGCTTTAGTTGTCATCACCACATCATTTGGAAGCACCTGAGAGACCTCGGCCTTTACTATGTCGCCGACCTTAAACTCATCTGCTGCAGATTCTGTGTATCCTGACGCGATATCCATCACACGTACAACACCCAGTCTTTCTGAAGGGAGTCCTCTTTGTTTTCCGACAATCTTTAATATTTTTAATATGGCGATTTTCTCTCTTGTTGATTCAACGGTAGTTATAACAACATCTCCACGCTCAAGTTCAAAGATTTCGGTTACTGGCTCGACATAAGCCTCGTCTCCATCTTCCCTTAGCGTGCCGGTTAGGCATGCGTAAGTTTTTCCGCCATCCTTATATAATCCTGGTCCCGCGAGTTTTTCGGTTTTAACCTTTTCACCCGGCACGACAAATATTTCTTTCATTTTAGAAGTGTTTTCCGCCCAAACGGCTGGTAACTAGTTAATTAGCCTATTTTGATGTAATTCCTATTTAAATAAAGCAAGTCGGCCGTTCATATTTAAATATCCCTAAATGTTAGATAAGTCGATTTTTAACCCTATTAAAAAAGATGGAAACTAAACAAATGTATATAATTGGCGTAATCGTAGCAATAATTGTTATTGCAGTTGTTGCAATACTTCTAATGGGTAGTTCTGACAAAGGAACCTCAACAGTTCCAGTTAGTAACATATCCGATGAACTAGGTCCGGGCCCAGCAATGCCTGGCAGCGATAGAGACGAGCATGGGTGCATACCTTCTGCAGGATACTCATGGTGCGAAAGCCTGGGTGAGTGTATCAGGCCATGGGAAACTGACTGCCCCGCGATGGGATCAGGTCCACAGATAGTAGGTAACGACGCAGACGAGCATGGATGTATAGCCTCTGCAGGTTATACTTGGTGCGAAAGCCTTAGCGAGTGTATCAGGTCGTGGGAAACTGACTGCCCAGATTTAGGTCCAGGTCCAGTAGTAGGTAACGACAAAGATGAGCATGGATGCATACCTTCTGCAGGTTACTCATGGTGCGAGACCCTTGGTGAGTGTATCAGGCCTTGGGAGACAGACTGCCCATTACTTGGAGCAGGTCCAGAGCTAGATTAAGAATAAAATAGAATTTAAAAAATGGAAACCAAACAGATGTACCTCATAGTCGGAGTTGTGGTGGTAATCGTGATTATCGCTGCTGCAGTCCTTTTGATGGGAGGTTCAGAAGATAAGAAAACAACAATCCCCGCGGGAATTGCAGAGAACATCTCAGACATGATGGGTCCAGGTCCAGTAATGCCTGGCAGCGATAGAGACGAGCATGGGTGCATACCCTCTGCAGGATACAGCTGGTGTGAAGGTTTAGGTGAGTGCATACGAACTTGGGAAACCTATTGTCCAGGTGAGTCACCTGTAGAGTCTGCAATGGAAGCCATGTGTGATGACACGGACGTTGGCGCAGTGTATAAATGCGGTGATTTCTACAGAGTTGTTTCAATGATGCCTGGAGCTGGCTCAACAATCTATATGGCAAATGGCACACGCCTCCAGTGTCCGCTTGTAGCGCCTGACTCAATGTCAGAGGACTGCAGGATGTACATAATGGGCTCAAATTGCATAGAAACAGACCTTTGTACCGGTGAGATGGTAGTTCCTGGAAGTGCTGACGTCATGGTAGGTAACGACTCAGACGAGCACGGCTGCAAAGCCTCAGCAGGATACACCTGGTGCCCGATAACTGATAAGTGTATCAGACCATGGGAAGAAGCTTGCGGAGACGCAGAGTGTCTTGGAATGTCAGCATCTGATGCGATGCAGATTGCAATGGCTTCAGATTGTGAGTCCTCAACAAACGGGACGCTTACTGCCGTTGCACTCTGTAACAACATAACAAGAACCTTCCAAATCAAGATGGATTCTCCAAAAGAGAATTGTGGTCTTGGATGTTATGTCTATGTTGACAACAGTACGGCAGTCGCGAACTGGATGTGTACAGGTCTTTTAATGTGAGGGTAAAACCTCACTCTTTTCTTTATTTTTAATTTTATTTTTACTCCGCCCAATAGCGCAGAATTTTAACACTCAATGCATTTTTCATATATTCACACAAATAACTTACAATGAAAACAATAGGACTTATCGGTGGAATGAGTTGGGAGTCTTCACTTGACTATTACAGGATTATGAATGAAACAATTGCAGAACAATTGGGCGGACTTCATTCGGCAAAGTGTATACTTTATTCTCTTGATTTTGAGGAAATCGGAAAATTACAAAACGAGGGAGATTGGGACGCAATGGCAAGAATCCTCATCGATGCGGCCAAAAAACTTGAAACCGCAGGCGCAGATACTGTCCTGATTTGTACAAACACCATGCATAAACTTGCAAATAACGTACAAGACGAAATCGATATCCCTTTATTGCATATTGCAGATGTGACTGCAAAGAGCGTTCAAAAGAAAGGATTTAAAAAAGTAGGTTTATTGGGTACAAAATTTACTATGGAAGATTCTTTTTATACAGACATCCTCACTGGGAAATATGGACTCGAAGTCGTTATTCCTGATGACGAAGAACGCCAAATGGTTCACGATGTAATCTTCAATGAACTCTGTGTCGGCCAGATTAAAGCCTCATCAAAAGAAAAATTTATTAAAGTAATCGACAACTTGGCTAAAAACGGCGCGCAAGGCGTAATACTTGGATGCACAGAAATACCCAGTTTAATAAAACAGGAAGATTCTAAACTCCCTGTGTTTGATACGACTACAATCCATGCAAAAGCCGCAGTAGACTTTGCATTGGAATAAACAAACCAAAAAGTCAAACCAAACAATTTTAAGTTAATGTAATATTAATCCAGTTAGTGCGAGATAAGCTAATAATGAGCATAAACCTCAAGACTCGCATGTGCGAGTGTTGAATGAGTAGACTCTCTTTTATTGTTTTTTACTAACATCCACCTTGGGTTATTCTTTCTTAGAATTCCACGCCCCGATAATATCAATATCATCCCCACCTGGTTTGGTGTCGCGCGCTTTTATCTTGACTTTCATGGGGAAACGTATCGCAGCACCGGTGATTATTGCCTCACCGCGCCCAAGGGCTGGTAAATCCCGTATTATGTCTTCAGTAACAGATTCGGCGCTCTTTCTTATGAAGTCTTGATCAAGCGGGTTTACAATGCGCATTATAATCTGGGTTCCTGCCTGAGAAAGGACGTCCTGGTCAAGGCGTGAGGGCCGCTGGGATATCATACAAAGGCCTATCCCGAACTTTCGCCCTTCCCTTGCTATCCGCCTTAGGATATTTCGTGAGACGACCTCACGATCAAAGTCTCGTGGAATAAAATTATGGGCCTCTTCAATTACAAATAGACAGGGCACGTCAAGAGATTCTCCCGAGTAGCCGTTTAGGTGGTTCATGCGGGAGTAAAAGAGTTTTCGCCCAATTGCCGATGCGACAATCTCCTTAATTGAATCTGGCACCCCCGAAAGGTCAATAACTGTTGCCTGGTTTGTGCGCACAAGTTCTGTTATTGGAGTTTCCTTATCAGAGACAAGACCTGAGCGGCTTAAGGAGTCAAGCCTTCTGATAAGAGCGTTTATTGTTGATACATGAGCCTTTTTTGCAAGGCGCTCAAGGCTTGCGCTAAGGTCTGAAGCCATAAGGTCTTCTCCCTCAGTCTCTTTTTGGACTCCTTTCTTTTCAAGGGTCATTGAAAGGACCTCAATCATGTCCTTAAGAGTATAATCGCGTTTTTTCTTGCGGCACACCTCAATTATGGCGTAAAGCAAGTCTCTTTGAGAATCAGTTGTCCCCGCACTCATTGCAGAGATGTCTTCAGCACTCAATGCGTTTGCCTTGATTTTCAGGCGCACTTTTGCGATTTTTCCGACACCAAAGACCTTTACCTTATCATGGATGTCTGACTTGCTGCCATCGCTTTTAAAGCCAAGGTACTTGTATTCTCCGTGTGGGTCAAGGATTAGTATTGCTCCACCTTTCTTTAAGAGTTCTTCGATTATGACACCACCAGTGTATGATTTGCCAGCCCCAGTCATAGCAAGTATTGCAGAGTGCGTCGAGACAAGCTTATTGGCGTCAAGCGGGACGCTGACATCAGGACGTGCATCAACGCTTCCTACAGGGATTGCAACGCGCGAATCGATTTTAAGCAGGGACTCTATTGTTTCGTTTTTGGCCAGGTAAACTGGCGCTCCAGGCCTTAACCCCGACTTTAAGATGCTTAAGGAGTCCCCGCCGTTAAGATGACCCAGTATATCGACTATTCCCACAAGGTATTCTCCGTCTTCGATTCCATAGGAACTGACAAATTCACCCATGGCGCTCTCGCGGGCAAACTCGTCTGGAAGAAGCTGGTTTGAGGCGGTAAGCTCTTTTACAATACCGATTACCTCTTTTCCGGAAACAGGTTCTATTGCAGAGATGAACTCATCCTTTTTTACATTCTCCTCACCATTTTCCGACACTGCAAACATGAAGCGCTTAAGCGTCGTTGTCCCGATTATTCTTCCTATCTCTTTTTCCATCCCGTAAAAACTTTAGAAAAGGGAACTTAAGAGCGGTCTGGGCCTGCTCCCTAATTCATCTGGTATTTTATGCTCGCGCGTCTAAAAAACGCAAATGGAAATCCTCACAGAAAATACTAAAGTTATGGCCAAAGTTATGACCAAAGTTAAGATTTGCGGCCTGACTTCTCCCGAAGATGCTCTTGCGGCTCAGGAGGCGGGTGCAGACTTCCTGGGTTTTGTCAATGCGGAAAACTCAAAACGCTTCTTAACAGAAGACGAGATATCAATGATAATAGCTGAGATAACACCAAAAGTGCCAAGCGTCCTTGTCTGCCATTCACTGGATACTTCAGACATATTAAACAGGTTTTTTGCGTCATCCTGTGACATACTCCAACAGCATGCTCCGCTTCACCCTTTTGAATACGAGGAGCTAAAAAATCAGGTTCCGACACTGATTTCAAATGTTTCTATCCCATCTGAGCTTCATGGCGATATTCCAGATTACCTTATTGAGCGTGTCTCTTTATTGTCGCAGTACTCTGATTACATTCTTTTTGATACCAAAGTCCAAACACAAAACAGTACTGAAATAGGGGGTACTGGAAAGACATATGACTGGGATATCGCAGTAGAGCTTGCTGAGTACGCCGAAGTGCCTGTAATGATTGCAGGAGGACTTAACCCTCTAAATGTTTCAGATGCAATATCCAAGATTAAGCCCTTTGGGGTGGATGTGGCTTCAGGAGTTGAATCGGCACCGGGAGTGAAGGATTACAGTCTAATCAAAGAATTCGTCCGAGCCGCAAAATCAGCTTAAATCTCTTTTAGGAGGAACCACTTATCGCACTTTGCGCCGGCTGAAAGCATCTTTTCCTTGACTTCTTCATCAACGACATAACATGTCCTTATCTCGTTTCCAGCAGGGCTGGAGTTGACGTTTCCTATAGTGCTCCAGTTCGTGGGAAGCGTGCTTAGCGTTTTTGGAGCGGGCCAAAGAAGTACAAGACCCGAGACGATTATGATAAGCCCGATTATTACCACAGCCGAAGCAATCATCGACCAATTGCGCGCAGGTTTTCTCTGAGTCCTTCTAACAGTCCTTTTGCGGTCTACCTGCGCTATGATGTTATGGATGTCCTCATCATTGTAACCAGACTCAACCATCGCCATGCGAAGAGATTCAAGACTGCGTCCGTCACTCATGCCTTCTTCGACAGTTTCTGCAAGACGTAAGGTCTCTTTTTCATCCATAGTATTCTAATTGATGAGCGTTTTTTTATTTTTAGACTAATACCTGTATTTCTAAGTACTAAGAAGAAATTCTTCGACCCCCGAACAGTCTATTGTCCAGTTGCCGACATCTTCAGGCCAGGGCTTGGTGCAATCAGAGCATGTGGCTTCAAAGATATACCAGCCGTCCCCTGCGTCAAGTCCAACAGTCATATGGTCATAAGCGTCATCATAGGGCTCGCTTGCGTCTGCTATGCAAAGTTCTGCGTTACTGACTCCTGCGCGGTTCATCATTGAAATCATGAGTATTGACATATCATCACAATCGCCTTTCCCTGAGAGTAGCGTGTATGCGGGAGGCATTGGCCAGTCGTTATACCAGCTGGGGTCAAAATTGTATTTGACATTTTTCCTTACAAATTCCAGAATTGCAAATGCGCGCTCTTCTTCAGTCATGAGGTCACTTACTAAGGAATCTGTAACATAGACTACAGTCTCGTCAAGCGGGTCAACATTGTAAAAATAAGTGTAATAGCCACTCTCACTAAGCTCTGATGCAAAATCGTTTCTTAGCTGATATAACTCAGAAAGGCCTAGGAGAAAATTGGCTTCGGACTCCCCGGAGCCTATCGTCTTTTCATAATAAAAGTCTGGATATTCAGTCTTTGTCCTATAAACATAGTAGAATGCCGTGTTAAGTTCATTTACGAAATTTTCAAATTCAGTTTTTATGCCGGTTACGTCTCCCGCGTCAAGACCTTTTCCAAGGTGGTAGAAAGCATCAAGAAGAGAGTCCATCATCGGAGGCTGCAGCTTTCTTGCTTCAAGCTCTTTAAGTTCGGCAGGAGCAAGCCCTGACTTATCTATGCGGTCAAGTGCCTGCGAGTAAGCAAGCGATTGAGTTTTACAGGACATAGAGCTGTTCATGACCTCCTTATAATCCTCTTTTGTTATGGCGATTTCAACACCATTAAAACAAGTCTCAAAATCCTCTGCACGAGTCTTTGCTTCTAAAAACGGGTCTTGAGCCTCTACTACACCTGCAGTTAAATTCGTTGGGGCAGTTGTATTATTTGTTTTTGAGGGTAAGTTAAGGATTACTACTAGGGTGATGAGGGCTATTACTGTAATTGCAACAATTGCCAGGATAAGAACAGTCTTTGGATTCTTACTTTCCTTTGGCGTGGCCGGGACCACAGACTTTAATGGCGCACCACAATTAGCACAGAAGTTTTCAGTGTCCGCATTTTCCGTGCCACATTTACTACATTTCATTGTTCCCTTATTTTTGTTTTGTAGGATAAAAGAGTTTGCTTGAGTTTGAACTAAGTATTTTTGGGCCAATCATAAATAAGTCCCTTTTATTTTCCTAACCATTATTTTAGGGCAATGAATATTCTTACAAAGATAGAGGCGCTGATGTTTGCGTTCCTTTTATGTGCGCTTGTAGGGTCCATTATAAATCCCCTGTTCTATATCGCCTCATTTGCGTTCTTCGCACTTCAAGTCCCAATCTTCCTCGGCGACTTAAAAAAAGAGTACCCGGAGGACTACAAAAAATACATAGGGGTTTTTGTCCTGTATGAAATAATCTTACTTTCCGTGTTTCTCTTCCTTAGCACAGTCACGATATCAATCGGGACGGTATCAGCCATCCTTGACGCACTTGTAATCCTTGTCGCCCTAATCATATTCCTCTTTGCAACACGAATGTTCTTTTCCAGAAAGTATTGCTTCGGGACGGTGATTTCAAAGTCATCTGGGGGTTATGTTGCAGTCAGGGTGGAGTCAGACCTTCTGTCTAAAGTGTCCGGTGCAGAATACGCGGTATCAGATCCCCGTGGCATCAAAGCAAAAGCAGGAGCGAGAGTAAAGCTTCTTTTAAGGAAAAGCGGGGGCTCAAGCCATCCTGTTGAGATAATCGAAGAATTAAAATAAATTTAAAATGAATCTTTTTTGCAAAAACAAAAAAAAGGAGGGGTCTTGTGTGATTTCTAAGGTCCTTTATGACGAGATAAAGCGTTCAGGGAACATCTACACAATTGAAAATTCCCTGTCGTGTACTGATTTCTATATGGTTACTCAGGTTCCAGAACCTTTCATAAGGACTGCAGAACTTGACAAGAAGGCAGAAGAGGACGCCAAATGCATCTCTTTGAAAAGAGCTGTTAACATAACTGAGGCAAAGGAACTTGTCGCGGCAAAGAGCTTAGGGGCAAAGCTTGCCATATCAGCTAAGCAACTTTGGTTGCAAAAGGCGGCAAAAGCTGAAAAAGTCAATATCGAGACAATGTAAGAAATTTTGAAATGGATATCTTTTTTGCAGACCTTGCGCTTTTTACATGTGCCCTTGCATTTTCATTTTGTGCTGCGTATTACGATCTTAAAACAGGCGAGATACCAGATAAGTTCACAATAGGGCTTTTTTGTGCTGCAATAGGAATGAGAGCGATTTTTGCGCTGTTCCTCTGGGATATAGCATATTTTATCGATGGACTTGCCGTGGGCGCAATATTCTTTGCCCTAGGTGCTGGGTTCTTTTACATTGGCGGTTGGGGTGGCGGCGATGCCAAGCTTCTTTCAGGGATTGGCGCGGCTCTTGGCGGTCTTTTTGCGCCTTCTTTAATCTCAATGCCAATTAAGGTGTGGCCAGAGTTTGTAGGTTTCCTTTTCTGTCTCGGCCTTGTTGCGATATTCTATTCCATAACATACTCTCTTATACTCTCATTAAAGAAGCCTGAAGTCTTCTCTATCATGGGAAAAACAATCCATGAAAGGAAAATAGAACTCTTTGCCCTTCTCATCGCGTCCTGCGTTCTAGTGGTGTTATTCTTCCCGATAAAACCTATTCTTGGCCTTATGGGTGCGTTACCTATAGTATTTTACCTGCTTTTAGTCTTCTCAAGAGCAGTAGAAGCTGTCGCCCTGCAAAAGGAAATCTCAATAGAAGCTCTTCGCGAGGGGGATATGGTAGTCGAAGATCTTATAATCGGCAAAAAGGTCGTATTCTCAAAAAGAGACATGGATGGGATATCAGAAAAAGTCTTAGAACAGGTACAAAAAGCAAAAAACAAGCCAAAGACAATAATAATAAAATGGGGCATAAGATTTGGCCCCGCATTTCCACTGGCATTGTTCCTAATCCCCTTTTGGGACAAGCTTGTATTTGGAACTATTTAAAAAAACAAGCCTTAAGGGACTGCATTGATTACTCGCCGCCAAGTGCCTTTAAGAGTCCTGCGTTGAGTTTCTTTCCACCCATGGCAACATCCATCCCGGTTGCTTCAGGGGTCTCCGGACTTTCTTCAATATCGCGTTTTATGGCTTCAACAATGTTATCCATCTCATGTTCTGAAACCTTCAGGCGTCCAAGAACGTAAAGATAGGCTTCTACAAGACCCTCAATGTCAAGAATCTTCTTTTCTCTTTGCTGGATAAGCTCGCGAACATAAAGGTCTACAAGCTTATATGCCGTGTCATGTTCCCAGTCTGCTTCGCAGCACGTATCGTCTGTTTTTTTTGCCATTTTAGTCTTTATTGAATTCTAGTGTTATCTCTTTTGTCTTTGGTTCAAGCTTCCTTAGTTTTACCCCAGTCATCTTAAACATCCTTTTTGAAGCCTTGACGCTTTCGGTTTCTGCGTATTTATCAGAAATGTAGACAATTTCAGCTATTCCCGACTGGATAAGGACTTTTGCGCATTCATTGCACGGAAAAAGCGCGACATAAAGGGTAGACCCTTTAAGGCTCTTTGAGGAGTTAAGGACTGCGTTTACTTCAGCGTGGACGACATAAGGGTATTTGGTGTCATTGACGCACGCTGCCTCGCGTGCCCAGGGAAGTTCGTCATCCGAGCAGCCCACAGGAAAACCGTTATACCCGATTCCGACAATCCGTTTGTTCTCATCAACGATGCAGGCACCCACTCTTGTACTCGGGTCTTTTGAGCGCTCGGCAGAAAGAAGGGCGATTCCCATAAAATACTCATCCCAGGGCAGATAGTCTTTTCTCTTGCCACCGTTGTTTTTTCCTTCAGCCTCGTCAAGGAACTCAATGTCGGGGTGTTGCGCATTCATCACTAATTTAATTAATCAAAATAGAAAAATAGAAGAGATAATGAAAACTTGTATAATTGTGGGGATATCGGGCTCTTCTGCCTGTGGCAAGGGAACTGCCGCGAGTTACATAGAGGAAGAATATTCTGCCAAAAGGCTGATATTCTCAAACATACTTTCAGATATCCTGTTGCGTCTTGGACTCCCGCGCATCCGTGAGAACTATCAGGCCCTTGGAAAGAGCCTTAGGGAGAATCTTGGAAAGGATGTCATCGTAAACGCCATGCAAAGTGATATCGAGAAGACAAACGCCAAGCTTCTTCTTCTTGACGGCCTTAGATATTCAAATGAAGCCGACCTCTTGGAGTCTTATCCCAAGCATTATCTTATCTATATTGATGCACCAAGCGAGCTTAGGCACACGCGCGCTCAGAAAAGAGGGCAAAAAGGCGAAGATATTATGTCTCTTGAAGACTTTAAGAAGCGTGAGCTTGCGGCAACTGAAAAAGGCCTTGTGGAATTAAAGTCGCGCGCTGACTTTGTAATCGAGAATACAGGTTCAGGCGCCCAGTTAAAAGAAAAGATAAAAGAGGTCATGGATTCTGTAATCCATGAGTAAAACAGCGTCCATGCATTCAACACTCGCACATGCGAGTCTTGCTTAAATCCCTCTAAATACACAATCTAGACTTATCGTGGGAGGATAATTTTATCCACATATAACTATTTATACCCCCTCCTCAAAATTACTTGCTAAAGAATTCTCTTTGGGGGAGATTAATCCTTATAACAATTTAGTTTATCCAACAGCTTCAAACGCCAATTTGATTGAAACTACAGAATATGGTTCGGGAGGTTTTTCAGAAATTAGTAATATGAGAGTAAATGCTGTAGGTACAAGACCCGCTTTATAATAGAATGGAAAAAGGAAAATACAAAATAGGTAAAAAACTAGGACTAGTAATTGCCCTTATACTAGCATGTGCGTTATCAATCTTAATTTTAATCTTATGTATGTCGGATGATATTACCAGGCATATAGATCCAAATTCATCCTCCAAAGGTGATTCTGAGTCTGAAGAAAAAATGTATTGTCCGACATATGAAACACTTGTAAAAGCATTAGAGCCTTTGGGCAAAGGGGTGATCGTACACTCCGCAGGTATGGTTATGAGAAATGGGACAACAATGTGTACCAATGTCGCAACGTATAATCTAACTCCTGAGGAATTTAGGTGCGGTAAACGGACGTTTTATTATACACCCTATTTTCCAGAGCTAGTTTCATGTGAAACTGAATTTGATTTTCCTAATTGCATAGAGGATTGTGAGCACTTTGAAAAGTTATACCTTTCAGAGGGCGGATTCACCTTACCCCTTTGAAACTTTAATAGTTGTGGATATTGGATAAATATCAAGACTTTATGGGCAAAGCCTACAGTAACTGGAAAGGTTAAACCAAAGTATATAAGAAAGTTAAAATCTAAATAAAATGGTGGATAAAAAGATAGTAAGAAAGTTACTCAATAAGTGGGATCCACTTGGAGTATACCCTGAGGATGGAGGACCTACTGATGAGTACGATTGTTTGTTAGACCCAATAATTTCTATACTGTCTAATAAAAATCCTAAAAAAGACCTCATTAAATTCTTGGAAAAAAATCTAAGAGAGCATATGGGTCTCAATCCTAATGAATGTGATGTGGTGCAATTCGTAGAAAATTTAATGAAGTGAGTGTATTAATAATGAAACACGCGCCTAGATTTTGGATCTCCGTAGTCCTTATCGCCTAGGTTATGACCTATAGAACTTAGCGGCAGTTTCAGGCGAGACTGTGATTATATAAGATCCTTCGCCAAGTTCATACCCTGCGTGCGTTGCAACCCTTGGAAGTATCTCAAGATGGAAATGCCCCCATTTATGTGGGGAATGATGAACCACAAAATTATAGCAAGGCCCAAACTCCTTACTTAGTTTCATCAGGACTTTTTTTAGAACAGAGCAAAAGTCCAGTGCTTCTTCAGAGTTTAAATCAGAGAAATTGCCGACGTGTCTTTTTGGCATAAGCCAAATCTCATAAGGAAAGCGCGGCGCGTTTGCAGTCATTGCAATAGTGTTTTTCGTATCGATTGCGATTCGCGCCTTTTCTACCCCTCTGGTTTCATCGCACCATGCGCAGTGACCCGTCTTTTCAAAATAATCCTTTGATGCCTTGTTTTCCTGGCTGGCTATTGTAGGAACCTGATTGCTTGCAAGTATCTGGGTATGCGAATGTGCAAAGGAAGCTCCAGCCTCTTTTCCCGCATTCTTAAAAATCGAGACATACTTAAACTTTTTCTCAAGTGCCTTCCTGCGCTTTTCATACATATTAAAAACTTCTAGAATCTCAGGTGGATGTAATTCTTCTAGTTCTTGCCTGTGTTTTCTTGTTTCGACAATTATCTCATGTTCCCCTTCAGGCTTTTTAAGTGCCGGGAATTTATTTCTAAAAACACGTATTTTCCAGTCGCCATCCTTTGGATACGCATCAATTGTGGGTGGAGTGAATTCCTCAAAACCCGGGCAGAAGTAGCATGTTTTTTTATCCTCTTTGGTTTCAGTTTTGAACTGATGCGGGCGCTTTCCCCTAGTCTCTGATATTATGGAATATCGGTCCAGTAAAAAGTCCTTTCTTATCTGCGCCATCGGTTAATTTACCCCTTTGTGAAGAAAAAATGGCCAGGCTCAGGTTTTTAATACCCTAGTCGTAAATCAATTATGATAAAACCAAAGGCAGATTTTCTTATAGAGAGCGCATATGAGGTAGTAAACCCTATAGGTGGCCTTTACACAGTCCTTACCACAAAGGCCGCTGAAATGGTGAAATACTATGGCGATAACTATTATGCCATGGGCCCGTATTACTCAAGATATGCAAAAGTCGATTTTGAGGAAACTGAGGCACCGCCTGATTTGGTAACAGCTTTTGACGAACTTAAGGATAAAGGTATAATCTGTCACTATGGTAGGTGGCTTCTCCCTAGCAGGCCAAAAGCAATACTCGTGGATTTTAAAGGCCGCATGAAAGACTTAAAGGATATAAAAGCGAGAATATTTGAGGAATATGGGGTAGTCTCAGACAAGTGTGGCAAGGAGTATAACAAACGCTTTGTCCTTTCAGATTCAGTAAGCAAGGTAATCGAAAGACTCCTTAAGACCCAGACTTTTAAAGGAAATGGTGTACTCCACCAGCATATTTCAGGCTCGCCAGGAATTGCTCTTTTAGATGCCAAGAAGAATAAATGGAAGATAGGTCTTGTCGCAACCGCTCATTCAACACGCCTCGGGCGCGATATTGCCATGAGCAACGAAGACCTTGTAGAGGAGATTCGGACCCAGCTGAAAAAAGATAAGCATGTTGACCACAAACGAGAATATAATTATGGTGGGGAAACTGTAACCGAACATCAACTAGAGCGGGCATGCGCAAAGGCTTCAGACGTCTTTACCGCAGTCAGCGATATTACAAGCAGGGAGTGTGGTTACATACTTGAAAGAAAAGCAGATGTGGTGCTGCCAAACGGCATAAACTGCGAGAAATATCCGACAATTGAAGAAAGGGCGCTTTTGCACAAAAAATCAAAGGAGAAAATATGGCGATTCCTTGAAGCATATTTCCTGCCATATTACCCGATTGATGTGGGAAACTCGCTTTTGCTTTTCACATCAGGGCGCTATGAATTTCACAATAAGGGCTTTGACACACTAATCCATTCGCTTGGATGGTTAAATAAGATACTAAAAGAAGAAGGATATCCAAAGAATATCTTCGTTTTCTTTTTTATATTCGATAGAGGCGTCAGGAAATACAACTATGAACTCTTAGAGAATTTGTCTAAATACGAACATATAGAAAGTTTTGTCGACGAAAACATCCAGGACATTGAAAAAAGGGCGATAAGCATGCTTGTGCACGGAGACGAGCTAGACAAAAAGGAGCTTTTTGACAAAGAGTTTATAATGGAAGGAAAAAAACTGATGAACAAGTTCAAGAAGCCTGAACATAGGCGCCCACCCATATGTGCGTTACGCATGGGCAGAAACGATGTTATTTGTAATACTCTTAACCACGAAGATCTTTTGAATAGGGAAGAAGACAAGATAAAAGTAATAGTTTATCCGACACGGATAACTGTTGATGACGGCCTTTTATCCATGCCCTATTATGATGTGATGGCCGGAATGCACCTTGGTGTCTTCCCGTCTTATTATGAGCCCTGGGGGTACACACCGCTTGAGGCTGCCGCGTATTCAGTCATGTCCATAACAACAGACCTTGCTGGCTTTGGGAAGTTTGTCCAGAAGAACACAGACCAAAGGAAAAAACCGGGAATCATCGTCCTAAAAAGGGACGGCAGGACCCATGAGCAAGAAGTAATCGAATTAAAGAACGCATTACATTGGTTCTCAGGCTTAGAACGTTCAAAAAGAGTTGAAAAGAAGATAAATGCCAAGGAAATCTCGCAACTGGCCGACTGGAAGGACTTCGCAGAGTACTACATAGAAGCGCACAATATGGCGCTTCAAAAATCCAAAGGAAGAGAACCAGTCATAAAGGCAGAGCAGGACTCGTAACTCTAGTTCGTTAAAGGACTTTTCCCATGTAAGGCCCGACTCTTTTGTATCCGTGTTTTCGGTAATAGTCTCGCGCGCCGATTCCTGAGATTACATTTATCTTGTCAAGGCCCCATTCTTCCTTAGAAATCTTCTCGGCTTTAGAAAGAAGTTCGGCACCATAACCCCTGTGCTGCCATTTAGACCCTGCTTTTTCCCCTAAGCGTGCCATTGAGCCATAAACATGAAGCTCCCTGATTCCCGCAGCTCCAATCATCTCCTTTCTGTGTACTTCATCGCTTGGCAGGCGTAGTCTAAGGAAGCCTACAAGAAGGTCGTTTTCTGTTTCTTCAAAGGAGATGAAAGTTTCTTTTCCGCCTGATGCCTCGTAATCAACACGCTTAAGTTCTATTGCATCGGGGTTCGGTGTGATTTTCTCTTTTGCCGTCTTTATTCCGATTTCACGGCAGCGGATGCAGGCGCAAGAGTCGCCATGCGCTTTCATTTCCGTTTCCACAAGCTCTCGTAAGTTTGATTTTTTGACACCATCAACCACAAAATTCACAGGTATGTCCCGCTGGATTCTTATGATGCGGCACCACTCCGGGACTATTTTTTTTATTTCGGCAAGAACCTTAACTGCGTCTTCAGTAGAGTAAGGCTTAAACTCGCCCCGCTTCCACATCTCATAGAGTTTTGTCCCTTTGATTACAAGGCAGGGGTAGAACTTAAGGAGGTCAGGCTTAAATCGCGGGTCTGAAAAAAGCTCGCGAAACATCGCCACATCCTGTTGTTTTTCAGCGAACAAACCGGGCATCATCTGGTAGCACACTTTAAGAAGAGAGTCGCGGCAAAGCTGGGTTGCGTGCGTTACCTCTTCAATCCCATGTCCGCGCTCTACAAGCTTATAAACCTCATCACTCAAGGTCTGGACGCCAAGTTCGACTTTTGTCCCCCCAAGCCTTAGCATCTCGTCAATTTCCTTTTCAAAGGCATAATCCGGGCGTGTCTCAAAGGTCATTCCGATACATCTAACTTTCGCCTTTTCGTTTTCTTCCTGAATCTTGATTAGGCTGGCATCAGAACTGGAAATTGATTTAGGATAGTCGTTCATCGCCCTTAGACATTCCCCCACAAAATACTCCTGGTATTCTGTTTCAAGAGATGGGAGTGTCCCACCCATAGTTATTAGTTCGCATTTGTCGATTGGGTGGCCTATTGTGTCAAGTTGCTCAAGCCGTGCGTGCACTTGCTTGTAGGGATCATACCCATGCATGACTGCGCGTCTTGCGGCAGGCTCCTTTCCAGTGTAAGACTGCGGGACATCTAAATCGAGACCGCCGGGGCAGTATATGCATTTGCCGTGCGGGCACTTGTGGGGTTTTGTCATAGCAGCAATTACAGCGACGCCTGAAGCCGTTCTTGTAGGCTTTTTTTGAAGAAGAAAAAGGACGCTTGGAATCTCTTCTTTTGTTGCAAAAAAGAGTACGTCAGAATTCCTTGGCATTGAAGAGAGGCCAAATTGCGCCGCAAGGAATGCTTTTTCTCGGGAAAGGTCTTTTTCGTCCTTGATACTACCATCACGAATCCCCTCGATTATCTTTCTTGCAAGTTTTTCTGGCGCTGCCATAGTAAATTTATTCTATTTTCTTTAGAAGAGCCGCCATGTTTTTCCCGAGGTTCCTTGAAGTCTCCTGCCCGTCCTTGTCATCCTTTGTCTCACCCAAAGCGTGACCCACACCTATTCCTCCAAAGTGTGCTGTTGGGGCAGAGTCCCCGACGACAATTCCTCCGTGAAGAGTAAACCAGCGTTGTATTGTAGCAACAACATATTCTTGTCCCCCGTTTCTTGAGGCTCCAACGGCAATTGCCCCGCCAACTTTTCCTGCTAGTTGGAAGCCCTGACGCCTAAGTGGGACGCTTCTTTCAAAAAGCATAGAAATGCGACTTGACACGTTTGAAAAATATGTTGGACTACCAATTATTATCCCACCAGCTTCTGTTAACATAGGTATGATTTCATCCATATCATCCCTTTGAACACAGGATGGACCAGTACTACACGCACCACATGCTTTACAGGGATTGATGTCCTTAGTTGAAAGGTTAAGGAACTTTGTCTCAAAACCCTCCTTTTCGCATTCTTCAAGGGCCGCTTTTACAAGCACGTCAGTATTCCCATTAAGCCTTCCGCCAGATATTCCAAGAATCATTTTAATCAAGAATTTAAAGCTATTTTTCTAAAGAAGAGTCCGCGGGATTTCTCCCGCCCTTAAACCAAGGTCTGCTACAGTGAGAGCCGCCATGGCCTCAACTACGGGCACCGCGCGCGGCACGATACAGGGGTCATGTCTGCCTTCAATCTTAATCTTTGCCTCTTTCATCTTCCCCAAATCAACAGTCTTTTGTTCCTTTGATATGGATGCTGTCGGCCTGAATGCCACTCTTGCAACAATCGGCATGCCGTTTGTTATGCCTCCAGTTATCCCGCCGGCGTTATTGGTCTTTGTAACAATAGCGTCATCAACAAGGTCAATTTCATCATTAAACTCACTCCCGCGCATGACAGTTGAGGAAAATCCAGCTCCGATTTCAACGCCTTTAACGCCGGGAATTGACATTAGTGCTCCTGCAAGCTCTGAGTTCATTTTACCGAAGACAGGTTCGCCAAGTCCTGCGGGGCATCCAAGGATGACAAGTTCAACAATCCCGCCAAGGCTGTCAAGCTCTTCTTTTGCAAGAAGGATTTCTTTTTCCATTAACCCTGCGGCTTTCCTGTCAAGGCAGCGCACGCTGTTTCCATAGACCGCCTTTTTGGCTTTTACAACGTCACTCACATCAAGGCTTTTAGCCTCAATGTTTCCAATAGATTTTGTGTAAGTGAGAACATGACAGTTAAGGACTTCAGAGAGTATCTTTTTGGCAACAGCTCCACCTGCAACGCGGCCTATTGTTTCCCGCGCACTTGAACGTCCTCCGCCGCGCCAGTCGCGCACGCCGAATTTCACCTGCCAGGCAAGATCTGCGTGACCTGGTCGTGGAGTGTCTATTATTGCTTTATATTTTGAAGAATCAGCGTCTTTATTCCTGACAAGCATCCCGATTGGAGTCCCCATTGTAATACCCTCAAATACGCCTGAAAGTATCTCGATTTTGTCCTCTTCGTTTCGTGAGGTAGTAATATCGCTTTGACCTGGGCGGCGTCGGTCAAGGTCCCTTTGGATTTCTTTTTCGTTTAGTTCCAGGCCAGATGGCACACCGTCAAGCACACAACCTACCGAAGTCCCATGGCTTTCACCCCACGTACTAAGGGTGAGCGCTTCACCAAAGCTGTTTTTTTTCATTGCCTTGTATTTTGAAGCTGGAAAAAGAAAAGAAAAGAATTTTTAGATTAAGTTTTTTTATAACCGGTTTCTAAATTCTAGCATTTAATTTTTGAAGAATCATTCAGACAAGTAAAGACAAAATAAAGAAATTTTTAAAATGAACCACAAAGATGTTTTAAATGACGTGTTGGCAAAAAACCCAAACGAACCCGAGTTCCATCAGGCATTAACCGAAGTCTTTAATTCACTTGGAGGCCTCTTTGATGAGCACCCAGAGTATTTAGAGAGCCACATACTCCACAGGATAACTGAACCCGAACGCGCAATAATGTTTCGCGTCCCATGGGTTGATGATAATGGCAACATAAAAGTAAATCGTGGCTATCGCGTGGAATACAACAGCGCGCTTGGCCCTTATAAGGGCGGGCTTCGCTTCCACCCGACAGTCAACCTGAGTATCCTAAAGTTCCTGGGCTTTGAGCAGATATTTAAAAACTCCCTAACAGGACTTCCAATGGGTGGGGGCAAGGGAGGTTCTAACTTTGATCCAAAAGGAAAGTCTGATGGGGAAGTCATGCGCTTTTGCCAAAGCTTTATGAGTGAGCTTTTCCGCCACATAGGATCCGACACAGATGTACCGGCCGGTGACATCGGAGTTGGAGGTCGTGAGATTGGATACATGTTTGGTCAGTACAAAAAGCTCACAAACTCTTTTACAGGAACTCTTACTGGAAAAGGACTTGAATGGGGGGGAAGCTTGGTGCGGACTGAAGCCACAGGATATGGCCTGCTCTACTTTGTAGAAGAAATGCTTAAGACAAAGTCTGAAGACATGAAGGATAAAGTAGTTGTAAGTTCAGGTTCAGGCAATGTATCAATATATGCGGCACAAAAGTCCATGCAGCTTGGTGCAAAGGTCGTTGCGATGAGCGATTCCTCCGGTTACATTTATGACAGGGACGGAATAGACTTAAGTGTAATAAAGGACTTAAAAGAAAAGAGGCGCGCAAGAATAAGCGAATATATCAAGACTCGCCCTGACGCAGAGTATTACGAAGGTTCAAGTGGAATCTGGAAAGTCAGGTGTGACATAGCACTTCCAAACGCAATACAAAACGAGCTTAATGCGGAGGCTGCCAAAAATCTTATAGATAATGGGGTGATTGCAGTAGCAGAAGGCGCCAATATGCCGACAACACCCGATGCCGTCAAACTTTTCCATGAAAACAGAGTATTATTTGGTCCTGGAAAGGCTGCAAACGCTGGAGGCGTAGCTGTTTCAGGTCTTGAGATGTCACAGAACAGTGAACGGCGCCAGTGGACCTTTGAAAAGACTGACGCGCGCCTAAAGGCAATTATGGCAAACATACATAAGGCTTCGTGGAACGCGTCTGAGAAGTACGGCGAGAATGGAAACCTTGTTGATGGTGCAAACATCGCAGGCTTTATGAAGGTCGCAAACTCGATGATAGCACAGGGGATAGTTTAATTCCCTTTTTTTCTTATTTTTTAATCCATTGAGCGCTTCATCAAAGACTCAAAGAGACCTTCAGGCAAGAATCGCTTAAGGAGGATAAGCCTATTTGCCGATGCGGGAACTGGATAGCGCGCCTTTGGGTTCTTTTTTGTTGCAGCACTTAGGATTGCCTTAGCGACAACATCTGGTCCAGCGCATTTTTCATATTCTTTTTCCAGATATTTCTCAACGCCTTTTGCGCCTTTTTCATAATCTTTAGTCTTGATATTATCAAGAAGCGACTTTCTGGCAATAGAGTCCCAGTTTGTCTTTACCTGTCCTGGTTCAACCAATACCACTTTTATCCCGAAGGGCTCGACTTCAAGGCGCATAGCATCACTTAAAGCTTCAATCGCGTATTTTGATGCAGAGTACCAGCCGTGGAATGGCGCGCTCAACCTCCCTGCAATAGATGAAACGTTTATTATTCGCCCACCCTCATGTTTTCTCATTATGGGAAGGACTAATTGTGCAAGAGCCATAGCCCCAAAAACATTGACTTCAAACTCAGATTTAGCGTCTTTTTCATCAACGTCTTCTATTGCCCCAAGTTCGCCGTATCCTGCGTTATTGATTAGAATGTCTAGTCTTCCTTGTTCCTTTAGAATCTTAGCTATGGCGCTTTTCCTGCTTGCTTTATTCGCGACATCAAGGTTTAAGGGACTGCAGGCCGGAGGTACGTTTTTGTCTATTGCGTGTCTTGAGGCGGCATAAACTATAAAGCCGTTTTTTGAAAGGATGTCTGATGTCGCGTATCCTATGCCCGAAGTCGCGCCTGTGACTAGAGCTACTTTATCCAATTTAATATCTTTGGAGGGTTTCTTGTTCCCTTGCTTTCCTTTGCGGGATAACCGAGCATGACAATGCCCAAAACATCGTTTTCCTTAGGCATGCCGATCTTTTCTAGAAGTGGTGCATCGGCACCTACTGCTTCGCCAAATCCACCCCAACAAGAACCTAGTCCTAAATCATATGCTTTTAAAAACATATTTTCTATCGCAAGTGCGACATCCTTGATATTGATTTCGCGCATCATGCCTTCTGCTTTTTTGCAGGTGACAAGGATAAGGGCTGGCGCTCTGTAAAAGATAGTGTCTTCTTTTGAGGTAAAATACCCAGAGTAGTTTTCCATGCCCGGGGCATTAAGGAGCGTCTTTTTAGCAGAGTCGCTAATCTCTTTTATAAGCTCAGGGTTTTCTATAATAATAAACTCCCATGGCTGTGAATTAAGGCCGCATGGTGCCCAGATGCCCGCATCGATAATGACATCAATCTTTTCCTTTTCAACCTTTTTGTCAAGGTACGCCCTTACCGAGCGCCTTTCCTTTATTGCCTTGTCAAGTTCCATTTTTTATTGCGTATTTTTATTAGGCTAGAGTTTATATTACTAGAATAGGCAGTTAACCAATTAAAATGGTTTCAAAAAACATAGACAGGGTTTCTACAGGGGTAAAAGGACTTGACGAACTAATTGAAGGTGGAGTGCCAAAAGGGTCTGTTATACTAGTATCAGGAGCGCCTGGTGCCGGGAAGACAATCTTAGGGATGCAGTTCCTCGAAGCGGGTCTGAAAAAAGGGACAAAATGCGCTTATGTCACAATCGAAGAGCGCCCGGAAAAGATTGTTGAACAAGCCGAGCAGTTCGGGTTTTTCAAAAAAGCTCCTGAGATGCTTTCAGCAAAAGATGTTAAATACGATATCGGCTGGAAAAAACCTGACGCGATAGAAGAGAAGATAAAACTTGTCCTTGAGAAATTAAAGCAAAAGAAGGTAGAACTTGTCGTAATCGATTCAATCAGCTCGCTTTCACTTGAGGATGGAATCCTTGCTAGAAGGTTATCGCGCCAGCTTATTGAAGGACTATACAACATTGGGGTTACTGCAATGATTACTGGGGAAGCCTTAGACGGGGATTATCCTGATGCAGTGACGCCGTTTTTGGTGGACGGAGTTATCTTAATAAAAAAGATCGAAGCATTAGACAAAAGATCGATAAGCGTGTCAAAGATGAGACAGACTTCAATGACTCTAAAACCACAAACCTTGTCGATAAAGAAAGGAACAGGTCTTATTGTAGAGAAAGAAATGAAGCAAATTTTGTAAGATATATAGTTTAATAAAACACATTCCACGATATCCCCTTAAAATGAATATGTATCTGTTGTTTGCAGTCTTCGCATTTTTAGGGGCAGCTATAAAATACGTGGATCAAGCCTATGATACAGGAATTTTTAATAAGAAAGTAGCATTAATTTTAGCTGCCATAAGTGGCATTCTAATGGGGTATGTCATTACCCAGGATAGCATCGCAGGCATGTTAGTTCTTTCGTTTGTTATCTTCGCGATAGCTTCAAGAAAAGTAGACAATAAAGCATTTATTCTAACCGCAGCGTTTACACTAATTATACCCCTCATTGCAATTCTTTATGGCCAAACAGTAACAATAGACTGGTTAATATTTTTAGTGTTCATAGTTTCTGGAATTATTGATGAAGAAGGTAATCGTAGATCCTACAAAGGGAGGCTTCCAGAACCTATTGCAATATTCTTTAGGTATCGCATGTTCATGAAAGTAACGGTTTTCCTAATGGCGGCCTTAGGTTTTTATGGATTTGAATACTTTATAGCCTTTATACTATTTGATTTAACATATCTAATCATAGATATATACAGCAAAAAGTTACTTAAGGTACACTACTCCAAAAAATGGCCTCAAACGAAACTAAAATCCTAACAATACTTGAAGAGAATCTGTTAAGTTTAGATGATATACTAGCATGTATGGTTGCTAGAAAAGGTATGGAAGGGGTTGTCCCACCCATGGAAAAATTTAAAATAAATGACATGGGCGTTTGGCAGGTACTCCAAAAGACCATGGACGATTTTTTTACTGTTATAGAGGCTTATTCGGAGTACGGTCTTGACAAAGTATATTTTGAATTAGGTAATTATGATGTCATGTTTTATATTCTACCAAAAACAAATGTTGCCCTTGTTGCAATAGTGCCCGCGCTTTCTAATAGGGGTTTATTGGAAGTTGAATTAGAAAATGCCCGAATCAAGATAATAAATACGTTAGATGACTGAAAAGTTCAAGATAGGCATTGGAGTGTCTCAGGAACATGATTCGTTAAGAGCAGGGGAAGATGCGATTTCAAGGTCATTGAAAAATTTAGGGACAAAACCAAATTTAGTTTTATTATTTGCCACAATCAATTATAAAAAATCCGGCGGATTCCAAAAATTGTTAGACGGAGTTTGGAAAAAATTAGATGACAAAACAAGATTAGTTGGGAGCACAGTAACGGGGTTCATAGTTCCAGAAGGATGTTTTACTAATGGAGTTATAGCATATTCTATTTCTTATTCACAGATGGATGTCGCCATAGCAATTGGTAAAAATACAAAGAAAAATCCTCAAATGGCAGGGAAAAAATGTGCAGAAGCTCTTAAAAAAGAACTTTTGAATTCAAAATACTCCAATGGATTTGTGTTCGAGTTTATTTCCTCCAATACGGTTGTACAAATGCCAGGCATAAAAGGTAAACGAGTTATAAGAGCTAGTAATAATACTCTCAATTACGTCTTAGATATATTCTCCAGCAAACTTTTTGGTTTTATAAATGCAGTTCTCCAAAAAGGTTCTGGGAAAGAGGAAGATGTATTCGGGAGTTTTAGTGAAAAACTGTCCAATTTTAACATTATTGGAGGTTCTTCTGTTGATGATCTAAGAATGATTGAAAATTATCAGTTCTATAACCAGGAAGTTGTTACAAATTCTATAGTTGCAGCGGCCATAAAGTCAGACCTAAACACGAAGTTAAATAGCACCCAAGGCATTCAAGAAACTCCAATAAAATTAAATGTTAAATTAAGGGCCGGGGGCAGGACAATTCATAAAATCAACGGGAAACCTGCAATAAAAGAATTTTTAAATTTAATGGGATGGCCCAAAGAGGTGTTGGATGAGAAAAAATTACTGAGACATACCTTTTTTTTCCCACTTGGTGAGTACAGAGACAATATATTATATCCTCATGTAATTGGATGGATTGTTGGAAATGACATATTGTGTGGTTACAAGATAGATTCAACGGAGTTAAGAGTTATGTCCTCATCAGGTAAAGATATTATAAACTCAGTAGATCAAAATCTTTCAGTTTTTGATAGCGATAAGGTACTAGCCGGAATGATATGTTCATGTGCAACCAGGTTGGATTCACTAGGTGGTGGCGTATTCGAGATTAGACGAAAATTATTGGAATTTTTTGGTGAAAACCCATTTTTGCTAGTGTATCTTGGTGGAGAAGATATCAATTCAGAAGAACAAACAAAACATGCGTATGAAAATTTCAATGTTATGGTTTTAGAAAAACCTGATACTAATGAGAATTTCAATGGACAGTAATACAACTAATTGAGATTTATTAATTTTTGGTTTAAAACATCCCGTACCTCTTCTATCTCCAATTTAAGTGAATTTTTAAGCTCTTTAGATCCTATTAAGTTTGAAAAAAGCCCAAAATTTAGAAGCGCGGCTTTTTTTGAATCCTGCAACATATTTATTTTAAGCATAAGATTAGCCATTTCCTTAGAATATTCTAATTCTTCACCTAAACTTTCATTAAGTCTAGTTATATATTCAGTTAATTCACCTGAACCTAGGATAAACTCCGATGCCACTTCTCCCGCAATATTTCCTGCAATAATACCTGGAAGATTGCCCTCAAAGAATGGTTTTATGTTATGATTTGCGGAGTCCCCAACCAACAAGATGTTATTTTCCATAATTTTTTTATTTTGGGTTAGGGTTACGCCCCCACTACGATCAACGAATGCACTGGCCGATAAAATTAAATTCTTTATTTTATTGCTTTGCAAAAAAATATCAAAAGACCTCAGTGCATTTTCCCTAGAACTTACTGAAACCACTCCAATTAGTGCCCTTTTGTTATCAATTGGAAAAAGAAATGGATAATCATAAGGAGTCTCCTCATTAAAATACATATAATCAAATTCTGGAGCGTCCAAAGAGATTCCAACATATTCCCTACAAACTACGTATGCAACAGTTTTTTTGTTTTGTGGGAATATATTTTCAAAAACTGAGGAATTGACTCCATCCGCCCCGATTATCACCTTAGGTTTTAGTGAAAATTCATCTTTATAATGACGTATAACTGCCACGGGGTGAGATGTATTGCCATCTTTTATTGAAACGAGTTCATGGCCAGTCAACACCTTAGTACCAGCTTCCTTTGCCTCTTTTGTAATGTGTTCTAGAAAACCTTTTTTATTGATGCTTAATCCACCCCAGTAGTCCCCAGATAACTCTACAAAAAAATCATCAAGAGAAAATCGTAGTCCCCTAATTTCTCGAGAAATAAACTTTTTTGGGATTTTAAATGGAAGTTTCCCCATTAAATAGTTGCTAAAACCCTCTCCACATTGAATGAAATTTCCGATTTCATCCTTTTTTTCGATTAGGATTGTATTTGCGCCACCTAATGCGGCACTTCTAGCTGCTGCAACACCCGCAGGTCCAGCACCCACCACTAAAACATCGCAGTCGTAATCCATATCTATTTATACAATCCTAGACTAAAAATACATTATGAACCCCACGAATGAATTCTTCACGAACGAAGAAGAATTTAACAAATTTTTGGGCATGACTGATCACTATAAAAGTCTTCAGGATAAAGTTGTTAGGCTGGTCAATCCCAAGTCAGGCCAAGTTATAATCGAAGTGGGTTGCGGGACTGGTTCGACCGCAATAACTCTAGCAAAGAAATGCTCAGAAGCACAGATAATAGCTGTAGACAATAGGGTTGAGGTAATCAAGGAAGCAGAGCGTATAGCAAAACGGGAAGGTGTAAAGAATATAGATTTTGTAGAACTTGATATGGCAGACATAGGCAACTTTATTCGAAAACACAATATAAACCCTAACACCATGTTATTCTTATATTCGTTTCATCACATCCCAGATCCAATATCTAATAAAATAAAGGTAGCAAAAGATATTTTTGATTCCTGCCCAAATGGTACTAAAGTAATTATCGGCGATGGACTAGTTCCAGTATCTCATACTAACAAAAAATATTCTCAGGAAGTCTTTAAACAAGAAAAGCCGCGTCCCCACCAAACCTATCTATCAGTTTTTTGGGAACAATATATTAAAAATCTTGAGTCAGGAATCGCAGATGAAGACTGCATTAAAGATGCGGTCAATATTGCTAAAGAATCTGAAGAAATGGAAAGGTCCTTTGCAGATATGATAGCAAACAGAGATGGTGAGTTTTTGTTATCTCTAGACGAGTTTAAAAAAGTTTGGACGGACGCAGGTTTTAATATTCAAGTATGTGAGGCGATTAATTCTCTTGGAGAAACAATTGCGATTTGTATTAAGGAGTAATATATATCAAAGAATATTAACTTATAATTCAATTAACAATCCCACATGCTGATTTGTTATCTATGAAGGAATCAGAACAAGCTTCTCAGCCCCGTTTCTCCTAAAATCCCGCACAAGTTCATTTATCTGCGCTCCGTCTCCAGCCAGAACAAAAAGTTCTGTGCAACGCCCGTCAGCAAGATGTGTGTGAACTTGTGTCTCGATAAGGTCCTCAAAAACGTGCTTGATTTTAGTTAGCGCCTCCTCTTTTTCCTTTTTGTGTGCCATTATAAGAACGCATTTGGTCTCACCTTCAAGTTTTTCCTGTTTAGTCTCAAGGAGTGCCCGAAGCCCGGTGCGGAATACATCAGAGCGCGACTTGTAACCGTCGCTTGCAAGAAGCTCATCAACCTTTTTTAGCTCATCACTTTTAATCGAGATTGTTGTTATCATTTTATTAAGTTTAGGGGCTTTTAGCTTAAAAGTTATTAACTATTTTATATAAGTTAATAATATAGACTAGCCATGAAAAACAAGCTTCCATTTATTGTTGCCATACTTGTCCTTGCTATGGCACTAAGCATCTCACTTTTTGTCGGAGTCCCAACATATCAGTCCAAATTTCAAAATAAGACAGTTGTTGAGAGTAAACTTGGAATTCTTGTAACAATCCCGCCCCAAGAGCAGTTTGTAAAGCGCATTGGAGGCGATAAAGTAGAGGTGACCGTCCTTGTCCCTGCAGGTGCAAGTCCCCATACTTACGAGCCAACACCCCAACAGATGACAAAGGCAGCTGGTGCCGACATGTATGCTAAAGTCGGCTCAGGCGTTGAGTTTGAGCTTTCCTGGGCCGGCAAACTCGCAGAACTGAATCCTGACATGCTAATTGTCGATTCTTCAAAAGGAGTGATTATTCTTCAGACTGGTGAAGAAGACGAGGAAGACGAAGGCCAGCATGAAAGCGGGGACCCACATATATGGAACTCGATTAAAAACGCAAAAATCATGGTTCAAAATGTCTACGACGGACTCGTACAAATAGACCCGCAAAACACAGATTATTACAAGGCAAACCTTGATTCTTACTTAACTGAGCTTGATTCCTTAGACAAAAACATCTCAAGCTCCTTAGAAGAAAAGAAGAATAATTACGTTATGGTCTACCACGACGCCTGGAACTACCTTGCAAACGATTATGATCTAAATCTCATTTCAATTGAGACTCAAGGAAAAGAGCCAACGCCACAAGGAATTGCGGCTTTAATCGACCAGGCAAAAAAAGACAATATCACAATAATCTTTGCGTCCCCGGAGTTTAGCACGCAAAGTGCAGAGACAATCGCAAATGAAATCGGAGGAAGTGTCGCATTAGTCAGCCCCTTGGAAGCTGACTACGTCTCAAATATGGCACGGGTAGCTGAAGCATTCGCAGAGGCATAAACCACAAATGGAAAAACTAATCGAACTTAAAGGCATTTCTTTTAACATAGGCCAGACTGAGGTCTTAAAAGATGTTAATTTCTCAATAGGTCCGCGCGACTTTACTGCGGTAATTGGCCCAAACGGTGGTGGGAAAACGACGCTATTAAAAGTGATATTAGGTCTCATAACACCTGATTCGGGTTCAGTAAAAGTAATGGGGAAAAAGCCTAAAGAAGGGCGAAACGAGATTGGGTATCTCCCGCAGCACAGCGAGTTTGACTGGCAGTTTCCAATTGATGTAAAAAGCGTTGTTATGATGGGACGCTATCAGGGTCTTTTTAAGAGATATTCCAAAGAGGACTACGAAATCGCAGAGTCTTCCTTAGACAAAGTCGGGATGCTAAAGTTCAAAGACCGCCAGATAGGGGAGCTTTCAGGAGGCGAGCTTCAAAGAGTCCTTCTTGCGCGCGCTCTTGCAAGAAAGCCAAAGCTGTTACTCCTTGATGAACCTACGGCAAGTGTTGATCCAGGTATGCAAAAGTCGTTTTATTCACTTCTTGAAAAGTTGCACAATGACCTTGCGATAATACTTGTGACTCACGATGTGGGGGCTGTCTCAAGCTATGTTGAGGATGTTGCCTGCATGAATAAGGAGCTTATCTACCATGGTAAGGTTCATAGTATGGGTGATTCTCTAGCAAAGACTTACAAGTGTCCGGTAGATTTAATCGCCCATGGCGCTCCTCATAGGGTATTTGAAAAACACAAAAGATGATTGACATATTTGCTTATGAGTTCATGAGAAACGCGTTTCTTGCAGCATTCCTTGTCAGTGTTGCCTGCGGGGTTGTAGGCGTCTATGTTTATGTAAAAAGAATTGTCTTTATTAGCGGAGGTATCGCCCACAGTGCATTTGGAGGTCTTGGGATAGGATATTTCTTAGGAGTAAACCCGGTCTTTGCGGCAATGCCATTTGGAATACTTTCAGCTATTGCAATAGGCTTAATCTCGCTTAATAAGAAAATCAGCGAGGACAGCGCTATCGGCATGCTTTGGAGCCTTGGAATGGCAATTGGTGCGATATTTATCTTCCTGACGCCAGGCTTTGCCCCGGATTTATTTGGTTATCTTTTTGGAAACATCCTAACAGTCCCATTTTCAGATATCATTTTAATGGCAGTCCTAGATGTCATTATAATAGTCTCAGTAATTGTCTTTTACAAGGAGTTTATGTACATTTGTTTTGACCCTGAGTTTGCCTTGATTGTCGGTGTCCCTTCAAAGCTCTTTTACTTACTTTTACTTTGTCTAGTCGCACTTAGCATAGTGGTTCTTATCAGCATGGTGGGAATTGTTTTAGTAATTGCTCTTCTTACAATGCCTGCGATGATTGCAAAGCAGTTTACAGACAAGCTTAATGTAATGATGTTTCTTTCAACAATATGCGGGCTTATAGCTGGCATTTTAGGACTGATTACGTCTTTTTACTTAAATCTTCCTTCGGGCCCGACAATCGTTTTGCTTTTAGCGCTGGGCTTTTTAATTGCCTTGATATTTAAGAAATTAAGATAACGATTTTTTGATATTTTCTATTATCTCTGAGAATGCCCCATTATACCGCTTTGTAATCTCAGATACAGGTTTCATTTTGACAGTTTAGTGGATTTACCCACATCATCGTTACCACTCACAATCGCTACTTTGTTTTTTCCAGTTTATTATCTATGAATTTGTTTATTACTTCCTTAACAATTCCATTTCCAATAAAAGTCTCCACTCCAGACTGGGAAAGGATATCAATAGCACGCGGGCCGATTTTTGAATAAATAACAAAATCAGTTCCAGCATTGACGATAATTTGTGCCGTTGATATTCCCACGCCACCTGAACTCATGAGTTCTGTATTCTCAATTACTTCAAAGCCATCAATTTTTTTATCGTTTACATTGACTATGAGAAAATAAGGACATCTCCCAAAACTATCATGAATTTCGGATGAAAGGTCTTTTCCCGTACTGGGTACTGCTATTTTCATTTTAGATGCGTCTTCTTCCGCGACCAAAGCCAGCGCCCCGTACAATTGGGGTTACAGCTTTATTTTCATTATCCTGCGGCGGACAGTTGCCTAAGCCGCGTCCAGTTCTTGTTCCTTTTCCGTCAGGTCCTGTTCCGTCTCCTCTTGGCATTTTGTTTTACTCCTTTTTTATTTCAATTGCTTTTCCATTTATTATAGCATCAGCGATTTTTTCTCTTGCATCATGAAGACTTCGTGCAAGGGTTCTTCTTGAGACGCCCATCTTTGTTGCAGCGTCTTCCTGTTCTAAACTCTCTTTATCAATAAGCCTTATAACCTCAAGCTCTTCATGGGTCAAAAAGACAATTTCAAGCTCGTTCATAGGAACACCTAAAGGTTTAAAGTAGTTAGCAATAGGTTCAATAGCTATTCTTCTACGCATCCTTGGTCGCCCCCGACCTCTACCACAACCACGTCTCATTGCTTATTATTGAAGTAGCATCTATATAAATGCCCATATGGGCAATATTATTTTTATATATGGTATACCTAAGTATACTGTGAATATAACGACGGTCAAAGTAGGATTAAAAACAAAGAGTGCTCTTGATTCCTTTAAACAGTATAAAAACGAGAGTTATGATGAGGTTATCAATAAGCTGATTTATGTGGCAAAGAACGTAAATTCCCAACCTGAGTTAAGCAAGCAAACAATTGTCGAAATAGAAACGGCAAGAGCAAGAATAAAAGCCGGCGATTTTTACACAGAAGCAGACATGGCCAAGAAGCTTGGACTTTAAATGGGGGTTGAACTAATTTTTGCTCCTTCCGCATATAAGGAGTTATCTAAATTTAGAAAGGAAATTGCCCAAAGGATATTTAAGAAATGTCAAAAAACCAAAGGAGATCCGCTTGCTTTTTGGGTTAAGATTACAGATAAGGATTTTTATAAGCTGAGGATCGGAGAGTATAGAGTTATTGCAGATATTAATCTTGAGGATGGGTGCATAGAAGTGATCAAAGTGGGCCATAGGAAAAACATTTATAAACAAATTTAGATTAGCAATTAACCTTATTACATAAGAATACATCTTACAGGAGCGCCTTCGACACCCTTTATTCTTAGAGGCATACAATAAAGAGTGTATTTTCCTTTCTTTACCTCCTTAAGGTCAAGACCCTCAATGACGATGATGTCCTTAGAGAGTAGCGTTAAGTGGACATCCTTAGACCCGATTGTCAGGCACTCGACGCCGACCCCAAAAACCTCCTTTTTGATAAGATACTCAGCTTCGTCTAAGGAGAGTTCTTCCTTCATAAGGACAAAGTCCCCCCTATTGATATCTACCTCAAAGACATTTTCACAAAATATGGCTGGTGCCTTGATAAGGGCTGGCAGGTCTTCTACATCTTTGGCCCCAGAGATATAATGGGAAGGCGCGTCAACATGGGTTCCACAGTGAAGGCTCATTTCAATCTTTGAAAGTGCATAGTCGTCCTTTTCAATGGATTTGACCTTAGTGATTTTAGTCTCCGAGTCGCCAGGATAAACTTCGGTGTCCGGGGATATTTCCCGAGTAATATCAATCATTTTAAAGTTTTAAGAATATGCTTTAATTAAGGTAGATACAACTAAAATTCTTTTTAGATTTTTATTCTCACGAAAGCAACATTAGACAAAGCAAGAGTCTTAATGTAAAAAGGCTCTTAAAACTCCCTGCCATGGATCCCGTATCAATAATATTTGAAATACTTTTCTTTACAGTAATCCCGTTTATCTCAGTCTTTTTCATAGCGTTTCTTTTCCGCATATTTGTAAAGGAAGATTTTTCGACCTGGATGGGAATAATTATTGGTCTTGCCTTTGTTGGTTTTGACATAGGCATTGTGGGAATCGCTAAGTCTGCAACCCCCATTACCTTCTTAAAATATCTTGTCATAATGATAATCTCGGCGTGGGCCGCGCGCTTTGGAAACAAGTACGGCAAGGAGTTTCTTAAGCACCAAATCAGGGTGGAAGGCTACCATATCCTAAAGCGGGGCATCTATAAGGCAAGTGGAAAAAAGTTCATCGAAATAACAATGCCTTCGGCCTCTGAGATTCAGAACATCTACGGCAAACGGTCAGTAAGTAATGACCTTAAACGCGAGCTTGGGGGTAGGAAATTTGTCGAACCTGCAGACCTTCCGGTCGAGATTCTTGAAGCAAGGATAAAACGAAGGCTCATCACTGACTGGCGCATTGGTGATGCTGAAGTCAAGCTAAATGCAATGGGTGTTGTTGTAAAACTTGCAGTATCAGCCAAAAAGTCAAGATTGGGTGGAAAGCTTCCTGAAGGAAAAGTCCTTTTTTCATTTAAACCTGAAAGCGTCCCATTCGAGCTTTGTTATGGCGACCGCGTTGATGTATTCATCGATAATATCATAGTCCGTGAGGCAGAAGTCCTGAATGTCGAAGATGGTGCAGCCCTTGTCACGCTCCCAATAGCAGATGCCGAGCTTCTTGCGGCAAAGATAGGAAAAGGCATGCGTCCAGCAGTAATAGCTCTTCCCATCCAAACAATCCGGCAAAGGTCTCAAGACAAAAAAGAGAATAAGAAATAAAATTAAAACCCGTAATCCTTAAACTTGGATTTTATGTCCTCTAAACTATAATCAAGAGTCCAGTCATCGTAATAAAAAAGATCTTCCTCATTTATAACTGCGTGCAATTCGTCAAAGACACTTGATGCGCGACCCTGATAAATCCCCGTCTGTGGTTCGAAAAGATATAAATCCTCTAGGTACTCTTCATCGTCAAGCTCAGGGTCTCCACCGGAAGATATACCAACTTCACAATGCCCATCACCGTTTTTAAGCTCTCCACAGACCACAAAAATATCCTCGGTGTCTACTCCAGTGATATATTTCCTGTCGCAGCCAAGCGAGTCGCAGTACCAAGTGGCTTCATCCTGAAGAACTAGCTCATAATCGCTACAGTAGTAATCAACCCGCTCAAGTTCGTCGCGAAGCCATGCCGCGGCAAATACTGAGTAATCATCGCAGTCGCCTTCCTTGTCATCCCAGAAGTCCTCACAGCTTGATACAAACTGGCTGTCATCGTCACGATCATCATCATCGCTATAATCAAAACAGGATGCCATGCCTTGCCCCAAGTCAAAAGTATAGACATAACAGCCTGACCCATAACCTATTGAAGGGTCGGCGCAATCGTCGTGTACGTCCTCAAGTATGTCTGAAGGGAGATCTGCATTATTTGTCACCCAGTTAAAGAGTGAGATTAGGTCGTCATAGGCATCAGAAACCAAATCATGCAGTTCTGTAAGCTCTTCTGTTGCATCCTCGAGTTCTTGAGAAGTTATCTGAAGCTTGCCTGAGGCATCAGTATATTTATCCTGCCACTCTTTGATGTCGGCCTCAAGTGCGGAAATATCTGACTTCAAAGTTGAAAGTTCTCTGTTTAACCCAGATATCTCGCTAGCTTTCTGTGCGATGTTTGTGTCTTTTGCAGAGATTCTTGCAGTCATTTCAGTCTTATACCCATCAAATTCTGTCTTTACGGCGGACAGTTCGGATTCCAATACTGAAATATCGTTTCTTAAGCCTGCAATAATCCCGTCTTTATTCCCCAATTCAAGGTACATAAGGGTCGAGACAACTGCGATTATAACAATTAAGGCAATTATAATCATAAAGACTGGTGTTAAGAATGGCAAGTTAAATTCCTTTTTGGGTTTTGTTGAATCTTTGCTAAATGGGGGTGTTAGTAAAGACTTGTCGTCTACAGGTTTAAGAGTACTGCTCAGGGGAGTTTTATCTTCTCCCGACGAATCAAGGATATACCCGCATTTTTTACAAACCGTACGCTTCCCGTGTATGATGTCTCCGCACTTAGGGCACCTTTTCATTTTTTTTATGTTAAGTTAAAGGCTTTTCTTAATTAAATCTTTTTACTAAAAACGTCAGCAAAATCACTCAAAAACCACTAAGATTACTTTTGGGTGCTTTTTATACACCATCCGACTAAAAGGGATATAGGTGCGTTTAAACACCTAAATGTAAGTACTATAATGAACGGAAAAGTAAAATGGTTTAATGAGCGAAAAGGTTACGGCTTTATCGAAGGTGAAGACGGCAACGATTACTTTGCTCATTCTGATGCAATAAAAGGCGGCAAGTTGTACGACGGCGATGCCGTTACATTCGACCCGACTGAGGGCGACCGCGGTAAAAAAGCAGAAAACGTAGAAAAAGCTTAAACTTTTTAAGCTAACTCTAATTTTTTTATCCTTTTTATATTATTTTTATTGTTAATGTAAGGACGCGAGTCCTTATCTAGTTCTTTTTACACTTACCAAATCCCTATTTCATACGGTAGTTTTTATTCTAAGTGCATTTTTATAAAATGTGCAATTACTAATGTCACAATGGACCTAAACAAAGTTTTCATAATATTATCTATTATATTATTTTCTTCTTTTGTTTCTGCAAGCGTAACCCAATTCCACGACCAATGCACTTCAGAAGGTGCGACACCCCACATGATTCAGGGGACTCTTTACCCCACAAGTAACCCTTGGCAGTGTTATGATAACAGTGGCGAAATCAAATTCCGATATTTGGTAGCTTACACTTCTGCTCACTACAACCTTTGTGTAAAGCTTGACAATTCAAATGGCAGGTCCCAAAGTGTTTGGGTTGACGGAGAAAAAATAATAGATGCTCCTGCAGACAACCTTGACTGTGCGTCTATCCCCATCTCAAAGACTTCTGACGGCTCATTTACAATAAGCGTTAAAAACGAAGGCAACGACAACGCCGCGATGACCAAAATTGATATCTTTAATGAAGACGGCGCTGGCCACGGCGAGTCCTGCTGGGACTCTGTTGAGTGTGTCCAAAGTGAAGATGATCTTTGCATAGACTCAAATGGGGATACTGTAGTTGACACCTGTAGTTACTGTAGTGCAAATAACGGTGAGGCCTGCGATGCTTCAAAAGTTGATGGCGTCACACTAGGGATGTGTGTTATGGATTATCCAAGTGTCTCTTGTCTTGGCGTTGATATAGCTTATCATAACGGCAATTATGAGACTTGTGACTCGGCGTGCGGCATGGATGATAACTACTGCGGTTATGATAACCAGATAACTCCGCTTTGTGACCATGATGTTGTTGGTCCGAATGTGGAATGGGTTCCTGACGGCGTCTGTGCAAGCCTTAGCGAGGGAAACCACATTTGTGATGGCGGCCTTGTCTGTAAGTGGGAAGGCGTTTCGCCTGTAGCCTACATGGCAAACTGTGATGATTGCGATGATGGTGATGCCTGCGATATAGACACAACTGACGGCTTCCAGGCAACCGGGATATGTCAGAGCGGGGCATGCTGCGACAAGGGCGAAGGAGACGACTGCGAAGCCGATTCTGATTGCGATAATGTCTGCACGGGAGGTGCATTTATCCTTATGGAAGGTGACTGTACAGGTGCTTGCGAGTGTGATTACAAAAAGGTCCATACATGCGATTCGTCATTAAAAGGAACTAAGCGCATATGTGATAATGTAGAATATTGTTGTTCTGTTACATATTCAGGGATGGGTGATACCATATATCAGTGGACTGATTCTCCACAGGCCGAAACTGGCGCGCGTGCATGCAACGACAAGATAGACAACGACTGCGACGGAGACATTGATGAAGACGACAGCGGATGCGAAGGACCTGTGGAGATATGTGATAACGGTCGCGATGACGATGACGACGGCCGTGTCGATTGTGATGACGGAGAGTGTAACTCTGAATGCGAAACCTATCGTGAAAGTGAGTGCAGGGACGGCATAGATAATGATGGGGACGGCAAAACTGATTGCTGTGATTCAACAGATTGTGCAGAAACAGACCCGCTTTGCGGCAAGGCAAACGAGGCAAATTTCTGTTCTGACGGTGTCGATAATGATTGTGATGGCAAAATAGACTGCGCAGATTCTGATTGCAACTGTGATTCTGACAAAGACGATGAAACTGAGCCTGAAGAAAACGAATCTGAAGAGCTCCATTTGATAAATGTCACAAACCCCACAAACGATTCGATTGAGACAAACAAGAGCATGGGGAATATGACACCTGAAAATGATTCGTTACCCATAATTAAATTCAATTTTACAGATTCAGATTCTGCTGGTCCGACAATAAAATCAGACTATGTAGATACCCAAAGCATCCTTGTAATTCTAGTTGTAATAATTGTTATCCTAATGATAATTGTAGTTTTATTTCTTGCATTAAGAGTTGGAAAGAAAAAAGAAGCCCCGCTTATTGTAGAAGCAGAACCTAACGTCGCTTGATTAAAAGCAGGAGTATAATCACGATTAGGAGTACAATTATTACTATTGGAAGCATGTCCTGAAGCGAAGTTTGAGATTCTGGAGGAGCAAAATCCTTAGGCACCATTAACATGTCCGGGTCAAGTGGGATTACCTCACCAATTATTGGATTTCCGCCAGATGGAGTTTGCCCGGGAACGCAGCTTCCGTCGCGATAGCATACCCCTCCAGCACATTTCCCGCATTCAGGACAGTCGGCGCTAGTTTGACAAGGGTAATATTTGCAACGAGCAGCCTCGCACCATTCGCCCGCGTCACAGTCAGCCATGATTTGACAAGGTGCGTTCTCTATGGCAGAAACAATACTTAGAAGTATCAAGCAGCTCACCATAACAAGGATAAGTTTTTTCATACTTTTTACTAATGCTTTCCTTAATAAAAACACATTGTTCCCCCCGATAAACTCTTTTTTATAAAACTAGACCTAAAAAATAAGATTAATAATGGAATTACTCCCTCAATTAAAAGAAGAGCATATTGAAATCCTTCGCCCCTTTGATGTAGTGGAAGCAGATATTAGAAATTCATCCAAAAGTTCGGAGGATATAATTGATGACCTAAGGGATTTAAAAGATACCTTAACAAGTCATGTGGATTTAGAAAACAAGCTATTATATCCAGCTATTGAGTCTTCAAATGATAAAAAAACAAAAGAGGCTGGTAAGAAGTTCTCAGGCGAGATGATAAAGATAGGTGAAGTCGCATTTGCATTCTTTAAAAAATATGATGAAACCGAAATCTCAGAGATAAGAACAGACCAAAAATTCAAAACGGAATTTAAAGATATACACAAAATTCTCTCCAGAAGGGTGGATGTAGAAGAGAACAAACTTTTTCCGCTATACTCGCTTTGTTGCGAGTGATTTAATTTCCTTTTAACTATGCTTGATTACGATGCGATAATAATCGGAGCAGGTCTCGGTGGCTTAAGTGCGGGCGCAAAGCTTGCAAAAGAGGGCAAAAAAGTCCTTCTTATCGAGCAGCATACAATCCCTGGGGGCTATGCAACTAACTTTAAGCGTAAGGATTATGTCTTTGATGCGGGGCTTCATGAAACAAGCTCATTTGAGGCGACAAAAGCTGAAAAAGAGATAGCCGACGCGCTCAAAATCAAAGAAAACCTCGAATTCATCAAGCTTCCCGAATTTTATCACTTTACAAACGGGCGATTTGAGATTACAATTCCCGATGATACAAAAAAGGCAATAAAGGTATTAACAAAGCGCTTTCCTCATGAAAAAGAAGGAATAGATAAGTTCTTCTCGATAATTCTTGCCATACAAAAGGAGATTACAAAACTGCCCAGCGGCAAGAAATTATATGTATCCCTTCCTCTTTTTCCGATTCTCTACCCGGAACTTACATTTAAAAGCAAGAAGAGTCTCGGCGAGTTTCTTGATTCGATAATCGATGATGAGGAGCTAAAACTCATACTCTGTGCAAATATAGGTTACTACCACAACGATCCTTATCAAACGTCCCTAGTATACTATGCGGTTGCCCAGGCGACAATGTTTGAAAGCGGGAGTTATTATATCAAAGGCGGGTCACAAAATCTCTCAGATTATCTGACAGGAGTCATTAAAGAAAACGGGGGCAAAGTACTACTTGGTCATATCACAACAGGAATAATCACAAAAGATAACGCGGCAACTGGGGTTGTATATAAAAAAACGAATGGTTCCCAGATAATGACTGCGAGCGCAAAAACAATAATTGCAAATGCAGCGGTTCCAAATATCTCCTTGATGCTTCCTAAGAGAACCAGAATCCCCCTTGAAAAGAAGATATCAAAACTAAAAGCTTCTCCCTCGCTTATAACAATCCACATGGGATTTAAAAAAAGCCCCAAGGAACTTGGAAACAAATATTATTCGACATTTGTCTTTGACCCTTTACTAGACTCAATAAAAGAACTAGGTGAAAACCTAAAAGGCGAGTTTGAAAAGAAAGGCTTTAGTTTTGTAGATTATAGCCAGATAGATTCGGGCCTAGGTAAGCCTGTTGGTGCAATTTGTGCCATTGATAGCATAGACAACTGGGAAAACCTAAGTGATGCCCAATACAAAAAGAAAAAAGACGAAGTTGCAAAGATCTTCTTTGCGCGGCTTGAAAAGATAATCCCAGGGATATCAAGGGAAATTGAGCTTTATGAAGTCGCAACACCAAAGACGCTTAAAAGATATACGCTTAACCCCGGCGGTTCGGTTTATGGCTTTGCCCAGACACCAAAACAGTCAGGAAGATTTAGATTCCCGAATAAGTCGCCTGTAAAGAATCTTTATTTCGCTTCAGCCTGGGGAACTCCTGGTGGTGGCTTTGCAGCTGCGATTATCGGAGGCTATTTGTGTGCCAAAGAGGTTTTAAGGGATTAAAAACGATGGCAGACTACGTCTTTTAGTATAACTCCCATAGGGGAACCCAATTCATAAAACAGATGCTGTCTTAAACAACTTTCACATTGCCTTTTGCTAGTTCAGCATGTAGTTTTGCAAGGGCTTCTCGGAATTCTTCCTCGCCGGCCTCCTTACCCATAAGGCATTTCTCATCCTTATTTTGCCAGTAAGGCTGACTCTTCATGTTTTTGCGGGTAATACGCTCTGCTAAATCTTTAGTCATGCTGGGAACAGAGTTCATAAAAAACTGCACCCCACCTTCAAATATTTCTTTAGAATCCTTGACATTGTCTTTAGAATCAATACAAAAGTTACACACGGCCCCGTCCTTTGTTTCAAGGCCGATATCTTCCCTGTTTTTTAAGGGCATCCCACATGCAATACAATAATTTTCCATTTTTAATTAATCAGGATTTTTCAAAGAACCTTAACAGTAATTTGTGCGCAACAAAGAAAAACTTAAGTGTGTTATATGCTCTTACGGGGGTTTAAAGTAAAATATGAAGTTTTAATCAGCGTTTAGAAGGCTTAATGCCTGCAGCCTTAGCTGCCTTTTTCCTTTTATTTCTCTCAAGGTCTTTTTTTGACATGGACATTTTTCTTAGTTCCTGTTCTTTTGAGCAGTGCCTAAAGTTGCACTTATACTGCCTTAGTCTTTATCCTGCTGTTGAATTCTGCTGTGGGCAACTTTGCCTTGCACGTTTCGCACAAAGCGCCACCTTTAGCAATAAAATCAACTTCCTTGCAACAATTTGCGCAGGTATAGCGTTTTTTTTCTTCCATTGCGATATTTAGAAACATCATGGGGATAAACCCCTATCATAACTAACTACTTATTTTTAGCTTGCCTGTGGCAGGACGAGTCCTGTCCAAATAGGCTAGCATTGAACTTGTTAATACCATTTTGTTTACTCCTTTTAATTTTTTTGTTTGGGCATACCAAAAGACGTGACTGGTTTGTCACAATAGAAGTCTTTTTTAGCGGGTTATGACTGCGCGTACGTAGTCATTTAATAATTTTTAGGTTATTTCTCGAAGAATAAAGGAACTCTTACTATCTTTTATGAAGTTACAAGTGCTCAACTCATCAAACTTAAACTGACTTTACTTTTGTTTTATACCAAGGCTTGTTTGTAGCATGGTCTATATAAATGGCAAAATTAAGGAAAAAATCAGATTGGTGATGTGATTAGACAAAATATTTAATTTATTTCCCAGTCAACCTGGCAATCTGACTTTCAAGAGCGGCTTTGGCGTTTTTAGAGTATACTTTAGTCGCAGAAACGCTAAGGACTTCTATTACCTTTCTTTTTCCGGCAGGTCCAAGTGCGTTATAGTCATTCTTGCTCATTTTCAAAAAGCGCCTTCGTCGAGCAGAACTCGATTCAGACTTCTCCGCAATCTTTCTTCTGGCCATTATCTAGCCTCTTTTTTATCCAGTCCCCTGACGAAATCATCTGCATACCTTTGCAAGAGCTTCCCACGCTCATTAGAAATAAACCCCCTATAAGCGCCCTTATGATAGATTGGATAATCCATTCTTTTGCTACTGTTTGGTATTAACAACCCTAAAGCAGTGGGTAAACCCCACCTATGTATCCCAAGGTTTTCATGGTTTTCACTAAAACGTCCAGTATCTATGTCAATACATGATTCTGGACTGGGTAGGAATGCAATGCTTCTTGCAGCCTTAGTCAATATGTCACGCGGAACGTCGTTATTTGTTAACAGGCTTATCCATCTCCGGTCACCTTTGATTAATGGTCTGAGTGCCCTCATATTTATTACTCTGGGTCCAACAAAATTAGGTGATTTTATCTGTTCAAATGAATCTCCCTTGCGCTCCATAGCCTTAAAGGCCAGCATATCCTTTTTTCCGGATTCTATATGTCTTATTGCAGAACTAGCAGAGCCCCTAGGAAATGCCATAGTGTCACCGTCCATAAGCACCATCATATCCCCACCACGGCGATGTACTTCGTTTACGGCAGTTACAAACGCCCTTCTCATGCCCTGATTGGTTTTATGTCGTGCTAGATGAACTCCGCCCTCAAATCTGACTATGTCTGAAGTCCTATCATTACTCCCGTCGTCGACTACGACGATATCATGAACAATTTTTGCATCCCTTAATTTTTTGGCTTCTTCTAAAGCATGACGTATATTGAATGCCTCGTTATGGGCAAGAATAGCAACAAATGCCTTCTTTTTTGCTTTAGGTCGTCTATACATATTAGTCTAATAAGTAAAGAAAGAAAAGTTATTTTTTCCCAACCGGAGTAGATAGCCCGGATTATTACACCCGTCTTGAGAAGATGGAAAAAGAAGCAGACATATTCTGGAAAAAGGATTAATTCTTGCCCTTACGGATTAGGTACGGCTCACTTTTTCTAAAAGTAATAAACTAATTTAATCCCGCCTCCCGGATTCGGGAGGGGAAATTAGCCAATTAGATTGCTTCTATAGTTGACGTGGGTTTCGAGGTTATGTTGTATGTTACACTGACCACTCCCGGAACCTTACTCGTTATGAGTTCTGCGATCTTGGTCAACTTTTCATAGCTCACATTAGTCGGAGTCCCAGTCACGGCATCTTTACTGTCCCAGCAGCGCACTTCTATCTGCTGACCAAATTCTCGCTTTCCGTCCCGGATTCCCGTTACCCTGTCATTGTGTAAAATGGCTAGACATTGGAAGGCGCCAGAGTCTTTGAGCTCATCTTCGACAATTTTTGTGGCCTTTCTGACTATTGCGACCCTCTCAGGAGTTACCTCATTTATTACACGCGCTGCGAGAGCTGGTCCTGGAAATGGTGGTCTATTGTATATCTCTTCAGGAAGACCCACTGCCTTAGCAACTCTGCGCACCCCCGGCTTTCTTAATTCGAGTATGGGCTCCAAAACTTTATAGCCAAAAACCGCCTGAGTGTCTATTCCAAGTTGCTCTAAAATATTATGCTGTCTTTTGATACCTGCAACAGTCTCCTCCACATCCGTGTAATTAGTTCCCTGCATCAAAAACTTTGCACCACTCTCTTGCACTATCCTGCCGAAAACCTTCTTGTAAAATGTTTGGGTGATTGCTTCTCTCTTCTCTTCTGGATCGATAAGACCACTTAATGCGTCAAAGAACTCCTTTTTTGCATCCACAAGTTCTACCTTTACGCCAAGCTCACCAAACAATGAGACGATGTATTCGGGCTCCCCCTCCCGCATAATCCCGTTGTCAATAAAATAGCTTTTGAGACGGTCTCCCAAAGCACGATGCGCGAGCATCGTGACTGCAGCGGAATCGACACCCCCAGAGAGTGCGTTTATGGCTACGTCGTCCCCGATTATAGATGCAATATCTTTGGTCTTCTTCTCTATAAATTCCTCAGGATTAAGTTCTTCTAACGTTATTTCATTTATTTCCATTTTTCACTCTAGACTTAGTCCTTAATATATTGCTTTAAGAAATAAAAACATTGACAAGAATCTTGAACAATGAGTCCCGCCTCCCGGATTTGAACCGGGGATCTTCCGGTAGCCGCGTGCTTTTCTTCCCGAATCACGTTCGGGCTTACAAACTACAGCCAGACGCGTTAACCAGACTACGCTAAGGCGGGTTTAAAACGCTATATTTGAGAGACCCTATTAAAAAACCTGTCATCTAAAATTTTGCTAAAAAGGACTATTTACTGATTTATTTCTTGTGGCGAGCTTTTGTCTTTTCCTTTCTGCGCTTTTTCCAGGCTGCTTCGCGTGCCTTTCCAACTCCAACACGTTTGGCACGCATCCAGTCACGTCTTTCTTTTTTGAGGTATCTAACCTCAGCCTTACTTCGCTTTTCCGGAATAAGCCCTGCCTCCTTTGCTAGATATTCTCCAGGGCTTCTAATAGGCTCAAGTTTGACTACTGGGACTCCACTTCTTTCAGCAACCTTCATCTTAAGCAATTTAAAGTGTTCCCCACGTCCAGAGTTTCCTCCTATCTTGCCTTGGATGTGCCCGTAATCATAAAGTCTTGATACTACTGCCTTTTTTCTGTCACTTAATGCAAGTCTAAATTCTTCAGCCTCAACCAAACCCTCATGACCTTCTTCCATCATCTGATCCCAATCTGCATGGAGATAGTTTTGACTCTTTTGAAACGCAAGTGCCTTCTTTTTTGTTTGGTCAACAAGCTTCATATCTTCAAAACTCACCCATAAGTTTTTATCAGGAAGGCTTGCTAGCTGGTTTGTGGGATACTCCATTACAAGAACTTCGGGTTTTTTACCTAGCTTGTGCTCATCACGTAAGTGCTTTCTAAGAGAATTAAGAACCATAGTGCGAGTGTTTGCATTCATTGACTGCATACGATCAAATTTTGAAGGCACCATAACTACATTTGGATTAAGTTCTTTTATGCGCGCATCCATCCTTGCTTGTTCTTTAGGATGTATCTCACCGATTACTCCACCATCATAAGTTTTATGGGCATTAAATGTTTCAAACTGTCCCCATCGCCTTACGCCATTTGGGAGTGTTTCAAGCTTTTCTTTTGGGGCATAAAGACCCAGGGCTTCTGCACTTTGTCTGCCTTCCTCAGCCCTGATATCTATCTTTTTTAATTTGTCAGGCTCAGTGGAATCAAGAACGCCTCTGTGTCCAGTACCCACAACGATTACATTTACTTTGTTTAATGGTTTTTTAGCCTTATCCATACGATTTAATAAATGAACTGTTGTCCCGGATCTTATGACAAAATCGTTTGGATGCGGGGAAAACATAGCGACTCTTTTGCCACGCATAAGTTTAGATGCCTCAAGGTTATTGTGGTCAACTAAGAGAAAATCAGGCAAGTTTATGAATTTGCGTTCGTGATCCGTTTCATATAGTTGGTATGGTTGAGGTTTTTTACCCCTATTTTTATTTCTTTTTAAAGCGGTTTGCAGTTCAGCAATCCTTTTGTTTGCTGCAGCAAGGCTTTTGGGGTGGTTCTCAGGGGCGGACCTTGTCATTTTTACATTATCTAACGCATTAAAAGATAAAAACCATAAGTCCAAGCCTACATCTCACTAAGAATTAAGTGCGGGCGCCGGGATGTTAAGGTGGACACATACCCCAGACTAATGACCTTAAGATAAGGTGCCAGTACTGCATTGCTAAGCAATAGAAAAAGTAAGGTGCGGGCGCCGGGATTCGAACCCGGGTTCCGAGCTTGGAAAGCTAGAGTGATACCAGACTACACCACATCCGCAAGCCTGTATGCTTAGAAAGCGCTTACTTAGAATAATTAAGTATAACAGATTTTTAAACAATCTCCCATTCTTTAACAAAACCAAAATGGCTGAAAATACCCCTAAGACTGATGAAACCAAGCCAGTAGAGAAGAATAAAAAGGACGATTTCGGAAAAGATCTCGGACCCAAGCTTATCTTCCTCGCTATTGGATTCATATTAGGACTACTTTTGTATTGTGTGATATTTGGATGTGACTGTGACATTAGAGGGTATGAAGAAATTACCTTTACTGGTGCTGATGGTGAATCTATTATTGTTTCTACTGACGGTGGAACAGCTACGATAACCAAGAATGGAGTTCCACAAGATTGTGAGTGGAATTGTATTCCTAAGAAAGATGGTGGTGGCGAACCTGGAATAGGACCTGGTGGCGAACCTGGACTTAAGAATGGTGGTGGAAAACTCCCCCCTGGCAAAACTTGGGACGATTATACTTGTGATGACTTAGAAGGATACCAGTGCAGCCCTGGAACTTGTCCACCGAATTACAAGTGCGATACTCTTATTTCAAAGACTGAGCCTGCGGCTTACTGTGATTGTGTCCCTGAAAATGGTGGTAATAAAACTCCAGGAGATGCTATGCCTGACTATATAATCCCAAAAGTAGAGTTGGTATGTGGCGAACAATACAATAATATCTCAGTAACCATTAAGAACCAGGGAACCAAAGAAATCCCGCTTAATGCTTGGGACATTATGCAAGTTGATTTCTTCACAGACCCAGGCGGACAAAAGTTCCCCGGATCAATACAATTAGACCAAAACGATTTAATACAACTTTGCCCAAATTTCCTAAAGCCAGGGGAAAGCTGCACTTATAAAGTAGCTATAGGTGGAACCGGGCTTTCAGATCCTTCTGCTTGTGCAGATATATCCGATAATATCTCTGAAAGTGATGAGAACAATAATTGCAACAATCTCATTAAAGAGTGCCCAATGCCGCCTGATTCATCAGGAAATCTTCCAGATTTCAAAATGACTGATATCGGCGCTAGTTGTGATGGTGACTATGATGTGCAGACTCATACATACAGTAATGATAAGATATCTTCACTTAGATTCTGGCCAATGAACATGGGCCCCGGTGAAGCAAATGTTGCATTAAGTGGCAGATTCTCTCTTTTGGTGAATGGAAATATTATTATGGATGATCAAATGGCAGACCTTAATCCATTTTGCCCTGAACTCTTTAAGGTAATGAACATGAACTGCGAGTTAGACATAATGCAGCTTTATTTTGGCAACACACTGATAGCAAAAATAAAGCATGGTGATACCATAGAAATATGTTTGGATTACCAAAATGCAGTAGTTGAAGGCGATGAATCCAATAACTGCCTAACTCAGTTAATTAATTGCCCAACTAATGAGGGTGGGCCTGAGCCAGACGGAACCTGCCAAGGCGATTTTGAAGCAACTGGTTTTTGCGGTGGTGAATGTGAGTTTGAAGGCCACATTGGTTCCTGTGAAGCTATTGATGCTGCATGCCACTGTATTGTCCCAGATTCAGGTCCTGGACCAGAACCAGAGCCAGAACCAGAGCCAGGACCAGAGCCAGGACCAGAGTATGTGAATTGTCGAGATGTATATGCTAACTCTGACATCTGCGCGGGCGATTGTATATTGTCTGATCAGACTGAAGGACAATGCTACTTTGATGGACCGAATGGTTGTTACTGTGCCGAGATCGGTTATGAACCTCCTGGTGGCAGTGATCCAGAACCAGAGCCTTGTGTGAATGAGGATTATCCATGCAGTGATGATGGTGATTGCTGTTCAGGTCTCAACTGCTGCTATGGATATTGCACAACAAGAAGCTGCTAAGATTTTTCTTAGCAGTACTCTTTAAGGTGCCAGTACTGCATTGCTAAGCAATAGAAAAAGTAAGGTGCGGGCGCCGGGATTCGAACCCGGGTTCCGAGCTTGGAAGGCTAGAGTGATACCAGACTACACTACGCCCGCAAAAAATATCAAGTTAAAGCGCTTAGTTAGAACAAAACCATATAAAAATTATGAGCTTGTCTTACTTATCTCACGTCGTAAATAAAACTCAAACCAAAGGAATGCGATAACTGCTGCTATCCAGCCTGAAATCAACATCGCTATCCAGACACCGCTGATTCCAAGGATTGGCGGAAGTACTAGCGCAAGAGGCAAGAGCAGTACTAGTGAACGCAAGAGTGTTATTGCAAGAGAAGGCATTCCCCTGCCCATTCCCTGGAATGAAGAACTCATTGTTATACCAACGCCCCACGCGCAGTATGTGAGCGCAATGACTCTGGTGTAGCTTATCCCTATTTCAAGGACTGCTGGGTTGCTTGTAAATGTCCCTATGAATATTGGTGCACATATCCAGGCGAGAGCTCCGATTCCAAGACCAAAGATAAAATTGACGCTGGCGGCAAACCTTGCGACACGAAGTGAATCACGCGGTTTATTTGACCCTTTGAAATAACCGACCATAGCAACAGCTGCCCCACCTAGACCAAGCATTGGCATTATAACAAGGGAATCGACCCTAAAGCCTATTGCAAGGCCTGCTATTGCCACGCTTCCAAATGAGACAAGAACAGCGTTCATTATTATCATTGACATTGAAAGTCCCATTTGGGCAAATGCCGCGGGGAGACCTATAGTCAATATCTCAAGGGAGGCCTTTTTCTCAAGTAAGAGACCAACTCCTCTTATGTCAAGCACAGGCCCGTTTCTTTTAAAGTAAATGAAATAAGCAAATAATCCCGCCATGATTATTACCGATATTGTTGTTGCAATAGCAGCACCACTAATCCCCAAATCCATGTTGTAAATCATTATAGGATCAAGGATTCCGTTAATCACAATACCTATTAGGTGTATTATTAACGGTGTTTTTGTGTTCCCTTCACCAACAAGAATCCCATTTGCAGCCATTGAGAACATAAGACCTATTCCACAAAGGGCAATAATCCATAAATAATCACTTGCCATAGCCGTGACTGCAGCATCTGCTCCAAATGCCGCTATAATCGGATAAGCCAGTGGAATGACAACAACCATCATCACAACGCCCATGAGTATTGCAAGAGTCGCCGCGTTTGCCCCGCCGTATGCCGCCTCTTTTTTCTGACCCGCTCCAAGTTTTCGCGATATCACAGAGGTTGCACCTATTGATAGTCCACCGGCAAATGCTTGGCCGATAAAGACTATTGGGAATGCAAGCTGCATTGCTGCAAGAGCTTCGTGCCCTAAGCCTGCAATAAAATAAGTGTCAACTATTATTAAGACAAGCTCTGCCACCATACTCAGGATTATAGGTGTTGCAAGTACGAGGAGTCCCTTTCTTGGGTTTTGCATGAGCGAGTCTATTCTATCCATTATAAGGTTGCGGGTAATTTTAAGCTCGCAATAGAAAAACTAGAGTGGATAAAAGCGTATATCCCCCGTCTGAGGACAGTTACTTAATAAAGGAAAGTATAGAAAAATATCTCAAGGCAGCTAGTGTGAAAAAGGCTCTTGATATGGGTTGTGGCTCAGGAATACTTTCAGTCGCTCTTGGGAATCAAGGTTGTGACACATTAGCCGTAGATATTAATCCAAAGGCGCTAGAAGCAACCCTCGCACATGCGAGTCTTGAAGGCGTAGACGATAAAATCAAGGTTCTGGAGTCTGACTTGTTTTCAAACATAGATGAAAAGTTCGACTTGATTGTCTTTAACACCCCATATGTCCCGACAGATGATTCGGAAACTGATGACTTAGAATCACGGGCATGGGACGGAGGACACGATGGCCTTAGCGTTACAAGAAAGTTTCTAAAAGAAGCTCCAGTTTGTCTAAACAGGGGCGGTAAGATAATTATTCTTGTGGCGACAAATGACGACAAAGAACCCTCTTTTGAGGGATTTGAACAGAGTGTCTTAGGCAAAAAATCCTATTTCTTCGAGCGCTTGTGGGTTCTTCTCCTTACTCCACTTCAGCTTCGCCGATGATGTGTTCGCCGTCTCCAAACGCTGCACAATACTCGTTATAAGCCATTATATATTCTGCATGTGGCCAAATTAGGGGTTCAACGACATGGACAATTCCCTCTTTGAAAAGCGGGTGGGATTCAATCTTTTCCATCATGATTTTTTTGTCGTCTCTCATGATGTGTGCTGTTGTGTATTCTTCTTTCCAGAGGCGGTAGCGCTCAGGCGTTGAAACGTGTTCTGGAAGCTGGTAATTGTAAGCTGAATTAACGACCCATGATAAGTATTTGTTTGCGCGCCATTTCCTTCCGGTCTTTATGTAGTGCTTTGCAAGCATTGTAGTAAAGTGGCACCATGGTCCGTAACCTCCATTGTTCCGACCCCAGCTTTCAGGATAGCGGTTTAAGCCCTCAAGCTCCTGGTCCCAAAGCTCTTTATATATGCGCTCACAGGTCAGGCGCACTTTTAGGTCGTGGTCTGAGATTACATTAAAATACGCTGGTGCATAAAGTGCCGCATCAACATCTGTTACAACAGATGAATATGGGTCGCAACCAAGTGGGTTTGAACACTGGTGCTGGATTCTGATATTTTTTATAAAGCTTCTTCTCATCGGACTCCAAAGTGAAGTACATATTGCCTTCTGTAATTTTTTAGTCTTTTTCTTTGTTACTTTGACATCAGATTTTATCTTTTTCCCAAGTTCGCATACTTCAAGAAGCCCGCCACAGCAGGCCGAGTTTGCATATATCTCAAAGCCGTGCTCAAAGGCAGGGTATTCGTGGATACTGTTTATCGTGTGAATAAGGTTTATGTCATCATTCATGTGGGAGAAAATGAACTCTGTGGCTTTCGTTATGTTGTCCCAATAATCATCAAGAAGGCTCATGTCATCTGTTTTTCTGATGTAGTCGCCAAGTGCAAAAAGCACAAGACCATTTCCATCTATTTGGAGCTCCTTATAGCTTTTGTTTTCGCCTGATACATCATATCTTTGGGCAAATTCACCAGTTTTAAGCTGGTTTTTAAACATGAACTCAAGACCAAGGCGTGCCTGATCAAAAAGACCCGCCGAACTAGCTCCCATAATATCTATGGAATGGTCGCGCGCATAAACATAAGGATATCTTGTTCCGGGCGGCGAGGCGTAGAATCCTCCGTTTTTATGCTGGTTTTCTTTCAGTATCTTAACACTCGAGTCATATAGTTTATTGGCTTCTTCGTGATTCATTTTGGGCTTATTGGCGTAAAGTTAAGGTCTTCTGATTTAAAAATTTATAGATAAACACTCACACGTTCATATTTGTCGAGAAGTTTTGATATCTCGGTATCTGAATGTTTTAGCTCTTTTATGTACTTCTCATTAAGCTTTTTTGGACAGAGCGCCCCCTTTGCCCCAAGGTCTATTAAATCATTTTTTCCGGCAAGTTGCGCGCGTTTTTTCCGATAGGCATAACCAAGCGGCGCAAAGACATTCATTGAGATATACTTATCCCCATTTTCAAAGGGCACAAGATAGTCTTTTGCATTTTTATCGCTGGGGTTTACTTCTTCTAAAAATTCAGAGATTTTTTGTGAAAATAAGTCTTCTTCAAAAAGATAGAGATTTCCTGTTTCTCTGCCCATTAGCGCAGGCCCTTCTATTTCGGCAAGCTTCTCACCTATCGCATCAAGCATACTGATTGTATCTAGGTCACCAAGATTTTCTCTCATCTCTGATATTGCAAAGACAAAGGCCTTTGTCATTGTTCTTCTGCGAAGCATTTTTACGGGTTAGTTTATTTTTTTGTTAGCTTGAGTAGTTCCTCGTTCCAGCCGAGGGGTCCTGGTGCATTTGCCTTTATGAGCCCATCGCACTTAACTCGCGGGTCATAACTTCCATTTTTCTTTTGGACAAGTATAGAAATATCAACCGCTTTTAGCATGGGTGCGTCGTTAAGTGAGTCGCCAATACCAACAGTCTTTATTTTTTCTCCTTTGACAGCAGCTTCCTTAAAAAGCTCAGTAAGAATTCGTACAGCTTCCCCCTTATCGTTTTGTCCCATTATGTGCCAGAAGCGCCCGCCGCGCGTCCAGTTAAGACCTATTGTGCCAATTGCGTTCTGTAAGCCTTTTTCATCACCGTCGAAAAAAAATGCTTCGTCAAACTCTCTTTCTTTGGCAAGGATGGCTTCTTTTTCAGGGAGGCCTGTTGCTTTCATAACACCTTCAACTGTGAGATCTCCAAATCCTTCTATTAGGCCAAACTCAGTTAACTTGCCAAGTTCTTTTCTTATTGATTCGTAAGGAGTTCCAAGGCGGATTATCTTATACTCGTCAGTTTCCTTGTCAAATTCAAAATCTATATTAAAATAATCCTTGGGTATAAAGATTCCCCCGCCGTTCTCAGAGATAAAGGGTCCTGTGAGTCCCATTTTCTTCCTGTAAACTTCGATTTCAGAACGAGTCTTTGAAGTACACGGGATTATCGGTATCTGTTTTCTTTTAAGTTTTGTAATGGCAGGCTTTGCCTGAGTCCAAGAATAGGTGTCATGGTCTATTAAGGTTCCGTCAAGGTCAGTGAATATTATTAATTCTTCCATTTTAATTTAGTTACGGGCCATGCGCTTCAGCGTAGTCTTCTATTATCTGTTTTGAGCGGTCCACATAAATTGATGAGAATATCACACCTGAAGTGAATTTGTTTATCCTTTGCCTGAGGGAAAGCTTTAAATTCTGGTAGGAATACCCATTTTCAAGATTCGTCTTTTTTGCGATGTCACGCCAGGCATGGAGGAGTTTTGGCTCACTATCCCTGTTCCACGCGGCTTTTAATATGCCCGTAAATTCAATTGCGCGCTCTTCGTCAACCTTAGCGTCTTCCTTAGTATAAACAAAATCTTTATATTCTGATGCCTTCTTTACAAATTCAGGGATTATGTCTTTTGCCTCTTTTGAATATAATTCACACAGCGTATCTATATCTATATCCTTTTTGTATTTTTGAGCCCAAAATTTTAGTGCCGAACTAGCCTCTTCCATCATAGCCTTTACATGGTCATCGTCTCCTGGAATATGTTGATAAACCCCCAGGTCGACCTGAGCTATTTTATCCATTCCAAAATTTTCATGCAACTGGCAAAGTACTGAGGTTTCTATGTCATAGCCATTTGAGAATTGAATCTCCTTAAGTGCATCGATTGAAAAGGCGCATTCACCTGAAACTGGATAACCTATTTCATCAAGTCCAGAGAATTCATTCATCTTTTTAAGCGCTCGGAAAAGTGGTATCATTCCTATTCTTGCTAGCCGTCCCCCAAAATGAAAACCGTCCTTTTTTACGTTTTTCCGAACGTATGTTGCCTTAGTGAAGACTATATCTGGATTGCATTTGTATGTTGTGCTATTCGCATGCCAGCCGTCAAGGATGGGTTTACAGAGCGCCTCGACATAAAACTTCCTAAAGCTCTTAATATCAGAATCAACAAAACAGATTATGTTCCCATAAGTTACGGGAATTGAATACCAAAGACCTGCACCTTTGCCCTTTTTTAGGGTTTCTATCTCATCTTCTGTTAAGAGCTTGTGGTTGAGGAAAATCTTATGCAAAAGAGGGTCAAGCTGGGAGAGGAATCTTATTGAAAAGTCAAAACGCCCTTCCATGGACTTTTGCTTCCCTTCAGGCATAGAACGCACAAAATCCACTTCACGCTTAAAAGTTGTACACTCGTTAACACAAAGGGCAAGGAGGTAGCGCATGAATTCAAAATCTGGCATCCCTTTGCTATCACGCGAGCCGTCAACAATAACTATCTCATCAATAGCTCCCCTGTCAATGAGCTTTGAAAGCTTTCGTATTACCATTTGCATGGTCTCAATATACTCTTCAGAGCCGTTGTTAAACGTGGGAAGAACAACAGAGATTATTACGGGGTTAACTCCCGCTTCACGATAGACATTAGATGAAAGCTTTGCTTCTTCAAGGTCCTTTTCACTGATTGACTTAGATTCAGAGAATGGGATAGTCTTGACCATTGCCTAAATTAAGGGCGCCTAGCTAAAAAACTTGCTTTAGCTAACAAGGCTTTTATAATTTTAAGCGAAATACTTAACTATTAAAAAATGCCAAAGCCAAAAACAAAAAAAATTGCATATAAAATAGCACCAAGGAACTCACAAACCTTGCCAGCTAAAAATAGGCACACTAAGCTTTGGGGCCTAAATGTTCTTAAAGAGGTTGCAAAGGGCGACCCGCGCTGGACTATTCCCAAACACCATGTATTAACATCAATTTCTGAATTGGAAAAAAAGCATATAGCAGATGCCAGGAGAGTACTTATAAGGACTGATGAAAATGGAGCTTATTACACTGATTACAATTATCCAAGCATGCCACGTAATGAGCTTAAATTTGCTAGATATGAACCGATGTGGATTCGTACTATGCGAACCAAAAAACTCATGGAAAAGATGAATGTGGACTTACATACCAAAGATAATCCTGAAGTGGCAAAAGATTTTTCTGAAAAAGGAGCCAAGTTTCTTTTATTACCAACAAAGGCGAGGTCAGAAATCAAATCGTTTGGTAGCATAGCATACATTAACAAAACCAATCCTGTAAGTGTAGTTTATCATTCACAACCTTTTTCAAAAGAGCACAGCGAGCATATGAGGACACACACGTTAGATACTAATGTATTTAGTCTGAATTTTGCAAAAGACGGGAATATCTCTGAAAGCGAAATTAAAAAATCCTCCAGACTTACAGATTCACAAAATATGGATTCTGAATCTGCAAGAGAACTTATGCTAAAACTGCTCAAATCAGGCAAATTAGATACAAAAAAAGGTACGATTGCCGAGCTTTTCTTCCTTCGTTGGAAAGGTGCTAAGCCAGGCAATCTGGAATTTTATGACTTAGGTCACGAAAAATATGTTAACCCATAAGCTAAAAGAATGCCAAAACCAAAACAGCGCAGACACACTAAGCTTTGGGGGCTAAATGTCCTTAAAGATGTTGCAAAGGGCGACCCGCGCTGGGTTATTCCGCACCATCATGTTTTAAGCCACCCGTCTGAACTAAAAAAAGAACATATAAACGGCACTAGAAGAATACTTATCAGGACCGATGAACTCGGTAATCATTATTCTATGTTTGATTGGCCTGATATGCCGCGCAATGATGTTGATTTTGAAAAACACGAAAGCGAGCAAGATCGCCTGATACGTGTACGCCGGCAGATGGAAAAAATGCATGAATTTACAAACTCATTCAATGAGTCTCCAGAGGCGGGGAAACTGGCAAAAGAACGATTTAAATTCCTGCTTTTACCTACAAGACCAAAGAGCGAAATTGAGGAATTTGGTTCGGTATCTGTATATAACCCAATCGAAAAACCCAAGCGCATTGAGCTCTACACACAGCCATTTAAACATATAAATCCTAAGCTACTCGCATTGCACATAGCTCGAACTCCGTCTTATTCAAAATCAGCAGAAAAACTAATGTCAAAATTACTAAAGTCGGGCAAATTAAATCTTAGTCCTGGGTCAGAAACCAAACTTCAGTTCCTTCGCTGGAAAGGCGATGCTCCTGGGAAACTAGAGTTCTATGACCTTGGCCACTACAAAAAAGCCGATAAAGACTAGATCCTCTTTATACCCTTTAGCTCTTCGGCAAACATCTTGCCCTTTTCATCGATTTCTGCTATTCCTTTTTTCGATTCAGTAGTGTCGATTATTTCAAGCTGTTTTTTGACAAGAGTAGTAAACACATCCATGATATTTACAAACTTGTTTGTCATAACATCAGAGCGGCGTGTCACCCACATCATAATTCCGTAAAACGAAAGACACAAACCAAGAACCAAAAGCACTAGAGAGATAATCCCCATGTTGCTTGCCATTGCAGGGTCTAATATCTTTTTTTGCGCCCAGTCTAGATTAGAAAGACTTGAGGCCACACCCCAAAAAGCGAGCATTAAACCTATTACCAAAAGTGCCGAGACCTTAAATTCGATAGTTTTTATCCTGGTTGAAGCTTTCATTTTATTTACCGCCCTTTTGATATGATTATGGGATTAGGAATAAAAGTACAATAAAAATACAACATAAGTGTTTTAATAAACTAACAAGTAATTTTTCAAGATAAAAATGAACCCAAATCTTATGAGTAATCTGCTTTTGACCGGAACGACACTACAGACAATAGAACAAGAACTTGTCGCCCAGTTTTCATTCCTTGCATTTTGGATAATTTCAATGTTTTTTGGTCCAGGTATGGCGATGGCTTATGGGATTGAGCATAACTTCAGGCCCCTTACCTCAATTGCAATTCTTTTTGTTTTGGAACTAATTGCAATAGTCATAGTATATAAAATTCTTGAACGCCTCCCACTAGAAAAAAGATACACGAATAAATATGTAAACAAAATCCTTGACGAGGTTGACCCACATGGTAAAGGAACTATTGCCAAGATGGGTGATTTTTCAACTAAACTAAAGATTCGCTGGGGTGAGGTAGGATTTATGGCGGCATTGGTTCTTTTAACAATAGCCTACGGTGTTTATGTGGGCGCAGTCTTTGCCTATTTTATAAGGTTGACTTTAAGGGACTCTATATTCGCATTAACTGTTGGTGCCTTTGCAGGTCTTACTATATGGTATGGCATTGAGTTTTTTGTTCCGGCATTTGCCCCGGTGCTGTTTGTCATAATGACTGGCGGCGCAATATGTATGCTCCTTTATGGTTATGTGCAGCGTAACGAGCGCATAAAAAAGATGGTAATCAAAATAGTCGAAAACGAAAAGAAGAATACAGTTGCAGCAAAAAGGAAGTTAGGGGAAGCCAAAACTAAGTCAAAAAGGGTTGGCGAAAATGCCAAAGCAGATGCTAAGAACTTAGGATCTAAAGTCAAAGAAGATTTAGGTAAAGTCAAATCTAAAGTAGAAAAGGATCTTTAGAAATTTAAGTTCAATAGAACCTGAACCTTATTTATATCTTCTGCTCGAGTAATCTTAAAAATGGAAAGAAGAGTAATGATTTCAAATGTTTTGGGGTTCACAATACTTATTGTGGGTATCATCGTTCTTTGGTCCTACTATGTAGGGTCCACAGAAGATGCGATGACAGAAAAAGCGATAACAAATTTTGAAGAATGTGCAAATGCAGGATATCCTATAATGGAGTCTTATCCTGAACAGTGTTGCACATCCGAAGGACAGTGTTTTACAAACGGGAAGCAAAACGTTGAGCCACCTATTGTTAAACCAATTGGACCAGACCTCCCTATTGCATCTGATGATGAAGTAAAAAGTATCTCAGATTCAATAAACAAATTCAGTTTTGACATGTATGATCAATTAGCCCCGAGTGGAAAAAACATATTCTACTCCCCTTTTAGCATACACGACGCTCTCACTATGACTTATGAAGGTGCGCGCGGAGAAACCGCAACTGAGATGGAAAACGTACTCTCTCTCCCTGTCGATAAAGTCAATCTGAATCCGTCATATAAGTCACTTTTAGAATCACTTAAAGGCGATAACACCTTTGATCTTTCAGTAGCCAATGCAATTTGGCCAGAAAAAGACTACGCGTTCCTTCCAGAATATATCTCAATTGTCGAGGATTATTATCTTGCAGAGACAAAGCCCATGGATTATAAGAACGATCCAGCTGGCGCAGTAAAAGAGATAAATGATTGGGCCAAAGAGGAAACAAACGGCAAGATAAAAGACCTGCTCCAGCCAAGTGATGTAAATCCGATGACGCGCATGGTTCTTACAAATGCCATATATTTCAAGGCTGACTGGATGACTAAGTTTAAAGGTATTGACACCTTGAATATGACCTTTAATACGTGCCAAGGAAAAACGTCAAAAGTTCCGATGATGCGCATGTGGGACGAGTCCTTCCCTTATACAGAAGGCGAGGGATGGAAAGCAATATCGCTTCCCTATAAAGGAGACAAGACAAATATGCTAATAATCCTGCCTGATGACATGTCAGCCTTTGAAGCTGGACTAGATGAAGCAAAATTCAATGAAATCAAAACTAGCCTTTCAAATACACCGCTAGATGCAATCATGATACCAAAATTCAAGCTTGAAACTGAATACAGGCTTTCAGATGTTTTAAAAGCGATGGGTATGCCCCTAGCATTTACTTTTGGCCCCGCAGACTTCTCAGGAATGGATGGAACACGGATGCTTTATATAAGCGATGTAGTACACAAAGCTTTTGTCGATGTTGCAGAAAACGGTACTGAGGCGGCTGCAGCAACTGCGGTTATAATGGCGGAGGGAATGGCAATGCCCGCCCCCCCAAAACCCAAATTTATAGCAGATAAGCCTTTTATCTTTGCCATAGTTGATGACAACTCAGGAGCAATACTCTTCCTTGGGAGGATTGTTGATCCGAAGGGCGAGAATACTCTTGAAAATTGTTAAAAACAAAATGGAAAAAAATCAAACAATAATCTTAGGTATAGTTATATTAGTTGTGATTGCAGTAGCAATACTTCTTCTTCTGCCCCAAAACACAGTGCCCGACAACAAAGCGACCATCTCGGATTTTGAGACTTGCGCTGCAGCAGGCTTACCTATATTAGAATCATATCCAGAGCAGTGTTGCGTACCTAATGGGGGTCCCTGTTATACTAATGAGAAGCAAAAAGTTGAGTTACCAATTGTTAAACCCCAAATACCAACAGCCACAACAGAGGATGTTAAGGATATAACAGAGTCCATAAACAAATTCAGCTTCATTTTGTATAGCGAGTTGTCAAAAGATGGTGATAATGTATTTTATTCGCCTTTTAGCATACATGACGCACTTAGCATGACTTACGAAGGCGCGCACGGAGAAACCGCAACTGAGATGGAAAACGTACTTTCTTTGCCAACTGACGCGACTGTACGACAAGAAGGTTATCAGACTCTTCTCAGCTCGTTTAATCCTACAGGCGAGGCTTACAACCTTTCGATTGCAAACGCGCTTTGGCCTGAAGAGACTTATCCTTTCCTTCCAGAGTACATAAGTACCATTGAAGACTACTATTTTGCAGGGACGCAAGGTATGGATTACATAAATGACTCCGAGGGTTCAAGAAAGATAATAAACTCATGGGTCGAGGATAAGACAAACGAGAAGATAAAAAACATCCTTGCATCAGGTGATGTCAATTCACTAACGCGCATGGTTCTTACAAACGCAATATATTTTAAGGGCAACTGGGAAACTTCTTTTGACCCGGAAAACACGCACAACAATACCTTTATCACTTGTCCAGGGGTAGTCTCTGATGCGCCGATGATGTCGATGTTTGATGAGGTTAATTTCCCTTACACAGAAGGTGACACTTGGCAGGCAATAAGCCTTCCATATGAAGGGGACAGGCTTAGTATGGTGATAATACTACCTGATGACATAACTGCTTTTGAAGCAGAGCTTGACGAGTCAAAGTTTGCCGATATCTCAAATCAGCTTGTTCCAACGGATTTAGATTATCTTGAGATACCAAAATTCAAGATTGAGACAAGATATGGTTTAGGTGGGGTGCTTTCTTCCCTAGGTATGCCTCTTGCTTTCTCAATGGCAGCAGACTTTTCGGGAATGGATGGCACAAAAGACCTTTATATAAGTAAGGTTATCCATAAAGCTTTTGTTGATGTCAACGAAGAAGGCACTGAGGCTGCAGCGGCAACTGTTGTTGTCATGAATCTAAAGGCTGTAATGGAGCCTGAACCAAACCCAGTCTTTATTGCAGACCACCCATTTATCTTTGCGATACTTGATGACGAGTCCGGAGCAATTCTTTTCCTTGGGCGTATTGTTGACCCTGTGGGAGAACATACACTTAAGGCCTGTGATATAATGCCAGATACAGGAGACTTCCATACCTGCAGCGACACCGAAAAGACAATTGATATCTGCACGATGCAGTACGACCCGGTCTGTGGCACTGACGGAGAAACATATGGCAACGGATGCTCGGCTTGCGCTGCCCAGGTGGATGGCTGGTTCCCTGGCGAATGCTAAACGGTGAAAATAAAGGATTGCCTGGAATTTGCAAGAAAGAACCCGACATGTTATCTAGCAACGGCAACAGAGTCGGGCGAGCCTAAGGTTCGCCCCTTTCTTTGCTGGGCAGCCGATTCCTCCGGCTTTTATTTTGACACAGCAGACTACAAGGATACCTGGCAGGAAATAAATGATAACCCTAAAATCGAGGTCTGTTTCCACCCTCAGGGTAAAAAAGAATATCTAAGAATATCTGGTGAAGTGGATATAATAGATACCCCAGAGGCGAATTCTTTGATAGATAAAATTTCAGATGAGGATTTTGGTCTGGGTTCCACAATGTCAAAAGAGGGGGGAATAGCGCTTCTTTCGGCTCAAAGACCTTACTCGCCAAATACTCGGGCATTTAGGATGTCTCATGGTAACTGCATAGTCTGGAACAGGGACTCGAGCGGAAAGAGCCACAGAGAAGAACTTAGTTTTTAGTCTTTTTCCCATGTACGGGACAATTCGTGTGATTCTCAGGCGTACATTCAACAAATTTTCCAGTCTTATAAAAATATTTAAAATGATCAAGCCAGCGGGGCGTGCTTTCAGAATAGTTCATAAACTCTACAAAAGCACTAAGTCTCTTTGATGTTTCTTTACTAAGGATATGCTCGATTTTGCAGGCGTCTTCTTCTGCGAGTTTTTTTTCTATGCCAAGCCCTGTTAAAAAGGCTGATAGCATCTCATGTTTGTTTCGAGTTTCGATTGCGATTTTTAGACCATTTTTTGTAAGTGTTACGTCGTGATATTTTTCATAATTTATGTAGCCGGACACCGCTAACTTTTGGAGCATCTCAGTTACGCTTGACGGGCTAAGCTTAAGCATTTCTGTTAAGTCCTTTTGCTTAGCAGACCCTTTTTTACTTATAAGCTCTTCTATTGCTTCAAGGTAGTCCTCTTTTCTTTCAGTTCTCATTTGAATTTAGTATTCTTTTTCCCTTTTTTGTCAGGGAGTAGCCATTCACAAGTTCCTTATCTGTATTAGAGGAAAGAAAGCAAAAAGAGCAGCTCTTATCACAGGTCACTTGCGATTTTTCTGCCTGCAGGTATCTCATTGAAGTAAGGAGTTCTATTCGAGATTTTAGCTCATCCGAGCTTATTTCCAAGGCGGATGCAGTTTCATTTAAACTTCTTTTTTCCAAAAGTGCGCTTAAAGTCTCTTTTATCATTTTCCAGCTTTTGCAAGATTATTTAATGCGAATTTATCCCTCCAAACGAGCAGTCCAAAAAGAGGGAGGAGCACAAGAAGCACAATAGGCTTAAGTGCCATTGTAAAATCAAGTGATGAAAAAGTCCACTCTGATTCTATTGCCATGTTTAAGAGCTCACCACCAATAAGGATTATCGCGATAACTGCCAAGATGACTGCAATTAGTATGCCGACATAAATATAGGCTACACCCTCATTTATCCCGGCATGAAGCTCCTTTGCGCCAAATAAGAAAATCACCGCAATTACAATTAATGTAAACCCACCCATTATGTCTGCGGGGAAAAAGAAGAAATCATTAAAGCCAAATATCATTATGATTTCATTTATGAGGACAAGAGTGCCTACTGCCAGGTATATCGCCCCGACAATGAGCCCGAATAAGAACTTTCCTTTTAATTTTTTGTTTTCCATCTTTAGCTAAAACCCAAAATAAGCCCTCCTTGATATATCAAAAATGCAGCTATCCAGGCAATCCCTATGCTATATGTCGCAGAAAATGCCATCCACTTCCAAGAACCAGTTTCCTTTTTGATGACACTAAGTGTCGCAATGCATGGAACATAAAGAAGTGTAAATACCATAAGTGAAAGGGAGCTAAGGGGTGTGAATGCAGCATCTTCTTGCAGACTTAAGGAAAGTCCCTTAGTTTCGTCATTACTATAAAGGACGCCAAGGGCACTTATTACAAGCTCCTTTGCAACAAATCCGAATATTAGTGCGACAACCATCTTCCAGTCAAAACCAAGCGGAGCAAAAATAGGTTCTAGGGTCTGACCGATTACACCTACATAACTATCTGCCCCACCATAAGTTACACCTTCTGGGAAGCTTGCAAGGAACCAGATTATAATCGCGCCGATTACGATTATCGGTCCGGCTTTTTTGATGTAAGTAAAGCCAAGGTTCCAGGCGTGTAAAAAAGACGTCTTAAATGTGGGTCTCCTGTAAATGGGAAGCTCCATGATAAATGGTGCGGCCTCGCCCTTAAAGACAAATTTCCTAAGAAGAAGGGCCGAAAGTATTGCAACAACGATGCCCAGGACATATAAGCTAAAGATTACAGTTCCTGCTTCGTGCCCAAAAAAGGCACCTGCAAGAAGGATAAAGACTGGAAGGCGTGCACCACAACTGATAAATGGAGTTACAAGAATAGTTATGAATCTGTCTTTCTCATCATCGATTGTTCGTGTGGCCATTATGGCAGGCACATTGCATCCAATCCCCATGAGCATCGGGACAAATGACTTTCCCTGAAGGCCAAGCTTATACATTAACCTGTCCATTACAAAGGCCGCGCGCGACAGATATCCACTGTCCTCAAGGACTGAAAGCATAAGAAACATTATAAATATCGGCGGCACAAAGACAAGGACGAAGCCAAGCCCCCCGATTATTCCATTACCTAGAAGGGAACCAAAAAGTCCCGGGATGGCGTCAAGAACAAAGACTGATAAATCTGAGAAAAAGGTCCCTACGATCTCCATAAATGGCGTTGAAAGGGTGAAAGTTAGCTCAAAAGCGGCCCAGATTATTATCAAAAATATGGGTATCCCTAAATACTTATTGGTAACTACGCGGTCTATCATATCGCTTACAGTAGTTTTGCCCGCACATATCGTGCATACTTGAGGTAGGAACAAGGATATCGCAGAGTAGCGTTTATCAACCATCTGGGCTTCATATTTTTCAGAATCAATACCCTTTAAGAATTTTTTGACTTCGGGCCAAGCGGGGCTACTAGCGACATTTTCAATTGCATTTTTGTCGCCCTCAAGAAGTCTTGCCGAAAGCCATCGCAAAGGTATCTTTTTTGAAAGTTCTGCGTCTTCCCCAAGGACTTTTTCCAAGGACAAAATCTTTCTTTCGATTCTTGAACCGTAGCTTATCTCATGGATATGTTGCTTTGTTTTTGATACCTCAGTTATAGTTTCAAGAAGTTTTTGGGTTCCTTTATCTTCACTGGCAACAGTTTTAACTACTGGTACACCTAAAAATTCAGACAGGCGCGACACATCAATTTTATCACCCCTGGTTTCTGCCATATCAGACATGTTTAAAGCGATAACTACTTTGCTTCCAAGTTCAAGGATCTGGGTTGTAAGGTACAAATTGCGCTTTAGGTTTGTTGCATCAATTACATGCACGACGACATCGGGTTTTTCATTTATAAGGTAGTCCCTGGCAACAATCTCATCCTTTGAATAAGCTGCAAGACCATAAGTTCCTGGGAGATCGACAAATTCAATCTCATACCCTTCGTATTTTTTCTTTCCACTAAGCTTCTCGACAGTGACTCCCGGCCAGTTGCCCACCCTTTGCCGACTCCCAACAAGGCGGTTAAATACTGATGTTTTTCCGACATTGGGGTTTCCTGCAAGGGCTACAGTTATTTTTTCCACTTCACTCTTTTATGAGAATGCCTTCTGCAAGGCGCTTTGATATGCAGTATTTGGCGCCGTTTATCTCTATTATTAATGCGCGGCCTTGGGTGCTGATTAACTTGACAGGCAAGCCCTCCTTAACTCCCAGGTCCATAAGTCGTCTTCTTGAGCCGCCACAGGTCTGAATATCGAGTATAACTACTTCCTCTCCAAGCGGAGCTAAAAGAAGGCTTTTACCTTGCGCTTGTCCACATCTGTGCCGACATCTCCTCATTTTCTGGTATCTTAGAACCTGGCAATATAAAAACTTTTCGGTATACCGAAAACTCTTAATTGATTTTTATTCCAAGGCCCAAAATAATTAACAGAAAAAAATGGTACAGACAAAGGAGCAAAAGGTCCTAAGGCGAGACGTTATGAATCAGATTTCATTACTCCTTACTAGCGCTTTTGCCTTAGTTGCCGCCCTTGCTTGGAATGATGCCATAAAAGCAGGATTTAGCGAGCTATTTGGCACACAAACTGCGGTTTATGCGATGATAATCTATGCAGTGGTTGTTACCATCATTGCTGTTGTCCTAATCATTATGTTTGCGCGCTCAGGCTTTAAGGCAAAGGACATTGACGACTAATCTGGACTATTGGATTTTAATTATAAGTTATAATGGCAAGCATTAAACGCAAGTGGGATTTACTCTCAGAAGAAAAAAGAAGTGAGAGTATTAGGGAACTGACTAGTTTTTTTAAAACACAAAGAGATGAAGAAATCGGAATGATTGCTGCTGAATCTATACTGGATCATTTTTTGCAAAGTGTTGGAATAGAGCTTTATAACAAAGGCGTGGAGGACTCCATAACTTTGTTAAGAGGACGTTTTGAAACCTTGGAACTGGATATGGATTCCCTATTGAAAAAATAATCCAAGGCCCCTACCTAGAACATGAAAATGAGCGGACCCGCCGGGACGCTGAGGTGGATGTTTCTTCAATACCAATGATAAAGATTGCTTTTGGAAAATGAAGAATTGCTATGCGATAAAAGGATTATAATTTGTCTATCTCTTTTCTAATGCTGTTATACCAATCATAAATTATTTCCTTCATTCTAGTCTTGATTTCATCCCTTTCGCCTACTTTATACAAATAGGTGTAACCGCCCCTGGGTAGGTTCTTTCGCAGTCTGTTAACAAGTTGCTTTTTGAGAAGACTTTTCATAGCTTTCTGGATAGTTGTTCTTTCTAGGTTCATCCCCTTTGCGATTTTTGATATCGTTGTCTCACCTTCATTTTTCAACAAGAAAATCAAGACATTATACTCAGTTTTATTCAAATCGAATGAACACTTGATTAACTCCTCATGTGTTATCTTCTTGCATGCGAAGGTAACATCCTTGATGGCTGAGTTATTTCCCAAGCCGTCAGCCACGAAACATGCGTTAGAGACTGCCTTGATATTGTTCTTTTTGCAAAAGTCTATGGCATTTTTCGATTCGGATCCAGGTTGCATCCAAACATTATCTACCCCGATGTTCTTACATTCAATCACAACCTTTTCTGTGGCTTTTGGGGGAACCGTAGTTATGACCACATTTGGTTTCTTGGGCAATGACTCTAAATTAGGGTAACATACAGTATTACCTATTTTTCGGTGTTTTGGATTTATTGGATAAACATTAAAGCCTAATGATTTTAGCGTCTGGAATATTCTTGAGCCCCACTTGTTGGGATTGGACGAGACACCGACTACTGCGATTGTGTTGTTTCTGTCCAGAAAATCGTTAGGATTCATTCTTGCCACCAAAAAGCCTACTGAAAAAGGATTTTTTCAATCCAAGCATTGTTTCAATATCATCTCGTAGATTGTCTTCGCTGGGGGCGCCACTTTTTCTCTTAATCTCTTTCCCTTCATTATCAAGGAACAATATTGTGGGTAGTCTTGTTATACCATATTTTGAGGACAGCTCTTTGCCTTCAGCAGTTTTTATTCTTACCTTTTTGTATGACAAGCCTTGCTCACTATATGCCGGTGCGACCCTTTGGACTGCGCGTTCCGCTTTGGGGCAGTGTGGGCAGTGTGACGAGACAAAGACCAGTATTTTCATCATTCAGCTTTCCTTGCTTACAAATAAAAAACAATGGCAATGACCCTGCCCCTCTATCTCTTTCTTATGATAAGCACAGGGACACACGTTCTTATCATTGTGTTCCACTCTGCATGGGCAATATCTCTTCCCAAATATTTTCTCGTTTTCAAGTAAGCCAGTAACAAGCATCTCGATTATCTTCTGGTCGGGATTTAACTTAAAGCCGTTCTCTTGTGCATACTTCTCATAGTCTTCAATAGTCCCTTTGATCTTTTCATCCATATTAATCTCTCAAGGTAATCGCATTATTTGGGCAGGCAGAAACACACGCCCCACAACTCTTACAGTTTTCTGGGTGCTTGACAACGACCTTCCCAGATATTATTTCCAAAACTCCGAAAGGGCATGCGTTAACGCAAATACCGCATCCAGCACAGATACTTTGTTTTATTTTTGGTGCCATTTTACACTAGTTTTTTATCCATTTTAATCTTCTTCAGGGATACAAAGACCTTTCCTCATTATTTCTTTGCTGGTTTTATAAACCAGATAGACGATTATTGAGGTGAGGATAGTCAAAAGAAGAATTGACAGGATTTCAAAAAATTGGATTTTTGTTTCATGATACATCAAGAGTGTCGCTATCGTTATTGCCGCCATTGGAAAGCTATAAGCCCACCAGGATAGATAAAATTTTATTTTTGAAAACAAGGTTACTTGGGCAAAGACAAGCAACAGCAAGAATAAAGAGGTATAATATAATATTCTTGCGAAAGGGTCTATTTCGCCAACTAATTTTACATAAGCAATAAAGGCTATCGCAGGCGGTGCAAATAATATAAAGAAAGTAGGGATTAACTTATCTGCAATTGGGTGGTGGAATATTATCCTATTGAATACAATTGTGAATAATACTGCCCACATGATAATACCAATGCTAAAAAAGAACCATGAGAGTTCTATGTAACCTAATTGGACGCCCGCAATCGGGATTATAACATTTCCCACTATAGGTATGAACCAGGATGGGTTAAGATGCTCGAATTCAAATTTTGAATGCCTTAACCACATTGAGGTGATGGCTATGGAGAATATAAATTGGAGTATTACGCCGATTATCCATAGATTTCTTGCAAGCAACAGATTCATATCCAAATAGATAATACTCAATATCAAGAATATTTTTGCGAATATCGGAAAAAAGTTTATCTTGATTGGATGGTTTATCTCTTTTCGCACCTCATCCGGAAATTTAAGTAATTTAAGGAAATAAAGCCCAGTGATTAGTATGAATATCAGGATTGTGGCATATAAAAGGTAATTGTAACCCTGGAATGGCAAATTAAGGATTACATCGGCCTTTTTTAGTGCGAGTGTAAATCCGACTAAACCTAAAGGTATCGCCAAAAAACTTATTGAAAAATGTTTTAGTCTACTAATACCCGCATCAGTCATCCTTAACCTTTTTTATATACGGACATTTATCCACACCTATCTTATCGTCTAAAACCGCTCTTATGAACTCATTGCACGACTTGAATCCACATTTGCCGCAGTTCATATTGGGCACCCTAGCTTTCAACTCCTTGCCTCGTAAATATTGGTTTAAGGTTTCCTGTGCGTCAATAGTCTTATTACCATAGCAATAACCACATACTGCTGAAGGCATGGTGTGTTTTAGTGTGAGCTTTCCCTTTATCTCTGGGCTATTTTGTATCATCTCCGCTAGATCTATTGCCCCTTCTCCGGTTAATCCATTTGCCTCGATTATTGATGCAGTTTTATTTATCCCTATTACACGAGTCCTGAAGATTTCTCTCTCAGCCTGAGAGATTAAATCTCCTTTAGTTACTGCAACTACATCCGCTTGAGTTAGAAGCGGACCGTAATTTGAAGGCTTTCCCGATAATATGTTGAGGATGTTGATTGCGAGACCTTCATTTACATAAGGGGAGCATCTTAGGCAAAGCCCTGCAGTCTCTATGAATATAATGTCTTTGTTCTTATGTTCTTCAATAATTTTTGGTATCTCCAATGCTGCATAATGGTCTGGGCAGACATCACCAGAAATTTTTTTTCCAGTACTTATGCCAAATTTTTCTTTGATTAAAGTAGCATCGTCTGTATCAAGGACATCGAATTTTGTATAATGGATGTTTAAGTCTTTCAACTCTTCTATTACATGTTTGATTACACTGGTCTTCCCGCTTCCAGGTGTCCCCCCAAATATAACTAGCTTCATTTTTTGGTCTCCAAAGGCGTACATATTAGTTTCAATTCTTCAACTTGGTTGCCGTTCCTGACTTCCTCACGTACGTCCAACATGTAATTATTTATCCAAGAGAGGTAATTTGCAATCCCTTTTTCTCTAATTGAGGTATAAATTATTTTACTCAGTCCTCCATTCTTCATAACAAGTCGCTTATCTGTGTCTAGAGCAAGTATTGGGTCATGCGTCACCAAGAAAACTATTTTCCCTTTCTCGACAAGAAGCTCGAGCGCTTCCTTAATATGTATTCCAGCATTCTCTATTTCATCAATCAGTATAATCGGTGATTCGCTGACGTAGGCAAGGTCTGCGACCATTAAGGCTCTTGATTGCCCACCTGAGAGAGCTAACAGGTTCATTGAGCCCTTGATTTTTTCGCCAGTTACAGTATTTGCATCCTCAAGTATTCTACTAATCAGCTTTTCAGTCTCAGCGTTAGTTCGGTGCTTGCCCCTAGTCTTTATATGTGTTTTCAGGAAGTTGTGTACGCTGTCATCTGTCATAAAATTCATGTGCTGGGTAAGGTAACCGATTATTTTTTTGGTTGAATCAAGCTTAATCTCCTGTGCCGCAGGCTTATCGTTTATGAGAATTTTCCTTTTAGTTTTAGTTTCACCCTGAGAAAGTTTCTCAATGTCATAAAGCAATTGGCTTTTGCCAGAACCTGTTGGACCGACTACCCCAATTTTCTGACCGACAAGTATCTCTACTTTGTTGAAGGTCTCTTTTACACCCTCCTTATTATTACCTGCGAAAATTGTAACCTTTTTTATAGATTCCATGAGTGTATTATCCCAAATTATTCCTCAGTATGTATATTTTTGCTTAACCACGCCCTAACATTCGATTCTGGGAGTGCTCCTATGAACTCGTCAACGACTTTCCCATCCTTGAACATCTTTACAGAGGGTATGCTCATAATCCCATATTTTTGGCTTACTACCTGACCCTCATCGACATTCAACTTCGCCAGGATAAATTTCCCTTTGTACTCATCCGCAAGATTTTCTAAGGTGGGTCCAAGCCTCAAACAAGGTGCGCACCATGTCGCCCAGAAGTCAACGACCACGGGAACCTTCTCTGACTGCCTGATTACGTTCTCATCAAAATCATTATCCTTAACCTCAATTTTCGTTTCCATTTTTTCTCTGTTGAACCTTTCAGCCAATTCATTTAGCTTCTTTTTCCTAATCTCTTCAAGTTCGTCCATAGTATCGTTTGTGACCAAAAGAATCACTAGTGGCTAAGTTTATCACTACTAATATAAAAAGCTTTATGGAGTCGTGATTTTGTATTAGCAAAAAATCACTAATGCCCATATATACCTTATAGTATCCGATATACTACCAAAAATAGATATCCAAGACTATTGGATCTTGGTATCTAAGATACAAAGTCCGTGATTCTCGCCTGGTTGATGCTGAATTTTAGAATAAGTAAGGACAGACCCGCTGGGACGCTGAAGTGGATGTTTCTTCAATACCAATGACCTTAGCGTAGGTGGGAACGCTAATGCTAACATAATGAAAAACTAGGCGGACCCGCCGGGATTCGAACCCGGGTCACAGGATCCGAAGTCCTGTAGTATGTCCTGGCTAACCTACGGGCCCAAGAAAAATTTTGAGCGATTAGTTTTGAAGTAAAAGTAATAAAACCCCCCACTAAAGAGATTTATCCCTAAGTATAGTATGGTGACCAGAATTTAGTTATATACGATAGTAAACCCATTTATATAAGATAGCATTTAATAATAGCATTAAAGAATCCCCACCCAATCTTTAAAACAAATACAATGGATATGCAGCAATCTGGCTTTGATAAGAACAAAGGTCTGAAGACAAGTTTTTTCTTTATCCTAAGTTTTTTAGTCCTTATTGGCTTAGCGTCAGCTACGGATATTGACAGCTGCGCAGAACTTGAAGGAATGTCTATTGGCGGAGACTACGTTCTTACTGCAGACATCAACTGTTCAGGGTACGGGGACTTTGATCCCATAGGTGGCGAGTCGACTCCGTTTACGGGCACCTTTGATGGGTCAGGTTATACTATAACAGGTCTCACAGAAGATTTAGGTGTGGGCGAGTGTGGGGGACTTTTTGCAACCACCAACGGAGCCGTTTTAACAAATGTCAGTTTAGTTGATGTAGATATAACAGGAGGTTCCTACTTAGGCAGCCTTGGAGGGGAGATATGGGATTCAAATGTGTCATTCATACACGTTTCAGGTTTGGTTAACGGAGAATCGAATCTAGGGGGTATGGCAGGAAGGGCAGGTGGTACCTCTACTATATCTAATTGTTCTGCGGATTGTAATGTTACGGGTACTAAAGGACACCTGGGAGGTCTTATTGGGCGTATGGATGCTGATCATACTATCCTTATAGGTCTTTATGACTCTTATGCCACAGGAGATGTGAGTGGAACAAATAGCGGAGTTGACAATGGTATAGGGGGTCTTATTGGTAAGTATACTATGGGGACGGTGAGTAATTGTTATGCCGCTGGAGATGTTACAGGAAACTCTAGTGGTTATAGCCCTAATGATATCGGCGGTCTGATTGGTACGATGGGGCTGGGTAGCTCAAGTGGTCAACAGTCGATTATCATTAACCGATCTTTTTCAACAGGTTTTGTTGACTGTGATGGCTATGATTGCGGAGGCCTTGTAGGTAATCTGACTAATGGGTGGATTATAGACTCATATTGGGTAGATCATGTTGGTGATGACCCGACAGATTGTTATTATGGTGGCAATGAAAACTGCACGGCAAAGACAAGTGCCTCATGGTTCTACGATTATTCAAACGATCCCATTTCTTACTGGGATTTCCCACCATGGAGTACTACATATGAGGATTACTCCTATCCTATTCTTGCAGATGAGGGCCCAATATGTAATAGTCTCGACCCACCGTCACCTTATGCGTGTACCAATGTGAATGTCACTTATGCTGGTGATGCGACAATCGGGGTTGCGGCCACCTACGAAAACTCAGAGATTCATGCACATAGTATTACTATCAGGTCCGGAGGAAACGTCACTTATGATAATGTGACACTATATGTCGATTCATTTACTGCTGAAGCCGGTGGACAGGCAAGGTTTGTCAATGGAACCCACACCATTTGGATAAATGGTGATGTGACTGTTGCTGGAACTTTGACTTGGGAAAATGAGACAGTACGTATGAATTGTTCAGATGACGATGATTATTCAATTATCGTGCAGGCGGCAGGTGACCTTAATATAATTAACACTACAGTTACAAATGGTGAAACTTCAAATGCAGGCTACCATTTTGAAGTGGCAGGCGATTTAATCATAGCCGATTCTGATATACAAAAGCTTACATCAACTGCTCTTGATCTTAACGCGGGCGGTTCCTTAACAATTGGAGATACTAATTTCACACAGCCTGATTCCAGTGGGAGCTGGTCGGTTGATGCGGGCGCAGATGTGTCGTTAACAGGCAACATCAGCACCGAACTGACTCTTTTTAAAGTTTCTGCCGACGGCGTCACAATAGATGGTAACGGATATGGCATAATAGGTGACAGTATTTCTGATGACTATGGCATGTATGTGCAAGGTAGGGTTGGAGTCACAATCATAGATTTTGGCAGCGTGTCGCACTTCGCATCAGGAGTCTACCTTTCTTCTACTAGCGGTTCGACTATCGAGAATGTAAGTATAAGTGATAATAGCAACGACGGCATAATAATCCAGTCTAGCTCCGGTAACACCATAGAAAACAACTCTATAACAGCATGCGTGCGAAACGGTATCACATTCTCAGGAACTTCAACTGGCAACATTATATTTAACACTGATATCTATGCCAACACCAACAAGCAGATTGACGACACGGCCTCTGGAACCAATTACTTAATATACAATAATTCAGAGGGTGAAATCAAGTGGACAAATGCATTATTCTTAACTGATATTGATGTATCTGCTTCCGATAACCTGATTTTTGGACAGACAGTCAATATATCACACAATCTTGTCGCTGTAAGTGACGCTTTTGTGACAACGGGTCTAAAGAGTGAGGCTAATGTCACCTTATATAACTCGCCTTCCTCAGGGATGTCAAACCCAGTTATTGCAAGAAACATTTATTCACTATGTAACGATTTGACCTCACCCGCGTGTACTCTACATAGTTCTCTTTCAGCTGCTACTGTGGAATTTGACGTCAGCGCCTGGAGCAACTATAGTATAAGTGATGCCAACCTTAGTGCGATTAAAATCAACCAGACAGTGTATCTTGCTTCACAAGGTGGTGTTGTAACATTCCTCTTAAATATCACAAATGTTGGCAACGTAACTCTTGGCGATATAGTGCTCCTGGATGAGTTGCCCGATGGCGTGACCTATAGTGGTGCCAATGTTACGCCGAGTGCCATTGCCGGGGCGAATGTAACCTGGAATCTAGGTTCTATAGACAAGGATGACTCCTTCCTAATTATTCTTAATGTGACTGTAGACAATTACCCCGATGAATGTGACTCGTTAACTAATGACATAACGGTTTCTGCAGTCCTAAACAGCACTGCAAATGTAAGTTTCATTGATTCAGAGACATTTGAAGTATGTGAGGCAAATGTCACTTCAGTTAAAGCTGATATCACCGCATACACAGCG
>CAZUDQ010000002.1:132814-191538 GCA_964619365.1 uncultured archaeon
TCCCGTATAACGGAGACAATGTCACAAATAACACTTGGGTCAATGTCACAGTATGTGAGGCAAATGTCACTTCAGTTAAAGCTGATATCACCGCATACACAGCGTCACAAGGTGGAATCGTAGAATACAACATCACCGTTACAAACAACGGTAATGTCACACTTAGAACTGTAATCATCAACGACACGATTCCAAGCATCCTGACATATAACAGCTCAAGTCTTGCTCCTTCAGCATCAGCGGCTCAGTATGTTACATGGACTCTAACAGACCTCGCATCAGGTGCAAGCCAGACAATCTACATGAACGCAACGGTTGACTACTACCCAGATGAGTGCGACGAAGTAACAAACATCCTTAATGTGACGGGAATCCCGTATAACGGAGACAATGTCACAAATAACACTTGGGTCAATGTCACAGTATGCGAGGCAAACATATCGGTCCTTAAAATCGACCAGACTTTTGCAATAGCCTCACAGGGCGGTCTTGTAACCTACAATCTCACAATAACAAACAATGGTAATGTGACTTTAGACCCAGTCAGGGTTGTTGATACCCTGCCCTCACAGTTAGAGTACACTGCCACTAACATGACGCCGAATTCCACAACAGGAGATGTTGTGATTTGGGAGAACATAAGCTCTTTAGCACCAGGTGAGTCTGTTAAGATTACATTAAACGCGACGGTTAAGTCATTATCTGGCATGGGGTGCATAAACATAAGCAACAACCTTACGGCTGAAGGCGTGCCTCCAAACGGTGATAATGTAAGCCATACAGATTTACTAGATGTTGAAGTATGCGAGGCAGGGATTGAAGTAACAAAGACTGTAAACCACGCCAGCATATACACAGGCAACTCGGCAGTATTTGCAATAACAGTTCAAAACAACGGTTTTGTAAATCTTTCAAACGTCACTTTAACCGATGTGCTCCCCTCAGGCTTAACTTACCAGTCAACAAATGTTACGCCAAATTCAACGGCACCATACGTTTGGTATATTGGTAATCTAAGTGTGGGTTCTGCTGCTGTAAAGATTTCAATAACTGTTAAAGGACCCTCAAGAGGAACATTTACTAACTATGTCAATGCCACAGCAAGCGTCCCAAACGGAGATAATGTGAGTGACGAAGCTACTCGCAGTTTAACAGTCAAGAAGAGGTCTAGTGGTGGAGGAAGTGGAGGTTCATCAGGTAGCATGATAATTTATAATCCAACACTTCCAAGTGAGATTTGTGGCAACGGCAAGTGCACAGGCAATGAAACATGCATGAACTGTCCTGAAGATTGCGGCGAATGTGTTGTAACAATAGTAGTTGAAAAAATTCCTGGCCTCGGCGAAGAGATTGTAATAATTGTCCTAGGAGATGATGGTATAGAGGTTTCAGAAGGAATTGTATTCTTTACAGGACCTGACGGGGCAGTTAGGGAAGTGGATATAATCGGTGGTATTGCAAAGGCTGTAATGGACGCCCCAGGTGTCTGGACAATAAGCTACACTGATGCCGCAGGCAACAAAGTAGTCGAGACCGTTGCAATTGCGCGTCTAAGTCCCGAAATAAAACCAGATACTACAAAAGACGAAGCAAAAGACAGTTATGAACCTTTTGTCCCAACTGAGTATACTTCAAAGGAACAAACAAGTAGCGAGGATAACACCCTCCTTATTGTGGCTGTAATCGTTGTAATAGTTGCGGTAATCGCGGCTCTTGCATTTTTTATGAAGCCAAAAAAGAAAGGGGTTTTAGGTTCTTTTTTACCTAAAAAAGTTAAGAAAACAGGACTAAGGAGTTTATAGTCCTGGCTTATTTTTTTCTTTTAACTAAGCTTAGCATTAGTTAAGTTCTTTTCGCATCTTTACATGTGCTATTTCACCAAAAAGCATGTGTCCCGCGCCAATTGGATGGTAACTTGCTTTAGAATAGAATCCAGAGGCACTCTCACGCGCGTTTAAAATAACATATTTTGCCCCAGTTTCTTTTGCTTTTACTTCAAGTTCGAAAAGGACTTTTTGACCCACTCCATTGCCTCGATAAGTTTCATCTATCGCCATATATCTAATCTGGGCTTCATCCGAAGAATTTTTATGGACGCGTCCGCATGCGATTATCTTTCCATCATCAAACGCAGCTATGTGGATGGAGGAATCTTCAAGTTCATCCTTTTCAGTTCCCCTTTCTTGCCCCCAGGGTGCCCTTAAAACCTTATACCTCAGTTCGTAATATGCATTGAATTCCTCCGGGTTTTTAGGACATCTTATTTCCATATTGACGCAAAAACAGCTTTTATATTTCGTTTGCATAATTACACTCGCAATGGCAAAAAAAGAAGACAAGATTAGTGATAAGGACCTTGACGGATTTGATGACCCGTTTATTGACGCACCTGACTTTGGCATGGGCGCGCTTGCAATGCCTGATTTTTCCCAGATTGGAAAGGCGTTCTCGCTTTTATCATGGCTTCCAGCAATAATCACAACAGTTCTCACATTTATCGTAGCCTTTATAGTCCTTGTGCTCTATTACGGACTTACCCAGGGTGGGTATTACATGACGTTTGATTCCTTTATGTGGATAATTATGATTCCCTTTATAGTGGCTATCATCTCAGGTGGCATAACGCGCCTTGCATTCTCAAAGAAATCAACAGGTATTATGTAAGAAATGGTTTTTGTAAATCCAGATAAATGTCCACAGGACCATAGGTGTCCAATGCTGCTTAAGTGTCCTGTCGGTGCAATAAGCCAGGAAGGCATGGGTCTTCCTTTGGTGGATGCTTCAAAGTGTATAAACTGTGGGTTTTGCATAAGTAACTGCCCATTGGGCGCTATTGTTGAATAATGACACAAACTAAGCTTTCTAAGGAGACTTTTCATATTGAAGGGCTTTATACTTCCGGTCATGCCAGGCGCTGTGAGGCAATGGTCAGAAACTCTGCGGGCGGACTCGAATCTGTCCACGCAAACGAGTTTAAGGACACCCTTGAGATACTCTTTGATCCAAAGAGGGTATCAGTCCACACTTTAAAAGATATAATTGACGAGACTGGCTACATAATAATTAACGATTAAAGATGAGACTGCAATTTGCAGTCCGCCCCTCCTTGATTTTTGCGGCAGTAGTTTTGGCTCTGATACTTTTCTCTACAAGTGCCCTATCTGCAGAGCTTAAAGTATCGGGAGATATCGAGAATAATCTAGTCCATGTGCTAATTGAAAACAAAGCAAGCTACTCTGTACCTTACAATTTCAAAGCCGAGCTAAAGACGCGCTCGGATGAAAAATGGGTTTTAGAGAAGACAGTTAAAGAAATTTCAAATGCGTCTCTTGCGCCAAAATCAAAAGAAGCAATTGACATCAATTTTACTTTCCCTGAGGCTAAGGGTGAATACAAGATATTCCTAAAGGCCGATATTACAAACGGGACATATACCTACACAGACCTTAAATTCTCTGTTGGAGACGCGGGACCCCATCTTGATAAGCCAGAAAGCGGGGCTGGCGTGAAGATAATATCGGCGCCCGACGTGGTAAAGACTGGCGAAGAATTCACAATCATTGCAGAAATCGAGTCCTATTCTGACCAGAAGCTTGAAGTATATTCCTATGTCTATGGCAACAGGCGATGCCTTTCGCTTTGGGGCTGGGACGGAAACAAAGTAAAGCTTGATTTTACAAAAGGCGAGATAAAACAAATAAACCTTAGCGATTCAGTCGCTCATTCAACATCCAACGGGACTTATTCTTTAACCGTCAGGGCACGCGGGGAAAAAGACTGGGACAAAAAAATGGAGATAAGAATAGTACAAAGTCCTCAGAATCTTTCTAAGGAACTAAGCTTACCGCACGATTTTAGTTCGGAAGAAGACGGCCTGTTTAACCCAGAAATACTTTTTCCCTTAATCGCTTTAATCCCCCTGGCCTTAATCATACTAAAACGCCTGTTCTAAACGGTCTTTTTATGGATTCAAACCTTAACTAAATCGTGGGTAGCTCTAAGGTTGTCTCGGGCAGTGGCCTTGTCGGTCTTGTTACCATTCTTTTAATCATACTGGCAGGCGTAGCCAGCGCAGAATTTATTGATATTGATTCTGAGGTTCCACTCGAAGAGCTTGAGAAGGGAGGCTTTAATGAAGTTGCCCAGCAAAGCTATCTAGACCATGTTTCCTATGAAGCAAGAAAAGAACGCGAAGATTACACTCTCGTTGAATTTTCAAGGAGCAAAAGCTCCCAAAAAGAATTAGGAGTTTCATCAAAGCTTTCTTCAAAGACTGCAACTCTTTACTCAGAGCTTGGCAGAAATGAAAGAGTCCCTGTAATTGTTCTCCTAAAAGAAACTAGAACGATAAAAGCAGGGGGAAGCAAACTGAAAGCAGCAGAAAACGATGTAATCGATTCGATGGGGGCTGAGTTCAATGAGAAAGCCCATTTCTTCTCTATTCCAGGCTTTGCAGGGGACGCATCAAAAGAGGCCTTAAACGAGCTTACAGCTAATGATGAAGTCATTGCCGTGTTCTATGATGAAAAAATCAATTTGCCTGAATCAATTGAAATCAAGGGCGAAACTACTAATAATCCAAAAGTCATATATGCAAAGCCAACAATAAGTGCGCAGGCGGCATGGGCTCTTGGTTGTGATGGTACGGGGAAATCAGTTGCGATACTTGATACTGGTGTTGATTATGAGCACGCAGACTTTGGTTCATGTAATCAGACTGAAATGGAAAGTGGAAATTGCCAGAAGATTCCAAAAGGTTATGACTTCTCAGATGATGATACAAACCCCATGGATTATCATGGCCACGGGTCGCATTGTGCAGGAATTGCAGCATCTAATTCTACAAACGATAGTTTTAAGGGGATGGCGCCAAACGCAACGATATTTGCAGCCAAAGTATTTCCCAATTCATATGATTCAGTTGTAATCACTGCGATTGATTGGTCTATTGCAGAAGGCGCTGATGTAATCTCTATGAGTCTTGGGAGTGATGAACAAGCAAATGATGGCCAATATGCCCTTTCCCTGGCTTCTGACTATGCAATGAGCCAAGGTGTTGTCGTTTCAATTGCAATGGGTAATGAAGGACCTGGAACTGGGACAACAGGTAAACCTGCAGATTCTGTCTGGGCGATTTCAGTGGGGGCATCTGATGATAATAAGACTGCGGTCATATCTGATGACACCATAACTCCTTATAGCAATAGGGGTCCTTCTTTTCCAGGACGATTGGATCCTGAGTTTGTTGCGCCAGGTCAATCCATTTGTGCCACTAAGCTTCCAGGATCTGGAGGTACAACATGTTATGACATTTATCACAAATACTTATCTGGCACCTCAATGGCAACTCCAGCAGTAGCAGGAGCTGCTGCTGCCCTTCTTAGTTGTACAAGCGAATTTGACTCCTATGGGGTTCGCAAACAGCTTATGCACACAGCAAGTGATATCGGGGCGCATGTATTCCTCCAGGGTGCGGGTGAGATAAACCTCACTCAGGCAGCAATACAAAAGATATTTGGCACGATAAACGATGATGATAGATGGGAAGTAGAAATAGTGCCCGGTTCCTATGGGATAACGATTCTATCGCTTGAAAACGCATACGGGACATCATCAGGACTTTCTATAAGTATTACGGATTTGACTGAACTTGAAGACGACAAGACAATAGGTGCGGGGAATGTCTCCTTTTCAGAAAGTTCTATAACTCTTGGAACAGGGGACACTCAGGAGATAAACGTAACAATCGAGGTTCCAAGTGACGCGCTTCCTGCAATATACGGCGCGATAATCGAGGTTACTGGTGCCAATAACAGCTTACGGATACCCGTTGTCCTTACTGTCCCGCTTATAACAAGCGGCGCGATAACCGGCACCTTAAACAATAGTTATGTTGAATCCGGAGGTAGCATATATGAGTGGGGCGACTGGATATTCTACAAACTAAAGAGTCCTTCAGGCATTGCTCCGATATTGACTCTTTCATGGGATAATGCTTATGATGTTGATTTATATGTTTTTGACAATGCAGGAAATCTAGTAGCGGTCAATGGCTCCAATTTTACTGTAAACCCCGAGATATTAACATTGCCTGATTATGGGGTCCAAGAGTATTGGGTAGGTATCCATGCATACACAGTCACTTCCGGATGTAATTATACGCTCTTAGTTTCTTATGATTCCTCACTTTTTATCGAACCAATCTTTTGGACTGAAAACTTTTGTACTGGCGAGCTTGCTAAAAAAGAGTTCATAATAAATAATACTGGAAATGAAATAAGTTCTCCGGAGCTTTCTGTAAAACGTATTGTAGCTCAAGATTCACAATCTACATCATCAACTATACCTAGTGGATATTGTTCTATCCCTTGGCAGTTAGATAATCCCGAAAATATCTCCTTTGTAGATATAGCCCTAAACTTCTCTGGATCCAATGGATATTTTTGTTTTGGTTTAGAATATTATGATGGGTCTGATTGGACGCCACCAATAGATACATCAACAGCCTATAATGAGAGAAGTTGTCATACATTAGAATACGGTGAAATAGTTAATCTTTCCTTTTTTTCTAGTGTAGAATATGCCAGTGAGCAATATGAAAAAATAGGATTTTTCATAGGTAATGCAGGTCCAAATAATCTTTCTTACGATTTAACTGTAATAGAATATAATGCGACAGAATGGAGCCTTGCAACAATAAGTCCTGAACTAACAAGCATACCTAGCGGAACTTCCCAAGTAAATGTTTCGATTAACACCACATCCTTTTTAGAGGGTGATGAGTACATGGGCGCATTTACCCTAAGTAATGGTAGTTCTACACTTGTTAGTGTTCCAATAAACCTATATACTAATGATTCGGGTAGTCCCTTTAACCTCACTTGGAATTCAACTATAAACTCCACTTTATACCAAATGAACCCTGAAATCTGCATGAGTTCCAATAGAACAATTTTTTCATGTAATCTTTACTGGAATGGTTCCGTTTTTGAGAATTTCACAGAAGGAAATCAGTTTTGTTTTGAACCTTGGGCAGATGTCCCAGGAAATTATTCTCTTTTTGTGAACTGTTCTTATGGATTGTTTAATAGTAATTTAACAGGCTGGCTTAATATCCCAAGTGACTCGCCCCCAGTAAACCTGACTTTGAGTGAGTCCTCAGGGAACTTTTCCTTTAACTGGAGCGGCTTTGGCAATAACTTCACGGTTTACTATTCAACAAATGCCAGTGAGCTTGCAGGAAATGACCCTTCAGTCTTTGGTGGGAGTTCAGTTAATGTTACAAGCGGGAACTGGACAGACACGCTAGGGGGTATTGAGATGTTCTACCGCGTTGCAAATAAAGGTCTTTTAGTAGGTCTTTCGCCAACAATTATGGCGCGCTATCAAATAGAAATATCCTAAAATTTAAAATGAAACAAATAATGTATAAGGCAGCAATTGTAATTATGCTTTTTGCCTTGGTCATGCCTATAGCTACTGCAGATTGCCCAGTATGCAAACAGAAAAAGACAGAAGACCATTGTCAGCTTATTATTGGCGAGAATAGAACCTTAGAGGGTATTGATATATTTTTGGCATATGGGCTAAATGACGATTTAGAGCCTGTTGAAGGCACAGAAGTTGAGATTCAATATTATAATGCAGAAGGATTGATTGAAAAAGAGGAATTTTTGACTGGAAAAAACGGCCACATTTATTTTGACCCGGAATTTGTGGGTTACTATATAATCGACCCAAAAAAGGACAGCGACTTTAAGGCAATAGGGATAACATGCGAGGATCTTGTCCCACAAATGATATATGTTGACACAATATGTGGGGACGCAGTCTGTGCCGGCAATGAAACTTCGCTTTCTTGTGCCATAGACTGTGCTAATTGTGGCGATGCCGTCTGCAGTGAAGGGGAAAACGCAAGTAATTGCGCCGATTGCTCAATTTGCGGCGATGGGGTTTGCACCATAGGCGAGAGCCGTCATACCTGCCCAGATGATTGTATGATATGCGGCGATGGTTTTTGTGATTACATAGAAAATGGTCTTAATTGCCCCGATGACTGTGGAACAGGAATCGTTGATGGGGTTTGTGACCAGGCAGAAGACGATATCTGCGACCCGGATTGCAATTCTTCTGATTCTGACCCTGATTGTATGATTGTTTTCCCCGAAGTCGAGGTATCGGACCTAGAACTCGAAACAACGAGCGCAAATAGCTCAGATTTAGACATCTTACCCTTTGTTATAATCGCAATAATACTTATTGTAATAACCTTAGTGTTTGTCCTGCGAAAACGCCCTAATAATAAAAAACCCGAGCCAAAGAAGAAAACAAAGTCAGAGAAATGACTCATTATCAAAAAGGCGCAGGATTCGAGCGCAAGCTTGTAAGGGCGTTTTGGGATAATGGGTTTGCTGCCTTGCGCGCTGCAGGTTCAGGCTCGGCCCCCTTTGACCTTCCCGATGTCATCGCCTTTAAAAGTCCAAGGATAATTGCAATTGAATGCAAGACAAGTTCAAAAGACAAGTTTCATTTAGAACTCGCAGATTATGAGAAACTAAAACATTTTTCAAGCATAGCAGGATGCGAATCTTATCTTGCATTGAAATTTGACAGGACCGCGGCAAAGTTTTTCTCCCTTGGTTTGATGGATGCAGGGACAAGGACATTTGCCAAAAGCGATATATCGCTTTCTTTTGAGGATTTAATCCAGGAATAAAGAATACTTTATTCAAAATGACTGGGGATTGCCTTTCCTATGGAATCAGCATCCTTTTTAGTCCAGGCCCAATCTCCATTCTTTTTTAAATCCGGTTTTTCCTCTTTTGGCTCTTTTTTCTCACCTGACTTTCTTGAAATCAGAACAGCCACAACAATTGCTCCAAGAAGGATTCCAACGGCGATAAAATAGACAGTATAATCTGTACTCTTTTCCGTAATGACTGTTGGCGTGTTTTCTGACTGGGCAGGCGTGTTTGCGGCAATATTTATGGATTCTAAGGCTAGTGATTTTGCCGACGCGTAGTTTCCTGCGTTAAATGCATTTGCCGCGGCGTTATATTTTGTCACAGCCTCGCTTGATGATGAGCCAGATACTGTCTCCCAGGCAGAGTCTATTGCCACCTTGGCAAGCACCTTTTCTTCCCGTGAAGGAAGATTTGCTATAGCCTTTTCCGAATAGTCCTTTGAGCTACCTTCAAATTCAGTGATTGCCTTAGCAATGGCACCGGTGTATTGACCTATCTGTTCTGAAACCTGCGTACTTGCCATTGAGAGGTAGGCTTCCGGTTTCTCCTCAGCAATCCTGTTGTATTCGAGTATCAGCGTTTTCCAGGCGGAACTAAAGTTCTTAAGGGACACAACAGCTTCCTTTTCAATACCTAAGAAGTCAAGCAGGCCCACACAGTCCGGTTTCCCCCAGAATGAATCTGATGCGTTGCGCGCCAGAAGGGAGTCTTTCATTGCAAGAGAAAGCATATCAGACGCATTTTTTTGAGCCTTTGAAAGAGTTAAATATTCATAATTATCAATAATCCCATCTTCCTTTAGTGCCGAAAAGACAAGCACATAGTTTGTTATTGTGGTATTTGCACTTGATAGTTTTGAGGCGATTTCACCCGTACTTATCTGGTTTGAGAGCGCATAATTGTTTTCAGAGTCTATTGCGTACTTAAGTCTTAAGAGGTCGTCAAACTTTTCATCATTCCCATTCAAAGTGTTTCCTCCCGAACTGACAAACAGGGCAAAGTTCTGGTCGTTCCCGTAATATGTGAAGCCACATACCCAAAAATCGCCTTCACAGGCAACAGGACCGCTAACCTGAACACTTTCTCCCGAAAGCGAGTATTCCATACAAAGCTCGCTTGCACCTTGCTGGCTGATTTCTCCGCAGGCTAGGGACGCACATACGACAAACACGACTGACACTGTTAAAAACAAAGAGCTCTTTTTCATTTTGGGGCTACTAATTAATTAACTTGTCAGGATTTAAAAAATGGATATGCGGATTGTTCTTGTGAGAACCCAGGAAAATGGGAATATCGGTTCTGTTGCGCGAGCCATGAAAAACTTTGGATTATCCGAGCTTTATCTACTTGACCCAATATGTGAGATAGGTCCTGATGCCAGGCGTTTTGCAAGTCATGGTCTTGACGTTTTAGAAGGGGCAAAGGTGGTTTCAGACTTAAATGAAGCATTAATGGGCTGTGATTTTATTGTTGCAACCACTGGAAAACCAGGGGGGCACAAGACTCCAAAAAGAAAAGCAATAACTCCTGAGCAGCTTGGAGAGATGATTCCTCCTGGGGCAAAAGTCGCGTTAGTCTTTGGAAATGAAGCAAGCGGGCTTCCAAATGAGATTTTAGAGAAAGTCGATATAACAATGCGAATTCCTGCAAATCCAAAATATCCCATTCTTAATCTTGCTCAGGCCGTCTGTGTGACCTGTTATGAGCTTTCAAAGAAACGGTATGAGAAGACAGTCAAAGAGCGTCCTATGAGCCATGACGTTCGCACGCAGCTTGTAAAATACACTAAAGAGATTTGCGGCGAGGTTTATGCGCAGGAACATCAGGCTGGATTTATTGAAACCTCTCTTGAACAAGTGTACTCAAAGGCGGCATTAACAGAGCAACAGGGAAGGCGCATAATAAGCTTTTACCGGAAAATTCTTACAAAGATAAAACCCTAAATTTAAGCTATAGATGCAACACTTGCATGTGCGAGTCTTGTCAACACACATAAGAAAAGACATCTTTTGCATCAATTTCGAGTCCACCCTTAACCGAAACGATTTCGCCAAGTACCTGGGCGCACATGCCTTTTTTTGCTTTGAACGGAATTCTGTCAAAATAAATGACCTCAATATTCCTTTTGTTATCGCTAAGGAGAAGATAACAGCCGGCAGAAAAAACCCTTATTTCCGTTATTATCCCGCGTGTTAGTACAAGCTTCCCACGCATGTTTAAATCTATTTCTGAGATATCAATCATTTCCGGGACAAGGAGTCCTGATGCCTCATTCGTTAAAACAATCCCTCCGATTGCCACAATTACAAGTATTATAGGTAAAATCTCTTCTTTCATCTAAGCTTTTTTCGCAGAGATTATTAGGAAGCGGATGCCAAGAGCGCTCAGGAGACTGATTCTCTTGGAACAATACTTTTGAATATCAACGGATTTAAAGTCCTTTTGCATAATGGCGTTAAACTCTTTTTCAGAGTGCCTAAAAGTTTTAAACCCCCACGCACGGTCTGCCATAACATCACCGGCAAGGGCAAGCGGGTTTTTCGTAGAGTCAAAAGTCACAATTAGGCACATACCTTTAGGTTTAAGGACGCGCGATATTTCAGAAATCGCTTTTTTAGGGTTTGTAATGTGATGAAACGACCAGAAACACACAACAGCGTCAAATGAGGAGTCGGGATAATCCAGGTCTTCTGCGTCCTTAAGTTCAAATCGACCGTCTGGATATCGATTTTTACAGCAGGCAATCATACCTGGGGCAAAATCGGCTCCAGTGTATTCTCCCAGTTTAGAAAGCCAGGGATAAAGCTGACCCGTCCCGCAGCAAAGGTCAAGTATCTGCGCTTTTTTGTTTCCCACGCGTGTCATGCTTAACTTAGAAGAAAGTTTTTGGACGGTAAGCTCACTTAAAGTTTCCCTTAATTCCTTTGAAGCCTTTGATATGTACCAAGAATCATACTCGCCGCCTAACGCGTCATATGTGCAAAGCGTACTTGACTTTATCTTATTCTGCGTTAGTTTGTCCACAGTATGATTTTGATGTTTCTCCCTTAAATTTATAAAGCCTCTTTTGTTAGTTTTATGCAAAAAATATAAATTAAAATGGCAACACTCGTAGTATATTATTCAAAAACAGGGAACACAAAGAAGATTGCAGAAGAAATAGTCTCTTTAGAAGGCGGTGATTTGATGCAAATAGAAGAGAAAAACCCCAGTAAATCAGGAGGCATTAATATTATCGGTGCTGGCATTTCGGCGCTTCGAGGCAAAAAGACTGAAATCAAGCCATTATCTCACGTTCCTTCGGAGTATTCAAGAATTTATGTGGGGTCTCCTGTTTGGGCAGATAACATGCCTCCTGCAGTGCGTGGCTTTTTGGATTCAGGAGCACTTAACGGAAAAGAAGTCTTTCTTTTTTCAACACATGGTGGGGGTGGAGCAAAAAAGTTCTTTTGCAAGATGGCAGAAGTTCTGCCAAAATCAAACATCTTAGGTTCATTTGCGATATGTGACAAGGAGATTAAAAAGGGTAATGAGAAAACGCATGTTAAAGATGCCCTCACTAAACTCGAGGTGCTTAACGGAAAAAAAGTCTCGGCAAAAAGTGCTGTTACTTCAGCGCTTAAAAAGCACAAAAAAGATTCAGAAAAAGTTAAAAAACCCAAAAAGAAAAGCTCTGTATCTCTAACGAAAAAGACAGCAACTAAAAAGAAGAGTCCTGTAAAAAAGACAAATAAGGCCAAGAAATAAATTCCCTTATAACAGCAGGCTTTATTCTATCTCGCGTTTGTAGTGCCCCGCACTACGCTCATTGCCTCTTTCATCGGCTTTAAAATCAGAAAGCATTCTAGATATCCCGCTTTTTTCAGTGGAGACATCAGCGATTATTCCAAAACAGCCCTGAAGTTTAGAAAGTTCTCCACCCATATCAACCATCGTTGGGTTGTAAAGTCTAAAAAGGCCGTCTTTTACCTTAACTGGATAGTCAAATCCTTTCCTGCCTGAAAGGATATAGCTTCCATCGGCAAGAGACTTTCCATAAGCTGCAGAGACCATAAGCTGCGGGCGAAATACTCCAAGAGGGGCAAGTATTCCTTTAAATGATGAGTTTCTAATAGCATTTAAGTTTAATTCAACAGAAGGCACAACGACTTTTGCCCCAAGGTCGATAAGAGCCTTTATGCTAAGTGAATTCAGGCAGTTTAATTCCCGCCCTGCCCAAAACTCTCTTCCTTCCCTTTTAAGCGCCCAAAGAACGCCTAAGTTAGAGGCTACCACCGGAAGGTCCGAACTTGCCTTTATGAAGGCCCCAATGTCGCCTTTAGTTTCTATTTCAGGAGATTTTATGATGACTTTACAGTGCGCAAGCTCTTTTTTAAGGCGGTTTATCTCATTTTTGCCGCTTGCAGAACAGATTATTGTGCCTTTTAATTCTTTGGGGTCTATCTCCCCAGATTTTAATTGTTCTTCGCGAATTTCAAATATCCTTTCTGTTTGTTTGTTTGCTTTCCCACCTTTGGTATCATAATATTCCTTTACTCTGCTTCCAAAGTCTTCTGGGAGCTTCTTTTCACAGGATTCAAGAATCTTTTTCCTCATTGCAACAAGGCATTTTTCAGCGAGCACTCGGGCGACACTTGATGGTACAAAGGGAGAGCCTTCGATTTCACACCATGTTTTTGCCACAGGAAAGAAGAGATCGTCTTCTTTTGCAAATTTCTTTAGCCACTCGGGTTTTGTAGGAGCAGTCCTGGATTCTTCAAGGGCATCCCCTTCGGTTAGCTTAATACAATCTTCGCCCAGATACGCCTCAGCACACAAGGGTTCTCCCTTCTTTGCAATTATTCTTAATGAATAAGGCATTTTCTTTTCTTTGGGCGCACTTATTGGGTCTGGATGCGAGACAAAAAGGCTTTCACCAAGCTCAAGTTTTGCATTTCCGCTGAGAAGGAGGTGAACAACCTGACCTTGGAATATATGCTTTACTTCTTTTTTACCCACGAATATTCGCTTTACTTCAAAATTTCTTATTTTTTCGCCCTTTATCATCGACAGCTTATCGTGCTCCTTTATCTGAGCGCTTACCTTTACTTTGTAAAGCCCGCGTTCGATGCCAATGACTTCTGCCGCCTTTAAACCTTTATGGGATGGGGATTTTGCTATTCGCGAACTGCCTTCTTCACCTAAGAGATATCCCTTGTCATTTTCGCGAAGGAAGCTTGCCGCAAGATTGCGCAGTTCGGTTTCACTTGGACCCTCTCCCTTGCCAAGAAATTTTTTGATTGCCGCCCTGTATGCTACTGCCGCAGCCTTTACATAATCCTCGTTTTTGAGCCGTCCTTCGACTTTTAGGGCTGATACCCCCGCATTTATTATCTTTGGGATATTCTCTATTGTCATTTGGTCTTTTGGGCAGAGGAGATATCCTTGTTTAAGCACTTTTTCGTCTTCGTCCTTTAGGATATATCCCATCCTGCACGGCTGAAGACAACGCCCGCGGTTTCCGCTTTTGTTAAACGCAAAGCTCGAAAAAAGGCAAAGGCCCGAGTATGAGAAGCAAAGTGCCCCGTGGACAAATACCTCAGTTTCAACGCCACGGTCTTTCATTTCTGAGCTTATCTCTGAAACCTCCTTAACCGAAAGCTCGCGTGCAAGGACAATTCGTTTAAAGCCAAGTTCTCCAAGAAGGCGTGCGCCTTCTATATTGTGGCAAGTCATTTGAGTTGAGGCGTGAATCCGTATTCCAGGGATAAGGTCAATAAGAGCTTTACCCAGACCAATATCCTGAATTATTATGCCATCAACGCCAAGAGTCCATGCGCGCGCTGCAAGTCCCATAGCTTCACGTATTTCAGAATCTTTGATTAGCGTGTTTAATGCAAGATAACATTTTGCCTTTTTGATTTTACAAAAAGCGACAAGCTCAGACATTTCCTCTGAACTTAAGTTTTCCGCACTTGCTCTGGCAGAGAATTTGTCTGCTCCGAAATAGACTGCGTCTGCCCCATACAAAATGGCGGATTTTGCTTTCTTTAGGCTTCCTCCGGGGAGAATTAACTCCGGACTTAAATTTGAACTCATATTCGTTTGCCTTTTTTGGACTTGAAGCTTTAAAATAGCATAAAATGACAAAACTCATCTTTCTTGGTTCTGGCGGCGGGCGTTTTGTGACCCAAACTCAAACGAGAAGAACTGGAGGGCTATGGCTTGAGGCAAACGGGAAAAATATTATGATAGACCCTGCACCAGGCACAATTGTGCGAAGTTTGGAATACAATACGCCTCTTTTAAAGCTTGATGCCATTCTAGTCTCTCATAAGCATCTTGACCATTATGGGGACACTGAGGTCTGTATCGAAGGCATGACTCATGGTATGGGTGAGGTGAGAGGTACGCTTTTTATCAACAAAAACACTTCAAGCTACGTTTCAGATTATCATAAAGATATGACTGAAGTCATAGAGTTTTCAGATATTGGCAAATGGAAGCTTTGTGGGATTGATATTGAAACAATTCCAACATTTAATCATGACGGAGCATTCGGGTTTAAGTTTCATTTGGATGACTGCATAATCTCTGTTAGTTCAGATACGAATTATTCGCCTGAGCTTGCAAAATACTACTCAGGTTCAGACATATTGATACTAAATGTCCTTAGACCAGACTCTTCAAAGATACAAAAGCACCTTTGCGTCTCTGAAGCCGCAAAGATAATCTCTGAAGCCAAACCCAAACTTGCAATAATCACCCATTTTGGCTACGAACTGGCAAGTTCAGACACCGATGCCATCGCAGAAAAGATGACTAAGGAAACAGGTGTCGATGTTATCTCGGCACATGATGGACTGGGAATAGACGTATAGTTTAAAGACTGCCCAAAAGGCAAGACTCGCATGTGCGAGTCTTAAAGGCGTAAGCTCTTTTTAAAGCCCGGACCATTAATGACAAATGTTTCATATTCCCCACCTTCCCCACCTAAGTGGATTTGTGTTTTTCTAAACTTTTCAAGAAGTTCTGGAGTTATCTTAGCACCGATAAGTGAATCGTCAAGACCGTCTGCAAAAGTTCCGACAATCCGCACGTCAAAGCCTTCTTTGATTAGAAATTCCATATACATTTCAGGGTCAATGTGCCAAAGGGGATTGATTGTTGCAAGATTAAGTTCGTGGCAAATGCGCTCAATTCTTGTTCTTTGGTAGTCTGAAGCAAGGGCACCTGAAACAACGCCCACAATACCGAGTTCCTCCTTAAGCCCGGCAAGATACGTCTTTAAGTCATCAACTTCAGCCTCTTTTTCTCCTGCTGTTTCACAGACTCTTAACGGAATGTCCATGGCTTCAGCGAGTTCCGGGACGCGCTCTTCTTTTAGAGTATGGTACATGTAGGACTCCTTGTTTTTAGAGCGCATATTAAGGAGACATACAATATCATAACCCATCTGGCTTGCTATATGGCAGGCGTAAACTGAGTCTTTCCCGCCTGAGAAAAGTGCGACGACTTTCATAATAGCTTTTTTATCTTTTAGAAACATAAATGAACCAATGCCAAAACCAAAAGCCAGAAAACCCGATTTCATACATTACAATCCCCCCAAATACCTAAGCTCGCCAAGGATAACTCCCAATAAACTCAAATCAATACATGAGAAAACAAAAAACCTTGATGTCCGTGAAGGTGAATTCTTGCCAATAAAATACTATGGTCACCTGCACCCGCTATTAAGAGAACGCTTGCCTGCACACATCGACATAAATGGGGTTAAGCGCGGGCCTTTTTTTGAGGAAATGGCAGAGGAAATGCGAATTTTAAAGGCATCACGACAGGCAAAACAAATTGGTATTCCCCACATGCAGCATATGCCCACACTTGTAGGTATGCACGAATTCAATGAAAATTTGAGGGAACCCGGAGATTTTATTCGTCTTAATATGGGCTTTAAGCACCCCGAAGCTGATATTGAGGGCGCTAGACTTCGTTCTGCCAGTTATATCACAAAGACCAGGAAAGGCAATTATTTGGTCCTAGGTTATGGCACGCAGGGGTCAACAAAATTGGCTCAGCTTGACAGAAAACTCAGGAAAGAATCTAAAGGCAATAGCGGTGGTAGTCAACTGCACAGGGTTTATGATTATGCAATTCCAGCTCAAACTCTTGCCATACTATCAAGAGCTCTTCCGAGGGCGGGCAATCCTGAAGCTCGTGTATTTGTAACTGGTCAGGGCTTAGCAACACTCAGGCGAGGTACTGGGCGAGAATACTCTAGAGAAGCTTTAGAGGGATTCTTGCCGTTATTAAAAGATAATTATGGCATCACGGATACTGCCAAATATGAAAAGCTTCTAAAAAATTGGCAAAGTACCGACCCATATGAACGCGACAGGGTACTAAGTACTCTACCCTTTAGAGGCCTTTTTGGAATACCTACCCACATACTTGACGATGTTTATCACAAGGTTCCAAGTACAATTGCTTCGAGAAAAAAGAGGCTTTTTGATGTTGCAACACCTGAGGTAGTCGAATCCATTTTTGCAAAAGATCCTCAAATCAAAGACCCAAAAGCTACTGCCAAAAAAGCTATGGATATGGACGTATTCGAGCTAGATGCGGAAAAAACAAAGGCTCTGGACCCCTTTATAAAAGTAGGGTACTCCAAAAAGAAAACTTAGTAGGCCTTGGCAATATACACAATAGTTGTTGCGTCCTTGCCACAAACCGGGCATTTGTCGCCATTATCTGGAATGCCTGCCGTTGGGTAAAGTGTTCCCCTGACTTCAGCTGAAATCGAGGCTTTTAGTTGTTCGTCGCAATCAACACCACTCATTTCACAACTGCACCACGGAGATTTTGCGATCCCGCCTTCTGCTATAACATTCTCAATCACATCAAGGGTTTTTGCCTCCCTTATGTTTTCGATAAGATGTTTTGTCGAATGCATTAAAAGGACATTATCAAGCTCGATTGCTTCCTTTTCAACCTCATTTAGCAGCTCTTTTTCATCAATAGGTTTTTTGTTGCCAAGACGTGATGCGATAACTACTTTGTTCTCTTCAATATCGCGTGGTCCGATTTCAATCCGGATTGGGGTGCCCATAAGTTCCCAATGATAGTGCTTTTCACCAGGGCGTTTATCTGAAGCATCTATTTCTACAATGAAACCTGCATTTTCAAGTAAAAGGCGCATCTCCTCGCATTTCTTAAAGATTGCATCCTCTTTTTTACCCTTAAAGATTATTGGGAGTATTACAATTTGGACGGGAGCCAGTTCCATTGGGAGAACAAGACCCTTATCGTCCCCGTGAGTCATCACTGTTGCGCCAATAAGCCTGGTTGAAACGCCCCATGTTGTCTGGTGGACAAAAGTCTTGTTATTGTTCTCATCAAGGAATGAGATTTCCATGGGTCTTGAGAAATGAGTTCCCATGTTATGGACAGTTCCCGCCTGAAGGACCTTTCCATCCGGCATGAGCGTTTCTAAAGAAACTGTATCCTCTGCCCCCGCAAATTTATCCCATTCTGGGCGCTTAACAAAAAAGCATGCAATCTTTAGTCGCTCTTCAAGAAGCTTTTTGTAAACATCAAGGACTTGTGCTTGGTTCTCCTTAGCCTCTTTTGCGCTTGCAAAACAGCTGTGCCCCTCTTGCCACAAGAACTCGCGCCCACGGATAAAGGGCTTAGTCATTTTTGTCTCCCAACGCACGATATTGCACCACTGATTTGTCTGAAGTGGTAAATCCTGATAACTTCTTATCCAAAGCTTATACATATTATTTATGATTGTTTCACTAGTCGGGCGAATCGCAAGGCGATTATCAAGCTTTTCTTCGCCCCCATGAGTTACCCAGGCGACTTCTGGCATAAAGCCTTCAAAGTGCTCTGCTTCTTCCTTTAGAAGCGATTCGGGGATGACCAGGGGGAAATAAGCGTTTCTTGCTCCAAGTGCCTTGAATTCCGGATTTGAGAACTCTTGAATCTTCTCCCATATATGATACGCATTTGGCATGACTACATCAAAGCCTTTTGTGGGTGAGCGCTGATCCATAAGCTTTGCGCGGCGCACAAGCTCTATATACCACTCTGAAAAATCCTCGTCCTTTTTGATATTAAAAAAATCTTTATCAGCCATTTCTTTTTGCTATTTTTGAGTCTTTGGAATTAAAAGCTACCAATCAATTCCCATCAGAACTGCTTGCACGCTCGATATTTTCTACGTCATGCCCACGTTTTTTCAGGTCGTTTTGCCAAATCTCAATCTCCTTTTCACTCATAGGTTTTATGAATTTACTTAATTCTTTAAACGCAGGAACTCGCATATCATAAGCCTTAAGCCCTGTAAGGTTTTTTGCGTCTTCTGGAGTCACGCCCCACTGGAAATGCATATGCCAATCAGATAAAGGTCCTAAGGCATCTTCTGCAGTTGTTTTTCTTGCACCTAATTTTTTTGGTATAGTACTGTAATTCCGTTCAAGAACAACCTTAGGAACTCCATGCGCCCGGTCAAAAAAGGTACCTCCATCCTCATAGATATCCTTTAGGATCTTTCTTACTTTGATTCCACCCATATCAGGACTATCCCAATTATCCAAAATTTGTTTTATTCGCTTTTGATTCTGTTTTGATAGCGGGTAATATTGAGCTTCCTTTAGTATTTCTTTTGATTGAGGTCTTTTAGTTCCCTTTCGCCACCATCCAAGGTCTTTTCCAGGCATCCCAATAGGATATTTATCGCCTTCGCGCATAAGGAGCGCTGAAGTTAAAGCAAGACCCAAGCTTGGGGCACCTTCATCAAAAGTCTTGTGCATCCCAGGACTTATTCCAGCTCTGATATCGTGCCAGTTATGCTCTGTTGTATCTCGCTCGCGATCCTCTTTAGATCTAAGGTCTGTAAACTGCATGCCATGGGCCTCAATAGAATACCGGTCCCCAGGATTCTTTCTTATTACGTGCGTTGTTGGAACAAGAGGATGTTTATCGTATCCTGGAACTTCCATAAACGCCCTGATTGGATATATCCTGTCTATTTCACCTTCTGTTGCAAGCTCTCCAAGATCAAGAACCGTGGGATAAAAATGCCCCCCACGAAGATTTGAATCATAGATGTGTTTAGCTTCCTTTAGGGAGGTTATCTCTTTTGCAAAGTCATCCCGTGAAGAACCTTTTGGGAGCCTTTCACGAATGAGTGGATGTAATTTTTGCCTTCCTTCTTTGTCAAGAACTGCCCCTTTTGTTGGAGTGTTTTTAGAGACATTTTTTATAAGCTGGTTTATCTTGTTTGAACTATGATGCTTATGTCCCCCCAATATTGGATGTGGGTCAAATTTCCAGAACCTTTGGCCACCAAGTGGCTTTGAAGTCTGGATGGGAGGTAATTTAGGTAATTTAAAAACAGGTCGTTTTGGGGGCATAGTATTGTTTTTTTAACATTAACAACTTATTATTAAACTCTAAAAGAAGATAAACATAGCTTTTCTAACTCTTTGTTCAAAACTAACACGCGAAGGAAATAAAATGTTTGATTTGGTGATTATCGGAGCAGGACCTGCGGGGCTTTCAGCTGCAAATGAAGCAAAAAAGCTAGGACTTGATTATATCTGCTTAGAAAAAGGCGTTGTTGCAAACACAATTGTTGATTATCCTCCAAATAAGGACATTCTTTACACGCCCCTAGACTTAAAATGTGAAGGTGACCTTCCACTTCCTGAAGGGAAAGTAGAAGGCTTAATCAAAGCCTGGCAGGACTTTGCAAAGAAGTTTAATATCAAAGAGCACGCGGAAGTCACGGAAATAACTAAAAAAGACGGATATTTCATCATAAGTACAAAATGTGAGGACTTTGAAGCAAAATTTGTTCTTGTTTCAGCAGGCGTTCAGGGCAGCCCGCGCACCTTAGACCTTCCATGCTGCGAAAAAGCACAGTTGATTTATAAAATTTCAGATCCAGCTAAGTTCTCAGGTAAAAAAGTCATTGTAGTTGGTGGCGGCGATACTGCAATTGAACATGCGATGCTCCTCAAAGATGCTGGAGCTAATGTTACATTATCATACCGAAAGCCAGAATTCTTTAGGATTAAGGAAGCCAATTCTGTGGCTATTACTGAGAGCAAAATACCAATCATATTCGAGTCAAATGTCATCTCAGTCAAAGACGGCATTGCAACTCTTGACATAAATGGCAAGCAAAAAGAGATTCCTGCCGACTTTATCGCTGTTTTTGCAGGAACTGTGCCCGCAACTGCCTTTTTAGAAAAAATTGGACTCATCCTTGAAAACAATAAGCCAAACTATGATTTGGAGACTTTAGAATCAACTGACATCCCAGGAATATTCATTGCAGGAGACTTAACAAAACAGCCACTTATAAAACCCGCAATAAATCAGGGCGTAAAAGTGGTATCTGAAATAAAAAAGCGAATTTAATATGGATTTAAGAGAATTTTTAGATAAGCTTGACTCGGAAGGAAAGCTTCTTAAAAAAGAGGGTGGGAATCCTGATGTAGAGATAGCAGACCTGATATTTTCAGAGAAATCCCCAATACTTTTTAGCGGTCTTGGCAAATATCGCCTTGTTTCAGGTGTTTGCATGAGTAGAGACTTAATCGCAGATTATCTGGGTTGCGATAAAAACGAGCTTATATTTAAAATCGCAGATGCTCTTGACACCCCGATTGACCCGGTTATAACTGATACGCCAGCACCATGCCAGGAAGTCGAAGAGGAAAAAGTCGACCTTGAAGAAATTCCAATACTTAAGCATTATTCAAAAGACGACGGCAATTACATCACAGCAGGTCTTGTATTCATAAAAAATCCAGACGGAAGCCAGAATGTGGCCTACCACCGGATGAAGCGCATTGGAAAAGACAAGCTTGTCGGGCGAATCTGTGAGCGCGATACCTTTAAGTGCATAAAGGAGAAGGGTGGCACCAGCGAAATCGCAATCTCCCTTGGAAACGTACCTTCAATGCTAATTGCGGCCTCAACCAGCTTAAAAGGTGTTGATGAGACTAAGATTGCGGGCGCCCTTGAGAACAAACCAGTAACTCTCATCAAATGTAAAACCGTTGATATAAACGTCCCCTCAAATTGCGAGATTGTCCTTGAAGGAACAATATCTTTTGACGAGCGCGCGCAGGAAGGAAAGTTTGTGGATATGACAGGCACTTATGATTCATTTCGCGAGCAGCCGGTAATCACGATAAAGAAGATAACGCATAGAAAAAATCCGATTTATCAGGCAATTGTTCCAGGGAAAACCGAGCACCGGCTTCTTATGGGCATGCCAAAGGAGCCAACAATCCTAAAAGCAGTATCTCAGGTATGCGACTGCAAAAACGTCAATCTGACACCCGGTGGCTGCTCATGGCTCCATTCTGTAATCCAGATAAAGAAGAACTCTGAAAACGACCCAAAAAATGCGATAAAAGCGGCATTTAACGGTCACAAATCAATGAAACGAGTGATTGTCGTTGATGAGGATATAGACCTATTTGACCCTGAAGATGTTGAGTGGGCGATTGCAACACGTGTACAGGCGCACAGGGATGTCATGCTTTTCCCGGGCGAGCCTGGCTCATCCCTTGATCCTTCAGCCGAAGACGACCCGAATTCTGACAGACGCCTGACAACAAAATGGGGGATTGATGCGACAATACCTGCCGGTGGCAAAAAAGAGCATTTCCTGCGCGCAAGTGAATTGCAGGAATAAAATGAGCATAAAGCGATTCAGCAAACAGTCGGGAGACGAACTGGTATCGCATCTTAAGAATTTTCTTCTTATGGGAGACGCCGATTCCTTTGACATTAAGATTGATACCTTTGCAAAAGTCGCAGAAGTAAAAAAAGCGCGCCCAGGGGGTAAAGGCAGTTCAAAAAAGAAAGAACACATACGTTCTTTGATGCCTAATATGCAGCCCAAAAAAAGAAAGCAGGTCCTCTCAAAAAAACGTCAGGAAAAGCCAAAATTAAAAACTGTCAGAAACGGCCGGATGATAAACTTAAAAGGATATGAAGGTTATTGAAGCGCCCTGACCAGATTCACATCAAGTGTTATTTCATTTGTAAAACCCTTTGGGTTTTTTGTAACAACTCCCCTTGCTTCAAGACCGGATATAGTCCTTGATATCTTTACTTTCCCAATTCCGGTTTCAGAGACTATTTTGGATTGGGTCATAGTCCCGCCTTCTTTTGCAAGAATCTCGATTACCTTTCTTTCTGAAGAGTCAAGAAGCCTTAGAATAGGGCTTAAATCTTTTTTTTCCTGTTCCCTGAATTGCGCGCTGAGAAAATAGTATACAAGGCAGCCTACAAGGAGGCCTGCTGAGGATAAAATAGGAATCAAAAGTTCAACTGGAAACTCGCAACCGCAAACTGTACCTGAGAGGATGAGTGATTGTGCGTACATGGAAGCCAGTGAAACTGCCAAGATAAATCCAGTGAGAAGGATTATTCCCATTACAAGTTTTTGAGCATTTGATTCCATTTTGTCCGCACGCTTAAGGTAGTCGTTTCATAAATCGAAACGAGACTATATATACTGTTTCATTATAATATACTCCAATAAAAGGAAAACAATGAATACACGACTGATACTTATAATAGCACTCATTGCAGTAATTGCTGCGGGCTTTTATCTTGGCTTCCAGTCGACATGTGATAATGCGTGCGAAAAATGCGGGAGCATTGGCGGCGAATGCACATGCGACTCCATGTGTGCATCTCAGGCTTGTGCAAACCAAGAAAGTCCCACCCCCGCAAAGGAAAATGTCTCAAAAGAGCCAATAGCCATCGTTGAGGACAAGAACCTGAATTCATTGATAAACAAGACAAATATCAACCAAACGCCCGAAGGTAATCCTAATCCTAAAGACAATATAACAATAATAATTCAGTCTCCGGATAACACAAAAAACGATTCGCCTGAAACTGAGTCAATATTTCCGGACGAGCCAACAGAAATACGTATCTTTTGGCAAGAGGGTTGCCTTCAATGTGCAAACCAAAAGGTTTTTTTGAATAAAATGTCTCTTATTTATCCTGAACTTAAGGTCACAACCCTTGATATTGATGGGGGTGACAACTTAGAGGACTTAAAAGAAATTTGCACGAAACGAGGGATAAACTGCGATATAACTCCCCTTACAATTATCGGAGATCTTGCATTCGAAGGGTTTTATAATGGAGACGGAAGACTCGTTGGCTATGTTGATGAAAATTCTTATAAAGGCTATGAAGGGGTTATCTATGATGTTATAGCTACAATGTTTGGATCAAAAGAAAAAAGTCCCCCAGAGTCCTTTGATGGATCGTGGTGGGACGGAGCAAATATTTCCCTATCAATTAATGGAGTTGACTTCATAAGTCATGACCCGATATATGCACTTTTTTCGATATGGTCACCAAAGGCGGCTCATGGCGTGCGCATAATGGGTAATGGTGTAGAAGGATATTTCAAGGTCGATGATTTAGTTGATCTGAAAGCTGGACAGAATTATTTTGTTTTAGAAGACATGACGCCAGCCTGCTTTTCTTGTGCGAATTTCCAGCCCGGGGAATATACAATTTCATTATTTGTCAAGGACGAATCAGAACAAATAGCCAAAGCGGATTTTACTATATATATTGAGGACGATTAAAATGGATAAAAAAACAGTTATAGGGATATTTGCAGTAATACTTTTATTGTGTGTTGCAGTTGATGCATACCTTATTGGTGACCTTACAGAAACACCTCTAAACAATAACCTTGAAGGGCTTGTTCTTGAGACTGTAAGTGAATGTGAAGACGGAAATGTATGTGTGGTGTTATTTTGGGGTGAAGGCTGTCCACATTGTACAACAGAGAAAATTTTCTTGGGAAAATTAAAAGAAACTTATCCTGAGATTCAAGTTATTGACTATGAAGTGTTTGATTGTGAAGACAATTTTGATGTCTTTGAGGAATGCACGAGCACCTTTGATTATCCATCTCAAGTTCCGATAACTGTTGTTGGCAACTGGTCTATGATGGGTTATGATTCTGATGCAATAGAAGGTGCAAGAGTTGAAGCAGAGGTCAGAAAGGCTTTAGGTCTTGATGCAGATGAAATCTCTGAATTTGTTGTGGAATTGCCAGGTATTGGAATTGTTGATACGCGTGATATGGGAGTTCTAGCATCAACCATAATAATAGGGTTCCTTGATGGATTTAATCCATGCGCATTTTTTGTCTTAATGATGCTTCTTACCTTCCTCATATACGCAAAATCTCGGGGGAAAATGCTTGTTGTAGGGTTTACGTTTGTCTTTGTTTCAGCTCTTGTATATTTCATGGCAATGGCTCTTATCTATATGGGTCTTGACTACGCAAGCGAGCTTATAACAACAGAATGGCTCCTCATGATAGGTGGAGCAATAGCCCTTGTTGTAGGGTTTATAAACATAAAGGATTTCTTCTTTTTCAAAAAAGGAGTCTCGCTTACAATATCTGAAGATAAAAAACCAAAATTGTATAAGCGCATGCGTTCTCTTCTTAAGTCACAAAGCATGATAGAGCTTGTCGGTGCGACAATAATCCTGGCGCTTGTTGCAAACAGTTACGAACTCGTTTGTACAGCCGCCATGCCGTTAGTATACAATAATCTTCTCCTTGCTCAAGGATTTGGAATGATGGAGGCACTTATGTACATCGCCTTATACTGTGCAATATATATCTTACCGCTTCTTACAATCGTTCTTCTCTTTGTCTGGAAGTTTAACCGTGAGAAGATGAGTGAAGAATCCGGCCAGACGCTAAAAGCAATATCTGGTATTATGATGATAGGATTTGGACTACTTTTGATACTTGCACCAAACGCCCTTTCATCAATTACAACAATGATTGGAGTTATGCTCTTTGCAATTGGTGTCGGACTGGGACTCTCGTTTTCTAAGAAAATAAGGGAACTTGGTCAAAAGATGTTGATTGTGGCCTTTGTATGCCTGCTTTTTGCACAAATAGGCCTCGGGATGATACTTACTCCTCAGACCAGCTCGGATATGATATATTTATTATGGATAACCAGTAACTCTTTAGTACTTGCTATTATTGCAACAAAACTTGCAAGTAGGCTAGATATCAGGGATAATAAGGACGAGAAAGAAAATGACCAACTTACCAAAGGACCTTAAATACTCGGAGTTTGCATGGCTTCAGATAGAAGGGAAAAAAGCTAAAATCGGTGTAACTGATTATGCCATAAAAGCTGCAAAAGAGATAATAATGGTAGACTTACCTGAAGTCGATAAAGTGATAAAGAAGGGTGAGGACTTTGTTTCAATCGAATCTGTGAAATGGAGCGGCCATATAGCAAGCCCCGTTTCTGGAAAGGTTGTAGAAGTCAACAATGAGCTTTTTGACGAGCCGCAGTATGTCAGTGAGATTCCCTACGAAGCATGGATTTGTAAAATTGAGCTTTCTGACCCAAAAGAACTAGATTCTTTAGAGGATGCAAAAAGTGCTTCTGAAAAATGGACAAAATAAAAGAGTGCCTAAGGAACTTGTTATAATCGGCTGTGGGGACGCAGGCCTTTCTGCTGCCTTTGCGGCGGCAAAAGACGGGGCGCATGTAACTGTTGTTTCCAATGAAAGCGAACATTATCCACGTTGCCCCCTTCCCCATCTAATCGCAGGCGAATACAAAAAATCCGATTTGTCAAAACCATTAGATGATATGTTTAAAGGTACAAGTGTCGTTATAAAGAAAGGCCAGGTGCTTAAACTAAAAGACATCAGCCTTGAATGCGACTTTGGGGAATTGTCCTATGATGCGGCCATCATTGCAAGCGGGGCAAGTCCAAAACGAATAGCAGACTCATTAGTCCTAAGGACTATGGACGATGCCCTTGAAATAAAGAGGCGAATTGATGCTGGAGAACGCGGACTCATAATCGGTGCGGGAATGATAGGTTGCGAACTCGCAGATGCTATTGACGGAACAATTATTGAGAAAGAAAACCGGATTCTTCCTAGATTTGACCCGGAGTTCTCAAAAGAAGTCGAAAAAAGGCTTTCTTTGCGATGCAAAATCCTAACCAGCACAACTGATGCCCCAAAGAGTGATTTTACAGTTTCTGCAATCGGTGTAAGTCCCAATACGACTCTTGCAAAAGACTCAGGCATAAAGGTAAGTGATTTTGGGATTGAAGTTGATTCATGCCTTAAGACTTCAAAAGAAAACGTTTATGCTGCAGGCGATTGCGTGGCTGAAAAGTGTTTTATAACTGGCGCAAGGATACATAGTTATTATGGCCCGCAATCTGAACGGCAGGGGGTGATTGCAGCAAAAAACGCCTTGGATGAAAAATGTGATAATGGCTGTTTTAGGTATCCAGGCTCTTTAAATTCTATTGTCGCAAAGATAGCAGATATTGAGATAGGTATGGCAGGAATCTCTTCGGAGCGGGCAAAAGAAGCGGGAATCGATTTTACATTTGGGAAAATATCAACTACATCACTTCCCTACTATTCCCCTTTTGGCAAAAAAATAGTCGTCAAGATGCTTTTTGAACGGGAAACCGAGCGTTTAATAGGCTGTCAGGCGATGGGTGAAAGGATAGACGGGATAATCAACCTTGCTGCATATGCGATGATGAAAAGCGCATCTGTAAATGAACTTATGAACTTGCCGTATTGTTTCTCACCTCCGGTTTGTTCTGCCCCAAATCCGATAATAATATGCGCTGAAAACGCAAAACGCAGGCTAAAAACAAAAATATGTTAAAAAACAAAATGACAACAGGCAATATGGACACAAAGCTTAAGGAATGTGTGGAGACAATAGGTCGTATGCAAGAGGCTCAGCCAGAAGCAACCTGTGCTTTTATGGGTTTTTTGAAGGCAGCTGAAGAGGGTGGAAGCCTTGAGGTGAAATATAAGGAGTTAATTGCAGTTGCATTGTCCGTTTCAACACACTGTGAATGGTGCATAGCATTTCACGTAAAAGCGGCTCTTGACGCCGGCGCAAAACCAGACGAGATAAAGGATGCTGCTATGATGGCAGTAGTCATGGGTGGGGGTCCTTCGTTGATGTATGCAAAACACGTTTTTGATGCAATAGATGACTTCACAAAATAAGGAAGAAAGCTATTTGCCAAAACCTGCCTGGTTAAAGGTGCCATTTCCTTCAGGAAGCGTTCATTCACAAGTAAGGGCGCTTCTTGGGGAAAATTCCTTACATACCATTTGCCAGGAGGCAAACTGCCCAAATATGGCAGAATGCTTTGGACAAAAAAACGCGGCCTTCATGATACTCGGAGATACCTGCACGCGCAATTGTAAGTATTGTGCCGTCAAAAAAGGAGTTCCAAAGGGAGTGGACTGCACTGAGCCTGAGCATCTCTTAAACGCGGTTTTAGCCCTTGGATTAAATTATGTTACAATAACCTCACCCACACGAGACGACCTCCCCGATGGGGGTGCAAGCCATTTTGCAGAGTGCATAAGTACTATACGAGCAAAACTGCCAAATTGTAAAATAGAAGTCCTCATACCTGATTTTAAAGGCAATCACGACGCGCTTAAGACGATTATTCTGGCAAAGCCTGATATCATAAATCATAATATCGAAGTTGTAGAAAGATTATTTCCGATAGTCCGGGCGGGCGGGGATTACTCTTGTTCTATCCAGCTCCTTAAACAAGTATCCAAATCCGGGATAACAACAAAATCCGGCATGATGCTGGGTCTTGGCGAATCTAACAAAGAAATCCTAGCGACTTTTTCTGACTTGAGGGATGCTGGTGTCAGCCTGCTTTCAATAGGTCAATACCTTAGACCTACAAGAAAACATTATCCTGTACAGAAATATTACACACCCCAAGAATTTGCCGAATTCAAAAAGAAGGGTGAGGCGATGGGTTTTTCGCATGTCGAGTCTGGACCCCTTGTACGAAGTTCATATCACGCATGCGATTATATTTAATCTAAAAATGGAACTACGGTTAATCGAATCTGGTGAGTGCGACCCTGCGCTCAATATGGCAATTGATGAAGCGATAACAAATTCGGGCATACCCACACTACGCTTGTTTTCATGGGATGCCCCTGCAGTGACTATGGGATATTTCCAAAAGGCAAATGAGGTGGCAAAACTTGATTTGTGTAAGAATGACGGCGTTTCTGTAATAAGAAGAATAAGTGCCGGGGGGACTGTCTTTCACGGAAAAGGAAGCTTTACTTATTCCCTTTGTGTTCCGCAAGGCGAACTTGGCATGGAAAATGATGTCGTATGCAAATGGCTTTGCGATGCGATAATAACAACACTTGCTAAAATCGGTGTCAAAGGGGAATTTAAGCCGCCAAACGACGTTTTAATTGATGGCAAGAAGGTATCGGGCAACGCCCAGGCGACAAAAAATGGCAGTTTCTTGCAGCACGGGACAATAATTGTAAGTGATTGCATAACTGACGCTGTTAAATACTTAAACATACCAAAGGGCAAAAAGCCGATAACATCAGTCTGTAGCGAGCTTGGACGGAAAGTGGAAACAGAAGAGCTCAATCGCTTTATGATTGAGGCATTTAAGGAAGACTCGCATGTACGAGTCTTGAAGCCTGCAAAGCTATCTGAAGAGGAACTTGCTTACGCAAAAGAGCTTTGTGAGAAATATTCTTCAGACGAATGGAACCTTTCAAAATAGATTAAAAGGAATCAAGATACATCTTTAAGACGTCATCCCTTGATGTTTCGGCAGGGTTCAAGTTCCAGTTTGAATCTATTGTAGATGGAGAGGACGCAATTATCCGCTCCATGCAGTCTTTTTTTGCCCCAAGTTCAGAGAAGCGTTTTCCAAGACCGATTTTTTCAGCCAGTTCCCACGCGGCATCAGCAGCCTTTAACGCGTCTTTTGTATTGACTTTGGGAGAAACATCTTTTCCAAGCGCCTTTGCAATCTCGCAGTACTTCTTAATAATAAAGGTGTCCCCGTTTAAGGCATTAAAGCGCATTATCGCAGGAGAAAGGCTGGCAAGTACCTGCCCGTGTGCGATATCAGGACATAATCCAGTTATCTTATTGCCAACAGCGTGGACAAGGACTGTTTTTGAGCTTGTTATTGCGATTCCGGCAAGAGTATCAGCAAGAGCCATAGCTTCCCGTGCGTTTAAGTCATTTCCGTTATCATATGCCTTGACTAAATTATCCCTTATAAGTTCCATTGCCCTTATGCAAAGCGTGTCTGATATCGGACTGGCTCTCTTTGAGACATAAGCTTCCATGACATGAGCCAGGGCGTCAAAGCCTGTTTCAGCCGTGACTTTTGGTGGCATCTTAGAGCAGATTTCAATATCCACTATAGATTCGACTGGGTATATCTGAGGCGAAGAAAAGGCGCTTTTTGATTGCACATCAGGATTTGTTATGACTGAATACCATGTGACATGGGATCCTGTTCCGGAAGTCGAGGGTATGGCGCAGATTGGAATTGCCCTTTTTACAGGGGATTTGCCGGTAACAAAGTCCCAAAGCTCGTTTTTAGAAGATTTCTTTTGCCCAATACCTACTGCAATAAGTTTTGCGGCATCGATTGTCGAGCCGCCGCCAATCCCAACAACAATATCACACCCCATTCTTATCCCAAGTTCTGCACCCCCTTTACAGGTATCAACACTCGGGTTTGGCTCAACACCACTAAACTCGGTTATCTCCATACCAACAGATTCCAAAGAAGCTTTTGCCTCAGCTAAAAAACCTAAGCGCTTCATTGACCCTTTCCCAGAGATTAATAAGGCCTTTTTGCCGTGTTTTGATGCTAAGATACCAAGTTTGTCGCGCATTCCTTTTCCAAAAGAAATGCTTGTTGCGGGTAAGGTAAAGTTAAAATCCATCCTCTAGTTTTTATCTCCTCAAAGTTTAAAATAGACGAAATTAAATGGTTTTTGATGAAGAAGTATCTGATTTATACCGCTTAAGAGAACTAACCGGTCTCCTTGTTAAATATGGACTTGCACCTTGGGCCGATGCCGATGCCGAAAAAAATAGTCCTATTGCAGTCCTAGCACGACTTACTCCATGGTACAAGAAAAGTGAGGCAATCGCAATGCCGTTTCCTGAGAGGCTAAGAAAGGCTCTTGAGGAAATGGGCCCCATATTTGTCAAATTCGGGCAGATGATGAGCACAAGAGCTGATCTTCTTCCAAAAGAATACATAGTAGAACTTTCAAAACTTCAGAACAAGGCTCCTCCGTTTTCTTGGGACGAAGCAAAACCAATCCTGATGCATGAACTTGGAGACGACCCAGATAAGGCGTTTAAATCCTTTGTGCGTGAACCGATAGCCTCTGCTTCCTTAGGGCAAGCTTACGAAGCGACGCTCCTTTCAGGGGAACGTGTTGCAATAAAGGTTCAGCGCCCTGATATGAAGCCGAAAATCGAGCAGGACTTAAGGATTATGCGTCAACTTGCAGATTTTGTCATAAATACAGACAAGAAAAAATTTGAGCCCTATAACGTCCCAAAAATCCTTGATGAGTTTGAAGACGCGATAATGCGCGAAGTAAACTATAAGATTGAAGCGCGCTCAACTGATATTTTCTCTGAAAACTTTGCAAAAGATCTGTATATAAGGGCGCCTAAAGTCTATTGGGATTACACAACAGAAAAGGTTCTGACTCTTGAATATGTTGATGGTGAAAACCTCAAAGAGCTTATACATAATGGTGACCTTAAGCGCAATAAGATTATCGCAGATCGTATGATGGGGTCATACTTAAAACAGCTTTTTGAAGACCAATTCTTCCACGCAGACCCACATCCATCAAACCTAATAGTAACACAATCAAATATACTTTATTTCATTGATTTTGGAATGGTCAAACGCCTGTCTAAGGAGTTCTCAAAGAATCTTGGAAACATATTGATGAGTCTGATTACAGGTGACGTCGAAAAGCTTGTCGATAATTTACAGGAAGGTGGAATTGCTCCAAAAGACATAAACCGTGAGAGAATAATCACCGACATGGAAATAATATATACCTCTTACTTTAAGCCTAGGGCAGGTACTAACGTAAATGTTGGCGGCGGCCTTGAAAAGGTCTTAGAGCTATTCCAAAAATATCATATGAATCTTCCAAGCGACTTTGCCCTTCTTATAAAATCATTTATTGAGATTGAAGGGACTGCAACAGAACTTTATCCAAAGTTTGATTTAGTCGAATATATCAAGAAGTATTTCACGAATCCAACGCACGTCGAAACAATGGGTATGGCAAAAGCCGAAGAGTTAAAAACAACAGTTTTTGACATAATAAATTCAGTTCAAAAAATCCCCAGTGCACTCGATAAATTTACCAGAACTCTTTCAGAGGGCTCTGTTAAAATAGATTTTAATCACCAACATCTAGAAGATTTGACTAAGCAGATTGATAAAGTAAGTAACCGGATTTCAGCAGCACTTTTGCTTGCAGCCCTTATCATTGGAAGCTCGCTTATAATGTCTTCAGGAATTGGTATTGAGGGTCAGGCTATAATGGGTTTTCCCATGGTAGGAATAGTTGTCTTTATGCTGTCTGTTGTCATTGGTATCTGGATGATACTAAGAATAGTTCAAAAATCAGGAATATAATCTTATTTTAGCTCTATTTTTTCTTTTTTCTATTGACTCCTGTAAACTAAGGTAAATGGATGTTGTTGTAGCTGTAACTGGAGCATCAGGCTCACTACTCGCAAAACAGTTGCTTTTAGGATTAAAAGGGGCTGGAGTAAGGACTCATTTAATTATGAGCGAGCCTGCAAAAAAGATTGCAGAAATAGAGCTTCCCGGAGTCAATATCAAATCACTCGCAGATGTTTCTTATAGCAATAACGACCTTGCAGCACCCATTGCAAGCGGTTCTTTTAAATTTGACGCTATGATTATTGCACCATGTTCAATGAAGACGTTAGGTGAAAGTGCAAACGGTTGCGGGGGCTCTTTAATCAGCAGGGTAGTGGAAGTTTGCTTAAAAGAAGACCGAAAGCTTATTCTTATGCCACGAGAAGCACCCTTTTCACTAATAGACCTAAGGAACATGGTTTCTGTAAAGGAAGCCGGAGGGATGATACTTCCGCCGACTCTTGCATTTTATCCAAAACCAGAGACGCCTGAGGACTTAGTGAATTTTGCATGCGGAAAGGCTCTTGACCTTCTGGGTATCAAAAACAATCTTTTTAAAAAATGGGAAGGACTTAAAAAATGACAGTATTATTGAAGCTTGGTGGTTCGGCAATAACTGATAAATCTAAGGAAAATACGGCTAAGCCTGATGAGATATCAAGATTATCCTCTGAGATAGCCTCTGCATTATCCCAAAACCCCAAAATGCCTCTTATCGTGGGCAATGGTGGTGGTTCGTTCCCACACAGGCCTGCAAAGGAAGGCAGTCTTAAAGACGGGGTAACAGAAGCATGGCAAAAGGCCTACGTCATTAAGACTCAAGAGGCCGCAGCAAAGCTTAATTTAATCGTAGTTAATTCTCTTGTAAAAAACGGTGTTTTAGCAGTCCCCTTTAGACCCTCAATTGCCGGAAGTGCACATAAGGGTAAAATAGGTTCATTAAATTCTAAAGCGCTTTTAAGCTACCTTATTGCAGGTTATGTTCCTGTAGTCTGTGGAGACGTTTTAATCGATGACAGGAGGGGCTGTCTTGTAGCATCGACTGAAACCGTATTTTCATTTATTGCAAAAAATATCCCGGTTTCAAGAATAATAATAGGAACAAACGTCCCAGGTGTTCTTGATGACAATGGTAAGGTAATAAAAAATATAAGTCCGCAAAATATCTCTAAAATAAAGGCATGTCTTAGTGGCTCAAAAGAAACAGATGTCACAGGTGGCATGCTCCATAAAGTAGAATCCATGCTCAAACTTGCAAGCTACTGTGATTCCATCCTCATAACAGATTGCACAAAACCTGGAATGATAGAAAAAGCTCTAAATGGCAAAACGGTAGACGGGACAATCATTTCAAAATGACTGAGTTTATTGATATTATAAGCGACAAGGAGGCTGCACTGCGTTTTGGCTGGGACAAAGTTCCTGAAAATAGCGAGTGCCCAGTCATAGTTGAAGGAAGCCCTGAAAGGCTAAAAGTGGCAACGAAAAAAGCAGGTTGTGATATAATCTGCCCGGATGTGAGTCACAAGGAAGGTGATTTCATGCACCAGAAAAACTCAGGCATGGATACAACAATAGTCCGCGATGCCCAGAAAAACGGGATAAGCGTCCTTTTTAGGTTCTCAGATGCGCTTGATTCATATGGCAAAGTACGCGCGCTTGTCTTGTCCAGGATGAGACAAAACGTACTCCTATGTGAAAAGGCAGGCTGCACAATGATACTTACGAGTGGGACTCAAAATAGTATTGGAGTCAGGGCGCCAAAGGAGCTTATTGCATTTGGCAAAATAATTGGGATGGATGATTCTTCTGCAAAATCTGCCATTTCTACAAACCCTGCAATTGCCTTAAAGCGGGCACGTGAAAGAAAAGACCCGAATGTAGTTGCAAACGGAGTCGTTATAATGCCTAAGGAGACACTAGATTAAATGACAAATAAACTCCACGCTATTGTAACAGGCGGCTGCGGCAGGATAGGATCCGAACTCGTTAAAACTCTTCTTAAAGATGGCTGGCGCGTAACTGTAATCGATTTGAGTGAAGGCTCCTGCAAAGGGGTTAAATACATCAAATCCCAGATTTTAGACCTTAAAGAGCTTCCAGCTTGCGATTGTCTTTTCCACTTGGCAGCAAAGATAAGTTATTCTGCGTCTTTAGATGAATTAAGACAGGCAAACCTAGTCCCAACACAGCATTTACTGAATCTTAGTAAGGGGACTGGCGTGAAACGCTTTGTATTCCTTAGCACAAGTTCTGTTTACAATGAATCAAAAAAGCCAATAACAGAAGACATGGCAAAAAAGCCGTATTCACTTTACGGGAAATCAAAACTTGAAGCCGAATATGCAGTACAATCAAGTGGCATTCCTTTTGTCATATTACGTTCAAGCCAGGTATTCGGCCCACAATTTAAAGAAGGTTACTTAAGAGTCCTTAAACACATCAAAAAAGGAGACATAAACATAATAGGCAAAGGGAGTAACATAATCCCATTAATCCACATAAAGGATTTGATTTCAGCACTTATGTTCTCGGCAAAAAATAATGAGGCTTTAAGCAATATTTTTAACGTTGATGGCAACTACAAAAAAAGTCAGGAAGAATTTATGGCTCTGGCGGCAAAGGGATTAAGGATTCCCGCCCCAAAAAGTCACATATCGCCTTTTATGGCAAAATTGGGGACATTATTCAAAGGAAACAGTAATGTGCTCTCTGAATATTCAGAAAAGCTTGGAAAAAACCGTGAAATCTCGATTGGAAAGATAATGCCTCTTGGTTGGAAGCCTGAAGTCCACCTGGATTTTGCAATGGGTGAGGTGATATCATCATTTAAAAAGGAGGGTTTGCTTTAGATGGACTATGATTTTGAGACTTCCCGAATTGTTTTTGAAATCAAGAAAAGAGACGCTAAAATAGTTGCTCTCCAGTTTCCAGAAGGCTTCAAAACACGCTCAATTGATATCGCAAAGGAAATTGAAGAAAAAAGCGGGGCAAAATGCCTCATTTTTGCCGACCCTTGTTATGGGGCGTGTGACACTCGTGAAACTGATGCTAAAAAACTGGGTGCAGATTTACTGGTGCATTTTGGCCATGATGTCTTTTAATGCTATTAGTTTTAATTGTTTTAAGACTAATTATCATATACTATGAAAGGATATTTACTCTGCTTTTTGCTCATTCTATTCTTAACCAGCTCTAGTTTCGGTGAAACTTGCAATACCTGTGAGGAATGCAACGCCATTGCTCAAAAGTCAGATGTTATAATAAGCCTAAATAACGACATAAACTCTTCAAAAAATTGCATTACAATAGCTGGCAATAATGTCAATCTCGATTGTAACGGACACAAAATCTCAAGTCCGAACGGTTCGGCGATATTCATTAATTCCTCAGCGGGGGCAATCAGCATAAAAGACTGCGTTTTTGAGGGTGAGGATGGAAGTGGAATACTTAACTCAGGACAGTATTCCTCGAGCCTTTCAATCAAAAATAACGAATTCAATTACAGTAATATCTTTCGCAATATCGCTCTAGAGCTCTTAGCTAGTGCAAAAGTAGACATAAGCGATAACAAATTTAATAGTGCAAGTAAAAACGATTTCATAAAGCTTTCCGGACCTTGGTCTGTTAGTAATGTAAAGATAGAAAAAAACGATTTTGGACTTGGGGGATGTGGAGAGCTCCTAGCTAAAGTCTCCCTTAAATCTGGAAACCTGGTATACCAAATCCCAACAATCAAGGTTTCTGGAAAAGAAGTAAAATGCACAGAAACAACAAGACTCGAGCCTTCCTTAAGCTACACATTTTATACTAAAAATAATATCGCATCGGCAAAATTAAGTGACACAACAGGTATTGGTATTGCCAATGAAAAGCTTGACTTTAAACTTGGAGAGAAAAAAATACAAAAGGTTTCAGGTTCAGGCGGCTCAACAGAATTCTTGGTTGATAATGTCCTTATAAAGCAAATGAGTCCTGAATCCAGTGTTAGTTTTGGAGGCAACTCTTATTTTGCCCCAAAGACTGTCAAAGTCCAGTTCAGTGATGAAGATTCAAAAGGTCTTTGTCGTATGATTGCCGGAAATGCTAATGGCAAAATAGACATTGTTTTTGTCCCAGTAGATATCTTGGATACTGCAGAACTCGAAAAGACCCTTAAAAGTGATTACATTGATGTTGAAGGGGATAGCACAGGTCTTCTTGGAACAACTGCGTTCTCAAAGATAAGTGACAAGCTCAAATTCTCGATTTATGATGGAAACTCAAGTTATACGATTAAAGATCTTTCAGGGGACAGGATTCCTGATTTTACAAAAAAATTGGCTTCAGAAGGCTGCAGAGCAACTGTCGTCGTCTTTGTGACGTCTAGCTCAACGCGCTCCGGATATGACAGAGGAACTCATTCTATATTACTTTCAACAAGCTATGCTGACGGGTCAAGAACTTTTACCCATGAATTCGGTCACGTATTTGGTCTTGCCGATGAGTATGTAGAAGCATCTAAAGGCAGTAGTCCCCGTTTTAATTGTGTGGCGAGTCTTGAGAAAGCAAAAAAGTATTGGGGTAAGCTTGTGGGACAGGGCAACGGAGATTTCCAAGTAGGTTATTTCACAGGAAATTCAGAACTAAAGAAATTTGAGGGATTAAAGGGGTTTAACGGTCTTGATTATGATTCATCATATGGTTGTGCGTATGTAAAAGAAAACATTAGGCCGACAAAAAACTCCATAATGAACCACGCGACTATAATAACAGCAAGTGACTGGAAAAACGGGTTTGGCGCCGCAAACGAATTCCTCATAAATCTTGTCGCAAACTACCTTATTCAAAAAATATAAAAAAGTGGAAACCAAACTAAAATTTTTAATCTGGATTCTTATTACATCAATACTTTTTAGCGCTTCAGTGGCGGCAATTGAAGTCCTTAAAGTGGGTATCGCTTATGACAATGGGGAACTCAGTATCATAAACTCAAGTAAAATAGACCTCGAAGTTTTACCCGACAATAGTCTTGATGAGGCATTATATCTTAGTGCTCTAGAGCTTAACGGGACTGATAATTATGTGACTATCTCCTTAGAATCAAACAGCCTGCCACAATATGAGATTCACATAGAATATCCGATACTTGTGTATTATGATTATCCTGAGGGTGGAGGTGGAGTCAATGTGTTAAATAAGAGTTATGATTATTATCTATTTCCATACTACAATAATTCCACTACAATAGCCGTTTATAGTTCTGATAACAGTCTTCTAGACAGTTTTAAACTAGAAAAAACTCCGGAAACTGGAGATGAGATTTTGCCATATCAAAACAAAACTGAAGAAATTAAGCTTACTGAACAGGAAGAGGATTCTAACCCAATCTGGGTAATCTTTATTGCAATAGCTGCAGTCCTGATTGTTATGTTTATAATCTTAGGGAAGGGCAAGCTGAATTTTTAAATCCAGTTAGATAAATTCCCTCTGTTAAAATGGTCGATATTAGAATAGAGTTTGTCCCGCTTGAAAAATTAAAGCCCCATGAGGAATTCACAGAGGGGCGCATAGGCCAGGTCATGCGCGAGATAAAAGAGTATGGCGAGCTTTGGTTCCCGATACTTGTTGATGCGCGCGATTATGTCATACTAGACGGCCACCACAGGACTGAGGCCTTCAGGCGCATGGGCTATGAAAAAATCCCCGCACGGCTAGTTGACTATAACGACCCGACAATTAAGGTTGAATCAAGGCGACCTGAAATTGAGATAACAAAGGATATTGTGCGAAAAAAGGCTGTTTTAGGAGAAGTATTTCCACATAAGACAACACGCCACACGTACAAACTTGCAACAAAACACTTTGATTTCGCGCTAAAAGACATTCCTAAGAAAAAGTAAGGCGTATTTGTCACAGGGGAGGCATCGCTTCACTGCCTGTCAAGCATCATTTTTTGTGCGTTGCCGAAGATGAATCCTCTAAAATCCCTGTTTCTTTTGCCTTTTGGGTTGGTATTTATTAGCGACTGTCCGTCGTAAATCAAATGAGAGGACCTATAAAAAGTTATGCCTTTTTAGTAAGTTTGAGAATACTTTGGGTTACTTAAAAAACAAGACTCGCACATCCGATTCTTAAACTATTATTACATATTCAATTCGAATATATCCCCTTCTACTAAGATATGCTTCTTGCCCACTCTTTGTCCATCATATTTCACACTTTTGCCCCATATCCGTCCGAACTTAAAGTTCTTTGCAAAGTCCTTGTGAATCTTTTTTGCAACAGTTAGCATATTTGTACCTATCGGGACTACAAGGGGTTCAGAATCGGGAGTATCGATTGTATAAACACGCATAAGCTCTGAGATATTCCAGATTTCTTTTCTTAAATATCCAATGTTCTCATGCTCAGTAATAGAAACTGCAATCACTTCCATATTATACCTGCGTTTGATTATGCGCGTTATGGCTTTTACTTGTTCTGGTGTTGCAATATCAATTTTATTAAGTATAACAAAGCCCTTCTTCCAGACTGTGCTTATGTCTATTGCGTCAACAAAGGTCTCAAGACCCATACTGCGGTTTATCCTGATGTCAGCATTTAGTATGCCAAAATCACGGCAAGTCTCAATGGCGTCTTTCTTATCGCACGTGAGAAGATGTTCACCGAGTAAGACAATTCCGCCCCTTTCCTTCTTTTTTACGCGCACATCAGGACGTTCTTGGTTTACCCTTATCCCAGCGGCTTCAAATTCATGCATAAGACGATCAAGGCGTTCCAGGGGCTTATTGTCCATTGAAAGGAAAAATGCTATGATATCACTGTTTCGCATGACTGTAAGAAACCTCTTACCCATTCCCTTGTCATTAGCCGCACCAGTAATAAGTCCAGGAAGGTCAACAAGCTGGAGGGCGACATCGCCAAGATCAAGCATCCCTACATTAGGTTCGACTGTTGTAAACTCGTAATTTGCAACCTTTGGATCCGCATTTGTTATCTCGGAAAGAAGACTTGATTTTCCGGCGTTCGGAAAACCCGCAAAGACAATCTGGGCAGCACCCTGCTTTCTGATATTTATTTCAGTTGCCCCGCCAGCCTTTCCTTTCTTGGCCTGAGCATCTCGTAGAAGGGCAAGCTTACGTTTAAGCATGCCGCGCTCCTTTTCAGTACCTTTATGTTTAGGAATTGATGAAACGTACTCTTCTAAGTACTTTATCTTATCGTTATCGTTTGTAGCCGCATCATATTTTTTAAATGCAGCCATAGTTTGAGATGGCGCGTTTGGCATATTAAAGAATCTAAGCTTAATTTGAGAAATCCCTTAGAAAAGCTTAGTCCTTTATTGTGTCTAAGTTATAATAACAATACTCACCTTAGACAATAAAATTCAGTCATACAATAAATTTTGTTGTGTAACATTCTTTTTAATAGCTTTTTTACATAAGTTTCTTTTAAATAAATGTTTTAAATAACATATGTCTAATAGCAACTAAGGGAATATACTTAATGGATTGGGTTTTTATAGGCGCTCCCATAATGATATCGGGTTAAAACCCGGGTGGAAGTAAATGGATGACGATCTTTTAGCGTTCTTTTTACAGGACAAGCCGGCACGTATCCTGCTTGTTATGGCGGAGTCTGGGAAGACTTATCCTGCCGATGTTTCAAAGGCTCTTGCTGCAACTTATTCTCACATTGTAAGGGTCATTCAAAAGCTTGAGATTTATGGTCTTATCAAGTCTACAAAAGAGGGCCGCACCAAGTACATTGAACTCACTGATGCGGGTCAGGAAGTTGCCAGTGCACTTAAGTCATTAAACGAGGCACTCACACGCGTCCAGGAGCGTCTTGCTGACTCAAAAAGGCCTGCTGAAAAGCTTGAATAAGCTATTTTTCTAAAAACTGCTGATTTTAACGAGTTTGTAGCTTTGCTTTTTTCGCATCAGTTTTCCGATGCGCATCAAAATTCTGATGTTCCTGAAATTTTGCGAAAAATCTGGCCTTTTCAGACAATTTTTAGGCATTTGTGATCGCTTGACTTTGCCTATATAAAGACATCAAAATTCTGAGGCACTAAACACAAAAATTGGCCAAAAAAGCCCCCTTGAGCATAAACCTATGTGTTTTGGGCCTGTTTTTCGCATAATCACGGGTGTTCGACGGGGGTATAAAAAAGCCTCAGAAAACTGAGGTAAGGGGTTCAAATGCATTATGGCTTACATCCTTATTGCCTCAGAAATCTGAGGCACCAAAAATAAAGCTATGTTACAAAACTGCCAAATCTTGCGATTTTAGTCAAAACTGCCAATTTAACGCATCAGAAAATTGAGGCACTACGATACCTCAAAAAACTGATGCGAAAAACTGCCAAAAACAGCCTGTTTTGAATGCCAAATACCCCAGGGTATTTGCATGAAATAATCCAAGCCATAAATGATATGGCCGACGCGTGTCACTTTTTAAAAAAATACCATTGACTAGTGCTCATGGGGGAGGATTTAGCCTTTAATACCCCAGATTCAAGTTTAATCGCATCAGTTATCTGAGGCATAAAAGGAGAAACCCAAATGTTTGATTGGCATAAAGCGTATGAATCTCAGGATCTAAAGGATATAGTCTACTTATTTTTAGACTCTACATTGCGGCAGGAAGCGGGCTTAAAAATCGTTGAAATGTTACTTTTAAAGCCTGACGCGCGGCGCGGAAAAATTCTTGATGATTTAGGTGGGGAAAATGGTTATTCAAAAGCAACACTAGAGCGCACGCTGCATGATTTAGAAACAATAGGACTCATTTCAAGTGAAGGAAAATACTTAAAAACAGGGCGTTATCGGGTCAATTTTACGCGCTTTTCAGGCTCGCTTTCAAGACTCTCAAGAACTATTAAAAAGGTTGAAACTGAGTCAGGGGATAAGCAAAAAAAGATATCAGATAGCATTAATGAAACAGATGTTAGTAAAGGAGAGTATCCAGTTAAATCTTATTGACTAAATGTTATTAATTAAGTATTAATTATAATATTTAATATAATATATCTTTTAGATTACATGTTATTAATAATACTAATTATTTTTCTCAATGTGAGGATAAACACGGGTTTTATATCCATGATATAACTAGATTTGTAAAGATGACACAATGGAGTACTAATCCCTTTGATTTATTTATAAACAGTTCAAAGGTTAAGGAAACTTATATTAACCTGATTCATGACACTCATTCTTTAGTAGGTGAATTGATGTCAAAAAAACGAGAATATGAAGTAATGGCAGCTAGGCCTTCGGATCGGGAGTCTATAAAAAAGGCTAGAAGTCTACATTTTCAGATAATGATATTATTGTCAATAAATGCCGAATACCTTCTAAAAGCTATTCTATTGAAACGGGGTTATGTTATAAATCAGGTTAGTTTAGGTTATCAACCAAAATTCAATGAAGAATTCAGAACCCGTCTAGGCGAGTTTTCTCCAAGAACCCAAGGAGATCTAAACCAATTGTATATAGAAGCTACACTAGCGATAACCCCAATATGTTCCTATACTGAAAAATTAATAAGTTTGGAGACCTCTAGTCAAATATTCGAAGAAAGTAATTCTGAGGGTTATTATGAAACTATAGGTACAATGCCCATAAGTACTGGAAATTATTTGGGTAAGTTTAATGAATTGTCTGCAGATAACTTCTTACAGGTTATAAAGAAAATTAGGAACCGCTACCCCCACAGGCTTGAGTCATATTCTGAGATACAGGGAATTCCTTGGTATTTATATAATTTTATATTATGGGCCGCACGAAAAGAATTTCCAAATTATTTTGAGGATTTAGAGTATGTGGGTAGCGATGATGTTAAAACCCTATTTGAGAGATAAATGTAAAGTTAAAGACCACAGAAAACCTTTATAAGACTTATAACTATAAAGAATAATCCCACATAATCAAAGTATAGTCTGTGTTCCCATAATTTATTAGATCTTGAAAGTATTACTGGGATGGCTATGAAAAAAATCCCAATAGCAAAAAATATGGAAGCATCGCCCATTATTTGCATATTTTCAACGAGTTTATTGCCTTGTCTATCAAGAGCAAGGTAATTCCCCAAATAACCAGCATAAACTGATCTTAGGACTAAAAGAACACTAAATAGGAATATAATTTTAGTAATACGATTCTCTTTAGCAACTATTATTTCTTCTTTACGGGACATTTTATCGAGCGTTGAGTTACATCATAAGTTCGGTTACCTGATAAATCTGTTAATTTGGCTTTTGCAAAGAATTCCTTGCCCAGATTATTGTCACAATACTCATCCAGTTCACTAGCTCCACAAGGAATTGTTCCTTTGTTGCATGAATATAATGGACCAGAACAAGATATACCAATATCAGTTTCGATAAATACCATATAATCAGCAAGTATATTAAATGGCGGTATATCTCTAAAATCAATGCCAGAAATTGTAAGTTTTTCATTATTACATGTAACTGCAATACCTTGCGACTTTTCTATCTTTTGACCAAAATAAACAAGTAACAGTAAAGCTATTGCGAAAACAATAACTATTAAAATCCCGGAGTTTCCACGATTAGCAGTCATTTTAGTAATTCTGTAATATCTATTTTACATATTTCTCAGGCAGCTCATCAATATGTTTCTGTATCTCTTTTCCGAGTTCTGTGAGAACATAAACGCGCCATCGCTTAGCTTCCGGATTTGCGCATTCTGCTATGTCCTGCTTGATGAAGTCTGCAAGTGTATGGCTGACATATGAAGAATACATTCCAGTTGCCTTTGCTATCTGAGAAGGCACCATTGGCGTAGTCATACACTTTAAGATTTCTGTTCTATGTGATGATCTCATCACAAAGGAATAAGCATTCCAATCCATAAGCTATTTTCCATCTGCATTAAAAAATGGTTATTTGCTAACTTAATGTTGAGTAAGTGTTAGATTAGTGTTTTTTAAGATAAAACTTGAAGATAACTATGTGAATAGATAAAATAGTTTAAATTATCGTAAAATGGAACCAAAAGAAAGAATCCCTCAATTGCTTGGGCTACTTAAGGAAAGATGGGAAGATGCGCCAGCGATGCGCTTTGGGCAGCTTCTTGTGAACTTAGGGATTGTAACAGACAGTGCGCACAACTGGAATATCGAGGATGATGTTGTGATGGAGATGCTGGGTGGAGCTGGATCCTTTAGTAATCCTAGCCCAAAATTAACAAAAGCAATAGACTCTGCAAGAGAACTTTAATATAGGACTTCGGGGTAGGGGATACAAAAATAAAACCCTTTGAAATTTTGTAGAGCCTAATGAAAGTAAGTTTTTATTCTCGCCCCAATAACAATTAGGCAAACTATTTAAAATGGCCGCAAAGAAAAAAACTGCTAAAATCCCGAAGAAAACCGGTAGCATTGAAGACGAACTTCGAAGGATTGAGGCCGAAGAAAAAGCGATTTTTGTTGAGGAAAAACGCATTGAAGAAAAAGAAGATCTCTTACGCTCGTTTGAAGAACTTGGACTTATGCGTTGGAAGAGCTACTATATCCTTACAGCAGGGGCAATACTCCTTCTTGCATTAACATTTGTTACAAGCCTTTGGGTCATGAACGACCAGCTTTCAAACATGCAGACAAGCATGGATACAATCGAGGCTAAGATTGATGCTCTTGACGTAGGTGGAGTTATTGGTAATGTTCCAGCAGAATACTTTATGATTGCAGAGACTGAAGGACCAACTGAGGTTCTAACGCCTCCGGGTTCTTAAATTTTATATTTCGACTTCAAGGAAGTCAACTGCAGCACGGGAGTTTTTGAATACTCCCTTAGCTTCTTTTTCTAATACTTTTTCGTCAGTATACCTTTGTGAAAAGTGGGTTAGTATCAATTCCTTAACATTAGCCTTAATTGCCACTTCTGCTGCCTGTTTTGCTGTCGAGTGCCCTGCTTTATCAGCTGAGGCCGCGAGTTCATCAAGAAGTGTTGACTCATGGATGAGGAGATCTGCATCCTGCGATAGGCTAATTCCTTCTGGACAGGGAATCGTATCTGAGCAATAAGCTAGCTTTCGTGTCACTTTAGCAGGCCCTAAAACTTCTTTTGCCTCGATTTTCCTCCCATCTTTAAGGACGATATCCACCCCGGCTTGCAACTGAGAAAATAAAGGACCTTCCGGAACGCCTAAGGAAATCGCCTTTTCGCGATTAAATTTATGTTTATGAGTCTCTTCAATAGAATAACCGACACATGGGACACTATGCCTAAGGGGGGCGCATTTTAAGGTCACATCATTATCAGAAAAGAATGTCTCAATTCCCTTGGGGTCAAGTTCTGTTATCTCAAGGTCAAAGCCTTCAAGGACAAAATGCCCTGTTGAAATGACTTTTTGAATGACATCATGAGTGCCTTTTGGGCCGCATATCTCAAGAGGCTCAGTTCTCTCAAAAAGATCCATAGTCTGAATAAGGCCACCGAGGCCCAGGCAATGGTCTGCATGAAAGTGTGTTATTAAGATTTTATCAAGCTTCATGAAAGGAAGGCCGGCCTTTCTCATCTGACGCTGGGTTCCTTCGCCACAATCAAGAAGATATCTATGTCCGCGCCATTCAAACCAAACTGCAGGAAGCCCTCTTTCTTTTGTTGGAACAGACCCTCCCGTCCCTAAAAATACTACTTTCATATCTTTTTTAGTCATTATTATATTGTGCGCTATTTTTTTGGCTCACCCTTCAAAAACACGTTGAATAAACTAAGATGGCCTTAAAAGAACTTTTGATGAAGCTGTGTGACGCTGACGGTGTTTCAGGATATGAAGACGAGATTCGTGCTATTATGAAATCTGAGCTCTCCAAATGCGGAGATACAGAAATAGATTTGTTTGGCAATGTAATTTGTAAGATGGGTTCAGGAGCGCCTAAGGTCATGCTTGCAGCACATATGGACGAAATAGGTCTCCTAGTTAAGCATATCGATGAAAAGGGCTTTATTCGCTTTATAGACATGGGAGGGGTTGATGATGACACACTTCCCGCCTCAAGAGTAAAGATTATGACTGAAACTGGGCCAATACCAGCAATCATAGGGTTTAAACCCCCCCACTTAAAGGATGCTGAAGAATTAAAAAAGAAGCTGGCCTTAAAAGAGATGTACATTGACACCGGACTTCCAGCCGAAGACGTCAAAAAGAAAGTGCAAATCGGTGATGCAGTACTCTTCGAATCAAAATCTGAAGCGGTGGGCGACATGGTCATTGCAAAGGCCCTTGACAACCGCGCGGGCTGTGCGGCATTAATCGAAGCTATGAAAGCTCTTAAGAATTCAGGCTTTAAGGGAACTGTATACGGCGTTGGAACGGCTCAGGAAGAAATTGGCCTTAAAGGTGCAAGGACTTCGGCCCACACAATAGCTCCCGATTTTGCCCTTGCAATAGACACAGGTATCGCAGGTGATGTCCCGGATATAAACTCTGCGACTGAAACGGATTTAACAGTTGGTAAAGGACCTGCAATAACAGTTGTTGAATCATCAGGACGTGGTCTTGTCCCATGCCCACTTGTAAAAAAGCATCTTTTACGCTGCGCGCGCGATGCTAAAATTGACTATCAACTTGAAGCGACAAAAGGCGGCATGACAGATGCTGCAATAATATATATGTCAAATGGCGGAGTCAGGACAGGAGGAATCTCAATTCCAACAAGATACATACATTCGCCAAATTCCCTAGCTTCTGTAAAGGATGTTGAAAATGCAGCAAAACTTGTTGTAGAATTCGTAAAAAGGATAACTGAGATATACTGAATTTATATATTCAGGAAACGGGCTTTTTAAGAAAAGCTAAGTTCAACAGACTCCGTATCAAAATGTCTTAGGACTGCCTCTTTTAGAAGCCTTATCTGACGCCCGGTTAAGTTATCGCGGTCTGAGCGCATAACTTCTATTAGGATTTTTGGACCGGAAACCGATATTGATTTTGCCCTTGCGTTTCCAAGGCCTTTTTCTATAAACTCGTGTGGGGTCTCTGCATTCTCAAAAACAGCAATGCGCTTTCCAAGGCGTTTTCTGGCATTTGAAATATTAGCTCCACCCTTGCCTATTGCTTTGCCTAGTTCGCCTTTTTCAACAATAAAACATATTGTCTCTTCAAGAGTAAAACAATCAGAAACATGAGTCCGCGTAAGCGACTCAAAAGCATTCATTAATTGAATGTCATCAGAATTTATAAGCATCCTTATACACTTAGTCCTTAGTCAATAAAAAGAGAATAATAAAGTTAAGGTTCAAGTATTTTGCTTGAGCCTTCCTTCACAATTGCGATACACGCTACTGGAAACGGCTTTGCACAAACATATCCAAGCTCTTTTGTGTTCTCGGGGTATTCCCAATATTTTATTCCCGAAAGATCGGAATATCTCTTAAAATCCTCTTTTGTAGACTGGGCAGCGCCTTTGGATATAATTACCATCTTAACCCCACCTGTCAAAAGTGCCTTTTTTATACTCTTTTCCCCAATGAGAATTTCTCCGTCCTTGAGGACTTTTTTCATTTCAGCTTCAAAGTTCATTGTTACTCTAGTTGGAACCGTTTATTTGATATTAAATCGCCTAATTTGAGTGGAAGGATATAAAAACGCAAAGAAATCTCTATTTTAGCCTAGATGATATTTCTCCGGCCACTTTTTCTCCCGACATTAACATCCCACCAAAGATTGGACCCATTCTCGGGCACCCAAATGCGGCGTTTGCGGCCATTCCGGCAACATAGACATTTGCTGCGACTTCTCTTGTGAATTCAACACAATCAGCTTCGGCGCGTGTAGCATCCATACTCTTCTCCCAAAGAATTCCTCCAGTTTCAGTAAAAAGTTTTGTTCCAGTCTTCCGCTCAATAACAGAAAGTATCTCAAGAGGGTGGCCTGTTGCTTCAATTAAGTATTTGCATCCTATTGTCAAAGGGTCTACGTGGAGGCCAGCCATTTCAACAGGCGTCCAGTTTATGACAATGCCACAAACCTTGTTGTCCTTAAACATCACGTCTTCAATGCACATGCAGTTAAATATCTTGGCGCCGGCTTCAATTGCCTTTGAGCAGATTGTTGACGCGCAGCCTACTGAATCTGCAGTATAATAACCGTCTTTGAAAAGCTCTGTTTTAACGCCAATCTCATCAAGAAGCCTTTTGCCGTCCTCCTGGACTACAATCTCGTTAAATAGCATTCCACCACCCCACATACCACCTCCGGGGGCGAGCTTCTTTTCAAATATGGCAACTTTGTGCCCTGCTTTTGCAAGGTAATAGGCTGCAGTCATTCCGGCAGGTCCTGCTCCGGCTATTGCAACATCCACTTCTAAATGGTTTTTTAGCTTCTCAAAATATCTTTGTACTATTGCTTCTGTTACAGTTATTTCGTTTATTTCCATCATTTGTTTTTGAGATTTTGAATGTCTGTTGATAAAAGATGCCTGAATAATTTTTAAATGCATCCTTCGGAATATAAATCGTTAAAATGAATGAATTTTTAGAACTCTTAGACAAGAAAGTCGCCCACTTATGCGAGAAAAAAACCGCACTCATACTTTCAGGAGGCATTGACTCAGCCCTTCTTTGTGCACTTATGCCAAAACACTGCGAGTTTACGGCTTATACTGTTACTGTTGGAGAAGCGCCGGACTTAAAATTCGCGCGCATGGTTGCAGAGCAGTATGATGTGGCCCTTGAAATAATTGAACTCAATGACGAGATTGTCGACCGTGAACTAGAACACTTACTCCCCACAATAAAAAAGTTCCAGGGGGATGTTTCACCAGTAAGGGTCGGCGCTGAGTTCCCGACTTACTTTGCAGCCAAAGCCGCAGCAGCTGACGGATATAAAGTCGCACTTTCTGCCCAGGGACCTGATGAAATGTTTGGGGGCTACGCACGCTACATGGAAGTCGCAAAGAATGGTGGATATCCCGCAATAGAAAAAATACTCCATGATGACTCAATAGAGTTGCAGGGTGAGATTATAGCAATTGACAAAGCAGTATGCGCACTTCACGGAATCGAGCTTAGAGAACCTATGCTCGAAGATGATTTCATCGAATTCGGACTTTCAATCCCTATTGAAAAGAGATTTTACTTTGAAAAGAAAACACCAGACTATCCCTTTGAAGAGTTTGAAGATTTTAAGGTAGTAAGGAAACTTTGTGAGAAAGTGGCCGCCGAAGAAGTCCTTCCAAAAGAGCTTGTCTGGCGCCCTAAAAAGGCTGCTCAATATGGCTCAGGCGTGCACAAAGCTCTTGACCGCCTTGCAAGAAAGTACGATTATAAGAAAAAGGCACGTGAGCTTGGCAGTAAACATTACTTGAGTATGTTCCTTGAAGACCGCCTAGGGGGTAAAGTCTGAGATTGAGCCGCCGCCCTAACCTTCTTTAAAACTCTCCTTTTCAAATGTAATAACTCAGGCTCTGAGGAAAGAACCATACCATCTAGTTCCTTAGCATTAATTCTAATCGTATGTGCGCCTTTTTTTGCCTGGATATAGTGCTTTTCTACTCGGTCTTTACCTTCAGCATGAAGCTCGTTATGTATAAGACTTCCTGGAAACGGAGTAATAAAGACGCTATGGGGTACAAAACATTCTTCGTTAACTGGAGTCGTTCCTTCATGAACTGGGGTAACGTAGCCATGAGGGTGTAAGCTCACATAAACTGTTTTATTACCCGTTCGTACAGGGAAAACATCCTTATTTGTTTTTTCAGCAGAAATGAGTCTTTTGATTGTGGGCACTCCAAGTTTCTTTGAAAATTCCCCGTAGGTACAAGCAAGATGCACTTTTACAGGGTTTTTTATTGAGCCAACAGCATGTTTTTGACCAATTGGACGTTTCATTGGGCTACTATTATACGTAAAAAAATAAAAACAATAGCTGACTAATCTTTAATACTGCGCGCCTCAAAATAAAGAGACTATGACTGGTAAGGAAGATAAGATTCTTAAGGATGGAAAAGCGCTTTTAGAAGAGTTCGCAAGCGCACTTGACAAGGTACCTGACATGGAAGGGACGCCTTATGTAATTGAACTAAAAAACGTCCTTGCCGGCGACTATCCTGGGCAAAGTCCTAGTGACTTTCCAAAACGGTTCTCAGAGCTTGCGCCAAGATGGGATTTTGGCTATCTTAAGGTTGAAAAGAAACGATGAGCAAGGAACATATAGAATCAATCTTGGAGAAAGAAGACTCTTGGAACGCATTTATAGAAAAAACGCCTGAAATAGCTAGAAGCGCCTCAAATGAAGGGATGCTTGCCGGAAAGACCCTTGCTATAAAATCATGTATAAACGTCAAGGGAGCCCTCACCTCATGCGCCTCAAAAACTCTTGATAATTATATCGCGCCATATGACGCCACAGTTATTTCAAAGATAAAATCGGAAGGTGGCGCAATAATCGGCATGGCAAACATGGATGAATTTGCCTGCGGGGCATCTGGTGAAACATCATATTATGGTCCTACAAAAAATCCAAGCGCAAAAGGCATGATACCCGGAGGCTCTTCTTCAGGTAGCGCTGCAGCAGTTGCCGCAGATCTATGTGATATGGCAATTGGAACAGACACTGGAGGCTCTATCCGAAACCCTTCGAGTCATTGTGGTGTCGTAGGTTTTAAGCCAACTTATGGCACTGTTTCAAGATATGGTGTCTGTGATATGAGTATGAGCCTTGAGCAAGTAGGTCCAATTGCAAAATCCGTATACGACGCGGCGCTTCTTCTTGATGTAATATCTGGAAAGGATGAGCGCGAAGCAACGACACTTGACACAAGAGGCGGTTTTTCAGAAAACTTAAACCCTGACTTATCCGGCAAGAAACTGGGGTATGCAAAAGAGATTGATGAGCTCATCGTCGATGACGGCATTAGAACCTCAATTCACGCGGCTCTTGACAAACTAAAAAGCGAGGGTGCGGAGATTATTGACGTGGAACTTCCATCCCTTTCAATTTCAATTCCAACATACTATCTAAATGTTTATGTGGAGTTCTTCTCTGCGACAAGAAAGTATGACGGCCGAAGATTCGGCCATAAGATTGAAGAATCCTGCGGAGAAGAAGTTCTAAGGAGAATTACCCTTGGAAAATACATCAGCGCAGCAGAGTGGCAGGGTAAATACTACAGAAAGGCACTTGCTGCAAGAACGATGATACGAAATGAGCTGGAATCGGCTCTTAAAGATGTTGATGCCCTTGTGGCCCCAGTTGTCCCGATGTTGCCGCATAAAATCGGAGAAGAAGGATCAAACGACCCAAAAGTCATGTATGCTTATGATATATTTACAACTCCTGCAAACTTAGCAGGCCTTCCGGCCGGAAGCGTTCCTGCAAATGAAGTAAATGGCATCCCAACAGGACTCCAAGTAATTGGTAAACCCTTAAGTGACCAAAAAGTACTTGATGTTATGGCAGGCTTTGAAGCTCTCTGAGCCCTATTTTGTCGGAGGCAGCCAGGTAGTCGTTTCTTTTAAAAGCAGGCCTTCTTTTGGCTTTAAAGCCCCTTTAAGGAGTGTTTTAATGCTAGGGGTGACCAATTCTTCCCAGGAACTGTCATCTTTTGCCATTAGGCATCTTATATTTGCCCCATTATAGGCCTCTATTGAAAAGTCTGGCTGCTCTTTTACAATAATTTTATTCGCTTTAAAGAGTCTTGTGGGGAGGGGATTTCTTGAGTATGCGCAATCAAAATCTCCACAAAAAGATTTTACGTGTCCTGGCCAAGAGGAATAATCATGGATATCTGGAATCAGGACTATCTTATACTTGTTTTGGGGTATGGCCGCTTCAGATAATGCGACATTTATCATCGTCTCGCGCTCAGCTCCCGACCAAGGATTCTCAGGCGTTCCCGAGTACTGCGCGCTTCCGACGCCAATTATCACAAGGTCATTTTCAGAGAGTATATATCTTATTGTCTCCAGATGACCTTTATGGAAGGGTTGGAACCTGCCTATAAAAAGCGCCTTTGCCATAGCTATTTTTAAATCGGAAGACTCAAAAACGAAAACATAAATGAATATTCCAAATTCTCATCCAAGATACGAGTCCTTGCGGGAACGGCATCTAATCGAAGAAGGGGTAAAAGACGGAATGGTGACGCCAACTGGCATGATTGCTCAAGGGCGCGGCGAAGCCTTTGATTACCTTATAGGCGAAAAAACAACAGACTCTGCGCTTGCTGCAATACGCGCGGCTATCTCTCTTATGAAGGCATCTAACTGTGTCACGATTTCAGTAAATGGCAATGTCGCAGCACTTTGTGCAAAAGACGTCGTTTCTTTAGCAGATTCCCTCAACGCTAAAATCGAGGTAAATCTTTTTTACTGGATGCCCGCACGCGAAAAGAAGGTTGCCAATGCCCTCATCAAAGCTGGCGCAAAGAAGGTATATGGGACAAAAGACAAAATAGTCATGCCTGGAATCGACCATAATCGCGGCAAGATAGACCCTGAAGGAATCAGTAGTTCGGACTGCGTTCTTGTGATGCTTGAAGACGGAGACAGAACCTGCGCACTAAAGAATATGGGTAAAAAAGTAATAGCAATAGACTTAAACCCGTTTTCAAGAACTGCAATTGACGCGGATATTACAATTGTTGATAATGTTGTGCGCGCAGTACCCAAAATGCTTGAACTCGCAAAAAACGAAGTTCTAAATGAACTTAAGTTTGATAATAAGAAAAACCTCTTTTTATCCAAAGAAGCAATAATGAAAAATCTTAGTCAAGAAGATTGAGTATCCCGCGCAGTTTTTCTATTGGTATCTGACCTGCAGCAGAATTTTTGCTCTCGTCAAGAGACGCATAAGAAAGGTATGACCCAAGTTTAGGTCCAAATACACGACTCATTTGACCAAGATCACCCATTGATATTGCAATAACATCCTTGCCCTTTAGCTTTGCGTATTCTATTGTGGAGAGTACCTTACAGACATCAGAGACCTTTTGGGGCATTACTGCTATTTTAGCTATGTTTGCACCCGCCGCATACATGTTTTTTACCGTGTCAATAAGCTCTTCTACACTTGGCGTCTTTTCAAAATCATGATGGGAGATGATAAGTTTTGAACCGCTTTCACGGCACGCCTTTGCAATCTCATAACGCCAGCCGATATCCAGGCTTTCTTCTATGTCAACGTATTCTGCGCCAAATGAAAGGGCAGTTTCAAGAAGTGCTACTTTGTCTTTATCATCGCCGTTCCAAAAACCACCTTCTGATTCGCAACGAATCGTTACGATTTTTGGTATTTCAATGCCATCGACAAGATCACCAACTATCGCGTCATCAAGCTCTCCGATGTAATCAAGCCTAAGTTCAACTAAATCTGCACCTTTTTCCTTAGCACCAGTCATAGCGGCGAGAGCGTCTTTAACATTAGCCTCGCATATTGGTACGCATAATAGTGACATTTTTTGTCTCAAAATAAATATTTACTTCTCGTTGATTGATTCCTCAATCGCCATGCCAAAATGACGGCCTCCGGTCTCAACATAGGCTAAGACCTCGTCACCCTCTTTTAGCTTTGAAACCGAAAGTGCTTTACCTTCGGGGGTTGTAAGTCGTATTGTTTCTGCGTTTTGCAGGATTGTTTTTATTGTCTTTTGCACACCATCAAGAGACACTGAGGCTTCTATGTGGAGCAATGGGCGCTTTTCAATCTTCATCCTTCCGATAACAACTGCTCTTGTGTTCCCTTTTGAATCAACAGCCATTACTTCGTCTCCACCTTCAAGCTCAGACAAGTATGTTGTTTTCCCATTTGAAAGAAGCGTGTAGGCGTGAACCGTCCCAGCGTTCACCCTAAATGGCCTTGCGGCTACATACGGCGATTCAATGGTCTCTGCATGAACTAAGAATAAACCTGAGGAGGATGAGCCAACGAGCATGCCTTCCCCATTTGAGAAAAGTGAACATGTATCGACGCATACACGGTCGCCCATACCAACTACTTTTACCTTTGTTATCTTTGCCTTGAGAAGTTTTATTTCCTGACCGCCCATTTTCTCAAGAATCCCTGCTGCTTTTTTTATGTCCGGGACAGGACCTCTGAATAAAACGCCGTCAACGCCGGACTCAAGAGTTTCAATGGCGACTTTTGCATCGTTTAAGCTCGCTACGCTTGCAATTAGCGTTCCTTTGCCCTTTTGTTTTGAAGCAATGAGGTTTTCTAATGGGATTATCGTCCAGTCTGTTGTTGAAACGACAACAGTTTTATCTCTTGCAAGCTTTGCCGCGTTTAATTCATCCTCTTTGTTCTTTATTGTGAGGATTTCTGCCTTGATATCTTTACCGATAATGGCAATCGTTCCAAGCTCTTTTACAAGGTTTTCTTCGCCTGGATTAACAAGAACTGCCTCTGCGCCTGATTCAAGAGCCTCTGTAACGCGCGTCTTGCGCTCATCCCAAGGAGCATCGCCTGATGCATCCACCCATAATGATTTGGTCATTTGCGAACTGAAAAGAAAAAGTACGGGATAAAGTTCAGTTTATAGTAATAAAAATCAAGAGACTTTTAGCTCGTTGTAACTTGCATATAGACTCTTAAATCTCGTGATCCAGTTATTTAAGGAATTTTAGAGCTTCTGCTACGCCCTTCTTCCCGTGAACAATAGCGTTTACTGCGCCGACCATCTTTGCAGGGTCTTTTGCCTGGAAGAAATTCCTACCCATAGCAACTCCTGCGCCGCCAGCCTCTAGTGAATCTGCAACCATTTGTAGTACATCTTCAATCTTTTTTGCCTTGGCACCGCCGGCAATGACAACAGGAACTCCGCAGCAGCCTTCAACTACTTCCTTAAACGAGTCAATGTCTCCTGTGTAGTTAGTCTTTATAATGTCTGCTCCAAGTTCAACCCCGATTCTTGCCGCGATTTTTACGACTTCAGCGTCATACGGGTCTTTTACGTCATGACCTCTTGGGTACATCATTGCAAGAAGGGGCATTCCCCATTCATCTGCAGATTCGGCGACCATGCCAAGATCCTGCATCATATCAGTTTCGGTTTCAGCACCTATATTAACATGCACTGAAACAGCATCAGCTCCCATGCGCACTGTCTCTTCAACTGTTGTTACAAGGCGCTTTGCGTTAGGGTCTGGAGCTAGATTAGAAGAACCTGATAAATGAATAATGAGACCTGTATCCTTGCCGTATCCTCTGTGAGCAGTTCTTACCATGCCTTTATGCAAAAGGATTGCATTTGCTCCGCCATTTACTACAGAGTCGACTGCAGCTGCCATGTCACTAAGTCCGGGAATCGGGCCTACTGTTATGCCGTGATCCATTGGGGCAATTATGCTTCTGCCATCTTTACGGTCAATTATCCGCTCCATGCGAATTTGTTTGCCTGAAATCATTTTATTTAGATATTTTTGCAGCAGGGTTAAAAAATATGCCTATATCTTCTCAATAATGCCTGAACTGCGTTTCTTCGCGGCAAAAGTGACAATAAGGAATGCTGCGATTATGACTGCGACAAGTAAGAGAACTGAGCGCGCGGCTGAGTCGGCAATCCAGTTTACAAAGTCGCCTACTGCGTCTGCAACAGAGCCAAGGACGCCTGCTATTCCTGAGTCTCCCGTCCCGCCTTTAGTCTCAACGTCAAGAAGGACGTAGTTTCCGGCGTATCCACTCTTATCGGCCATAACAGCCCATTTGCCTTTCTCATAAAGCTTAAAGCCGTCTTCATAGGAGAGTATGCGCCCATCAGGCGTGATAAACTGTATTGTCACCCCGTCAATCAGGTTGCCAAACTCGTCATAAATTGTGACATTAACACCGTCTCCGACAAATTCCCCGCCGATAATAATGATTTCAAGAGCGCCTTCAGTTGCGTTGACTTCGCAGGTATCAACCATTGTGCCGTCACCCCCGCAGTTTCCGCTTTCACATGAACACTCGCACATGCGAGTCTTGAGGCCCCCAACGCATTCACTCCACTCTTCACATATCCAGTCAGCGTCGCATTCTTCTTCCTTCCCACAAGTCTCATCGTAGGTAAACTCACATGTTCCTGCAACACAGCTTGGGATAAAACATTCCTGGACGGGGCAATCAGAATCGGTCTTGCAATCACATACGTAGGCTCCTGGGACACACTCCCCTCCAGAGCAAAGGTCTCCTTGCGTACAGAAGTCACCGTCATCACACGCACTTGTTGTTGGAATCTCTGCACACATACCAAGCTCGCAGACAAGGTCGATACATGGGTCGCTTGAGTCTCCGCAAGTGTTTCCTGATAATAGCTCGATTATGCACTCCCCATTAACGCACTCAACTGTCGTGCAGGGGTTGCCGTCATCCGGGCAAGTTACACCCTCACAGGCATTACAGTCCTGTTCTGTTTCATGGTTCCCTGAACACTGAGAGTCTTTCGGGCATCCGCATGAACAAGAGCGCGTCTGGGTTCCATCCTCGCATTCGCTCCATTCACCACACGACCAAGATTTTGAGCAACTTGGCGCGGGACAATGAACTGAGACTGTTGCTGAGTCCGTTATTGTCACGGGTTCTGAAGTGTCTGAAGTGACGCTAACACTTCTTGAGATTGAAGTTGTCGGGCAAGAAACGCCTTGAGTCCAAGCGTGATTATATGAGTCTCCAGAGTCAATATTTCTGTTATACATTGCCCCCCATGAGGTTGTTATTGTAACAGTTAACTCTGTTTCTCCTAAATTTGTTATTGTAAGATTCCAAGCAACGGTTCCAGTTTCGTCAATACTGCTTGGAACTGCCCTGAAGTCTACTGTGAAATTTGCATCGCCCGGAAAGACTTCAAGAAGGCCAAGATCACTTGATGAGTTGTAGTTGCTGGTGTTCTCAATCGTGCAGTTAAGCGTGTGAGTCATATCCGGCGAAAGGGTCTTTACTCCTTGGCTTGTTATCTCCTCATCAATCGAAAGGACTGTTGAGAGCGAATCTGGGGTTCCGTTGCATGTGATATTAACTGGCAGCGTGTATGCCACAGGAGAGGTCTCATTAACGTTAAGTGTGACACTTGTTGCGGCTTTGTCTACGTGCAGGTACTTTGTGTCAATTGAGTCTCCAAATGAACCTGTGCCTGACATTATACAAGTCAGGTTGTAGCGGTCTGTGTCAAGGACCCCAAGACTTCCTTCTGATATCGGTGTCCCATTGCGGTAAAGCTGGGTTGTTCCTTCTCCTTCTACAATTGTGCAGCTCGCGCTTACAAGAGTGCCGTAGGTTACAGGACTTGAATCGTTAAGAGTTACCGCGACTTCAGTTGTGTATCCTGTGACTGTGACTGTCAAATCAGCTGTTGCAGACTGGGTTAGAGCGTCAGTTGCAGTTAGCCTTAGGGCGTGTTCGGTAAATATTGGAAGCTCTGTTGCGTTCCTTAGGGACTCTGATACTATTGTGAAATCTGTATTGTTAACCGTTAAGGAATCAATTCCCTCGCAGGCAAAGACTTCAATTGGGTAGTTTAGGTCCGTTCTGAAGAATACTGTTTGGTTAGTGACTCCTACAAACTGTGGCCCGCATCCTTGCGCGTCATAACTCGGGCACCCCTGGCATGTCGCGTCTTCGCGTGTTAATGCGGGGGTTCCAACGCACTGGCAGTCAGAACTCCATTTTGCGCTGTCCCAAAAGGTGAAGGGCTCATTATCCATCGTCTTAAAGTAGGAGATGTCTGAAATTTCTGTGCAGCCTGAGTCACCTGTCGGGTAGCAATATTCCGCGTCGCCTCCCGCAAGCCAGTAGACATTATTAAGGCTTGTGAAGTTGTCATCGCCTGCGATTCCTCCGGCGTCTCTTGTCGAGTAGACAAGATTTGAGGCAAAAGAATCATATATCCTTGTTCGGTATGAGAATCCTGAGAGACCGCCAACGCTTTCAGTTCCGGCCACAGTTCCTGAGGCATAAGAGTCTGTTATTATTGCAGACTGCGCGTGGCCAAATATTCCTCCAACTATGCGCCCTCCTGCAAGATTGCCGTCAAAGTATGAGTCATATATCCGTGCACTTGGAGCATATCCTGAAATCCCGCCTGTAGCGTATATACTTGAAACATTACCTCTTGCATATGAATCCCTTATTGTCGATGATGAGGAATGACCAAATAACCCTCCAGCATAGTAGTTGCCCTTTATGTTTCCAACTGAGCTGCAATTTGTGATTGTCGCGCCGTAAAAGACTCCTCCAAGACCCCCTGTGTGGTGGTTTCTTCCCGTGATATTTCCCCGGAAGTTACAACGCAACATACTAGAACTGGCTCCATAACCAACGATTCCACCCACATAATGGCTTGTTGAGTCCATGCGCCCACTTGCGTTAATATCGCTAAATGTCGCGTATGCTGCGCGCGTGGCAATGGCGCCTGCCATATAGCCTCCTGAAATATCATAATCAGTAATGCTTAAGTTCTTAAAGTTCTCGGTCACCCAGCCAAATAGGCCTCCTTTATAACTTCCGCGGTTGTTTATCTCTAGATTTGATATCGCGTGGCCTGCGCCATCAAGGTTTCCAAAGAACATGTACTCTGGGGCCTGCCAGGTAACACCAGTCATGTCAATATCACTTGTTATCTCATAGTTGCACACAATACATGAGTCTGCCGCGGCTAAGTCATCTGCGTCAGTTAAGAGACATGGGTCATTAAGTGTCCCATTCCCACTCATGGCGTTGGGGCAGTCCATCGCTTGTGGCTCAACAAATGACGGGCAGGATTCGTCCGTCCCATAAAGTGTCTGGTATCCTGTAGTGTTGCAGGCATCACTCCACGGCGGGAAGCTCCACTCTGAGATTGGAGTATTGTTTATGTTAAAGAAGTATGATTCATCAGTTATTGCTGTGCATCCAGTGTTAGTTGACTGCGTGCAGAAGTTTGCGCGGTCTGTGCTCCTATTTAGCCAGTAAGCATTTGTGAGGTAGTTTAGGTCATTTGTTCCAAACATAGCCCCACCGCTTGTCGCGTAGTTAAGCGTTCCGGCTGAATAGACGTTTTGGACCTGCGCGCGGTAGCCGCGTCCGTAGATTCCGCCGACTTGGTGACCTCCGTTTACATTGACTAAGGAATATGAGTCTTTTATGTGAGCGTAGTAACCGTATCCTCCGATACCTCCGGTTTCAAATCCTCCAGTTACGTTTCCTGTGGCATAACAGTTCTCAAAGCTTGTTGTGTGCGGGTATCCAACAAGTCCTCCAGTGTAAGCAATTCCTACAATATCAACTGTTGCATAAGAGTTTTTAATCTGAGTGCCAACAGAGTGTCCAAGAAGGCCTCCGCGATAATATTCGCCATTTACCATATCAGTTGTGGCATGTGAGTCTTCGAGTGTTGAGTAATACATTATCCCAACAAGCCCTCCCTGATGCGAGCTTCCTGCAGTTTGGGTGATATCTGCACTACAGT
>CAZUDQ010000003.1:0-99959 GCA_964619365.1 uncultured archaeon
ATCTAAAAGTAAGATTTTCTTACTTTCTAAATTTCTATTACGTTGGGTTACAAAGTAACCCGACCATACTCATTTCGGTATTTCCGATAAAGTAAGATTTTCTTACTTCCTCATTTTAGCTGAGTTTTGATATTACTTACCAAACTATTTTCTTTTTTAGTCTTTATCCCACTAATTTATCCAAGAAACCTTATTCCAAATGAAATTAAGAGCTCCCATATCACATATCAAAATGCCAAAACAAAAGCCGCCGCCCAAAGGATTTTTTGCCAGGAGAAAAGCCAGAAAAACAGAAAAGAAGCACCAGGAATTCCAAGGAAAACAGATTGAGCGTGAAATAAAGGCGCGCGAGGAAAAAGCAAAAAAGCAGGAAGAGGAGTTAAAGCTCCAAGCAAAAAAGGAAGAGCAAGAAGAAAAGAAAAAGACCCATGCCCACGAGAACACAAAAGAAAGCATGCACGCCTATCACATCAATAACGCTGCAGCACACGAGTCACATGCACAGCATAAGGTTGAATCGGATAAACTCACAGACCCCAAGAAAATAGGGGATGCTGTAAAGGAAGAAATAGAGCGGCTAAACGACCCAAGACTTCCCCATCAATCAAAGATAGCGCGCCTCAAAACACTTGAGAAGGCTCTTTTAAACGAAGAGAACAAACTGAGTAAGATTGCCAGTACCAAAGCCCCCAAGAAAGGCATCTCAAAAGAAAGCCTGCAAAAACGCCAGGTTTTTATCAGGCGTCAAATCAACATAATATCTGGTGCCATCGAACAAAGTTCCAAACCAAAAAAGCCACCTGCAAACATAAAATTCCTCAGAACAAACCCCGGCACAATGAGAAAAGTAGCCTGATTTGCGCCATTTATTATCTCTCCTTCTAATTATACTAGAAGATAAAATGGCAATCCACCCAATTGACGGGCGTTACGGCAGGCCTGAAGTAAAGGCGATTTTTGAGTCCCAAAGCAAGCTCCAAAAACTTATGGAAGTTGAGTGCGCGCTGGCCCTTGCGCACGCAAAAGTCGGCAATATCCCAAAACCTGCAGCCGATGAAATCAAAAAGAAATGTTCGACGAAGTATGTCACAGTCGCGCGTGTTGCCGAGATTGAAGCCGAGATAAACCACGATCTTATGGCGATGGTCAAAGCGTATTCTGAGCAGTGTGATAATGATGCTGGCAATTACATCCACCTCGGCGCGACAAGTGCCGACATCATGGATACCTCTCTTGCTCTCCAGTTTAAGGAATTCATCCCTTATCTTGAAAAAGACCTATTCGACCTAAAAGCAGTACTGGTAAAACTCACAAAAGAGCACAAAAAGACTGTATGCATGGGAAGGACGCACGCGCAGCACGCAGTACCTACAACTTACGGCCTGAAATTTGCAATATACGCTGATGAAGTCGAGCGCCACATAACGCGCCTAAATGAAATCAAGCCAAGGATTCTTGTCGGCCAAATGACTGGCGCCGTTGGAACACAGGCTGCCATAGGTCCAAATGCAGTTGAGATTCAAAAGATAACGATGAAAGAACTTGGCCTTGTGCCCGTGCGCGTTTCAAACCAGCTAATCCAGCGCGACCGCCACGCAGAGTTTGTCTTCCTTCTAGCTCTCATCGGCGAGACACTCAATAAGATTAACACTGAAATCAGAAATCTTCAGAGGACTGAAATCGACGAAGTCGCTGAAGGATTTAAGAAAGGAAAGCAGGTGGGTTCATCGACAATGCCCCACAAAAGAAATCCGATAATGTGCGAGCGCATCTGCGGGCTTTCAAGGATAATTAAGGCTAATGCTTTTGCCGCGATGGATAACATCTCGCTTTGGCACGAGCGCGATTTGACAAATTCGGCCCCGGAGCGAATAATATTCCCGGAGGCTTGCATCTTAATCGACTACATGCTTATCAAGTCAATTGATGTTCTTAAGAACCTTGAATTCAAGCCAAAAAACATCGAGCGCATACTAAAGTTTACAAACGGTCTTGTCATGGCTGAAAAGCTCATGGTGACTCTTGTTGACAAAGGCATGGGCAGGCAGGAAGCTCATGAACTAATAAGAAAGGACGCCATGGAAGTCTATGACAAAGGGACGCCATTTATTGAAGTCTTAGAGAAAGACTCCGAAGTCAAAAAGTACCTAAGTGACAAAGAGCTTGAGGCGGCAATGGACCCAAAGAACTATATAGGAACAGCTGTCGAGCAGGTCGATTCTCTCCTTAAGGAAATCGAATAGATTTCTCCCCTCTTTTTATCCCGCAAACCTCAAACTACAAACGGGGTAAATTAAGATGGATTTCGACGTTGAAATAGATGTTAAATTAAAGGAGGGACTCCTTAATCCTGAAGCAAAGACTATAGAACGCGGTCTGCAGCTATTAGGTTATAAAGGGATAAAGGACTTTGACACAAAGCGTGCCTTTGCATTCAAAATCTCAGCAAAGGATGAACATAAGGCAAGAACAGAAGTTGATGAGATGTGTAAAAAGATTCTTGTAAATCCTGTGATACAGGATTATGAGATAAAGATAAAACACGAAAAATAAGAATGATAGGTGTTTTACAGTTCCCGGGCTCAAACTGCGACCAGGATATAATTCATGTCATAAATGACGTTCTTGGCGAGAATGCAAAACTAGTTTTTTTTAAGGGCTCAAACCTTTCAGATCTTGATGGTCTTGTAATTCCCGGAGGCTTCTCATACGGCGACCACTTGCGTGCCGGTGCCATTGCCGCAAAGATGCCTGTAATGGAGGGCGTCAAGAAAATGGCAGAGGACGGAAAACCGATCCTTGGAATCTGCAACGGCTTTCAAATACTTTGCGAGTCAGGTCTTCTCCCAGGTGCCCTGACAAACAACCACTACCTCAAATTCCGCTGCCAGTGGACAGAACTTTCAGTTGAAAACGACTCAAGCGCGTTTACCTCGCTTTACTCAAAAGGCGACGTCATCAGGATGCCAATTGCCCACGGCGAAGGTAGGTATTATTGTGACGATAAAACTCTTGAAGAGATAAAAGAAAACGGCCAGATTGTATTCCGCTACCTTAACAACCCCAACGGAGCGCGTCATGATGTTGCAGGCCTTACAAATAAACAAGGAAATGTTTTAGGCTTAATGCCCCACCCTGAGCGGGCAAGTGAGAAAGTACTTGGAGGAACAGATGGAAAGAAGATGTTTGAGTCGATGATAAGATTCATCCAGTCAAGGACTTAAAAAAATGACAGGCGATTTAAAATGCGAAAGCAAAAGGCCGGAGCAAGTATCACTGACTGACGATGAGATTGCACTTGCAAGAAAGCGTCTTGGTCGTGAACCCAACGACACGGAGTGGGCGATAATCGATGTCATGTGGTCTGAGCACTGCTCATATAAGTCAAGCAGACCATACCTTAAGCTTTTCCCGACAGAAGGAAAAGACGTTCTTTTGGGTGTTGGCGATGACTGCGGAATAGTTGATTTTGATGAGAAGTATGGTATTGCAATAGGAATGGAGTCGCATAACCATCCTTCAGCAATCGAGCCTGTGGCAGGTGCTGCAACGGGCGTCGGAGGAATCGTCCGCGACATAATCTCAAAAGGTGCTAAACCAATTGCATGCCTTGACCCCCTGCGTCTTGGCGACATAAAAAATGATACGCGCTCAAGATATCTTTTTGAAAATATAATTAAAGGAATTGCCGATTACGGCAACTGTATCGGCGTCCCGACAATCGGGGGCCAGGCAGAATTTGACTCAAGCTTTAACGGCAACCCGCTTGTTAATGTTGTCTGTATCGGCCTAGTTGAAAAGGATAAGATTGTGCGTGGCATAGCGCCAAATGCGGGCGACACGATGATGCTTATTGGAAGTAAGACAGGCCGCGACGGAATTCACGGTGTTACTTTTGCATCCGAAGAATTATCTGAAGGCTCTGAAGAGGAATCAAGACCGGCAGTTCAAATTGAGGACCCACTTTCCGAAAAGCTCTTAATAGATTCATTCTCTGAAATCTTTAAGACATATGCATGGTCAGGATGCAAGGATCTTGGCGGCGGCGGCTTTGTCTGTGCCAGTTCAGAAATTGTAGATAAAGGCGGTATGGGTGCACTCATTCACCTTGATCGCTTGCCACTTCGCGAGAAAGGCATGTTTCCATGGGAGATACTTCTTTCAGAAACCCAGGAGCGCATGATGCTTATTGTAAAGGCGGGTCAAGAGCACGAAGTCGAGCGCATACTTGATAAGTGGGATGTAATTTATTCTCCAGTTGGAACTGTCACAAATGACGGCGTGTATAAGGTTCTTTGGAAGGGAGAAGAAATCGTAAGCCTCCCGACAAAAGTAATAACTGAAGGGCCATTAATGAATCGCCCGACCGAAAAGCTTCCAGTAACAGTTCCGGAAAAACAAAAGACCGGCGATCCGGCTGATTATTTGATAAACCTTCTTGTTTCCCCAGATATCGCATCAAAGCATTGGATATCGCGGCAATACGACCACGAGGTCCAGTTAAGGTCGGTAACAAAGCCTGGTGATGACGGGACAATAACCAGAATAACCCCAAACGAAGGTGCTGTCCTTGGCCTTGGCTGCAACAGCAAGCATTGCGCGCTTGACATTGAAAACGGGGCGCGGGAGTCTCTGGCAGAAAGCCTAAGGAACATAACTGCGATGGGCGCAAAGCCTCTGGCCGTTGTTGACTGCCTGAATTTTGGCAACCCGGAAAAACCATGCGCAATGTGGCAGTTTAAGCGCGCAGTTGAAGAGATTACAAAGGGTCTAAAGCTATTTGGCATACCGGTTGTCTCAGGAAACGTCAGCTTCTATAATGAGACTGCCGGAAAAGCAATAAATGTTTCGCCGATAGTCTGCACACTGGGCAAGGTAGCTCTAGATAAAGCTATTGACATCTCACTAAAAGACGCAGGCGATAAGATACTCCTTATAGGAAAGACGCTACCCGAACTTGGCGCTTGCCCGAAAGTAGATTTCTCACTTGAGAAAAAGACAAACGAACTAGTCTTTAAGCTGATTTCGGAAAGGAAGATAAACGCATGCCACGACCTCTCAAAAGGAGGACTTGGAGTCGGGCTTTCCCGCATGGCTTTTGCAGGAGATATCGGATTTTTCATAGACCCTGAAGTAATGGGCGAAGATATCGACCTTTCTGAAAAACTCTTTTCTGAAACGAATGCAAGATACGTAATCGCGACAAAAGACGCAGCAGCAGCTCTTGCTCTTGCCGATGAATTCGAAGTCTACGTCCAGCAGATAGGAAGTGTCGGTGGCGAAGACCTTGACTTTGCAAGTTTTGCAATACCGCTTAATGGTGCAAAAGAAAAGTGGGAAGACGCATTAGAAGAAATCATGTCATGATTTTAGGTAATTAGGATTTAGATTATTTAGACATGGACCCGCACTCACGCCCGATATCTATTCCAAGACTCGTTCTTGAAACTGCGTTTGCCGCCGCGCGCAAGTCTCTACCTTTAGAATTCGGCGCGATTTTACGGGGAATAAAAGGCGACCCGTCAGGCAGGGCAGTCAAGGAAATGCTACTTTTGCCAGGAACTGTTCAGGGACATGGGTTTACAAGCTTTCACTTAACGATGATGCCTCTTTCTTCAGAAGGTATTGGAACTATACATTCACACCCTTCAGGCATCAAACGTCCAAGTGACGCCGACCTCTTAATGTTCTCGCGAACCGGGAATTCACATATAATAATTGGAAACCCGTTTAGGGACGAATCGGATGCCCGAGGCTTTGATTCGCAGGGAAAACCTGTTGAAATAATGCTTCTTGACTAATAATTATGTAAAAGTCGCCCTATTTTTTGACTTTTATACTCATATTTACTAAAATAGATGTCGCTACGGGGCGTAATCTTGATTACTGCTGCTAACCTAAGATGATGGATTAACAACACGTGGCGCTACAAAGTTTAGCCCCTCCGGGTCAACCCGGTTGAGAGTGCATCCTGCACCCGACTATGATATCGGGAGTTAACGAGGGGCAATAACGCTAAAGCGGGTAAAACACCCGCGTCATTTGTGTCGCCATTTACGTCTTTTTTTGGCAACAAAATAAGGCAAAACAAAGTGACACTTCATTTGGGCGGATGTTTTTAGCCGCCTTGAAAGATCATGCATCAAGCATTACGCGAATCTAAAGACGGTACTATATTGCGAATCTGGGCAATGCCCGGAGCAAAAGAGACTGCCCTTTCGGATTATGACGGCTGGAGACAGGCAATCAAGCTCAAAACACGCGAACCGGCACTAAAAGACGCCGCAAACCGCGCGATAGAGAATTATTTGACCTCTCTTCTGGGGACAAGCGCCACACTAGTTTCAGGCGCAAAATCGAGGGAAAAAGAAATCCTCGTCAAAAACAAAAACCCCGCCCAAGTGCTTGATGCCCTAAAGGAAAGACAAGCAAAAAATAAAAAACAAAAATCAAAATGAGTAAAGCACCTGTTGACATAATAAAATACGTTATTCATGCAGAAGCCGAGGCCACAGGCCTTGTCGAAAAACCAGACCTTATTGGCGCGATATTCGGCCAAACAGAAGGCCTTCTGGGTGAAGACCTTGATCTTCGCGAATTGCAAAAATCAGGGAGAATAGGAAGAATAGACGCAGACCTTGACACAAAAGCTGGCGTGACAAAAGCAAAAGTTACAATACCGTCAAGTCTTGACATGGTAGAAACCTCAATAATCGCCGCAGGCGTAGAGACAATAACCAGAATCGGACCGTGCGACGCAAAGTTCAAGATATCAAATATCGAAGATGTCCGCGAGGAAAAAAGAACGGCTGTTGTTTCAAGGGCAAGAGAGCTCCTTAAGACATTTATGCATGACGAGCTTCCAGACGCAAAGGAAATCTCAGAAGAGTTAAGAAAGGATATAAGGACCGAAGAAATAACCAAAGTCGAAGGTCTTGACGCGGGACCCGCAGTGACAACGGCTGAGGACATAATAATCGTTGAAGGCCGCGCAGATGTCCTGACCCTCCTTAGAAACGGCATCAAAAATTCGGTTGCGGTAGGTGGAATCAAGATTCCAAAAGAGATAACAAAGATTGCAAAAGGAAAAAGTGTTACTGCGTTTGTTGACGGAGACCGAGGTGGAGACCTTATACTAAAATCCCTAAAGAACGCTGGCGTTACAATCGATAATGTCTCGCGCGCTCCGGCAGGACGCGAAGTAGAAGGCCTTGCCAGAAAAGAGATTGTTATGTGCCTGCGCAGGAAAAAGAGTTCAGAAGAGGCATTTAATGAACTTGATGATGCAAGCAACAAGAAATCCTATTCAAGCGATAAGAATGACCGTGATGGCCGCAGCAGCGACAGCCGCTCAAGGTCAAGTGACAGAAACAGCAGCCGTGATGGCCGCAGCAGCGACAGCCGCTCAAGGTCAAGTGACAGAAACAGCAGCCGTGATGGCCGCAGCAGCGACAGCCGCTCAAAGTCAAGTGACCGTAGCAGCGACAGCCGTGATGGCCGCAGCAGCGACACTGAACGTTCTGAGAGTGCTCGCTCTCGTGGAGGCCGCGACCAAAATGACCGTGAGTCACGTGAGCCAAGGCAGAGAAGCACAAGACGCGACCGCGCACAGGCAACGGCAAATGTTGAAAGCGCAAACGCGGGCGAGAGTTCAAAACTCCTTAGTACTCTGACAAAATTAAAGGGCAAAATTGCAGTTCTTGATGACAAGTTCGAAGTAGTAAAAGAAGTAGAGATAGGCGACTTAAAGAAGCTTAAAAAAGAACTCAAAGACGCAAACGCTCTTGTTATTGACGATATCCTCACAAACGAGGTACTCGAAAACTCCGGAGGAGCTAAATTCGTCTGTGGTATAACAACTGCAGGCAATCTCAAGGCGCCAAAGGACAAAAAGATCGTTACAAAGTTCTAAAAATATAAAGGGGAGTTTCCCCTTATATTCTTTATTTTTTTATATTTTTTTTTATTCATAATTTTTATTCTTACCCACTCTAATCATTCATTCTTAACTGTAATGGGATGGAAACCAAATTCGACTCGACAAAAGACATAGGTCTCCCGGCAGACCCACTCGATATGATAATCGGGCAGGAGTCTGCAGTCAGCATAGCAAGGATAGCTGCCAAACAAAGGCGCCACTTGCTCCTTGTAGGTCCACCTGGAGTCGGAAAGAGCATGCTTGCAAAGGCAATGGCATACCATATCCCCAAACCGAATACTGAAATTGTTGTAGCGCATAACCCAAAAAACCCGGAGCGCCCGTTTATCCTTACGCGTATGGCAGAGGACATTGAGCGCCACAAGACTTTGGAACAAAAGTCCCGCGGGAAAATCGTATCACCAGATAGTGTTCCAACTGAGGTCACAGGACGATTGGGCTTTAAATGTTCTTTATGTGGCAAGAACAGCGCACCCAGGTATGAAACCTGCCCGCATTGTGGGGGAATAAAGTCAAAAAAAGAGGAGTCAGATACTGGAAACGCTCTAGCTGATATGCTTTCCCAGGTGTTTAATGTCGAGATGAGCAATTATCCTGAAGAAGAAGTTCACGTTTCTAGGGTAAATGAAAACGGCAAAGAAGAGATTCTTATCTTCCAGACTTACGGCAACGATAAAATAAAGGTAATTGATAATGAGGCCTTTAAGCATATGAATGAGCTTGATAAGTTAAAGCGTACAAGAACTATTGTCCCACTAAAAAGAACAGCATTTGTTCAGGCAACAGGCTCATCAGCTACAGAACTTCTAGGTGATGTTAAACACGATCCATGGGGTGGCCTTCCAGATGCTGGTGGTCGTTTACCCTACCAACGAGTTGTTGCAGGCGCAATACACGAAGCTCACGAAGGCGTTCTTTTTATTGATGAGCTTCCACAACTTCAAAAGCTTCAGCATCACATATTAACTGCAATGCAGGAAAAACAATTTCCAATATCGGGAATGAATTCAAGTTCGTCTGGAGCCGCAGTCAAAGTCTCAAAAGTCCCGTGCGATTTCATATTTATCGGGGCATGCAACATAACTGACATAAGTGAGATACTTCATCCTCTTCGCTCAAGGATTGTTGGTTCAGGCTATGAACTTCTCCTCGATACGACTATGGAGAAGACTCCAGATAATATAGATAAACTATCTCGTTTCTTTGCCCAAGAAGTCATACTTGATGGCAAGATACCTCATGGGACCCCCGAAGCCGTCGCGGCGATTGTTGCCGAATCAGAACGCAAAGCAGAATTAATTGATAGCAAGAAAGGAGAGCTTTCAATACGCTTCCGCGACCTTGGTGGGATAATACGTCTTGCAGGAGACCTTGCAAAGATGGAGGAAAGCAGTTTGATAGAGGGGCACCACATAAAGGCGGCACTTAAGAATGCAAAGAGTGTTGAAGAGCAGCTTGTCGAAAAATATGGAAGTATCTGGCAGGGAAAGGCAACGGATTCTTCAAGCCACCATATAATTTCAGAAGAGAAAAAGGCGCAAGGATATCTTTGAAAGATTCATTTTTATTTCGCAGTGAGTATACTTACTAAAAAACAATGGCAGTAACAGATGAAATAGTCGGTAACATAACAGAAAAGCCAAAAGCGGCAATGACCTTTCTTGTGATATTTGTTTTAGGCTTAATAGCACTTATACTTATTCTTTTGGCCTCGCCGGAAAATCTGGACGGCTGCGACTTTGAGCTTAATTGTTCTGTTTGCTGTCCGTGCGACTGCGATGACAAAGTCATTCAGACACCAGTTAACACTAGTACCGTAAAACAAAACCAAACAAGTGGCAAGGAATTGCAGGCCGCCTACCTGAAAGTCGTAGATGATTGTTTGGCAAAACAAGGACCTATGGGTATAGAAATATGCACAAAAGGCAAAGCACAGGATGATTATGCCGCATGGTGCAGAAAAGAGAATGGAGTCTTTGGTCCGCAGGGCATGATGGGTCTTCCGAATTGTAATCTGCCGGCAACAGACAGCGGCAAAAATTGTACTGACGGGACAGAGTGTGATTCCGGGACATGTATTGCGCCCGATGGCGCGAAATCCGGTCAGACGAATCTTGTTGGAACTTGCAACGACTGGATGACGATAGTTGGTTGTTATACCTATCTTGACAATGGCGAGTCGATAGAAATCTGCGTAGACTGATTTTTTCAGATTCTTTTTCTAATTCTCTTTAATGTTTAAGCATCTTGAGCATCCTGCGGATATTGGCATACTGGCAGAGGCATCTACATTAGAAGAAGCTTTTGTCGAAGGGGCAAAAGGCATGTTTTCTGTAATGTGCGACCTGTCTACGGTCAAAGCCGAACACCGTATTGAAGTTACTTGTGAAGCAGGCTCTATCGAGACTCTTTTTGTCGAATGGTTAAATGCTCTCTTGCTCCAGGCAGACTTACACTCGATGTTTTTTTCAAGGTTCAAAGTGCAGATAACTAAGCGCGCAGACGACTCGTTTAAGCTCGCCGGTTTTGCATGGGGGGAGGAGATTGACGCGCCACGCCACAAAATAGGCACTGAAGTCAAGGCCGCAACATATTCTGGTCTCAAATACAAGGAAGAAAGAGGCATCCACAGCCTTCAATGCCTCCTTGACATATGATGGAACTAAACGAGATATCAAAGGGACTTTGGGAACTTTCCCAAACAGGAGATATGAAGGTTCCGGCAAGGATATATGCAGATAAAAACATAATCGAAACTCTTAAAAGCGAGATTTCAAAGGCAAGCCCATGGTCTGCGTTAAAGCAACTTGAAAATGTCGCGACACTTCCCGGAATACAAAAAGCGGCAATTGCAATGAGTGATATTCATCCCGGATATGGCTTTCCAATCGGCGGTGTTGCCGCATTTGATTTAGAAGAAGGTGTGATATCTGTTGCAGGCGTGGGCTTTGACTGCAATTGCGGGGTAAGGACGCTTCGCATACCGCTACCCTCAAGGGAAGTCGAAAAAAAGAAAAAGGAGCTTGCAGACATTCTGTTTTCAAAAGTCCCGGCAGGCCTTGGAAAAAAAGGCAAGCTTTCCTTAGACAATCGCGAAATTGACGAGATGCTCATAACTGGCGCCAGGTTTGCAATTGAGCAAGGATATGGCATTGAGTCTGATATTGAGTTTTGCGAAGAAAACGGAAGCATAAGTGGCGCAGACCCAGAAAAAGTTTCAAAGCACGCTAAAGACCGTCAAAACAAGCAGGTTGGGACATTGGGTTCAGGCAATCATTACCTGGAAATCCAGAAGATAACAAGTATATTAAACGATAAAGCCGCAGCCGCGTATGGACTAACGCAAGACGAGTGTCTGATTTCAATTCATTGCGGAAGCCGGGCGCTAGGTCACCAAATAGGGACAGATTACTTAAAAGTCCTTGAAGCGGCGACAAAAAAATATGACATAAAGATTCCTGAAAAAGAACTTGCGTGCGCTCCGATAAATAGCGATGAAGGGCGCGATTACCTTTCGGCAATCAATTGTGGGATTAATGCGGCATTTGCAAACAGGCAGGTTATATCCCATCTTGCCCGCGAGGCATGTGCAAAAGTCCTTGATATTGCGCCTGAAGATATGACCCTTCTTTATGATGTCGGCCACAACACAGCAAAGATTGAAAAGCACGCTGGAGCTGAGCTTTTAGTCCTAAGGAAAGGCGCAACAAGAGCCTTTGGTCCCGGTCGAAGCGAGATTCCAAAAGCTTATAGAGCTACGGGCCAGCCAGCACTCATCGGAGGCACTATGGGAACTTCTTCTTATATCCTTTGCGGAACCAAAAAAGGGATGAAAGAGTCCTTTGGCAGCGCGTGCCACGGGGCAGGACGTGCAATGTCACGCCAGGAGGCAAAAAGGCGTTTTAAAAGTGAAGACATCCTCAGCTTGCTGGAAAAGAAAGGTATAATAATCAAAGGCCATAGTCTGGATGGAATTGCCGAAGAAGCACCGGGCGCATATAAGGACGTTGACGAGGTTGTTTCTGTAATGGAAGAGGCGGGAATTGCAGGAAAAGTTGCAAAGCTTTCCCCCATAGTATGTGTAAAAGGATAAGTTCTTTTCTTTTTCTTGATTTTAAGTCAAATTATAGGCGTTAAAAAATGAACTCGGAACCTAAAATTTATATTGACGGGAAGTTTTATCCAAAGTCTGAAGCCAAAATATCGGTTTATGACCACGGCCTCCTTTACGGGGACGGGGTCTTTGAAGGTATACGCTGTTATGATGGCTGTGTATTCAGGCTTGATGAACACATAGACAGGCTTTATGATAGCGCACGCGCTATTTGCATGGACATACCAGTGACAAAAGATGCTATGAAGGAAATAGTCCTTAAGTCGCTAAGGGCAAACAAACTAAAAGAGGCTTATGCCAGGCTAATTGTCACAAGAGGGGTCGGCGACCTTGGTCTTGACCCTAACAAGTGCCCGGTTCCGTCCATAATATGCATAGCGCAGTACTTTGCGCCGCTTTACGGCGATTTGTACGACAAAGGGATGAAGATAGTTACTGTCGGCACAAGAAGAGTCGCACCAGATGCTCTTGACATAAAGGCAAAGACGCTAAATTACCTCAATAACATTATGGGTAAGATTCAGGCTAACCTTGCAGGATGCGACGAGGCTCTTATGTTAAACAATTTAGGTCGTGTTGCAGAAGGCACAGGCGACAACTTTTTTGTCGTTAAAAACGGCGTTCTTTATACACCCCCAACAGGCGCAGGAATACTAAAAGGAATAACCAGAAAGGTCGTTATGGAACTTGCCCAGGAACACGGTATAAAGGTTGTTGAAGAAGACCTGACACTTTTTGATGTTTATACGGCAGACGAAGTCTTCATGACAGGAACTGCAGCTGAAGTCATTTCTATAATAGAAGCTGATGCCAGGATGATAGGCGACGGGAAACCGGGACCCATAGCAAAGAAGCTTCGAGAAGAGTTTGACAAGATATGTTGCAAAGACGGCGATAAAGTCTAAACCTAGACATGGATAAAACAGGAGAAAAAACGGAAAAAGAAGCAGGAATACTTTCAAAAAAGGATAAGAACGGAATTCCAGATCCGCTTCATTTCGAGCTTTCCCCTCATGTTGTTCATCTCGCATGGCTAATCTATATAATAGCTGTCCTGGGTGCAATACTCTGCCTTGTCCCGATAATTATGTTTGCCGAAGAAATCGGCGCCGGGCCGTATGCAGACAATCTCCTTATCGTAGAAATAGCCCTGATTGTAGTCTTTGTCGCAACCATCGTAGAAAAAACATTTGTCGCACATAAGCACAAGGCGCAAAGAAGCTAGATGGAAAAAGACGAGAAGTTCATGCGCGAAGCAATTCGCCTTGCAAAAAAAGGACTAGGAAGAACAAGCCCTAATCCTGCAGTGGGTTGTGTCATTGTAAGAAATGACGAGATAATAGGTCGCGGTTTTCACAAGAAAGCAGGCGCACCGCACGCTGAAATCGAAGCAATAGAAGACGTAAAATCTCAGAAGAAAAAATTAGCGGGAACAACTCTTTATTGTACTCTTGAACCTTGTTGTCATCACGGCAAGACTCCGCCATGCACTGATGCGATAATCGCAAACGGTATAGTGCGCGTTGTTTATGCTTCATGCGATCCCAATCCAAAGGCCTCTGGCAAAGGTGATAAAAAGCTAAAAAAAGCAGGCATTGAAATAAGCTCAGGAGTCTTAGAAAAAGAAGCCTCAGAACTAAATGCAGCTTATTTTAAGTACATAAAAAAATCTATTCCGCTTATCATAGCAAAAGCCGCCCTTTCAGCCGACGGAAAACTTTGCGCACTTGACGGAAGCTCTAAATGGATAACGGGTTCTGAAGCACGCCGCGAGGCACATCGCATGCGAAATATTTATGACGCGGTTATGGTGGGAGCACACACAGTTGCCTTAGACAATCCACGACTCACATGCAGGATACAATGCGGAAGAAATCCAGTAAGGATAATTGTCGATTCACATATAACAGTACCTCTTGAATTTAAGATTTTTACACATAACGCTCGTGTGATTGTTGCATGCCTTGATACGGCCCCCCAAAGTAAAGTCGAGCTTATAAGGGACACAGGGCACGAGGTGCTTTTCTGCAAGAAAAACAAAGATGGCATGGTTGACTTAAAAGATCTTATCAAAAAGCTTGGCAAATCGGGAATAACGTCAGTCATGATTGAAGGAGGTCCTGGTCTTTTGGGTTCGGCCTTTGATACAGGAATAGTGGACAGGACAGCATTCTTTTTTGCTCCAAAGATAATCGGGGCGGGAAAGACCATAACCTGCAAGAACAAAAAAGGCATGAGTGGAGCAATAAACTTTAAAGATGTCAAGACAAAAAAGCTCGGAAATGACATCCTGATGCTTGGGAGGATAAAATCATGAATACAATAGACGAGGCGATTTTGGATGTAAAAGAGGGACGCCCCATAATCGTTGTTGACGACGAGAGTCGTGAAAACGAGGGAGACCTGATTGTCGCGGCAGAAAAAGCAAGTCCGGATGTCATAAATTTCATGATTAAGGAATGCCGCGGTCTTGTCTGCATGCCGGCAACTGCCGAGCGACTTGACGAGCTTGAGATAAGTCAAATGGTAAAGCGTAATACGGATTCAAAGGAAACCGCATTTACAGTCTCAATCGATGCAAAAGAGGTAGAAACGGGCATATCAGCATTTGAACGGGCAGAGACTATTGCAAAGTTTCTTGACCCGAGCACAAGACCTAAGGATTTCACAAGACCTGGGCACATCTTCCCGCTTCGCGCAAAAGAAGGTGGCGTTCTTGTAAGGGCAGGGCACACTGAGGCATCAGTAGACCTTGCGCGCCTTGCAGGACTTTATCCAGCAGGAGTCATATGTGAGATAGTAAAAGACAATGGCAAGATGGCTCGCATGCCCGATTTGATAGAATTTGGGAAAAAACATAAGCTGAAGCTAATATCCGTAGCCGATCTCATAAAATATCGCATTGAAAACAAGATAGATTATATTGGCGAGAAAAAAGAGCCAATAGTAAAAAAAGGCGGCGAGTCTGATTTTCCAACACGTTTTGGCAACTTTAAGATAATTTCATTCCGCTCTCTTGCAGACGGAAAAGAACATCTTGCAATCATCAAAGGAGAGCTTGCAGGGAAAAAAGACGTCCTTGTGAGGGTACACTCTGAGTGTCTGACCGGGGACGCACTCGGCTCACTAAGATGCGATTGCGGGCCACAACTAAACGAAGCACTTAAGGCAATAGAAAAAGAAGGCTACGGCGTTGTGCTTTACATGAGACAAGAAGGCCGCGGGATAGGCCTTGGAAATAAGATTAAGGCTTATGAACTTCAGGATGGTGGACTTGACACAGTCGAGGCAAATATTGCCCTGGGCTTCCCCCCCGATTTAAGGGATTATGGGACTGGCGCCCAAATACTTCGTGACCTTGGCTTAAGCACAATAAGGATAATGACAAACAACCCCAAAAAGATTGTCGGGCTTGACGGATATGGTCTTGAGATAGTGGGACGCGTTCCAATAAAGATACCTGCAAACAAATTCAATAAGAAATATCTTGAAACAAAAATAGAAAAGATGGGGCACCTATGAACCGCGTTTATTTTTTAGCAGAATTTTTCCTTTTTTCTACGATTTCTTTTAGCCTGCGTTGATATTCTTCATCCCTAAATCCGACTTTCTCTGCAAATACTGGAATGCCCTTGGGCCTGATTCTAATTTCTTTTCTCCCCTTACCATTATCATTAACACTGTGATCTATCTCATTTTCTCTTAATATTCCAGACACATAATTGGCAATATGGTTCTTACCCTTGTATGTTCGTATCCTTAGGTTTGGAGTTCTTGACGTCTTTGCGATATCTCCATGACTGTCAACGATTCCCTTTAAGTAGCTAAGCCGCATATCGGTTCTTCTTTTTGAACCAGGCTTTAACAGAATTCCAGTAGGGCTTTTTTTACCCCAGTCTGTTGCTTTATTATGCATTGCAATAAAATCGCCACCCCGTATAGTGGCGCCAAATATTTTACGTCCCTTTACATTAGTTATTGTGGCTTTTGTTTCGGTTCCGGCAATATTTTTTGAGGCACGAAGCAATTCGCTTGTTATCTCTTTTGATTTTAAGTTGCTTTTCATACTGCCGAGGTCATTATCGTAGTGATAACCAAGATTGCCATCTGCAAGTCCCATTAGGTAGCCTAAGTCCCTTCTTTTCTCAGGTGAAGAAGCTATTTCCTCTAAACTAGAACCCTTTCTTTGGGACATGTGCACATCAAAACGTTTTTTGCTCATGAAATTAGGGGGTGCGGTTTCTCCCTTTGCCCATCTTTCAACAGTTTTTCTTGTGAGCCCCTCTTCTTCCGCGATTTTAGTAGAATTCTCTCCTACCAAGCGGGCTTCAACTACGCGGCGATATTTCATAAAAGCCTCTTTGTTCTTTTCAAGGCGTTTGTTTATTATTGGGTCGGGCACTCTAAACAAAAAAAGCCTGCGGATTCTCTCTTCAGCTTCCGCAAGCGAGACCGTCCTACGAGTTCCAATGACAAAGTTATCTCCCGGAGCCTTTCTTCTATTTACAGTGCGCTTTATTCGACCTTCAGATCGCTTCTTTGCCTTTTTGGCAAGTTGTTTTGGTCCAACCACTTTATTATATTTCCTTTGACAAAGGAGAAAAGCCCTTTTAACTTCCTTTTTTCAATTAATCCGCTATGAAAACAGTTGCGATAATCGATACCACTTTTGCCAGAGTTGATATGGCGCGTTTTGCAAAAGAAGAAATCGAGGCAAATTATCCGAGTCTTAAAATTCTAAGGAAAACAGTCCCTGGAGTAAAGGACTTGCCTGCTGCCTGCAAAATAGCACTTGACGAGGGGGCAGATATTGCTATTGCCTTAGGGATGCCCGGATCCATGGAAAAAGACAAGGTATGCGCGCACGAGGCCTCAAGTGGAATTATCCAGGCACAGCTTATGACAAACAAGCACATCATAGAAGTCTTTGTCCATGAAGATGAGGGAAAAGACGCACGCGACTTGGAGGAAATCTGTAAAAACCGCGCGAAAAAGCATGCAATAAACGCCGCAGAAATGTTACTCAAACCAGAAGCATTAGGACGACGCGCAGCAAGCGGGGCTCGGCAAGGCCGGGATGATGTCGGTCAAATCAGATAAAGTCTTATTTAAATTAAATTATCCTCAAATTACTTTGCAATTTCTATTAAGCTAAAATGACAACAAAAATAGCAATAGTCTTCTCAGAGTTCAATTATGACATCACAAGTGCCATGGTCGAGCGTGCAAAAAACCACGCAGAGCTTCTTGGTGCAGAGATTGTCGAGACACAGAGCGTGCCTGGCGCATATGACATGCCGTTTATCGTAAAAAAGTTGATTGAAAAGGATAATGTCGATGGTGTTGTTGCAATTGGTGCAATAATCCAGGGCGACACAAAACACGACGAAGTAATCGCAGCACAGCTTGCGAGAAAACTAACAGACCTTTCTCTTGAGTCTGGAAAGCCAATAGGCCTTGGAGTATCTGGTCCAGGTCAAACGCGGGCGCAGGCAATGTCACGTATTGACGGTTATGCAAAGCGTGGTGTTGAAGCTGTTGTCAAGTTAAGTAAAAAATAAGTCTGAACAGGATTAAATAATTTTAAAAATGGAAAAGGATTTCATGATAGGCGAAGCTCTTGTCGGAGAGGGCAACGAAGTCGCACACATCGATATGGTAGTTGGAAGAAAGGACGGTCCTGTAGGGCAGGCTTTCCTTAATGGTATGGCAGGACTTTCTCAGGGTCACACGCCTATTCTTGGCGTAATACGCCCGAACCTTATATCAAAACCGGCAACACTCATTGTACCAAAAGTAACAGTCCAGAATCTTGAAGATGCAGAAAAGATATTCGGTCCCGCACAGTCGGCCGTTGCAAAAGCTGTTGCAGACGCTGTTGCAGAAGGCACTTTTCCAAAAGAAGAGGTTGAAGATTATGTCATAATCGCATCAGTTTTCATACATCCTGGCGCTGAGGATTATGAGAAGATTTACCGCTATAACTATTCGGCAACAAAGATGTGCCTTACTCGCGCAATCGAAGGATACCCGAATCTAAAGAAGATAAATTACGAAAAGGATCGCGCTATGCACGCGGTTGCAGGAGTCAAAATGGAAAAATTATGGAGACCCCCTTATCTACAGGTTGCACTTGACATAATAAATCAGGATTACTTAAAACATGTAATCGAGAACTTGCCACAAAACGACATGATGATTTTTGAGGCCGGAACACCTTACATAAAGGAGTTTGGAGTAAGAGGGATTTCAGAAATCAGAAAGGCAAGGAAAGGCGCATTTATAATAGCTGATCTTAAGACTCTTGATGTTGGAAAGGTCGAAGTCGACCAGGCATATAACAATAGCGCAGATGCTGCTGTCGTCTCAGGTCTTGCGACAAAAGAGACAATAGAAGCAGTAATCTATGAGACACACAGACTTGGAATCTATGCTTATGTTGATATGATGAATGTGGCAGACCCTGTTGCAAAGTTAAAAGAGCTAAAAGAGAATCCAGATGTCGTGATACTTCACAGGAATATTGATTCAGAGAATGTAGAGGGCGAGCAGGATGCGCGCTGGAAGCTAATCTCGCAGATTAAAAACGAGGTCTCAAAAAAGATTCTTTGTGCAGTTGCAGGTGGAATCACACCAAAGACAGCCAAAACCGCTCTCATCAATGGCGCAGATATCCTGATTGTAGGACGTTACATTACACAGTCAAAAGATATTGAGCGCTCTGCAAGAGAGTTCCTTTCGCTTCTTGGCGACGACACAGATCTTTACAGGACACACGTGGAGTAAATCTCCACTGTTCCTCTTAGTTATCGCAACTCTTAGCGGAAGCCTTTTTTCTATTATACGTTCTAAATACCCTTGCGGGCTAGGTTGGGGGTTTAGGGGACCCCTCTTTCTTAGAATCCTCTTTAGAGAGCCAAGAACCTTGGGGCGGTTTTCCGACTTATGGTTTGTGTCTGCTTTCCTCTGTGTCGATCTTTCGTCCCTTGGGGGCGCGCGGAGTTCGAATCTGGTCAGACCTTGACGGGAGCAGCCATAAGGATTCTTCTCGTCGTCTAAGGAATCGCGAGGGGGAGCATGTTAGCAGAACACAGGTCTTAGGAGGTTTTCCCACCCAAGTGTCCGCACTTTAATGCTATTTTTGCACTTTTTATAACCGTCGTCATAAGTATTTCAGTAATTTACTAAAATTATTTAAAATGAGACGCCTTCTTCTAGTAGGGATAATTCTTTCTTTTTTGATGTTAACGACAGTTAGCGCCTATATGCCACCTGGCGCATACTACGAGATACCTGATGATTTTTTGAATCTTGAACCTGATTTTAATCCTGGTATGTATGATTGGGACGGAATGTTTATCGGGGCTTGCGAGTGTCAGGCCGGTGATATTGGTGGCGGTTGCTCTAACATAGACGGTTGCGCCGCGCATAAGGTATGTGACACAGGACTTTGTATGCTTAACTCCGATTGTGGCGGTCCGGGTTGCGGCTTAGACCTCTTTAATTGCGAGACTGCTTGTGATAATGCATTTGACGACTGCAAATTGGACTGTGGAATGAGCATATTTTGTGGCAAGACCTGTCTTGGAAAGAAGAATACCTGTTATGCAGCCTGCAATGATACTTATGATGACTGCAATGAGTGTAACGGACTTTGGAGTTCCTGCCAGAAGGTAAACCTTTGTTGCAATGTTCAGTGCGCTGATGCTGCATACGCATGCAACCCTGATAACGGGGAGTGTGAGTGTAAGCATGAAGAAGAGCTCTGTGCGGCTGATGGAACCGGAAACGGCATTGATGAGGACTGCGACGGGGATATTGACGAAACCTGCGGGGCGTGTGCCGAGGATGAACTCGTTGCCTGTACAAAAGACGCATGTCCGGGGACAAGGACTTGCCAGGAGGATAACACCTGGGGCGATTGCGTAAAAAACAATCCGTGTTGCAAAGTTGACTGCGAGCCAAACGAGATGTGTAATCCATCAAACGGCGAGTGTGACTGTAAGATGACCACAGAGATTTGTGGAAACGCCTTTGACGATGATTGCGACGGAGAAAAGGACGAAGGATGCGCTGGTGCCCCGCCCTCTGGTTCCGAAGATGATAGCAATCCGGCAAATCCGCTTTGGAATTCAAGCGGAAGCACTTACGAGCAGGATGTTGCAGAAAGAAAAGAGGCATGCATCACAAAGGGTGGACGTTGCGTTGAGCAATGCGTTGGTTGTGCTCCAGAGTATCTTGAAGTCTGCGAAGACGGCGAAGTAATTGAGGGTATCTGTGCGCCCCCAAAGCCAGGTGTCATCGGAGGTACGCGTGAAGTTTGTTGTATTTCAAAAGAACTTGCAGGAGGGCAAAAACCACAGAATGCAAGCTCTGTTTTTGGAACTGACCAAAACATGGCATCAGATTTTGTAAAGGCACTAGACATAAACCTATTGATAATTTTTGCAATAATTATAATAGTGCTTGTAGGAGTTTTGATTGGAGTAAAGATGCTAAAAGGCAAAAAAGAGCCGCCAACTACGGTTGAGCAGGTGATACAATTGCCACCAGCGCAAGAGTCCCCAAAACAATAAACCGCCACTAAAGGCGGGTTTTCCTTTCTTTCCTATATTTTTACTCTTTTTTATTCCATCTTTCTAATTTCACGCAGGCACTTCTTGCCGAGGTGGCAGAATCTGGCTAATGCGCAAGACTGGAAATCTTGTGGGCTCTTCGCCCGTCTGGGTTCAAATCCCAGCCTCGGCGCCTCACTTTACTTTATATTGAATAATACACGACACCAAGGCTTATGTCAAAGTCATAAGTCCGGCATTTGCCCTCCACTTTAACATCCCAGCCTCGGCACCCAACCTTACTAGTGAAGTCTTGGATATTGCCTTAAGGGGGCTTATGGATATACTGATTTTATGCTACACTGAACTAAGCGCCCCGACATGAAATCTATAAACTATTAACTTTATCTTAGTGTGTGGATTTGTGGCAAATTGTGTGGAGTTGTGGCAAATACCATACTAATTTGCCCATATGGGCATTTTATACTCAAAGCTTCTAAATAAGATATGAAAAACGAAAACTGGCGCGAAACCAGCAAAGGCAATTCAGAGTCAAAAGGAGACAAATAAAATGCCAATAGGAGATGGAACAGGCCCCGATGGTAGGGGTGGATGGTGCACACCGCTCTGGCAGAGTGGTAAGATAGAAAGGCCGGAGCCCTTTTATGGAAGAGGTATGGGACGAGGTTTCGGAAGAGGTATGGGACGAGGTTTCGGAAGAGGTATGGGACGCTTCGCAGTCATGAGCGGGGGGCGAGAGTTTACGACAAGTGAAAAAGAATACCTTTCCAATGAAATAGAGCAAATGGAAACTGACTTAGAAGGTGCGAAGAATCGCCTGAAGGAACTAAAATGAAAATTGCAGTGACAACTATGAAAGGGGGATTGGATGATGACGTATCGTCCATGCTTGGGCGATGCTCCTATTTTACTATAGTTGAGGTGGATGGTGAAAAGATAACTAAAACTGAGATTCTGAAAAATGAGTTTGCGATGGCCGGTGGCGGCGTAGGTGTTCGCGTGGCGCAGTTTCTGGGCGAGTTATCAGTGAATGCAGTAATAGCGGGAAATTTTGGACCAAACGCATTTAGCATACTAAATCAGGCGGGCATCAAATGCGTGCAAGCTCAGGGCAAAGTAAAGGATATCGTTATTGCATTTACAAAAGGCGAACTCAAAGAACTTAGTTCCGAGAGTGTACAGACCTTCAGGAAATGAGTTCTAAGGGTAATGAGAAATCATGAAGATAGCAATACCATCTTCTGACAAATCAGGACTGGACTCAGAAATATTTTTGCATTTTGGCAGGTGCCCATTCTATACAATAGTGGACACTGAATCCGACAAAGTAGAGGTATTAACAAACACTAGTGTTCATTTCGGCGGTGAGTTCGACCCCCCAAATCTCTTATCCAAAGCAGGAATCGAGGGTCTAGTCTGTTCGGATATTGGAACAAAGGCTATACGTTTATTCGATGACTTGGGGATAGAAATTTTTATCGGGGCTGGCGGAACAGTTGAGGAAGCACTCGCAGCATGGAAAGAGGGAAAACTACAAAAGCCTGCAGGTGAATACACTTGTGAAGGACATAGAGACGAAAAAGGGGAACAATAAAGATTTTACAAAGGAAAGTGAGTAATACACGACAAATAGTGATAACCGGAGGGAAAGGTGGTACAGGCAAATCTACGTTTGCTATCCTCTTGTCTCTGAAGCTTGCAAAGGAGGGTAAGAAAGTAGTCCTGTGTGATGCAGATGTGGAGTGCCCGAACGACCATCTTATACTTGGAATGGACCTAAGTGACGGAGAGGTCATATACCAGGACTTCCCGGAGATTGATAATGAGAAATGCACCCGATGTGGGAAATGCGTTGAACAATGCAGGTTCAATGCACTATTCATGCTAAAGGGTCAGAAGCCTCAGATTGTAAAGGATCTCTGCTGTGGATGTGGGCTCTGCTGGGTGATATGCCCAGAGGGGGCAATCACGTCGAAGAAAGAGGCATGTGGAGTCTCGTTCACCAATAAGGTTTCAGACAACCTTTGGCTCGTAACTGGGAGATCACGTGCGGGAGTCGAAGAAAGCGGACCCATTGTCAAAGAGACAAAGATGAGGGCGAGAAAGCTTGCCGAGAAGATGGGTGCAGATGTCCTTTTGGTGGACAGTGCTGCAGGAACACATTGTAGCGTGATTAACGCACTAACTGATTCGGAGTTAGCCTATGTGGTGACGGAGCCAACACCCCTCGGAGCGAATGATTCCAAGCTGATGCTAGACTTGCTTAAGATAATCGGCATACCAAGCGAGATTGTATTGAACAAAAGTGGAATTGCGAGGGATGAAGTGATTGAAAATCTAGCGAAAAGTAAGAATGTAAAAATCTCTTATCGGATTCCTTATTCTAAAGACCTAGTGGAAGCGTATTCAAAAGGGAAGCTAAATGAGGTGGATCTCATATGAAGATTACAATACTTTTAGAGGATACCATGAATCCTGAAAGCGGGCTTGAATGCGAACATGGTTTCTCGGCATTTGTTGAGTTCAAAGGTAAACGGATACTGTTTGATACCGGGCAATCTGGGGCATTCATAAATAACGCCAAGAAGCTAGATATAGATCTTGCTAAAACTGACTTTGTTGTTTTGAGCCATGGACACTATGACCATACAGGCGGCCTTCCAGAGTTTCTTGAAAACTATGACTGCAAGGACATGACACTTATTGCCCATCCTGGAATCTTCGGGAAGAAATTGCAGAGCGATAAAACGGATATCGGTTGTGTTATAGGCAGACAGGAGCTAGAGACTGCATTTAAGGAATGCTTCTTTACGAAAACACCAGTAGAGCTTATGCCTGGAGCCAGTTTCCTAGGCGAAGTCCCACGGACCTATGAGGATCCTGGAACGTGTGCTGATTGTGTGTTAAATGGTGAGATTGTGCCCGACCTTGTGAAGGACGACTCGGCTATTGTTTTCAAGACAGACAAGGGCGGAGTCCTGCTGACCGGATGCTCGCATTCTGGGATAATCAACCTCGCCAAAGAGAGTGAAAAGAGAGTCGGAAAACTCTGTGTGATAATCGGTGGGTTCCACTTAATGTACGCTGGAAAGCAGAGAATGAATAATATAATATCAGAGTTCAGAGAGATGAATGTCAAGGAGTTACGACCGGGGCATTGTACCAGCGAAGAGGCTATTGGTAGGATGGAAAAGGACTTGGATGCAAAGCGCATAACCACGGGGGAGGTAATTACAATATGAAGATTGCTGTAGCATCAGGAAAAGGCGGGGTCGGCAAGTCTATGGTGGCCTCCGCTCTGGCCATGATGTTCGCTAAGAATAGACAGGTAGTGGCCGTGGATTGTGATGTTGACGCGCCCGATTTGGGCATCTGGCTTGGAAACCCGGATTTTGGTAGCGGAATTAAGATATCACTTTCAGAGAAATCTGTAATAGATTATGATAAATGCATAGGTTGCGGTAAGTGTAAAGAAGCATGTAGGTTCAGCGCAATAGACCTCAAAGATAAAAAACCCGAAGTCTTGCCCTACCTCTGTGAGGGGTGTGGAGTATGTGAAGCAGTCTGTCCGACAGGTGCGATATCCCTAAAGTCCGTGGATAACGGCGAGATAATAACTAGCGAAACCAAACAAGGTTTTCCATTAGTGACAGGCCTGCTGTATCCTGGCGAGACAGGTTCAGGTAAGATAGTTGCCGCCATCAAGGAACGGGCCGAGAAATTTGAACATAGCGTCATGCTTCTTGACTCTGCGGCCGGGATAGGATGTCCGGTGATAGCGTCATTAACGGGGGCTGATTATGCGGTACTCGTGACAGAACCGACCCCTTCAGGTTTTTCTGACCTTCAAAGGGTTTTGGAGATAGCCAATCACTTTAAAGTGCCCTATGGAGTAGTAATAAACAAATGGGATATCAACAAAGAGATGAGTAAAAAGATTGAGGAATGGGCGGGTGAGAAAATGCTTGGAAAACTGCCATTCGACAAAGAGGTTTTTGTGTCAATTTCTGAACTAAAGCCCATAATGGAAAGCAAGTCCCTGGTAGTTCCTGAGTTGATGAAAATATCCAAGAAGGTTGAGACAAGGATATTAAAATGAATACCTATGAATCTCACTTAAAAAAAGAGTCCTTCTTCCATGAAATTAGTAATAAGTAAATATGGCAAATGAGCAAAAAATCATAGCCGAATTGAGTGTAGTTCCTCTTGGCAGTGGGCCTAGCGTGAGCAAGTATGTCAAAGCGGCGATTAGAGAGCTAAAGTCGAGTAATGTAAGAGTCGAGCTTAGCGCAATGGGGACAATACTCGAAGCAGGGAGCATTGATGACATCCTTAAAGCGGCCAAGCGCGCACATGAAGCAGCATTCCAGGCAGGTGCTGTGCGGGTTGTAACCACATTGAAAATCGATGACCGGAGAGACAAGATCCAAAGCATCGAATCAAAGCTTGCGGCTATAAGATGACTGAGGTATATTCTTCTTCGCTGGGGAAAACTGAGTTCTTTCAAAGGATAGGAAACTTCAGGATAGAAAACATCCTTTCAGTTAAAAACAGCCAGGCAGGCCAAGGGAAGCCCACAGGCTTTGTGATAAGTGGGATATGGATTTCTATATTTATGGGCTCGGATGACAGCATGTGGGTGACATTGTTTAACACAAAGAGAAACCCAGATTTGAAAGCATCGTTGGAAAAAGAGCTAGAGCTCTCCCCCAGTGAGACCTATCCTTATGTCCTTGAGAGCCCTTCAGAGGAAGTCGCAAGCATTTGGAGGAATGCCCTTAAGCAAAACAAGAGGGCTGGATACCTGGAGTTTTACAACAGCGAACTCGGGCAGGAAATACTCACGGCCGAGGCTGGATATGTTCGCGAATGGCTAAAAGGATGTGAAACGGTGCTTGATGTTGGCTGTGGTCCTGGCGTCTTTGAAAAGGAGCTTTTGGATATGAACATTGTTGGCATAGACCCTTCTGCCGATATGCTACAATTGGCAAGGTCCCAGAACAAAGACATTTTCATCCAAGGCAAAGCTGAGAGCTTGCCCTTCAGGGATTCGTGTTTTGACGGAATATTCTTCATTGCTTCACTTGAGTTCACGGAGGATTACCGGCTTGCGATAGACGAGGCCGCAAGAGTTTTAAAGGATAATGGCAGAATCGCCATTTTGATGCTGAACTCAGAATCTGCATATTTCAAGAAGATGATAACGAAAGGTGGGTATATTGCGTCAAAGCTCAGGCATACAAACATAAAGGAGATTGAAGCGTATATCTCAAAGAAGTTCGAGATCGCTGGAGAATATATGCTTGGAATACAGGGCGGTAGCGCGTTTTCCTCCTGCGATCCAGTGCAGGCAAGCATTTACGCATTAAAGGGGAAAAAGAGATGAAAACCAGATACAACCCGGCGTTTAACTTTATGACTATGACATCACTATGTTTTTCTATTTTCTGTCGATAGATTCAATATGCATTTATCCAAACTTAATATAGTCCTAATAATTCTTGTCGCCCTTCTTGGCGCGATATGGCTGGGGATTGTTTTAAGCGGCCATTGCCCATCATGTACCCTTAATGGTTGATTGTGGTGATTTTTCTTGCAGTTCCCATTAAGTTTCTATATTAAGCTAAGCCCAAACGATGAGCAACCTTTTTTATCCCCAAAAAGTCGCAGATACTAAACTTATAACGCGCGACGTTTCACTTGTCTTCATGTGGGCAGGACTCCTTTTTCTTATACCTATGTTTGTCAGCATACTATACGGCGTATTGTTGCAGGAGAAGGATTTGAGCGTTTGCGCCCGAGTATTGTCAATTCTGCAAAGATAATCTTTAAGATATACTGTTTTTGGACTGTTGCAGGAATCATCGCGCTTCTTCTTCTTGGAGTCCCTGCGTTTGATTCGCTTAATCTTTCCATGAACGCTGTTTCAACAACGGGGGCCGATGTCAGAAATGGTGGCTGGCTCTATTATCAAGACAGCCTTAGCGGCAATTTTCCTATATTTATTAGCTAAATATCCTATGGCTATAACATTTGTATCTACCCTTCCTACTCTTCAGGTCATTTATGTGGGCAACTCTTTCTTCTAAGAACTTATCAAGATTAAGTTCGTTTTTCTCAATCAGTGTGGATGCATGATGCCCCCCGAGCAAATGGGGCATTATAACGTATGTCCCCCCCCTTTCATATAAAGCAATAGCTTCTTCAATCTGATGAGAAACGACAATCACTATTGCGTCTTTATTGACTTCCCTTACTTTACTTATGAGAAGTTCACTCGTATCAAAATCCTGTATGGTCGATATTATCATTTTGACTTTGCAAAGATCCAGGCTGTCTAAGAGTTCTGAGTCATTGGCGTCTCCATATCTGCAGTTAATACCCTCTTTTGCCAAGTTGACAATAATTTCTGGGTCATAATCGATAACCAGGAACTTATTCTTGCCCTTTTTAAGCGATTCCAAAAGATCATACCCTATGTTCTTATACCCAAATAGTATGCATTCATAGGGTTCTGTCCCATGGTATCTGTGTTCATCGATTTTCTTGCCCTTCTTTTCAAAGATCTTTAAATATTTTGACAATTTTGGATAAATCTTATTCGAATAAAGTATCAGGTAGCTTGATCCCGCAATAGTTATCAGCCCGACAGCAGTCACAATAGATAAGATCTCAGTACCCAAATGCCCCGTCCTGATTCCCAGACTTATGAGAATGAAAGAGAATTCGCTTATTTGGGCAACAGTCAGACCTGCAAGGAAACTCGTCCTTTTGCTATAACCGAATCTCCCCATAAGTAACATCACGATTATCGGGTTTCCGATAAGGATGAAAAGTGACAACACGACTATTGGTATGAGATATGGTGTGATGTTACTAAAACTCATCTGCGCTCCAAGGAATATGAAGAAAAGGACAATAAAGAAATCACGCAAGGGTGTGAGTTTTGAACTGATTTCATAGCGGAAAGGTGAGAGAGAAAGAGTTATTCCTGCAAAAAGTGCACCAATCTCCATAGAGAAGTTCATATAGTAGAAAAGACCGGCAAGTCCCAAAGCCCAGGCAAGAGAGAAAAGCAGTAAGAGTTCCTGTGACTTTGCAACTGCAGTTGTTACCTTAGGTAGGACATATATTCCCACAATACCCAAAAAGACAAGTAGGCCAACACCCACAAGGAGTGTTTCGATTGCCATAGCTGCAAAATCGGCTCCCCCAGCTGTCGAGGAAATTACCATGAGTATAAATATTACAATAACATCTTGTACTATTAAAAAACCGATAGCAATCCTACCATATAATGTATCCGTATCTTTTTTATCCGATAGGAGTTTCATAATTATAATAGTACTACTAAACGTTAGTGCAATCCCTATGTATATCGCCTCTATGTCAGTAAAACCTAAAAGCCTTGCTATGATAAATCCGCCAATCGAAGTGAATACGACCTGTCCAACACCCGTGACAATCGAGATTTTACCGATATCCTTTATGACTTTGGGATCAAGTTTAAGTCCTACGATAAAAAGCAGGAGAGCTATTCCGATGTTAGAGAATATCATCAGGGAATCTTCTGACCTAAGGATATCAAACATATATGGACCGACAAGTATGCCCGAGATGATATAACCGATTATAAGTGGCTGTTTCATTAACCACATGATACCAGCTACAAGTGTACTGATACCCACAATAAGACTGAGCTCTATAAAGACTTCCATTATCAGATTAAGGGAATCAACGATCCCTGAGCAGGTTTATAATGCTACTTGGGGTCACGACACCTAAGACCTTCTTGTTCTCATTCACCACAGGGATATATTTAGAACCTTGCTTATATACGGTCTCAATAACCTTGTTTATCGGAGTGTCATAAGTAATTGTTCTTTTGTTCTTGTTTATGAGCTCCTTTGCTTTTCTATGGGCAAATTCCCTTCTGTAGCCGCTTTCAAGCACTTTTGTAAGCGGCTCATATTTCACCTGATTTAAAAACAGTCCGATAACATCCTCATCAGATACCATACCCACGAATTTCTTTTCTTTTGTAACGACAATGCATGTGTTTATCTCCTCTTTTTTCAGCTTTTTAATTATATCATTTCCGAAATCATCCTCGTTGACAAAGATGGGTTTTATCATGGCGTCTTTTGCCCTTAATTTTAACACATCATCGATGTTGCATATGGATATTGCCTGCTCCTTCCTAAGGCCCTTTACAAATTCACTGCCTTTCATATTTTAAAGTCTGTAATAAACGGTTTGATAAATAAAAGTTCTAAAATCTAGGCAGTCATAGAATTTATTTTCCCACAACTACTCGATAAATAAACAGTGAACTTATCAAAATTTAACATAATCTTAATTGTTGTTGTGCTTATACTTGCCGTTATATGGCTTGGAATAGTCTTAAGGGGGCATTGCCCCTCCCGCACCTTTAATAGTTAAGTATGTTGATTTTTCTTGCAGTTCCCATTAAGTTTCTATATTAAGCTAAGCCCAAACGATGAGCAACCTTTTTTATCCCCAAAAAGTCGCAGATACTAAACTTATAACGCGCGACGTTTCACTTGTCTTCATGTGGGCAGGACTCCTTTTTCTTATACCTATGTTTGTCAGCATACTATACGGCGAGGCAAACTGGCCGATATATCTTGCCCTCATAGCCTTGACATCAGGCCCTGCCTATCTCCTGTCAAAAATAGCGCGCCACGATACGAAAAAGCCCTTTACAGATATGACCTTAATCACTCTTGCCGCAGCTTGGCTTATTCTCTCCCTTGTGGGGGCATATCCCTTCTTTTTCATGACAGATATGGGAGTTCTTGACTCTTATTTCGAGTCAGTTTCATCCATTTCAACAGCGGGTATAACAAATATTGCCCTCCCGGAAAGCTTTCCGCCAAGCATCCTCTTATGGCGCACAGTACTCGCATGGATTGGAGGCATAGGGATAACCGCCTTTGCTTTTTACACCCTCATGCAAAGCGAGTCTATACGGCGTATTGTTGCTGGAGAAGGCTTTGAGCGGTTGCGCCCGAGTATTGTCAATTCTGCAAAGATAATCTTTAAGATATACTGTTTTTGGACTGTTGCAGGAATCATCGCGCTTCTTCTTCTTGGAGTCCCTGCGTTTGATTCGCTTAATCTTTCCATGAACGCTGTTTCAACAACGGGGGCCGATGTCAGAAATGGTGGTTGGCTCTATTATCAAGACAGCCTTAGCGGCAATTTTCCTATATTTGCAGGCGTGATGCTCGTGTTGATGTTTGCAGGAGCGACATCATTTGTCGCCCACTACCGCGTCTTTAAGGGGAAAAACCCGATTGAGTATTTTCGTGACCAGGAAACAAAATGGTTTATAGGAATACTTGCAGGCGGAGCTCTTGCTTTCTTTTTATTCTTAACGATATTCCCCGGAAATCTTGGAACGCCAAACCAGGATCCAATTGTCATGTCATATGAAGCCATGTCAACTTCTACAACCGGCGGTTTTGAAATATTCCCATATGTCACAGGTCTTCCCGAAACTGCGAGCTTTTTGATGTTTGGTCTCTTTATTCTAGCCCTAATTGGAGGCTCAACAAACAGCGCTGCAGGAGGTCTTAAAGTAAAGCGCATAATCCTGCTTTTACACTACGTTTCATGGAAGTTAAAGCAGCAAATAGCACCAAAAGGCGCAATATCCCATTTTAAACTGAGCAAAAAACCAGTTTCGATAGATGAAGTGACAAATGCCGCAACATTCATCTTCATATACTGTTTTGCCATCTTTCTTGTATTGTTCTTAGTTCTTGCGGCCCAGCCTGAAATGAATGTCCAAGACGGCATACTAATGGTCGCCTCAGCCCAGTCTGGCGGGGGTGTTACCCCAATTCCGGCGTACGACCTTGCATGGCAGTCAAAATTCTTCCTTCTTTTTACAATGATGTTTGGAAGACTTGAATTCATCCCGCTTCTTGCCATGGGAGCATTTTTGGTACATAAACGCTGACCTTTAATTCCACAGAATCTCTAAATATAAAAAGAAAATGTATATCACGATTACAGGCGCAGGAGTATTGGGGTTTTACACCGCGAAATTCCTCTCTGAGCGAGGTCATGACGTTATCGTTATAGAACAAAAAAAGGATAGGGCAGACTCAGTCGCCGACAAGATTGACGCAACTGTGATATGTGGCGATGCAAAAGAGATAAAGACGCTACAGGAAGCCGGAATCGAACATTGCGATGTCGTCCTTGCAATGACTGGAAATGACGATTCAAACATACTAATCTCAATTCTTTCAAAACAGCTTGGTGCAAAGCGCGCCCTTTGTAGAATAACTCACATCGAATATAGTGAGGATCTTTTCAAGAAGCTTGGAATTGATGCCGTGATATACCCCGAACTCTCGATTGCAACACAGATTGAGGAGATGGTAGGCGACCAAGACATAATAGGGTTTGCGATGCTTGATGATGGAAACATCGAGATGGTCGAATTTGTTGCAAAACAAGGCTCCAAGATGATTGGCAAAAAGATATCCTCAATATCTTTCCCAAAAAATTCAAGAGTAATATCAATAATAAGAAAAGACGGTCAAATGCAAGAAGCAGAACCCGAAAATGTTATTAGTATAGGCGATAAACTCCTTGTACTCACGAGCAAAACAGAGCTGCAAAAAGTCGAAAAAGAGCTTTTAAAATAATTATCCCCCAACGATAATTTTATTATGGGGCAACTATTTCTTTACTTAAATCAATAGTTTCAACTCTCCAGTTTGGCTTCCATTCCGCAAAATATCTTAAAGATACAAAGGGGGTGAAAAATGACAGATACTAATCTTGAAAAAGTAGGTGCGCTTTGGCAGAATACTTCAGCTGACGGAAAACCGTATTTTAAAATGGATTTATCCGGAAGAAAGCTTGTAGTATTCCCAAATGGGTACAAAGAAGATGATAAACAGCCGGATTTTCTAGTTTATGAGCGGACAAAGCTCGAAGAAAGCAAAAAAGACTGATTCTTGCGGAAATTCAGCTTGCCCAACCCGCAAACCTTCTTTTTTATACAATTACACGCAAAATAGCCGCATCAGCGCCTCAAATGGAGCTTAAGCTCATTACTAAATAACTACTAAATAACTACTAAATAACTTTTGGGACCGTAGGGTAGCCAGGTTCATCCTTCAGGCTTTGGGAGCCTGTGACCCGAGTTCAAATCTCGGCGGTCCCACTCATTCTTTTAACAAATATATCGGAAAACATCTTTTTATTGTTTATCCTGTTATAAAACAAGTCAATCTTTTAGATTTGTACATACATCAAAAATGGATTATAAAGAAGGGTCAATGGGACTTGCGATAATACTGGGTGCGATACTTTTTATTATTTTTAGCTTTGTTTTTGGCTTTATTGGAGGATTTAGCGGAAATTGGATAGTCATGGCGATAATGTCGTTCATTTTGGCCCCGGTCTTAACAGGTGCCGTTGCGGCAATCATAGCAAAAGGTAGTGCCGGACGCGGCTTTGTAGCTGGCTTTTCATCAGTCCTTATAGGATATTACATCTTTTTGGTGTTGACAATACTCCTTCTTGCAATAACAATGGCAGGACTAGGTATCCCGATAGACCAAGTAATTGCGATGGCTATAGGGCTTCCAGGGGTAGCATTAAGTCTTATATTGTCAATAGTTCTTGGCGTGATTGTACTCCCAATAATCCTTGGAATATTTGGTGGAATCGGTGGTGCGATAATCTCTGCTGCAACGGCAACAAAAGCCAATGCGCATCAGCCCCAAGCACCTGCTGCCGCGATACACACAACAATCATTCAGGCTCCAGCAAGCCCTGTGGCCGCTGCGGCGCCCATTGTCATAAATTCGGCTTCGCCTGCCCCTCCAAAAGCAGCTGAGCCGGTAGCAGCACCCGCAAAAGTAGTAGCTAAAACAGAGGTGGCAAAAGAAGCTTCAGTGTCTAAGTTAAAATGTGCAAACTGTGGTGCTGAAAATAAGGCTGGTGTTACGTTCTGCAAGTCCTGTGGTTCAAGGCTTAAGGGCTAAGATTTTTGTATTTTAGAAGGAATAAGAAAATCTTACTTTTTTTCTAAAGTAAGAATTTCTTACTTTTCTCTTTTAGATGATTTTTCCGCCTTGAAAGCGCCCGCTGTAAGGGACAACTCCACCCCCCACTTCCTCAAATACTATCTGGGCGATTTTTACTCCCTTCTCAACTACAAAGTCATGGGTGGAGATGTTCTTTAAACCAAAAGTGAGTGTCCCGCAAAAACCTGGGTCGACAAGGGCGTTAAACGTTGATGCGCCACAGCGAAAAAGGGAGCTTTTATTAAGGACGCGCGCGGCAAGATCCTTTGGCATATTGATTTTTTCTATGGTTTCCATAAGGACATAGTCTCCAGGCTTTAAGACTATTTCATTTTCAGGTATTTCTTTTACTTCTGGCATCACCCTACCTGAAAGCTTCATTGCAGCTTCACCAGATGCGTCATAAAATGTCTTTACTCTAAGGTCATATCCACAGGATTCAAGGCAATCCTCGCAGTAGTTCTCTATGAGATTTTCTTCCTTAATCCGCTTTTCCAAAAGCGCGCGTCCAAGAATCATTTTCCAAATTTTCTTTCTGTGTTAGAGTATTGAGCGAATGCGCAATTTAGGTCTTGTTCAGAAAAATCAGGAAAGGGTTTTTCACAAAGGAAAAGCTCCGAATATGCGCTTTGCCACAAAAGAAAATTGCTTATTCTTTTTTCTGCAGTCCTTATTACAAGGTCTGGGGCACTTTTTACCCAAAGGCAGTCTTCAAAGTTCTTGTCATTAAATTCTTTGCCTGAAGCACAGAGTTTTTTTGCGGCAAAAAGAATCTCCTCTCGCCCAGAGTAATTAAAGCATAAATTGAGTTTGCAAGAATCATAGTTCTCTGTTTTATCTTTTGCCTTTTTTATTAGCTCTTGCATGCTTTTTGGGAATATCGAAGTCTCCCCAGGGAACTCCACATGCACCTTTCTTTCATCGATTAATTTTGATTCTAAAAGTCTCCCGAAGGCTTCTTCAAGATACAAAAAAAGGCCGTCAAGCTCTTCTTTTGGGCGCTTTTCGAGATTCTCCTTTGATATAGAATAAGCCGTGATTTCCTTGACGCCTGCTGCGTAGCACCACTCTGAGAACTCTTCAAAACGAGTTATACCTTCTTTATGGCCTTCCCATACGGCAAGACCGTGCTCTTTTGCCCATCTGCGATTACCATCTGGAATCAAGGCAACGTGCTGCGGTATTTTTGTCGTTCTCATTTTTTATGTCAAGTTCGTCAAATTAGTCGTGCTAAGTTCTATACTCTAGAAACAAAAACAAAGATAATTTTTACTAATTAGAAAATAAAATGAAAACAGTTCTGGCTTATTCGGGAGGGCTTGATACATCAGTCCTCATAAAGAAGATGCAGGACCCGGAAGGGGATTATGCAACAGATATTGTAACATTCACTCTTGAGCTTGGACAGGGTGATGAGGATTTAAAGGCAATTGAAGCCAAGGCAAAGGCGCTTGGCGCGCGCGCGACACATTCTGTTGACGCAAGAGAGGAGTTTGTCAGGGAATATATCTCAAAAGCAATCAAAGCAAATGGCCTTTATGAAGGCAAATACCCGCTTGGAACTGCAATCGGGCGACCTCTTATTGCAAAAAAGATGGTTGAACTTGCACAAAAGGAAGGTGCAGACGCAGTCGCTCATGGTTCGACAGGAAAAGGCAATGACCAGGTAAGATTTGACGTTTCTTTCCGAGCACTTAATCCAAAATTAAAGATAATCGCCCCGATGCGCGACACCTGGATTGCACGCGAGGACGCGATAGATTATGCTGAAGCCAATGGGATAGACCTTCGCGGCATAACAAAAAAGAAGATTTACTCGGTTGATGAGAACCTTTGGTGCAGAAGCTGTGAAGGTGGACCACTAGAAGACCCTTATAACGAGCCGGGCGAAGATGCTTATCGCTGGACAAAAAACCCAGCAGATTGCCCGGAGTCCCCAAGCTACATCGAAATAGATTTTGAAAAAGGAGTCCCCGTTGCTCTTGATGGGAAAAAGATAGGGGGCGTTGAACTTATTGCAACAGTGAATAAGGTTGCAGGCGAAAATGGAGTCGGAAGAATCGACATGATTGAAGACCGCCTTGTCGGGATAAAGAGCCGCGAAGTGTATGAATGCCCTGCGGCAATAACAATAATTGAAGCGCATAAAGACCTTGAGTCCTTAGTCTTCACACGCGAAGAGCGTCTCTTTAAGGAGATTATTGACTCCAAGTGGTCGCAGATGGCTTACATGGGTCAGTGGTTTGAGCCTTTGATGGAGGACTTAAACGCATTTATTGATAAAAGCCAGGAAAAGATTACGGGCACAGTCCGCGTAAAACTCTTTAAGGGAACCTGCACGGTTGTTGGCAGGAAGTCAAAATACTCGCTTTACGATGCAGGCCTTGCGACCTATGACGCATCAGACACTTTTGACCACAAAAGCGCAGAAGGATTCATTAAACTCTGGGGACTTCCTTCAGAAGTTGCAGGACTGCGAGCAAGAAAACAAAAATAAAGACTAAAATAGAGAAGAAAGCTTAACCTAGGATTTTTTCTATTGCTGTCTCAAATTCTTTTCTGGCGGCAAAAACCTTCTTTTTACTGTGTTCCAGATTCTTCTTTGCAAGCGCGAGGCCTAAGTTCCCTGTCGCTCCCTGGTGAGTTTTCTTCATTATATTTTTCACAGGGTCTTCTTCTTTTAAGGAATTAAGGTTCTTTGCAACTTCAATGTATGCTTCGCGCCATGGCTTTCCTTTTGCGGCAAGTTCTATTGCAGCGTCTGTCGCAAAAATCTCAGGCACGCACGCATCTTTGCAGCGTTTTTCATTTATTTCCAAGCCTTCAATGACAAGAGTCATTATGCGAACAGAGGAAAGCGTTATACCAAAGCTTTCCATAAGCGGTTCTTTTGTCTCCTGGAAATCCCGGTTGTATCCCGAAGGCAAATCTTTGATTATGTTTATCACTTGATTGTAGGCTGAAAGCACCTTTTCACTCTTTGCGCGCACAAGTTCAAGGATATCAGGATTCTTCTTGTTTGGCATAATTGAAGAGCCGGTGCAGAACTCATCAGGTATGCTGATATAACCAATCTCAGGGATTGAGAAGAAAATAAGGTCGCCACTCATCTTGGAAAGGTCAGCCATTATCTGCCCGAGCGCCGAAATAACTATGCTTTCAATCTTGCCGCGACTGTTATTGGCATAAAGGACGTTGTTTTGCACTTTTGCAAAACCCAGCATGTCCGAGACCTCCTGACGGTTGATTGGAAGTGGGACACCGTAGCTTGCAGCACTCCCCAAAGGAGACTGGTCAATAAGCTTAAATGCGGTCTTTAGGACGCGCACGTCGTCGAGAAGACTTTCGGCATAGGCTCCCGCCCAAAGGCCGACTGAAGAAGGCATCGCGCGCTGAGTGTGGGTTCGCCCCGGAACTGGAATCTTTTCACCCTTTTTTGCAAAACCAAGCAGGGTATCAATAAGCTGGAAAACGGCTTCTGCTACCTCAAATATCTCTTCTTTTGAATAAAGGCGCAGGTCTAAAAGCACCTGGTCGTTTCGTGAGCGGCAGGTGTGGATGCGCTTTCCTGTCCGTCCAAGACGCTTGACAAGACGATTCTCAATTGCCGTGTGAACATCTTCGTCATTACGGGATATCTTGAATTTGCCAGCATTATGGTCCTTTAAAATCACAAGAAGCTCTTTTTTTAGCTCGGTAAACTCTTTTGGAGAAAGAATACCAATATCTTTAAGCATGTGGGCATGTGCGATGCTGCCTGCAACATCCCATTTTACAAGAGAATCATCCAGGAGATAGTCTCCGCCAACTGTGAATTCCTCGATTCCCTCCTCGAGCTCGTAGCCTTTATCCCAAAGTTTGACCATGCGTAATTTTAGATTTGAAGCAAGAAAAGGCTATACTTCTTCACTTCTTTTGTTTATATCTGATTTCTTTCAAATATGAAAAATGGATAAGAACTTAATAGAGCTGGACGATTTGTCAAAAAAAGACATAGATTCCATTCTGGAACTGGCCTTAGACATTAAGGCAAACCCTCAGAAATACGAGAAAGTCATGGATCAAAAGACCCTCGCCATGATATTTGAGAAGCCTTCGCTTCGTACGCGCGTTTCCTTCGAAACCGGTATGACAAAAATGGGCGGTCATTCAATATTTCTTTCAAAAAACGATATTCAGCTTGGTCGTGGCGAGACTATTGAAGATACCGCAAAAGTCACAAGCCGTTACGTTGACATAATAATGGCGCGAACCTTTGAACATAAGACCGTCGAAGCCTTGGCAAAAAACGCGACAGTGCCAGTTATTAACGGCCTTACAAATTACAATCATCCCTGCCAGATTTTAACAGATCTTTTTACAATAAAAGAGAAGCTAGGGACAATAGAGAATATCAAGCTTGCGTTCCTTGGCGACTGCACAAATAACACTTGCCACTCATGGCTTCTTGTTGCAAAAGCAATAGGTATGCAGGTTGCCTGCGCATTTCCCGAAGGCTACGCCCCAGGCGAAGACGTCCTTAAGAAGGCAAAAGGCCACTACTCCCTGACAAACGACTCAAAAGAAGCAGTAACAGGCGCTGATGTCATATACACTGACACCTGGATGAGTCTTCACATAGCAGAAGAAGAGCGTTTTGCACGCACTGCAGCACTCATGCCCTACCAGGTAACTGAATCTTTAATGAAAAATGCAAAGCCTTCTGCAATATTCATGCACTGCCTCCCGGCACACCGTGGAGAGGAGATGACAACAGGAGTCATTGACGGGCCGCAAAGCGTTGTTATTGACGAGGCAGAAAACCGCATGTGGACGCAGAATGCAATAATCCTAAAACTTATGGAGAAAGCATAAGTTAGGATGCCCTTGCCACACAAGCCAAAGGCACAAAAAAAGCCAGTCTACCATTTTGTCGATTTTGGATGTGGTTTTGAGAAAAAGAACGCTCCAGAGCGCCTAATAAATGTCGCTAGAAATCATCCAGATAAACTCGTCGCCGGCTTTGATTCTCAGCTAAGCCATAAGAAGATAAAATCCCTACGGCAGAAATATCCAAATTTAAGACTTTTTAATACAGTTCTCCCTGAGGGTATGAATAAACTCGAGCCAGGTTCTGTAGGTATTGCAAATATGGAATTTTTCTTGCAGAGCTTTTCCCGACCCAAAGGCGAAGCTGACAAGTTCCTTTCAATTCTTTCAGAAAAGATGCACCCCCATGGCAGGATATATGTGAGTTGTGTAAATGCCAATAGGCCCGCTTATGTTGAAGACTTCGAAAAGATAGCATTTAAACTTACTAGTCAAGACAAGTTTGGAAAAGATAATCGAAAGAGATTTTCAAACAGTCAGGGACAGAGACTATATCGGGATTTGATGGAAGGGGTGTCTAAGAAAGAACTAAAACGCCGAAATCCTCTTGCGTGGCCCACCTGGATAGATGAACTTCCCAGAGATCCAAAAATCTATGCCCCGACACGCCTTTGTTTTAAAGCCAAAAAAGACTAATTAAATTCGAAATGCCTAAACGACGTCCCGTAAAATTAAAACATTGGAAAAGACCACTTTACTCTTTTGTTGATTTTGGATGCGGCCAGTCAGAACGCTTATTAGAACTTAAAAAACGACACCCAGAGAAAGAGATGGTAGGCTTTGAATCAAGAATGCCAAAGGGGCAGGTTGAATCTTTTGAAAGCCAACATAAAAATTTAAAGATATTCAACCAACCACTTCCAGAAGGGCTTAATGTTTTAGAAAATGGTTCGATAGGTGTTGCCAATATGGATTTTTTCCTAAGTCAAGTTTCCAGAACTCCCTGTAGTGCCCAAAATTTCCTCGTCGATTTATCAAAAAAGATGCATCCAAGAGGAAAGGTCTTTATTACAGCTACGCGTTATAACCGCCCGTTAGTGCATTCGTATCTTAAAGACGCAGGGTTTGAACCAATAGCCGAAAAAGAATTAAATGAACATAACCGGAATCTTTTTTCTAGAACCTATTCGACAAAATTTTACCGCGACTTAACTGAAATGTCTAAAAAGAAACTAGCGGCAAGATACCCAGAAGTAAATCCAAGTATTATAGAATCTATGAATAAAATAAAGGATTCACCAATAAGATTATCCTTTAGGCTAAAACCCGAAAAACGTGCAGTAATTACTTAAATTCTAAGCCGTTTTGAGCCCTTTCGCAGTATATACACCGTAGTCTTAGCGGGTCTTTGGATTCAACCTTAAATTGCCCGAGAACAGCTTCAGAATGCGTCACACAGTTTGGATTCGTACACTTTAATATCCCTTTAACGGAATCTGGAATCTCGACATTATATTTTTTCTTGATGCCACAGCCTGCAATAACATTTACAGAAGCATGCGGGGAAACAAGGGCAACACGATCCAAGTCGTCCTTATCAAGCTCACTGCCTTCGATTTTTATTATATCTTTTTTACCTTTGCTCTTTGAATTCACGCGAGAAAGTACCGTTACTGTTGCAGGATAATCATCAAGACCAAGTAGTTTTATTACCTCCCAGGCCTTACCTCCTTCGATATGGTCGATTACTGTCCCTTCTTCGATTTTTTGAACTTTTAGTGTCTTATCCATTTTTTCTCTTTATTCAAAAAGCGCCTTCATAATGACTGCCATCCTTGTCGGTATACCGTTTTTTGCCTGTTCAAAATATTTTGCCCGCGGGTCGTTATCGACTTCCGGGCGTATCTCATCGATTCTTGGAAGCGGATGCATGAGAATCATGTTCTCGTTTGCTTTATCCATGAGTCCCCCGTCGACAACATATGCGCCGGCATACTTTTTGTAGTCTTCCTCACTTGGGAATCTTTCTCGCTGTATTCTTGTCATGTAAAGCACGTCAAGCTCTTCAATTGCATCATCAAGCTTTACTACTTCCCGTACGTCCATGCCCTTGCCTTTTAAGTATCTTACTGTCCCTCTATCCATACTAAGGGCTGGAGGTGAGATATAAGTTATATTTACGTCCCAATTTGAAAGGGCAATAGAAAGAGGCCTTCCAGTTCGCCCGTAACGCAGGTCTCCGCAGATACCTATTCTAAGGTTATTAAAGTCACCAAGGCTTTTTCGTATGGTGTATAAATCAAGAAGGCTTTGAGTGGGATGGTCGTGGCTTCCGTCCCCAGCATTTATTATCGGAACAGGAGACACTTCAGAAGCAAGCTTTGAAGAGCCTTCAAGAGAGTGGCGCATGGCAATGGCATCAACATATCCACCAAACATTCTTACAGTATCTAAGAGGCTTTCACCCTTTTTTACTGAAGTCCCTGCAATAGAGGAAAAACCAACAACACTTCCCCCGAGGCGCTCCATAGCGCATTGGAAGGAAAATTGCGTTCTTGTTGAGGGCTCAAAGAAAAGAGTCCCAAGAATTTTCCCCGTTGCCTGTTTTGTAAAGTCCTTGTCCGAGTCGTATTTTGCGGCGTCGGCAAGCACGGACTCAATTAGTTCCTTGCTTTCTTCTCTTGTAGACACAAAATCCATTTTATTATATTATTTTTAGTTTTGTTTAAGATAATCGTTTAGGCTTTTTACTTCGGGCTCAGTTTTCTTTAGCTGGCGCAGGGCGAGCAATGCGGCTTTTGCACCCTCAATTGTTGTAATGTAGGGAATCTCATAGTCAAGTATTGCAAAGCGCATTCGTTTGTCGCGCTCACTGCGGTCTCCCCGCATAGGCACGCTGATTACTAGGGCCGGTTCTCTTGACTCTACCATACCACGCACGTTTTTTACCCGTACGCAGGAAACTCCTGCCTTGTCAAATGCATCAAATGTCCCGTCTTCAGCAAATAGGCTAAAGCCAAGTTTTTCAAGGCCTTTTGCGATTTCTATTGCATCTGGATATTGAGCAGGGTCGCCCACATTAAAAAGTATTTTTCCTTTCTGGGGAAGTGTATTTCCCGCGCCTGACTGAGCTTTAAAATAAGCGCATCCAAATGATTTGTCAATTCCCATGGATTCACCCGTGCTTCTCATCTCAGGAGAAAGAACTGGGTCAATTCTAAGCTTATCAAAAGGAAGGACAACCTCCTTTATTGCAACATGATTTATTTTTGCCGAGTGGTCAAAGGTCTCAAGAATATCCTTTAGTTTCTCACCCATAATTGCTCTTACCGCGACTTTTGCAAGCTGGACGCCTGTTGCTTTTGAGACAAATGGTATTGTTCTTGAAGAGCGCGGGTTTGCTTCAATCACATAAAGTTCCTCGTCTTTTATAGCATATTGAATATTGATTAAGCCTAAGGTCTTTAGGCCAAGAGCCATCTTCTTTGTACATTCTTCAATTTGACTTATCATATCAGGCGAGATGCCTTGAGCAGGTATCACACAAGCTGAATCTCCGGAATGGATTCCTGCCTCTTCAATATGTTCCATGATTCCACCGACATAGACATCCTCACCATCACAGACTGCGTCAACATCAATTTCAGTTGCACCACTTAGGAACTTATCAACAAGTATCGGGTGCTTTGGCGAGATGCTTGCGGCTTCTCTCATATAGGCCTCCAGCTCATCGTCATTAAAGACAACTTCCATAGCGCGCCCGCCCAGTACATAAGACGGACGGACAAGAACGGGATACCCAAGACGCTTTGCAACGACAAGTGCGCCGTCAAAACTCCTCGCAGTTCCCCAATCCGGCGCCTTTATTTTTAGCTCATCAAGAAGTTTTCCAAAGTTATCGCGGTCTTCGGCAAGGTCTATTGCATCAGCCCCCGTTCCAAGAATATGTACTCCCGCTTCAACCAGCCCTTTTGATATGTTTATTGCAGTCTGACCGCCAAACTGCACCATGACGCCTAACAAGTTATCCTGTTCGCGCTCTATGATATTTAAGACATCTTCGATTGTCAGCGGTTCAAAATAAAGTTTGTCAGACGTATCAAAGTCTGTTGAAACAGTTTCAGGATTATTGTTTATTATTATTGCCTCATAACCAAGCTCCCGAAGTGCATAGACCGCATGGACTGTGCAGTAATCGAATTCGACACCCTGTCCAATTCGTATTGGTCCCCCACCAAGGATTATGACCTTTTTCCTTCCAGTGTCGCGCCCCTCGCTTTCGTCTTCATAGGTGGAATAGTAATACGGGGTCTTTGCTTCAAACTCAGCAGCGCAGGTGTCAACCATTTTGTACGTTGGAAGGACGCCAAGTTTCTTCCTTAGCTTGCGAATATCAGTTTCGCTTAGTTTTCCCTTATCGTGTAAATTTGATATTTGGAAATCACTAAAGCCAAGACGCTTTGCTTCTTTTAAAAAAGATGCGCTAAGCTCCTCATTTTCGAGCCGTTTTTCCATCTCAACAATGTTTTTGAGCTTGTAAAGGAAGAAGAGATCAATCTTATTTATCCTATTTATGTCCTCGGGACACCACCCTTTCCGCAGGGCGTCATAAACATAATAAACCCTCATATCTGTTGCATGCTCAAGCTCCTCGGCCAGGCGTTCATCATCAGTACAGTACTCCCGCCCGTCGGCACATATCCCCATGCGGTCTTGGTCAAGTGAGCGTATGGCCTTTTGAAGCGACTCCTCAAAGGTTCTCCCCATACTCATGACTTCTCCAGTACTTTTCATTTCAGTCCCGATGCGACGTTCCATTCCGCGGAATTTGTCAAACGGCCAGCGTGGGACCTTTGTTACGATATAGTCAAGAGCCGGTTCGAATGAAGCTGGCGTGTTTTTTGTGATCTCATTTCGTATCTCGTCAAGATTAAGGCCACAGGCAATCTTTGCGGCAACTCGCGCAATTGGGTATCCTGTTGCTTTTGAAGCAAGAGCCGAAGACCTTGAGACCCTGGGGTTTACTTCTATTACCCTGTATTCAGGTTTTTCCGGGTGAAGTGCAAACTGTACATTGCAACCACCCTCAACACCAAGAGCCGTTATTATCTTAAGTGACGCCGTTCGCAAGAGTTGATATTCTGTGTTGTTTAAGGTTTGAGTCGGAGCAACGACAATACTTTCTCCTGTATGAATCCCGACAGGGTCGAAATTCTCCATGTTGCAGACTGTTATGCAGTTTCCTGACCCGTCGCGCATGACCTCGTATTCGATTTCTTTCCACCCACCAATATACTCTTCAATCAGAGCCTCGCTGTTCTTACTGCGATTAAGTGCGCGCTCAACGATACGCGCGAATTCAGATTCAGTAAAAGCTATGCCCCCCCCAGTTCCACCTAGTGTGTATGCGGGCCGTATGATTGCGGGAAGGCCACCTATATCAAAAAGCGCTTCTTGGGCTTCATGGAGACTGAAAACTGAGTGGCTTTTGCAGATGGGTTCATTTATCTCCCTCATGAGCTCGGCAAATTCTTGTCTCCCTTCACCCTTTTTTATCGAATCAATAGGCGTTCCAATGACTTTTAGATTGTATTTTTCAAGGATTCCTTTCTTTTCGAGTTCGACGCCCATATTAAGCCCGGTCTGACCCCCCATTGTCGGAAGAATCGCATCAGGCTTTTCCTTTATTATTATCTTTTCAATCGATTCGGCGGTTATCGGCTCAAGGTATACCGCGTCTGCAATATCGGTATCTGTTTGTATCGTCGCAGGATTGTTGTTGATAAGGATTGTTTTGTACCCTTCCTCGCGGAGTGCAAGGCATGCCTGGCTTCCACTGTAGTCAAATTCCGCCGCCTGTCCTATCTGGATAGGGCCGCTTCCGATTATCAGGATTTTTTTGACATCAGTTCTTTTTGGCATCTTATCTTTTTTGGAAGTTTGCCTCCTTCATTATCTGTATGAAATCATCAAATAAGTACTTGCTGTCCCATGGCCCTGCGTGCGCCTCTGGATGATACTGAACTGTGCGTACCGGAAGGCTTTTGTGGGCGATTCCTTCGACGCTCTGGTCGTTAAGGTTTATGTGGGTGACTTCGACTTCGTCTGTTGGAAGACTGCTTGCTTCTATTGCAAAGCCGTGGTTCTGGCTTGTAATATACACACGACCCGTTGGAAGCTCTTTAACGGGCTGGTTTCCCCCACGGTGCCCGAATTTAAGCTTGTATGTATCCGCCCCAAAAGCTCGTCCGACAAGCTGGTTGCCAAAACAGATTCCAAAGACAGGCATCTGCGTGTCGATTAAGGTCTTGATGTTAGCTACAATATCTCCTGCCCGCTCCGGGTCGCCCGGCCCGTTTGAAATCATTATTCCGTCCGGAGAATAATCAAGAATGTCTTTTGCGCTGGTTTTTGCCGGGACTTGGATTACCTCGCAACCACGGTCAACCAGGTTCTTTATTATTGAGCCTTTGACTCCGCAGTCAATAAGGGCCATCCTTCCTTTCTTTTCACCCATTGGAGCATGGATTACAGGCTTTTTTACAGTGACTTTTTCCACAAGGTCTATTTCTGAAATAGACTTTAGCTCTTTTGCCTTTGCGATAAGTTCGTCCCTGTCAAAATTATCACCTGTCGCAATTATTGCGTTCATGACACCTGCGTCCCTTATCTTTCTTGTAAGCATGCGCGTATCAACGCCCTGTAGTCCGACGATGCCTTCTTCTTCTATCCAGGACTTAAGGTCTTTTAGAAACGGGATGTGGCTTGGGTGCTCACAAAGTTCGCGCACGACAAATCCCTCCACTTGTATGTGGTCGGACTCAAATCGCTCAGGGCAGACGCCGTAGTTTCCAATCAGAGGGTACGTGGGCATTAGAATCTGATATTTGTACGACGGGTCGGTCAAGCACTCCTGATATCCGGCCATCCCAGTGTTAAAGACAAGCTCTCCGCATGCTTCTCCTTGCGCGCCAAAGCCTTCTCCTTCAAGCAGAGTTCCGTCTCTTAGTACAATTATTCCTTTCATAAAATTTACAGCAAAAAACCTTAGAGAATTTAGAGCCACATGCCACAGCAATGCTACTCCAAGAATTTATTTAATTTTAGAGTGCGGTCTATAAAAGGTGCGCCCAAACGTTTTTTATGCTAGTAATTTCGAATTAAATTCCCTTTTATTTCAAGGGTTTGTTAGCAACAATTAATTTCTAAAGACAAGTTCTCTACCACAGCTTTCTGTTTGGATATCTTCATCAACGGAGTAAGCGCACTTGCCGCGCACAAAAGTCCCTATGATTTTTCCTTGGCCAACCATCCCTTCAAAAGGGGTCCAGCCGCATTTTGAATGCAGCTTTTTTGCAGATATCCTGTATTTGTAGCTTGGGTCGATTATGACAAAGTCGGCATCAAAGCCTTCTCTAAGCGAGCCTTTGCCTTCTATCCCAAATATTTCAGCAGGCCTTCGCGCACAGGTCTCAATAAGTCCCCTAAGGTCGCTGTGTCCAAGAATCAAAGGAAGCCGCGTTTCGACGCCGGGCACGCCGCCAGAAGCATTTTTCCAGCCACACGTCTTTTCTTGGATGGTGTGGGGGGCATGGTCGGTTGAAACCATGTCTATTGCGCCGGCTCTAAGGCCCATTAAAAGAGCGGAATTGTCGCTTTTGCTTCGAAGGGGCGGATACATCTTAAGTTTTGTTCCCTGCGCTTCCTCATCGTCTTTTGAGAGGAAAAGATACTGAGGACAAACCTCGCAGCTGACATTTGAATTGAGTTTTTTTGCCCGCATGACTTCATGAAGGGCAGCGTCACTTGTAACGTGGCATATATGCACGCGGTTATCGCACATCGCCCGTGAGACATCTTTAATACTCATAGCCTCGCATATTGCAGGGCGTGATTCAGTAAATCGTCTAAAGCTAGCACATTCTCCCTCATATTTTTCTAAAAGCTCTTTTTTCTCACAATGAAATGCACCAAGAAGACCCTTCTTTTTCATGGCTTTAAAGAATTCTGGAAGACGAGTAGTGTCAAACAGGAAGTTCCCAGTACTCTTCCCAAGGAAGAACTTGACTCCTGCGATATTTTTTGCGGCAAGAATCTCCTCAAGATTGTCGTTTTCAGCACCCATATAGAGTCCAAAGTCAATGATGCTGTTTTCCCTTACGTGCCTCCTTTTTTCCTCAAGGCGCGAAACAGAGTTTATCCCCTCTTTGTTATTTGGCATCTCAAGGACGCTTGTCACACCGCCTGCGGCAGCAGACAATGATTCGCTTTTCCAGTCGCCTTTATGGCTCTCCCCAAAGTCCCTGAAGTGAACATGAGCGTCAATCAGACCCGGTATTATATGGGCGCCTTCAGCATCTATTATCTCGTCAGCCTCAAAGCTCTTTTTTGTGATATCTACAATCTTGCCGTTATCGATGACCAAGTTTGCCTCTATTATGCTTGAGGGGGTGACGATTTTGCCGTTTTGGACTACGAGATCTACCATTTTTAATATTTTGCCAAACGGTTAACTAATACTTAATAATAAAAAAGGACTATTTTCACGCTTTTATCCAACCAGCATTAAATTATAAGAAATGGAGCCGGGAAAAGTAGAGAAATATCTTCTTAAAAAAAGAGCTGAAGACGGTGCATTACTCTTTACGGTAATTGACCCCATGGACTATTCTGAGCTTGACGGTGCAATCGCCGCAGCAAAAGCCGCTGCAAGTGCGGGCGCCGATTTAATTGTTGTCGGAGGCTCAACAGGGGTGCAGGGCCAGGCTCTTGACTATACAGTCTCAGGCATCAAAAAAGAAGTTGATATACCCGTGAATCTTTTCCCCGGAAACATCGGGACTGTAAATGCAAAAGCAGATTCCATATATTTCATGTCTATGCTTAATTCTCGTAACACCTACTGGATATCAGAAGCCCAGATGCTTGGGGCCCCAGTTGTAAAACGTCTTGGCATTGAGCCACTTCCAACAGCATATCTTGTTGTTGGTGACGGTGGGACCGTTGCTTGGGTTGGAGACGCAAAGCCAATTCCACTAAACAAGCCTAAAATCGCTGCAGCCATGGCGCTTTCAGCCCAGATGATGGGCTTTAGATTCGTTCTTACTGATGCAGGCTCAAATCCTCCAGAACCCGTACCGCCTCAAATGATAGCCGCGGTGCGCGCAGCTCTTGGCAAGGACACTTTTTACATTGCAGCAGGTGGAATTAGAAGTGAATCTCAAGTACGAGCGGCAATAGTAGCAGGCGCAGACGCCGTTCAGATTGGAACTGCTTTTGAAAACGCAAAAGATGTCGAGAAAATGGCATCAAAACTAGTTGCCGTAGTAAAAAAGGAAGGCAAAAAGCGCCTTTAATTTCTCTTTTTAAGTCAATTTAGCCAGTGCTAACTACCAAACAAAAGAAAATCAGAAATAGTATTAAATTTAAGAAAATGCCACACCCTTACTCGTCGTGGCGGTGTCTGTGTGCTGGAGACGCCTCAACCGGTGCAACTGGTACTGAACCTTCTTCAATAACAATAACATCCGATATTGCTCTTACAGACTTAAATGGGATTATAAAATCTCCGTTTGAGTCTTTTGGGAAGCGCACATCTTCAGCAGTTTCTGCATCAGGTTCGACAATGATGCTTTCCATCTCACCCGTGGCTTCATCAACGATTATATCGTCAAGCCTGCCTATTTCCTTTCCGGTAGTCGTAATCGACCTCTTACCCCCAAGTTGCCTAGCAACAACAAATCGTGCCATTGTTCCACCTAATAATTTTAGTTGCTCATCTTAACGCCGCAAACTATAAAAACACGACGGTTTTTGGGCGTTTTTTAAGTCCTTGCCATCACCAACAAACTTAAGCTATTAATAAGTGGCAAAAAATCTAAACCCTTTTTACCAATAATAATCAATATACCAGATTATGTCCGAAGAACTTCTCGAAGAAAAGAACGCACCCAGTGGTGGCCCTGAATTACCCGAGGAGCTAAAAAAACTGCTGGTAAAACAGCATTATCATCTTGTCGGGCGTCATTCTGCCGTCAAAGTATGTGAATGGCTCAGGCGAAGCCTGATGAACAAAGCTGTTTGTTATAAGGAACAGTTCTATGGCATAAATTCCCATAGGTGCCTGCAGATGACTCCAGCAGTTGGCCATTGTACTGAAAGGTGCGTATTTTGCTGGCGCCCCGTTGAATGGACAATAGGAACCGACTTAACAGACTGGGATGACCCCGATTTCATAGTAGAAGAGTCCCTTAAAGCTCAAAAGTTACTCCTTTCAGGTTACGGAGGGTTAAAAGACCGCATTGACCCGGTTAAATGGGAAGAGGCACAAAACCCAAATCAGGCGGCAATATCTCTTTCAGGTGAGCCTACAGCATATCCACAGATAGGCGATTTGATAGAGTCTTACCACAATCATGGCTTTGAAAGCACATTCCTTGTTACAAATGGGACTTTCCCTGAGCGCCTAAGGGCGATGACGCGCGAACCCACAAATCTTTACCTTTCAGTAGAGTCACCGACTCAAGACCTGTTTAAGTTGCTTAATCGCCCGGTAACTTCTGATGCATGGGAACAATTCAACAAAACAATAGACATATTCCCGCTCTTTAAATGCAGAAAGGTATTTAGAATAACTCTTGTTCGTGGATGGAATGACGATGAAAAGTTTATCCCAGGCTTTGCAAAGCTCGTAAACAAGGCGGAGCCCGATTTCATAGAAGTGAAGTCTTACATGTGTGTCGGCCATTCACGAAAGCGCCTTACACTTGACAATATGTTAACTCAGGAAGAAATCGAGGTTTTTTCAAAGAAGCTAGGGATCGAAGCAAATTATACGCTTACTGACTCGTGTCCTCAGAGTCGCGTAGCCCTCCTAAAGAGGAACTAAAAGATTTCTTCTCTTTCTTGTCGTTATGGTTAGAAGTCATACGAATATAGAATCCAAGACCGACAAGCATTGCTCCAACAGCAATCCCCATTATTGCCATGTCAAATATGATTCCGCTTGAGTCGGGAATCGCTTTTATCTGAGCCATTGTGACAAAAATCTCAGCGGCGATTGCAAATATTATTACAGGCAAAAAGCGAGTTAAGAAATCACGTGCCCTTTCTTGGACGTTTTTGAATTTTCTTTCAGCAATTTCCTCCTCAAGAATAGATTTTATTAGGTCAAGCACAGCAATTCCGATAACTACCATACCCATACCCGAAATCATAAGTGCAGAGGCGTCTTCTCCGAGTATAGTCTCAGTATAACCGGTAAGCACCATCCAACCCTCAACAAGATCCTTTATTCCCAGGACAACAAGGGAAAGACAGATAACAAAGAGTATTATTGCAACTATCGTGAGTGTACTGTGAAGCGCCTGATCAAATATATCAATATGTTTTTTTACTGGGGGACATGTACTGGGTTTTTGTCTTGCCATTGTTATATCGACTTTTATTTTGGGCCGCCTAAATTAATGGTAAGTTAATAAAAATATGAAACAGCCCAGTTTCTAAATAAAAACTTATAATAAAATATGAAAAGAATTAGTTATTTTGTCCTTGTATCAGGCATTCTCCTGCTTATAGCACCATTGGCAGAGTCTCAGATAGACCTAACAGAGTATGACTCTGCCGTACTACAGATTGATGAGCTGACAAGTGAGGCCAATCGCGCGCGCGCAAACTACCAAAATGACCTCATGATTGAGCTTCTCAGACAAAAAAGGGCACTAGAAGAAGAGCTCAATACCCCCAAAATGTCTTATCTGGCCACATATTCAGAATTGATTATTCCGCTAGATGAGGCCGAGTACCTAATAGGGGAATTTTCATCAGTATTTTCAAAGGATTTTAGCGCTGGTGATATAAAATCGATAAAAGACAGACTAACGGCATCTGAAGCATTTTTTTCCTCTGGAAACTATTCAGGGGCAAAAGAAGCACTGCCCGCTTTATCAGAAATCATAATCTTACCAAGTTCTCTTGCAGAAGAAGCAGGCGCAACTGCTCGCGAGGATACATTATCAAAAGGCGATAGTCGCATCCTCCTTGACGCCGCAGATCTTTTTGATGAAGCATCAGAAGAGTATTTACTTGGCAAAAATTCCTTTCCCAAGGCAAGAGAACTTACAAACTCCGGAATAAGTCTTGTACTGCGTTCAAAAGAAGTTCCCGAGCAGTTACCTTATTACATACTCTTTGTGGCAATACCTGTAATAGTCGCTGGCATTCTACTATTCTACGGGCTAAAAAAATAAGACGTCTTATTCCTTTGTCTCGCGCATACCCTTGACGATATTAAGGAGGCTTGTGAACCTTTTATCATCGTTTCCTTTGGATACTTCGAGCTCTTTTATTTGCTCTTTTTCTGAAAGGACAACGCGTTTTATAACATTAATCTCCCGTATCACAAGATTCATCTTCTGTTTAAGAAGATCTATTTCAGAATCAAGAGTCCGTATCTGCTCAAGCGCATTAGTAACCATTTCGGCCTCTTCAGTCTTTCTATTTTTCCCGGAACCCGTCGATTTGGATTTTTTAGTCCTTTCTTCTCTGCTCATAAAATACCTCTATTTGATTTTAATGCCATAACCAATAAAAACTTAGGGTGACGGGTTTTGTGGACGATAACATTCTTCTTGATGTAAGTTATGAGCGTGAGGGTAGCGCTCCAGTACTTAAATTATACTATCCCGGCCAAGACGGCAGGGACAAGGATATTAAAGAGATAAAGGATTTTTTTCCTTATTTTTACGCCGTGCCACGAAATGACGCCTCTGCACTAAAAAGAGGCATCGAATCTGAAATAAGCTCACTTCGTGATGCCGAAGAAGTAGTTCTTGAGGACTCTAGCCAAAAGCTTAGAGTAATCAAAGTAACCCTTAATAATCCTGGAGAGGTTCCCGACGCGCGCGAAAAAATAAGACGCTTGCAGGAATGTCTTGAGACCCGCGAAGACGATATTCGTTTCACACAAAGATATGTCATAAATTCAGGTATTGTTCCAATGAAGGGGGCAACAAATACTAAGCTTAAGATTGCCGCATTTGATATTGAAACTGTAAAGATTGATTCAGACGGACCTATGGAAAACACTAACATGCGCCCGATAATAATTAGCTATGCAGACTCACTTGGCGCAAGACATGTATGGCAGTTTGGCAACGAGTCAAGTCATAAGTTTGCCAAGACCTGCTCAACAGAAGAAGAGATAATAGAACTCTTTATTTCAACAGTAAAAAAGCAAGGAATTGACATAATAGTAACCTATAACGGCGACAATTTCGATTTTCCGGTGATAAAAGACCGTTGCAAATTCCTTGGCACGAAATTTAATCTTGGCCCGAAAGACGAAGAGGTCAGGCTTGAGCGGCGTGGGATGAATCTTGCCGCAAGGATTCCGGGGCGCCCCCACATTGACCTTTATCCAATATGCAGAAAACTATTTTCACTACCCAGGTACACCCTTGAAGATGTCCACGAAGCGCTGTTTGGCGAAGTGAAGCTCGACATAGAAATCGAAAACCTGGCTAGCTGGTGGAAAGAAGGAAAAAATATAGATAAAATCATTGAGTACTCCATTTCAGATGTCGATTCCTGCCTTGCAATAGCAAAAGAGGTTCTCCCAACAGAATACGAGCTTACCCAGATTGTAAAACAGCCGATATTTGAAGTCTCGCGCATGGGAAGTGGAAACGCAATAGAATGGCTCCTTATGTCAATTGCCCATGAAAAAGGCATTTTAGTCCCAAACAAGCCAAGCGACAGAGATTATCAGATTAGACGGGGGGAAGGTTATGAGGGTGCATACGTAGTAGAGCCGATAAAAGGACTGCATGATAACATATTCGTATTCGATTTTCGCTCGCTATACCCCTCAATCATAATAGCCCATAACATCGACCCTTCAACTCATGACCAGAAAGCAGATGATGCTCTTTGTTCTATCTCACCAACGGGAGCCAAGTTCAAAAAGACGCCAAAAGGACTCATACCAGGGCTTCTTAACGAGATACTTTCAAGCAGGACAAAAATCAAGCGCCAGCTAAAAAAGGCAAAAGAAGAAAAGGAATCGGCAACTACAATAAAAGTCCTTGACGCGCGCCAGCAGGCCCTTAAGATACTTGCAAATTCAGCTTATGGCTACATGGGGTTTTCGCGGGCGCGCTGGTATGACAACGATTGCGCCGGAAGTACGGCTGCCTGGGGGCGTGAATACATAAAAGACACGATAAAAAAGGCTGAAGGACTGGGATACAAGGTCGTTTATGGGGATACAGACAGCCTGATGCTAACGGTTCCCGGAAAAATAACAAAAGCTAAAGGAAAAGACATTGCAAAAGATTTCTTAAAGGAGATAAATTCAAAGCTCCCAGAAGCCATGGAACTTGAGTTTGAAGGTTTCTTCCCGCGTGGGGTGTTTATCACTAAAAAGCGCTACGCCCTAATCTCAGCAGAAGGAAAACTGACAATAAAGGGTCTTGAGACACGCCGTCGTGACTGGGCACAAATAGCAAAGGATACTCAAGTCCAGGTACTTGACGCAATACTCCGTGAGAGAAACCCAGAAAAGGCCGCAGAACTTGTCAAAAAAGTCATATTAGACTTAAAGGAAGGAAACGTCCCGCTTTCAGAACTCTTAATACATACTCAACTCACAAAGCCGATTGGGGAATACGAAAACAAAGGACCGCATGTGATGGCTGCCACCAAGGCGCAAAAAAAAGGAATGAGAATAAAACCGGGCGACGTCCTCCAGTACATAATAACAAAGAAAGGCAACTCAATAAGCGATAAGGCATGTCTTATCGGCTTTTGCAAGGAGAATGATTACGACCCCGAATATTACATAAACAATCAGGTTCTTCCGGCAGTCATGCGCGTACTTGAAGCATTGGGGTACAACGAAGACGAGCTAAAGGGTCTTGGAAAACAGACGACTCTTGGACATTTCTAAAGCAAACAAACCTTACTTAAAGAGCGATTTTTTTAATCAGAGCTCATAAGGTTCATCATGGACAAGTCCTATAAAGAACTTAGCTCAGGGGTTGTTCGCTTCATCATTACTAATTTTATAATGTGGAGACATTAATATCAAATAGACTATGTTGTAGAATAAAAAAAGAAATGGCATCGCGCATTGACGAAAAACATCTTGTAAAGACACTTCAGGAATTAATAAAGATACCTTCGGTTACCTGCAACGAAGGCGAGATTGCAAACTATGTGTTTGAAACCATGACAAATCTCGGTCATGTTGCTTACGTGGACGAGGAAGTAGATAACGTCTATGTTGAAATGGGTGTGGGAAATGAAGGCAAGACTCTAATGCTTAATTCTCATCTTGACACAGTCCCCCCAATGGGCTACTTAAAAGACCCTTTTCGCGCTGAGAAAAAAGGAAATAAAGTAATTGGACTTGGCGCGTCAGACTGCAAGGCAGGGGTTGCAGGAATGATTGAGATTGCACACAGAATCGACCCAAAAAAGATTAATGGAAAACTGCTTTTGGCATTTACCGTCGCAGAAGAAGACGTTCTTAAAGGAACACGCCTTCCCAAAGGAAGCATGTACGCTGCAGAAAAAATTAAAGCAGACGGATGTGTAATAATGGAGCCAACACTTTACAAAGGTGTTCCAAAGATTTCAGCGGGATGCCGTGGGCGCATGATTCTTGAACTTACAGTCCACGGTAAAAGTACACATTCTTCACGTCCCGAGACTGGCAAAAACGCAGTCGAAGAAGCAGTACACTTAGTAAACAGGCTAAAAGACCATGATTTATACATGGGCAATTATTTTGGAAAAGAGCTTCCAGAGACCCTTTCAATCGTAAAGATAAACAGCGACTCGCCGGCAACAAACATAATCCCCCGGCTTTGTGAAATGACAGTCGATTACAGGACGCTTCCCGGCCGCGATGATGTCAAAAAGAAGATAAAAGCTGCAATAAAAGAATCAGGGGTTGAAGCTGATGTGAAAATGCCCTATTTTTTCCCAGGATATTTCTTAGGGGAAAATTGCGAGTTTACAGACCAGTTTAAAACCCTTATTGATTCCCAGTTCAAATGTGATACAGAACGCATGGTAGCACTTGGAAGGGCTGACACTGAGTATTTTTACAGGCACGGCATTCCCGCTCTAGAGTTTGGTCCGGGTGAGAATCACCAATGCCACAAGCCTGAAGAGTATGCGCTCATACCAGGAATGGTCTCTGCGACAAAAGCGGTAATGAAATTCTCTGAAAAGTTCCTTTCTTAAGAAACGAATAGTTATCCCCCGGAGATAACTTTATCCTGTGATAACTATATGTCTTAATCCCTTAGAATTATCTATCTCCAAAATACGCGTTCGCCTAGATAAACATAAGAAAATGAGGATACTCAAATCTAGGAAAGGACAGACAGACTCTGTTTTTAAGCTGGCACTTGTCGTGATAATAATCGCGGCTGTGCTTGCAGTGGTTTCATATATGATGGGCTCGGCATGGACCGGGGCTGAAGAGCTTGCAACAGGAGCTGCAACAGCATCAGAGAGTGTTTCTGAAGCAACAGATTGCATGATAACTGGCAATTGCGACGAGGGCGGATTATCAGGAAGCTAAAAAGTGCACTCCATTGTCTTTACTCTGGCTCTTGTCACAATAGTTTCCTTTCTTGTAATCTGCGCCCTTATGGTGATTTTTGCAGACACCCAAGAAATTGCGTTTGGTGCAATAAACGATTCTGAAGAGGCAAGAACTTACGCACTCCAAAAAGCAGCAGATATAATACAAAAATGATACCAAAGGGAAGAAAAGGGGTAGCAGACGAAGTCTTTAAAATAGCTCTTGCAATAATAATTGTTGCAGCGGTTCTTGGGATTGTCGCAACCGTTCTTTCAGAGATAAAAGAGGACAGTGTCTCTGCGATAAACGCAACAGGCTCGGCCTTTAGAAACTTCACCGCGCGGATAGTCAATAAAACCGCAAGCTTCTAAAGAATGGATTTGCCGTTTAAGATTGCAGCTGCGATTATTTTAGGGATGGGAGTCCTGTGCGCACTAATGCTTTTTAGCTCGCATATTATTTCAGCTGGAACAACACTTGAGGATACTGAAAAAACACTTTTTTCAGATTCACAGGACGATGCAACAAAGCTTCTTTTGGACGGGGAAAAAGAAACGGACAAAGGCTATGTTATACTAGATGGTGGAATGCTTCCAGATGGTGGTGGACAACTAAACAGGCTTTTTTAGCATGCAGATTAACCGACGAGGGAGCTCGGTTCTTGAAGCCCCCTTTATGATTCTTGCAAGCGTTCTTGTCATCGTCTTTTGCCTTTGGATAGGAATTAATTCGATGGAAAAATTTGTCAAGGGTTCAGAGGAGCAGGCGGCAGCACAGGCTGCAAGTGACCTTTATGAGGCCGCAAGGATAATCTCACTAGGGTATGACAAGAATTCAATGCGATATTTTTTGTCTGTTCCTGATTGTTGCAGGATAAAGGTGGACGGAGAACTGAGTGCAATTTTTGTCAACGAATCTGACGGGGAAAGAATAATTACAGGGCCAATGGCAATATCTGGAGTACGAATAGAATCGGCATGCGGTCCAATTGAATCTGGAGAACACAACCTACTACTAGAATACTGGGAAGATGGGCAAAAAGTTATTATTTCAAAGGAAGGGGCAGTCTGCAGCGATTGACCTGATGGTATTCTTGTTGCTTTCATCTCTTGCCATTTCTTACCTCTCCTTACAATCGGCACAATTATCATCAAGATCCCAACGCAGGATGGAAACTGAAAGCTTAAACGAAATGGCTGAAATAAGCCTTTCGGCGCTTCTTTCCTCTAAGGCAGATATTGAGATTAGCGTCCTGCAGAAAAAAGCGGCAAGTAGGATAAACTCCCCCGTTACAAATGATGCAAGAAAGATACTTGATTACTTAAAACTGGCTGAGGAGGCCATCTCAGAAATAGAAAGCAGTAATGATATCTCGGACAATCCCCATATAGCATACATCCGACATAAGTTTTCAGAGATAGATTCGTATTTAGGGCTTGCCCAGGACTCACTGATTGGATTTAGCGCTTCCCAGATAGACTCAGCCCTTAGTGATTCTCTTGCGCCTTGCCAAGCCCTTGGCGAGCTTTCCTCAATTTTCTCCTCATTTGTCGGGTTTGATTTTAGTTGCGATACCATAACCTCTGAAATACTAAGTTATCTTGGAGAGGAACTCTCAAGTGTCGCTATGGATTCAAATGACCTTGTTTCGTTTATAGATGAAGCAGAAAGCCTATTGGACGTGGAGATTAAGGAAAAAGCAAGAGAACTACGCTGCAAACTTTCAGACATTAGGCAAGCCATTGAGTCCGTATTTGGCTATATCGAAGTGGGAGTCAACCCCGATGTGTCGCCTCTCGAACTTTTCCCGGTTAAGCTCAACGCAGAAAGTTACACCATAAGGCAAGTCACAGAAGACGCGCTAACGAGTGGAGATTTCTTTGCAAAAACAGACTGGGAAAGGACTGCAATCGCGTCAGTCGCTTTAACATATTTTAGGGGAAAAAACCTAACAACAGGCCTATTCGAAAAAGGCTTTTTGGAGGAAAACATACATTCCCAGCCCAGTGGAGATTTGATTGGCGAGTACATTGAAATCACTCCAGAACATTCTCTTCAAAAAGAGGACAATATGACTCTTAGCGGGGTCTACACAGAGGACAAAAGTATTTCCCTAAAAGCAAAGATAACTGGTGCAGGTTATCTTGGACTGCAAGCGGCATTTTTTGGAAAGGAACTTGGTTCTGGCAGGCAAAAGACCGTATATTTTGAAGGAGGGGAATACATACTAAACAGCACAGCATACATCACAAACGCGCACGAAAGGACATATAATGGAAGCGCGGTTAAAGGTGTTACAAGAGAATCTCCCATAAGCGTTTCTGAAGAAGTTTTTAGTCATAAGGACATACTCACTCCGGAAATAAATTTTGAAGGAAACTTAATCAAAACAACAATAACGCGACCCTTTTCCTCAGTCTTTTGGCTTGAACTGGGAAACGCCACATTTGAGCCGCAAAACTATGCGTTCCAAATAGAGCATATTATTGAAACAAAAAGCGGCGAGTATATAATAAACAGTTCTGTAGCCGACGGCGAGTATGACCCGAATGCCGAAAAGTCAGCAGTTTTAGGCGCCCTTGCAATAGACAAAACAAGCATCTTTCCCGAGCTGAAGAGTTCTATTGAATCAGAGATAAAGCGCATAATACCAAATTATAGTTATTCTTTTAATCTCTCTTGCCCCTGCAAGGAGGGAATTTATTTTGGCAGTGGAAGCCCGCAAGGAAGATATGGTATTGCAAGAAGGCATTTTTGGATTGATGACTGCGAGTGTGATGTGACACTTATTCTCTGGAGGGACTAGATTGAAATTCAGATACTTAAACAAAAAAGGATGGCTCGTCTGGTCCTGGTCAAAAGCAGGCATGCTAATCATATTTTTTGCCTGTATGGTAATGCTTCTTTGTGCGTTTTCCCTATTGTCAACAGCTTTTCTTGCAGATTCAGCTCAAAAGCTCTCCTCAGACATTGTTAATTCCTTGCTTATGGTTTCCTCTTCAGAAGACGGCAGCTATCTTGAGATAAATCTTCCTCCTTCGGTACAAGGCGAACCTTATCATATGACGGCAAACAAGACTGAATCCGGTCTTGTTGCAATAATAGTTTCTGTACAGACTCAAAAAGGCAAGATGATTGGAATCAGCGTCTTGCCAACCCCATATCACAATGCTTCCTTAGGCATTTTGCATCAATCAGATTCAAAGGAACACAAATTATGTGCCAATATACACAATGATACAACATATCTTTATCCCAAGGGATGTTTTTAATTCGAAAAAAGGGCAGCTTGGGCCACAGGCTCTTGAGGATTTGCCGATAAGCGCCATAGGCTTGATATGTGTGATTATCCTTGTCATGCTCCTTCTAAAAGTAGGCCTTGGTGCGATAATCCCTTCAGATATAAGCGAAGCGTCTTCTTTTGGGCAAAGAGCACTTTTCCTTCTTGTAAAATCCTTTTCAAGCAGTGAATCAAAAGGAATTTCATCATGGGCGATAGATGCGGCAAAAGTCTCCGAAATGAATCACAAAAACTATCCACTCAAAGGCGTTCTCGCATCCCCCCAATACGGCTTTTTTGCGCAAGTTAAATCCTGTTGCGGTGAATGGAAGTTTGGAGGCAGTAAGGAGCCCGCATTATCATTTCATGCGCCTGTTTCAGTCCTGTGCGAAGACAAACTCTGCGACGGCGATATAATATTAAGGATCTGGAAAAAATGAAAAAGAAAGGATATATCCCAGCATTTAGCATAATCGGCGTTGTGTTTTGCGTCATTGCAATCTCAGTATCGTTATTATGGGAACTTGGTTCTGCAGGAGACTTTGGAATCCACGCCCAGGATATCGCCTGGCTAAGGATGAATTCGGCAATAGAAAGTTTTGAAGAGGAGATACGAGACGATCTTTCGCGTACACTGGGTTTATGTGCAACAAAGGCCGGGCAGATACCAGAAGGAACTACAATAAACCCTTATCTTGAGATGGAGGAAAGGGTGGGCTGGGAAAAAATCCTTGAGAATATATCCCTGTGCACTAAGGAAAATACCTTATCCCATATAAGGGATATTGCTCATGAAAAAGGCGATGACTGGGCCCTTTTCACTTTTGATTCGAACATCACCCTTGCAATTGATTCTACCCAAAAAATTGAGTTCTTGCCAGATCTTGAGGGCCCCTGGATGTCTGGAAAAATAAAAATCCCGGAAATTACAATAACTGCAAAGGAAGGCTGGAGCGCACGATTTACAAATAGGACGATAAATGCCAGGATATCAGGTCGTTTACATGACATGTACCTTCGTGCAAGAGACTTTCATTCCAAGTATCCAGACCGGCTTAGCTGGACCTTAAGCGGAGCGCTCTACCTGCGTGCATACCTTTCAGCTTACATAACAGGAGGAACCGGACCATACCTTTATGAGGGCGATTTTCAAACAGACCCGGTCGCAACAATACTTTTTGGAAAAATTGAGGAAATAGAAGAGTTAATAAAAGACCCACTGGATTCAATAACAGGGATTGGGGCGATACCCGCTGCGACATGGCTTTCGGAGTGGGAGTTTTTAAGCGAGCCTTCCTTTTTGCCGCCGGGAGTCGATATGGACATTTCAGATTATGACCAGGCAAAAACGGCGATTATGGGAACTGAGAACCCGGAAGAAGTCTTTGAAGAAACATGCGAAGGAGATTCTTCGGGAAATTGTTTATCCTCTACAGACCTAGACACTTTAGAGGAAGAAGCACTTGCCACGGCAAAAGAAATGGAGCGTTATGAAAAAGTTAGAGATTTGTCAGATGACTGGCTTTCGAGCTATTCAACAACAAGGTATCATAAATGTGACAATAAAGACACCTGTGAAGATGACTTAGAGGATTGCAATGAAGATTGCTGCGAGATGTATGAAGATTGCGAAGACGACTTAGATGATTGCAATGATGATGTTGATGAATGTGAGGACGACTGTGACGACTTAAGAGAGGATTGCAAGGACCTCAAAAAGGAGTGCAATCAATATAAAAAGGATTGTAAGGCCTGCAAAAAGGAATACTGTAAACCAGATTATGAATACTGCAAAGACCAATATGGCGGATACCCTGATGACAAAAAAGGCGCATGCTACTATAGCGCCCTTGATACGCTTTTTGGCAGCAGTGATGAAGACATCTGCGATGATTTTAGGGATGATTCAAAAGAGGTACTTAGCGCGATAACTTCAGCCCTGGAAAACGGGCAGTCACAGACATGCAAGTATAAGATAAAAGAAGGGAGCGACGAAGCAGGAGGCAACAAAATTTTTAATTCAAATGAATATGGTCTCGGGTTTAATGATGTCGACACCTATTGTTCCTCAGCGATAACTTCAGTCACGGAACTTGCCTCAATTGTTAAAAATATTCTCACAGAAGAAAAACTAGGTTCAGATTCATGTTCAAAAGATAATTCAGGCGAGTGCATTTCAAATGATAACTGTGGAGACGCAGGAAATTGTAATGTTCGTTGTAATTTTGTTTCTTGCTCGCGAGGAAATGACATTTATCAATGTGTGGGCGATTATCAATCAGGAAATAGAGTCGTCACATGCAGTAAGGGAAGAGATGTTTTTGATACCTGTAGATGTAGATGCCGTCCGACAATAAAAATTGTGGAAGAGACGCAAAAACCAGTGCAAAAAGTATATGAATTTGCAAAAAAGACGTATGACGCTTTAGAATTGCATTATGAAGCAACAAATGACCAAATAGAGGTTCTTTCCAATATTAAAAAGTTTACATCAGCAGTAGAGTCTCTTGATAAAAATAAAGATTCTTTTGACATCTATTCAAAAATAACTCCGATTTATGTTAAGTATGATTCTGGGGACGGTGCGCATTGTTATGTTAATCCGACCTATATGGCACGGGAGGGGGGTGTATGTGCGGACTATCTTGAATCCGCAGGGCTTTATAGCGCCCAAATTGCCGCCGCAGCCCTAATAACTGTATTTAGCGGCGGGGCCGGAACGCCACTTCTTGACTACGCAAAAGACTTCTTTCCAGTGATATTTGAGACAAGTGCCAAATTTAGCATAACAGAAAGCATAACAGACGACAACTCACGAAATATACTTGTCAATATCGCAGAAGGTGGTGGCGAGCTTTACACATACGCTCCGCTCGAATTCGAGATATACAAAGAACATGAGTTTAAGGTAGAGTCGCTTACTCTGGGGCGAATAATCTTATATCTTTACCTTCCCATAACACAAGGTGGAATCGGACGAGCAATAGAACGGATGGGTGCAAAAAACGAAGGCGAGAGTTGTCCTACAGAGTAACACTACTCCTTATTGTTGGTGTTGCATCCCTCGTTTGTTGAGACCCACTCAGTCGTCTCCTCAGCGTACTTATCCCCCGCAAGCCACATAGAGCCAACAGCTGCCGCGGGCGCTGCAAGACGGGCTGTCCAACTCAGGATTTTATTTCCAGAGTTTCCTGCAAACATTCCAGTTTTAAGGTAGTTTCCCACTCTACTGGAAATTGATGTGCTACCCTTTGGAACATAAGTGTAACTCTTGCCGTCGTTTATAGATTTTAAATTTGTGACTTCGGCGGTTTTTCCATCACTATAAGTCACTTTAAATGTTTCGCCTTTCTCAAGCGGTACCTCCATTGGAGTGGACTCATAAATAGTATCACCCATAGCATATATGCTGTCTGAAGTAACTTTTTCATAGTAATTACCATCACCAAGAGCCATATATTTATCAGGTATTGCTTTTCCAGACCCAATAAGATCAACCTGAACATCACTACTTACTTCTTTCCAAACATCTCCCTGATGCACTGTTACTTTAGCTCCACCTACTTCCTTAACTGGGACGGTTATATCAGTAGTCTTTGTACCTGCAGGCACATTTACTGACTCACCATCAACCGTAGTCACACCTTTTACAGTACTTGTAGCGACTTTTGAAACAGGTTGGGCAAATGTGCTTCCAAGGGCCCCTCCGATGTACATCCCAGTACCAAATCCTGAAAAGAAGTTCTTTGTATCTGCGTCACCTATGAACATGCTTGTGACCGAAGTTCCAAGTGAAAGGGTTTGAGTAAGAGAACCAAAACCAGTTGCACCACCCAACAACCCGAGTGCCGCTCCAGTTCCTGCTCCAACCCAGAATGAACCCGAACCAAACATACTAAGCGAGTCGCCTTCCTCTTCTTCCATGCAGCTCACATCGCCGCAATGGCAGTCGTTGTCATAGCCGTCATCACAAGTCTTTGGGTTGCTACGCGGGTCTTCACTTTCTGTTGGAACGCCTTCAGTTTGTATATTGTACCATGCCCACTGGTTTACACCAGAATAAGCGCACAGATAGACGGTTCCGTCACACTGTGCCGTCTGGCATTCATGATCCTTGTTGCAGGCGACGTCATCCTCAGTTACCCATTTATAACCATTATTTGATGTCGTTGTATTTGCAGATGAACCGCTGTTCCACTCAAGTTTCCTGCATATTTTATAATTACCGTCGTCAACTCCTGCTGTCGTCCCGCCATCTGCGTCCCAGACCATGTAACATGGCGTATTGGCGTTGCAGGTACAAAGGTCGCCTGAACCTTCTCCTGTGCGGTCTACAAGGCCGTCACAGTTATTATCCCAGCCATCATTGCAGATTTCAACGGTGTTTCTATATTCAGCTGGAAGGTCGCTGTCACAATTAAGGCACATCCCATAATACTTATCTTCCTCACCTGAACTGTAATAGACTATGCAGGCTAGGTCTTCATCAGTTATTCTGCCATCGGAATTAACGTCAGCACAGTCAAGCTTATAACCAGTAATTTGCTTTTTGCTAATAAGCATCATAAGGATTTCATCAACTTCATCAATCTTGAGGTCCCCGTTAATATCGCCCTTTATCCCACGGCAGGCATCAAGACTGTAAATCTCTAAACAGTAAGACGGAATTACCTGACCTGATGCAAGAAGCGTATCCGGATTAGAAAGCTCCATTCCTAAAAACATCTGCGCACAGTAACTGTCATCAGTATTTATTACACCGTTTTGGTCAAAGTCTGTTGCCGCGTAGACTTCAACAGGTAAGTATATCCCACGCTCCTCAACTTTTATCAATTTGTTTAGAAGAGCAATATCGTCATCGCCTATTTTTTTATCGCCATCAAGGTCGCCTGCAAGTGGCGATTCTAAATAAAGGTCAAAGCATGCCCCGCCACTCATGTCACCCGGCCATTTTCCTGAAACTACATTTGTAAGGCAAATTAAATCATCTTCGTCAACATCAGAATCAAGGTCGTAGTCTGCACACTTGGCGTATTCTGCACGCGCGGCCTGAGTCAACGGAAGAATCAGATTCTCAAGTATTGCAATATCATCGGTATCAAGTTGTTCATTCCCGTTAAGATCGCCCACACGGTCTTCACAAATTATTGTCCCTTCGATTATCCCGCCTTTTGCAGATTCAAAACAGTTTATGAGCATTGTTTCACTGACCTGCAGGATATTTGATTTGTAATCTGAAACGCATTTTCGTACTTCCTCCATGCCGTCACACGTCGTTTCATTTGTTGCAAGAGGGCATGTTCTTGACTTTGCGCGGGAGATATCCGCGACATAAATCTTCTCATAGGTCACAATATCCTGTCCATCTGCAAAAATGCTAACCTTGTATATTCCCTCACCGTTTGGCGCCTTAAAACTCGCGTCGTACCCGAGTTCGCCCAAATCCCAGGTCAGTTTTTTAAGACTGCCATAGACATTCGCATAAAGCATCTCAAGTCCAGGTATCTCTTGTCCTTCAAATTCAGGGTATGCAAAAATCTCAAAATACTCATCAGCCAAAAGAACAGGCTTGTCGACGTCTGTTCTCATAAGAAGATTTTCACTGGCAGAATCAGATTCAAAATAAGTCACGAAATCACCACCATATACTGTCCCATCCTTTTCCATGATTACCTTTACTAGGGCGCGGTATTCTCCTTTGAAAGGAACATTTAACTCAACTTTCCAGGTTTCTGATAAATTGTCAAAACTAAGATTCTTTGGTTCTGATGTTATGAGTGCGTCACCGTCAAGGTAGTATACCTGAACGGATTTTGTCAGAATGTTAAAATCTTTTGAGTCTTTTACATCAATATCATATTCAAGCCTGATTGGTTGGGTCTTCTTTATGGGTAAGATAGGCTCGACACTAAGATTTTCTGAAGTGTAAGCACTGGTGTTTACACTATACGCAAGGGGAAACGTGCCGGTGTATCCATCATACTGTGCCTGTATTATTATAGTGTAGGCCCCCTCTCCTTCTGGACCGTAACCAACAGCAGTCCAGCGGGCAAGTGAAAACGGTATCTGTGCAAACAAAAAAACGACTATAAATACTAGTGCTAGAGTTTTGGCATATTCCATTTTTAAATTTAATAGATAATTATTGCAGGAACGCTTAAAAAGTTAGCAACTAGTATCCCTTGATACCCATTCTGCTGTACTTTTTGCGTAGTATGTCGCAGCTTTTGATGAGGTAAATGCGCTAAACGCAGGTATAAATGCGCGACCAAATATAAGTTTTCCTGCAGTAAAGGCAAAACTTGTCTGGTCCATGCCCCCCCAAGGACTTATCGTATTTAGCATACCCTTACCAAAGTCAAGCATACCTTGTCCTACACCTTTGGCCGCCCCAGTCCAAGTAGCACCTTCGCCAAGGCTAGTGAAACCTTTACCAATGCTGGATGCACCAGCCTTAATGCCATCCCAGCCAGATTGAGCAAGATCCCCCATATCACCCCATAGTGTGGATTCCTCAGACATACTAAAATACTCAAAATTCATGTCAGGCATTTGGAAACTACTATCAGCAAAACCAAATGATTCACTCAGTCCACTAAACCCTGGGAAGGAAGTAGTACTACTCGCCCCACTTTCACCTCCAATACCAATGTAGTTAAGCGCGCTAGAGTAGGTATCCATACTTGTTAAAGAATCAAAACCCTTACCTATCCCGCTTATCGTGCTCATAACACCATCTTTAACCGAGAGTGCAGCATCCTTAACTGCGCTTGCAGCACTCGAAATACCCTCTGTGACAGAGCTTATCGCTTGTGAGCCCAGTTGAGTGGTTCCTGCAACAAGACCCTTTTCCATAAGTGTGTCAAAAGAATTGATAAGAATATCCTTCACACCAGCCCCATTAAGCAGGCCGCCTACGCCGCATCCCATTGATATCCCACCCATAGCAGCGGATAGTTCAGCTGGCCCCCCTGCAAAGGTGTTGATAAGTGAGACAAGGCTTGCAGCAAGTGAAATTAAAAGTGTTGCCCATCCAGGTAGGAATATACTTGCTATTAAAAATAATGCAAAAAAGAGCCAGAAAAGCCAGCTATCAAAAATACTTCCTTGTTCCTCAACAGCGCATTTCATATCTCCGCATATGCAGTCGTTGTCATAGCCGTCATCACAAAGTTTTGGCTCGGCTTTGGAATCATCAGTCTCTGTTGGCAAGTCCCCAGGATTCTCATACCAAAGCCATCCGCCACCATCAAATGCACAGTAAAATCTTGAATCGGCGCATTGAGCATATTCACATTCTTTGTCTTCATTACAAACAAGGGTTTTTGGACTTACCCACTCGAATTGGTCCTCTTCCTTGTCTATAGCACTTTCATTTACCCTCCAAGATTCCTTTCTACATACAAGGACATTTGCATCGTTTATGCCCGCTATGGTACCACCGTCTTCATCCCAGACCATAGCGCACGGCGTGTTTGAAGTGCATGAGCAGAAATCCCCCCCCGTTCCTGTGGTCCCGGTTCTGTCAATCAGGCCGTCACAGTCGTTGTCCCATCCATCATTGCAGATTTCCATGATATCAAGGTACTCGCGCGGGGTGTATTCATCACATTTCAGGCAGGCGTAATATTGTTCCATATCGCCTGCAAGATAAGAACTTACACAGAATATGTCTTCAGAGGACATCTGATTGTCCTTATTGACATCAGAACAGTTCATGTCATATCCTGTTATCTTACCCTCGACAATAAGAGTTATTAAAATCTCATCAATTTCATCAATTTTATAGTCGCCGTTAATATCACCCTTAACACTGTTGCAAGAGTCAAGATGATAGATTTCCAGACAGCTTGTGGGTATTGTAACAACATTACCAATAAGGTTATTCGTGTTGTTTACTTCCACTCCTTCAAACTTCTTTGCACAGATTGCGTCATATGAATCAATCCGTCCGCTTTGGTCAAAGTCTGCCGCACTAAGAATTCGCTCGTGCATTAAGATGCCACCCGTATCTGCGTCAACTAGTTTTCGCATAAGGATAAGATCAACCTCGGTTATCTTCCTGTTGCCATCAAGGTCGCCTGCAAGGGGCGAGTCAAGCACCATGTCAAAACAAACCCCGCCATTTAGGTCGCCCCACCATTTACCCGCAATGACGTTTGTCATACAGGTCAAATCTGCTTCGTCAACATCAGAATCGCGGTCGTAATCAGCACATGACAAGTAGTCTCTTCTTGAAGGCTGTGGCAATGGAAGTATTATAGTCTGGAGTATTGCAGCATCACTCACAGTTAGTTTGCCGTCACCATTTAAATCTCCTTTATTCCATCCACATATCACTGCGCTGACAACAGTATCTCCCCTTACCGATTTAAAACAAGAGATAAGGTCTGTTTCAGTATAATTGACACCCATCCCAGCTTTTGAATCAAAAACACAACGCCGTACATCGCGCATGTCCTCGCAACTGGAATTTCTCACTAAAGGACAAGTTGGTGCTTTTGCCTGGGAAGTATCTACAATATATATTGTTTCTGACGAGGAAAAATCTTGTCCCTTTCCATAGAAATTGAATGCATATGCACCTTCTAAGGTGGGTGCTGAGAAATCAGAAGAATAAACCCCGTCCTTTTCATTCCAAACAAGGGCGCGGTCGTTTCCATTGATATTGGCCCTAAAGATAATGAATTCCTTCAGGACATTTCCGCCAAAAATTGGCAGAAGGGTTGTTGAGAACGCTTCTGTTGGCGTTAGTACTTTAGGACTTATAGTATATTGCAATAATAAATCAGTCGAGGCGCTTTCGGATTCAAGATAACTTGCAAAATCCCCCAAATACGTCATATCGCCTTTTTGTGCAGTTACAGAAAGAAGCACTTTATAGTCACCCTTTAAAGGGGGCATCACAGTTACTTCCCAAAAGCCTGTTTCCGGGTTCTTGGAAAGTATGTTACTTGCATTTGCAACAAGGGTTGTGCCATCGACAAAATAGAGTGACATGTTGTTTTCAAGCATGTCAAAGTCAGTGGAATTATCAATATGGATGATATACCCTAGGTTTATAGGAGATTTTTTGGAGGGAGTATACGCGGGACTTACACTTAATCCCTCACTTGTCGTTGTTTTCCCTCTGACGCGCAGGTCTATTGGGTATGCGCCCTCAAAACCATCATAAATAGCCTTTATGAGAATTGTATAAAGACCTGCATCATCCGGGCTTTGCGCTACAGAGAGCCATTCGCCAAGACCAAAAGGAATCTGGGCTAGGATAAAGAGCAGTATTATTACTCCAACCTTGGGTCCGTCAAAATAGCGCATTTTCTTAATGAATCTTAACCTATATTATAATTAATTTAAAGGATATTATCTTATATAATCTGTTGATTCAGATTTTTTTGCCACAGTCACTGTTTTCTTTTTCATTTCCTTATCCATCTTCGTCAGAGATTCACTAAGCGCCTTTAAGAGACCTTTGGCAGTTATTGGTGAAAGAACAACCTTTTCTACAGGCTTTTGAGTAGTCATATCAATAAAGACAATTTGTAAATGGCCTTCTTTCATGATTTTGCCTTTATCATCCTTGCCACTTTTTATCGTATGTGCGACCACAATCTCATCGGAATATATCGGACGGACCGTGCTTGTCGCAAGGTTTTGCTGAATGTTTCTTATAGTGTTGTTTTCCATACAGTTTTAAAGCGTACATAAATTTAAAGTGATAGGGAATACGCTTTAAAGACCGAGGTAAAAAAGAAGGGTCGGAAGAATCAGGCAGCCCATACAATGTGTTCTTGAGACGCCAGTTAGTTGTGGTATGAGGCCTACTGCAGTAGAAACAAGCACAATAAGTATTCCCAGAGGGCCCGCCCCCCAAAAGACCATGCTAAAAACAAACACAAGTCCAAAAAAGGAGAGTTTCTTAAGGTCAAGCTCATTTGAAATCTTACAAAAGAATAGTCCAAGGCGTATGTGGGCAAGATATGCGAGGAATCCTGCGGCGAGCATACTCCCGCAAAGCAAGAAGAGAAGGTCTAAGGAGAGTACTCCAACCAAATTTTCGATAATAACACTAGTTCCGCTTCTTGGATTGCCGATTAAGTAAAGCGAAAAGATTGAAAACATGGCATCTGCAGTATTTAACGAGCCGACAATAGTCATGAATTTTCTCATGGCAGTTTCATCACCATCTTCTCCAAGACCGCTTTGTTTCTTTTTTCCTGAAATGAGATCTCCAAACTCCTGGAACATTATCCCTATCTGTGAGGGGGACATCGCAGGAAGTATCCCGACAAGAAGCCCGCCGACAGCGCCCAAATATGAATTTCTCCAAAGGCTCTTTTCAGACAATGTTACATCAACTGTGACGTCTTGGGTTGCCTTTGCAGTTTTTGCAAAGATTCCAGTCAGTAGTGCTGAGACACCAAACATACCTGAAAAAAGAGGCAGGAAAACCTGGGAACTTGAAAGTGACAAAAGGTCAAAACACGTATAACCAAGGTAACCAGATACGCTAAACACAATAATCGCCCAAAGAATCTTTTCAAACTTCCTTTCCCGCATTATCATGAAGATTATGACAAAGACAAGAAGGGGAACAACGGCTTCCTTTACAAGGCCCTTTGCGGCGGGCACGACTAAAAAAGCGATAGGAAGAAGACTCAATGAAGCTATTGTGCCATAAAGGCTTGCAAGACCTGTTATCCGTATTGCCTCCATTGCGCGCCCCGACAAAAAGAGTTTGTGTGCCGGAAGCATGGAAAGAACAGTATCCTCATCAGGAACGCCGAGAAATATCGAAGGTATAAAATCTATAAAAGTTTGTGTTGTTGCCATGGAGACTAAAAAGACTGAAAAAGGCACAAGCGGGAAATTAAGGATTCCTGCAAGAGAGAGCATCATCACCCCCACATTATTAACATGAAGTCCCGGGAGCAAGCCACAGGCTATCCCTGCCGCTATACCCGCAAAGAAAAAGGCGATTAGTTCAGTAAGCAATTTTTGCTAGTAGGCAAGGAAAAGAAGAAGCAAGACTCTTAGGGAGATTATAAGCGATAATTTATAATAAAATATTAATAAAAAAGAAACAAGCGCCAAAATGGCGCTCAACTAAAAAGTGACTATTGCCACCTAATTCCTGATTTCTCAACTCTTGGCTTTTTTACCTTTGCAGGTAGCCAATCAGGCGCATTTGCAGGAGCGTCGATTTTTTTAACCTCGCCCTTATAGACATGGATTTTTGCTTTCCCGTCTTTCTTTTTTGCGCCACGTTCACGAAGCTCTATATTCTTGTTGCCGTCGCTTGCAGCTTTGAGGGCCGCTTGGTGCGGATTCCTACCGGTGTATATATGTTCGGTGTCCTTCCCGCCCGTCCTAAGGACAAAATATCTTTTGCCGTCCATTTTTAAGGAGCATAAATTTTTTCCACCCATGATGCACGCAAATGCATCAATATTTTTAATCCTTTTTCGTTAAAAAGGGCACATCCCCCCATTTTTTGCATTTTTAAGCGTTTTTTTGAAAAGAAAAGGGTTTACTAGTTCTATTAAATAAGCAAATGAGTCTTAGGAAGATAAATCGTGAGAGGGATAAAAAGCATAAGTTCTCGATAGGGTCAAAGAGCCATTTTTCAAAACTAAAAAAAGGTTCACACAATCAAGCTCCCGCTCCAGAAAGTAACGAATCTGATGGTTACATCCACCCAAAAAAGGTCTATGTAGAAGGCGAAGGTCTTAGCCAAAACCTCAAGATGATTCTTGTTATAGCTATAATCGCTGTTGCCGTTGTTGGCATAGAGCTAATACTCTGGGCAGGGGATCAGGATGCTGGTCCAAATACCCAAAGCAATTTAAATTCCACAGATAACAGTTCATCGAATGATACCCCTCTTGTCAATCTTACGTTATTAGAATCGGAGGATGACTATGTAGCGCCAAAAGCAGACTTATTAGCAAGTTCAATCGAGCTTTCCCCAGAGGAGCTCAGCGAAGGTGAAGTCGTTTCCATAACAGCAGAGTTTGAGAATAACGGAGAACTTGATGCGGAGAATGTAAGCTTAAACATATACGCCGGAGGAACCGAGATATATTCTGAAATAGTGACTATTCGCAGTGGGGAAAAGACCGAAATAGAAACTTCCTGGATTTCAGAAGGTGAAGGCTCAAAGACGATAAAAGCCGAGGCCGACCCTGGAGACAATATTGATGAATCAGATGAGGGGAACAATGAAAAATCAGATTCCATTTCAATAGAAAAAAGCATATTCCTGGACAGTTCAGATGAGTTTACATACCGTGGAAGGATTCTTGAGCTTGGTGATATATACGCGATAAAAAAGCTCATCTCAAACGATAATGATGCTTACTGTGGTGAGGACATGAATATTTTCTCGCTTTCAAAAAAGGACTCTCATCACTATTACCTTGATGTCCACACAAGCATTTATCGCAAGACAAATTATGCTGGCAACGAGGCTTTACTCCTTGCCGACGGCTCATGCAATTGGAACGGAGGGAGCAACATAATTTCTGGTACCGCAGGACATGTATTCAACGGTCCGCTTATGGGGCTTGGTCTAGGGTTTGAAGGCAGCAAACTTGTTGTAAAAGACCAAAACGGAAAAGAGGCAAGTGTCAGTTCAGGAGATAGCGCAGTAAAGTCTATAACACCAATTGGCATAAAAATCGCGGATTGGCCCGAAGACGAACTTAATCTTTATACGACAAGCAAGGCAAATGGCCTTTTCCCGGAAGAATTCTATATTATAGAAGGCGGAAGGCGCATATATCTTTACCCCCTTGCATGGAATCCCGCGACAAAAGAGGCAAAAGTTGCTGTTGGCTACCAGTTTGAGATAACAACAGGGTAAGAACTCAATTCAATTATCTTGCTCAGTTGAGTTGGTCAGTCTTATGTCCCTTCCTTCCAGGATGAAAGATAGGAGATTTGCTCTTTTGAGAGTTTGTCAATATCAACCCCAAGTGTCTTAAGCTTAAGCTTTGCGATACCATTGTCCAATCCTAAAGGAATCTCATAAACCTTAGCATCCAGTTTATCTTTATTTTTAACCAGATATTCTGCGCCAAGAGCCTGATTTGCAAAACTTAAGTCCATGACTTCAGCGGGATGCCCTTGTCCAGCCACAAGATTAACAAGGCGCCCGTCAGCAAGAAGACAAACTTTGCGCCCACCCTCAAGTGTGTATTCCCTAACATTGGGACGAATATCACAGTATTTGTTTTCTTCCAGGAATTTTTTATCAATCTCGTTGTCAAAGTGCCCTGAATTTGCCAGCATTGCACCATCCTTCATGGATTTGATATGGCTTTTTGTTATCACATCGCAATTTCCGGTAGCAGTTACGAATATGTCACCAATCTTTGCAGCATCTCTCATCGGCATCACCCTAAAACCATCCATTATGGCCTCAACTGCCTTTGTTGGGTCAATCTCTGTAACAACAACAGAGGAGCCCATCCCCTTTGCGCGCATTGCAATACCACGCCCACACCAACCATAGCCTGCAACAACAAAGACTTTTCCGGCAAGAAGGAGGTTTGTTGCGCTAAAAAGCCCGTCGAGTGTTGATTGACCCGTGCCGTAGCGATTGTCAAATAAATATTTTGTTTGTGAGTCATTCACATTCATCACAGGGTAGTTTAAAACGCCTTCTTTTTCCATAGCAATGAGACGTTTTATCCCAGTTGTAGTCTCTTCACAACCCCCGATTATAGTCTCTAACAAGTCCTTTCGCGTTGTATGAACAAGTTTTATCAGGTCGCATCCGTCATCAATTGTTATGTGGGGCCTAATATCAAGAACCAGATTTAAGTTTTCATAATATTCGGCGTCAGTCTCACCTCTCCAGCAAAATACATCAATGTCTTTTTCCTCTGCAAGTGCTGCGGCCGCATCGTCCTGTGTTGTTAGCGGATTGCATCCGGTGATTGCGACTTTTGCTCCACCATCGCGAAGTGTTTTTGCAAGAACGCAGGTCTTTGGCTCGACGTGAAGAGCCATTGCAATACGCACCCCTTCAAGCGGTTTTTCCTTAAGGAATCTTTCTCTAATCGTCCCGAGAACCGGCATGTGTGTCTCTGCCCATTCTATTTTCTTTTTTCCGACCCCCCCAAGAGAAGCGTCTTTTACTCTGCATTCCATTTCAAATGAATTTATCGATTATTTTGTCTTCTCCAGAAACCACGCAGTCTTGCATTATAATCTCTCCGTTTATTATTGATGTCTTGACATCATTTCCTTCTGCAGAATAAACAATATTGCTGATAAGATTATCCTTTGTGCACGGTAAAAGATGCGCGTTTTCAAGCGGTAGTATTATGATGTCTGCAAGTTTTCCTATTGATAGTTCACCGGCATCGATTCCAAGTGCTTTTGCACCCTGTCTTGTTGCCAAATCAAGCGCTTTTTGCGCTGGTATCAAGCGTGCGTCCCATTTGGCATTTGCGTGGAGAAGTGCGACAAGTTTCATCTCTTTAAAGAGGTCTAAGTTGTTATTTGAGGCAGCTCCATCTGTTCCAAGGGACACATTTGCTCCGCGCTCGAGAAGTTCAGGGATTGGCGCAAGACCGCCTGAGGATAACTTAAGGTTTGAAGTGGGGTTATGGGACACGTGAACTCCGCCCTTAGCAAGCTTGTCCATTTCAGGTTTTGTCAGCCAGCAACAGTGCGCCGCAAGAAGCCTGTCTGAAAGCAGCTTGCGCTTCTCAAATAATTCAACAGGCCTAAGTCCTGTTTTCTCCCCGCATTCGTAAACTTCTCGTCTCGTTTCTGAAAGATGTGAGTGGATGATAGTATCTTCTTTTTCTGCAAGCTCTTTTGCGCGGGCGCATGTACTTTCAGAGCAGGCATAGACTCCCTGAAGCCCCACAGATGGCGTTATAAGTTCGTTTCCCCCTTTCCAGTCCCTTATGAATTTGGCGCAGTTGTCAATCGGGTCGCCTTTTTGGGTTGTGATTTCTTTATCAAGACATGCCCAGGAGAGGTTTGCTCTTATCCCAAGACTGCATGCAGATTTTGCTATGGCATCCTCCCAGTAATAAAGGTCGGCAAAACAAGTCGTTCCGAATTTTATCGATTCTAGGCAACCAAGAAGGGCGCCATCCTCAACATCTTTTTTAGATTGATGTGAGTCAATTTCAAAAGTCTTTTCCAGGAACTCTTCGAGTAGTATATCATCTGCAGCACCGCGCAGGCGTGCCATTGCAATATGTGTGTGGGTGTTGATGAGGCCTGGCATGACAACTGAGCGCGAACAGTCTATTGTCTCAGAAGGCTCTCCCTTTAGATTCTTGCCGATGTCTGCAATCCTGCCTTTAGATATCTTCACATCGATATCTTCAAGGATTCTGCGGTTTGCATCCTGAGTCACCAAGAACCTGCAATTCTTAAGTAGTAGCGCCATTGCTTACTTTGCTGACCTCCAAACTTAAATTATACTCTTTATAACTTTTTAGACCTTTCCTTTAGCGTGATGGCGACCCTTGCCATGTTTTCGAAGGATGGTTTTTGATTTCTTCTCTTTTTTCTTCCCGCCAGGCTTCTTTAATATTTGTCGTATCCTTCTTGTGCAAATATCAATAACAAAAAGAATGAGTGCACCAAGAAGTACATAGACTTCAAGCCCGTTTTGAACGGCTTGCCTTGATGTGGATTCTTCGATAGTAAAATCGGATATGTCTGCTAAAAGTGATGAAAGCTCGGAGGGGAAATAAGTTCTTCCGCCTGAGGTTAAGGATATCCCGTCAAGTATTCCAAAGTCAGGTCCGAATGCCCCGTATTCTACTGGATAGTTTGTTGCGATAAGACAGGACGTGTTGCCTGCAACTACTGGAACAAAGCCTGTTTCCTGTGGCGAGTAATCAAAGAAGTAGGCGGTTTCAGAGGCGCGGGAAAGTTCCCTGATGTTTCCTGCCAGGTAAACTGCAGGTTTGTTGGAACTAGATATTATGGTAACAGTCGAGCTTTCATCGACACGCGCTTCAGGGCAGTTTAAGCTTAAATCGCCATTTCTGGCAATGTCACCGACTGCCCAGCTAAGTGCTGAAAGAACAAGTCCAGAGTCCTCCTTGGAATAAAGGGATGGTGCCCAGTCTATACCTGAATCAACAGTAAGTGCAACACTTCGTCCAAGGCCAAATCTCCAAACAGTAAGGATTGGATCAAGTTGCGGCGTTGCAAGAATTAGCTTTGCCTCCGATTTCTTTGATACATAGTTTAAGTTAGATGCTGTGGCATTTCCACCTGTTTTGCCTTCTGTTATGAAGTGGTTTGAATCAATTACCATTATGGGCAAGCCTTCTGACTCTTCCTGTTCGCTTTCTTCCATTGCGCCAAGGACCAGTTTTACCTTGCTTGTGTCCTGCGGACCAAAGTACACGCCGTCGCCCGCACTTGATATTCCCTTCATAAACGAAGTGTCTGTATCAAAGCCGACACCTATGGCATGTACGCTTCCACCGTCTTTTTTGATGTCAGACGCGTCTTCAAAAGCGCTTACCGGATAGTTTGTTATACCGTCTGATATCAGGATTACGTGTTTTGCGCCAGTCGCACCCGAAAGTATTCTTTTTGCTTCCTCTAAGCCTTCTGTGACATATGTCCCGCCCCCAAATTGCAAGCTTTTGATTTTGCCTACAAGCATATCGGGGTCATCAACAGGCAAAAGCGGATAGAGCAAGTACGAGCGCGAATTAAATACCACAAATGCAATATTTGCTCTGCCGGACAAATCTTCTATCATCTGAATCGCAAGAGCTTTTTCCACGTCAATTTTCGTGTTTCCTGAAGTGGACCCACCAGTAGACCCGGATATATCAAGGACAATCACCACGTTTAGGACTTCTTTTGTACCCCGCTCTTCTTCTGAAGAACGAACTGGGAGAATGCCCTCAAATTCGCTTTCATAATATTCTCCATTCTCAAAGGATTCGGAGCCGCCTACTGTAAAAAGACCCCCCCCATTGCGCAGGAAATCCCTGAGGCGTGAAACATCGCCAAGCTTCCGTAGGGGGATGTCATCAAGGATTATTGCATCATACTGAGAAATTTTTGAAGGCAGGACACTAACAATCTCAATATCAAAAGAATCCATCAAAACTTGCTCCAAAGGCGTATTGGAATCATTAGTCACCATAAGTACACTAGGTCGTCTTGTTACAATAACTGCCTTATTGAACTGGTTGTTCTCAGAAAACGTGTCCCCTGTCAATGGCGATATCCTGGCGATTATCTTATGGGGTCCCTGACTTGCAAACTGTGTTTCAAAGGGTATACCCATAATAGGAATCGTTTGCTCGATTTCCTTATTTACAAGAATCTTTTCATCGGCCTGCACGATAAGCGTGTATTTCTCAGGCACACTTAAACTGGATATCTCAACAGACCCTGAATAAATGGCACCAATCGGACCTGCGTCTGCCCCAAGAATATTAGAAATCCATACCTCTTTACTATTGACTTCAGGAGCAAGGGCGTATATCTGTGCTCCCGTATCCGATGCAAAAGAGGCAACACTTAAGGGATTTTTGCCGGAATTGCTGTTGCCGTCGCTTTCGACTATAACTGCAGTCCCCTTTGTCGGCGAACTGACTATTGCAGAATATATCGCGTCCCCAAGTGCGGTTTTTTCTCGCTCGCTCATCTCGATTATCTCTGATTTTGCAAGTCCTCCAACCATAGAATTCAAACTTTTTTGGATGTCTCCTGCCAAAGGTTCGCCACCAACATCCATACTCGCACTCTTATCAGATATCACCACAATCGAGACGGCTTCAGATTCTATGCTTTCTTCCGAGATGTAATAGGGCATCCCAAGAGCTATAAAGATTACAAAAATGACGACACATCGCAATAAGAACTGCAGGCGCCCCACCCCTGCGCGCAGTAAACCCCTGTTTACAACGGCGAAGAGAGCTACTGCAAGGATACCCAGCCAAAGCACCCATGCCTGACCAAATCCTATTTGCGCACCAAGTAGTTCAATAGTCATTTTTAGATATCTCCCCTATCTTTTACAATGAACCATTCCCAAGTTACGAGCAATAGAGCGATAATTGCAAATATCCAAAACAGGTTCCAGGTGGATTCAATCTCTTTTTCATCCCCCACTAGCCCCTCATCAACAATTACTGATGAACTTACAAGAGAACTTGCAGATATATCTGATTCTTCAAAGTCAAGAAGGCTTGCCGAAATTGCCTTTTCACCAAGTTTATAAAATCCGATTTCATCTAAAAGAACAGAACCTGTAGTCAAGACTTTTCCGGAAGGGTATCTTACATTGATTGTCGAATTTTTAATCGAGAAAAAAGTCCCTGTTTTATAATCTCTTGAACTTTCTTCAGCGTCACCTTCCTTTAGCCATAAAAGAAGATTGCTCCAAAATACAGGGAATGACGGTTTCATGTAAAAATCACTCCACTCTGGGTCAGGGGACAATCCAACATATACGCTTTTGCCTTCCCCCATACTTTTTATGGCAATTATTGGATTATTCTCCGCACTTGCTATTATTGCTGCCCTTCCATCACTTGCGGCTTCAATACTTTTTTTGATTACAATCTCAGGAAAATCTACATCAGTCGTTATCCTGTGTTTTACAGAAAGACTTACCTTAGACTGAGAATCTTTAACAGAAAGCGGCACTATGGGCAATCTTTCAGCAAACATCTCCATACTTGTCTCTGGCAGATATGGCGAAGCCAAGACAACAAGATTACCACCTTTCTCAACAAAGTCCCCAAGTTCGGCAAAGGTTCCTCCAAGGATGTTTTGGGGTCTTGCCGACTGGAAAATCACAATATCATACGAATTGTATTGCTGTGGATATATGGGAGGGTTTGTCTCCTCTACTTCTACCCCGTGTATTGCATCTAAGGCATATCGCACATGCTCGTTATCATCCTTTTCTTTTATTAAAAGAACTTTTATTTCAGAGATTTCAGGAATTGACGCAAAAGCGATATCGTCATCTGAAAGATCCCCCCCAGGGTCTATCTTGACAGAAAGCTCATGTGCCGAGGACGAGCAAGGCACAACAAAAGAGAAGGATTCTGTAGCATTAGGTTCTATATCGCGGCTGCTTAAGCCATAAGGTGTCTCACCCAAAAAAGGACTCGCAGAAACAGTCTCTTTATTCTTCCCAAAGTTCATGACAATTATGTCGATGTAACACCCATCATCATTTCTTCCGGCCTGGCTTGACACTATACCGATATTGTTTTCCCCATTATTTATTGTGCGCATTATCACATCAGTACCTTTTGATTCTGCGGCTTTCTTTGCCGCTTCTGGTCCCTCTCCCTGTTGGGGTCCGAAATCAGAGAAGACATATATCTGTCTTTTAGCTCCAGAGTCCTCGATTATATCAGAGGCAAGCGAAATTGCAGTTCCAACGGCACTTGGCGTTGATTTTGGATTTATAGAGTCTATTGCGCTAAGTGCGGCCTCAGGCGAGGCTTGCCTTGCAAGGACAATTGGCATATTCTCAGCCACAATAATCGTTGCCCTGTCCCCCGGTAAAAGCGAGCTGACAGTATTCATGGCTTCTGATTTGGCCTTATCAAAGCGACGCGTCCCTCCTCCAACAGAGTTCATAGAGGAAGACGAGTCAACAATAACAACAATTTCCTTTTGCGCCGTTGAAATCTCGTCACGCAGAATGAAGGGCGCGACAGCGGCTATACAGATAACGATAATTGCAAGTATCTGAAGAACCAAAAGAGGGTCGCGTATTATCTTTTTAAAGAAAGAATTGAACCTTCTTTTCTGCTCCATTTGTGATATGAACATGACAGAAGGTATCCTAAGCTCCTTTGGTTGCGGTCGTAATAGATAAAGAAGAACGACAGGTATTATCACAACAAGTCCCCAAAATGCCCAGGGAAAAAGGAGTCCCAAATCAGTAAAAAGCGCAGTCATCGTCCACCCCTCCTTGTCTTGTTGCCAATTTCAAAGAATACTTCAAAAACAGGCATGTCTGTTGTGACTGAGAAAAAATCTGCTCCTGCAGATTCTGTTATAGCGCGCACTTTCTCAATATGGGCCATGTATCTGAACTCATATTTATTCCGTATTTTTGGCGAGAAATAAAGTTTTTTCTTTTCTCCAGATTCAAGATCTTCAAGACGTATGTCTCCTGCGAGTTCCATATGTTTTTCCATAGGGTCTGCCACATGGATAACAATAAAATTCCTGGATTTTTTAGCAAGATGGAATATTCCATCTCGGATGCCTTCTATGGGTTCTAAGAAGTCTGAGATAAGAACCGTTAGGGATCTTGTCGTTATGAGTTTTGTGTACTGGTTAGATGCGGTGCGCAAGTTTGTTATCCCTCCTGTCTTTTCAGCGTTTAAAAGAGATATTGCTTTGTGTAACTGTCGTTTTCCTCTACCATCATGAAGTGTTGTTTTTATGCAGTCTGAGAATATCCCCATCCCAAATTTCTCATTCTCTTTTGTAACAAGATAACAAAAGCCGATTGCAAGTTTTGAGGCGTAAGTGAATTTCGTTTCCTTTCCTGACGCAAAATCCATGCTTTCACTTGAATCAAGAAGCAGGTGGGTTGTGAGGCTCTTGTCCTCTTCAAATCGCTTGATAAAGAGTTTTTCAGTACGCCCATAGACGTTCCAGTCAACAAATCTCAAGTCATCGCCAGGAAAGTATTCCCTGTGGTCTATTGGTTCAAGACCGCGACCCTGGCGGATAGACTTGCGCTCCCCGGCATAGCTGCTTATGACTTTCTTTTTTGCAAGAATATCTAAAGTTTTTAGTTCCTTTATGAACTCAAGGTCTATCATCTTTTAAGGCGGACTTTTTTTCTTTTTAACCCTTATTTCAAGCCCATGGCAAGAAAGTTCCAGTAAAAGCTTATTTTGCTTCCTTAAGTATCATCCGCGTGACATCATCAGTCGATATGCCCTGTCTTTCCGACTCGAAGTTAAGTATCAGGCGGTGACGCAGTACAGGTAGTGCCATAGCCTCGACATCTGCCTTTGAAGCAAAATTGTTTCCGTAAAGAAGGGCTCTTGCGCGTGCGGCCTTGACAATACCTATTGCAGCGCGCGGCGAAGCACCATAATCAAGGTACTTATTTGCAGTCTCGTTACCCTCCCCAGGTCTTGTCGCGGCAACAAAAGAAACTACATACTTTAGCAATTCTTCTGAAATGGGAACCATAGTTGCAAGCTTTCCAAGCTCAATAAGCGTTTCAGAACTTATAACCTTTTTTATCTCCGGGGCTTCCCCGGCCGTGTATATCCTGACAATCTTTTCTTCCTCAAAAGGCTTTGGATAATCAACTAGTATCTTAAAGAGAAACCTGTCAAGCTGAGCTTCTGGGAGAGGATAGGTCCCTTCCATTTCTATCGGGTTTTGTGTTGCAAGGACAAAAAAAGGCGGTTTTAAAGTGAATGTGTTTGAGCCTGACGTAACCTGTTTTTCTTGCATGGCCTCCAGAAGAGCCGCCTGAGTTTTAGGCGTTGCCCTGTTTATCTCATCTGCAAGGACAATATTTGAGAATATCGGCCCCTGACGGAATCTAAACTCCTTTTTACCAGTCTTTGCGTCCTCTTCAATAAGATATGTTCCCGTTATGTCCGAGGGCATGAGGTCAGGAGTACATTGTATTCTTGAAAAGTCAAGGTCAAGAGCCTCAGAAATTGCCCGGATTGTCATTGTTTTTCCAAGACCTGGTGCCCCTTCTAAAAGTGCATGGCTGCCTGTGACAATTGAAATCATTACATTTTCGACAAGCGCTTCCTGCCCGACAATGGCTTTAGCGATTTCAGCTTTGAACTTTTCAAATATCCTCTTTGCCTGTTTGTATGTGTCTTCTCCTGCCATTGTTAAGATAAGTGTTTTAATAATATAAATTGATTCTCTAGTCGGCACTTAATAGCTCGAAATAATCTCTTACGACTTCTTCCATTTCAACAGGAATATTTTCTTCATATGAAGATACTGCCGACGAGCCAATCTCTCCCGTTGCAATCTGCCTGAGTTTCATCTCCGACATTGTATTATCGCTTGAGCCCAAACCCTCACCATATTCTGTGTGCAACTCAATCTCACGACCATCCTCTGTTAATATTGCCACTGATTCCTCACCAAAGATGTCATCAATTTCTCCTTTGCCAATTTGCATCTCCTGGTCCATAGGGCTTTCCTCTCCTTCTCCCTCGTCGCCTCCACCACCTCCGCCAGAGCCGTCCCCTTCGCCCTGGTTGCCTCCAGAACCAAAAAGTCCGCCAGCTCCTGAGAAACCAAATATCCCCAAAGCGCGCTCGGCAAAGATTAATGTTATTAGTAAAAACAGGATTATCACGCATGCCATGACAAGTTTTTGCGTCTTTTTTAAGTCAAGGAAAGCATCACTTCGCGAAACAGAGAGTTCAAACGTCACATCACGTTCAAGGTCCCGGGCAATGACGTTTTTTGGGTCCCTGTTATCTATTGCTGCACTGAGTTTTTCAGAAAGGTTGGGGTTTGCTTCTTCTATGCGACGTATCACGGCCCGCTTTGGGGAAACAAACAAGTATATCACAAATGCGATTATTGCGGGAACCGTAGCAAAATAAAGCGATATTCCGAAAAGGACAAAAATCAGGGCAAAGACAAAAAAACAGCTTATGAGAACAAGGCAGGCCTCAAATATCACAACGTATTTTAACCTGCTTAAGGTCCTTTTTAGATTCTCGTCGAAATTTAACCCTTCCATGTTTTACTTATTTCAAGTGGAACAGCTGCAGTTACTATCCGCGTCAACACAGTCAACAAGGCTATCATATTCTGATTGCAAATCGCTAAGGTCATCCTGCAGTTCCCCGATTCGTGTTTCTAAGGCGTTATTTATGTCATCTAAATCCGATATCTGTTCATTTGCTGCCTTTAAGGATGCCACCTTCCTGTTGTATTCTGAAATGTATTGTTGTAACTGTAAAAGCGCCGTTGAAAGATCCGCCTCGGCATTATTAAGTTCAGAGTTACACATGCTAAGATCTGTTTTTGCACCAGTTAGTTCTCCCTCCAGAGTATCTTTTTCCCCCGATAAATCAGAATACAGCTCATTAAGCGAGTAACGGGAGGACTCGGTTATATTAAGCTCTTCAGAAAGTTCACTCAAACGCATGATTGCAGAATCAAGAGTCGATTGGCAGTTTTGAGCCTGGCTTTCAGCACTGCTTTTTGCTTGTTGCGACTCGAGACTTTCGTTTAAGGTCTCCCCGTGGAGCCATTCAAAATACACAACAGCAACAGCACCGCAGATAAGAAGGGCGACTATGATTATAAGAAGGCCGATGTTGACGCTTTTCTCATCATTCCCTTTTGGGTGATGAAGTTTCCTTAATTCCTTTTCCAACTCGACTTTGTCTGATTTTTCCATTAGGCTTGCCTAATTTTAACAGTCGTGCGAATAAATATACTTAAAAATGGAAGTCTACGAGGGCGTCAAGTTCACAACGGATTGTTTGGGGGCGGATTTTGACCTAGAAGAAGAGAGAATAGAACTCTTATCCGAACTACACCGACTCAGCGAATGTAAACTTCTTTCTGCAAACAATGGGAATGTTAGTGTGAGAGTTCCCACTGGACATTCACTGGGTGGCAGTCTTGATATGATTATAACTCCGTCAGGACTCGACATGGAAAATATCTCAAAAGATGACATGGTTCTTGTCATAGACATTGATGAAGGCAGGAAAGTAGTTCACTACAAGGGCAGGGAAAAACCATCATCCGAGGCCATAATGCACTGGATGATATACGGCAGATTCCCAGAAGTAAACGCAATAATCCATTTTCATGATGAGAAACTCTTAAAGTTTCAAGAAGAGCTTGTCACAACAAAAAAATATTTTCCGTACGGGACAGTAGAACTCGCACGAGAAGTCATATGTACACTACATGAAAGCGATTTTATCATACTTCGCGACCACGGCGCACTTGTCGCAGGCCCAAGCCTTAAGGCATGCCACGAGATGATAACAAAAGTAAAAGAGGATTTAAGGATTTCTTGTAATCTGGGATTAGATTAATTATAGGATAATAAAATTAGTAGGCCTGACGGGTTGGGGTGAACCCGCCAAACCCCTTAGCACTTTTTTGTAATGCTTTTATAACGAATTTAATTATTTTGTTTCCCAAAGGCCATGTACGCTGCAATACTCGCGCACCGTTTTTATCTTGCCTACACAACAGAACTCAGCCGCAGGGTCATCACCGGGAGCAAGCTCCTTTCGGCATATTTTCCCGTCTAAGTCAATTAGCTCGATAAACTGTATGTAATGCTCCTTTTCCATGGGGTGTGGAACCTCGCCAATCTCGACTCGGATGCCCGAGTCTTTCGTTTTTACAACAGGGACGTGCTTTTCCTTGCCATCATCCTTTGTCTTTGCCCGAAGGTCAGTCATATTCTGCCCGCAACAGACAAGAACGCCCACACCTTCCTCTAAGACCTCAACGATATTGCCGCAAATCTCACATTTGTAGATATTTCCTTTTGTCGCCATTTTAGTATGTTTCACACTCAAGTTCAAAGTACTCTTTTGGGTGGTCACAACTTGGGCACCTGTCCGGTGCTTCTTCACCTTTGTGCACATACCCGCATTTCATGCACATCCAGATTTTCTCAGTGTTTTTCTTCCAGGCAGTTCCACCTTCAAGCACATTAAGAAGTTTCTTATATCGCTCTTCGTGGTGAGACTCTGCAACAGCGATTGCGAAAAGACGCACTGAAACTGCGTCAAGCCCCTCTTCTTTTGCCACTTTTGCAAAGTCTGGATACATTGAAGTATACTCATAGTTTTCACCTGCGATTGCAGCCTTCAGATTATCCTTTGTTGTTCCGATTGTCGTTGGAACCGAGGCCTCAATCATTATGTCTTCAAACTTCTTTCCGCATTTTTCCTGAAGCTCAGTTATCATGCGCATAAGCCACTTTGCGTGCTCGCGCTCGTTTTCTGCTGTAAGAGTGAAGAGTTCTCCCATTTGGTGGTAGCCTTCTTTATTTGCAATCTTTGCATATATAGTGTACCGGTTTCTTGCCTGGCTCTCGCCGACAAAAGCCTTTGCCAAGTTCTCTATAGTCTTTTCCATTTTGAATTTACATTATCTTGTTGTGTATATGTTTTAGTGCGATTTTCTCTGCCAAAAAGTCCAGTTCCTTAAAAGATTCTTTATCTGGCGCGCCTTTTACTATAACTGGATCTATTAATTCTGTTCCGGGGTGAGAGAACAGAGGCTGCATCTGCGCAAGTACGCGCTGCCCCCAGCCATAGGAGCATATTACAGACAGGAATTTAGCCTTTGGTCTAAGTGCGCCAAGTAGCATTGTAGCATAAGCTGCTTTTGGATGGGGTCCTGTAAGGACAGCGGGCGTTCCAATAACAATTGTTGCACAATCAACACATTCTGATGCCAAATCCCCGATATCGCCATTTTCAAGATTAAATAGCTTTGTTTCTACTCCTTCTTTTTCTAAAGCTCCCTGAAGATATTCTGCCATTTTTTCTGTTGAGCCGTGCATGGAAATATATGCAATAACCGCTTTATTCGCAACATCATCACTTGTCCAGTCACGATACTTTCCGATTATCCATTCTGGGCCGCAGGAGCCTTCACCTTTGGCATAAACTGGACCGTGGGACGGCGCGATTATCCTGATGCCCAGTTTTGATACGGTTTCAACATGCTTTCGCACAAGAGGTCTAAACGGCATCATAATCTCAGCATAGTAACGCTTTGCCTCAATTTCAAGTTCCTTCTCACACTCCGCCTGTGCCTTTCCTGTGACATGCGCTCCGAAAAGGTCGCATGAGAAAAGTATTCTGTCTTCAACAAGCCATGTTTGCATAGTTTCTGGCCAGTGCACCCAGGGAGTTATTAAAAATTCAAGAGTCTTGCCACCCAGGTCTAGGGTGCGCCTGTTTTCAATAGTATCAATCCGTGAAAGTGGGATAAAAAGAAGCTCGTTTAGAAGCTCTGCGCATTTCTCGTTTGTGACAACGCGAGCATTTGGATACTTTTCAAGCACCTTTGGCAGGAGTCCTGAGTGGTCCTGTTCTGCGTGGTTGACAATTATATAATCAGGCTCTTTTGGAAGCTCTTTTAAGTTTTCCAGATATTCGTTCTCTGTTGAAGGGTCGGCAGTATCAATCAACGCACATTTTTTTGTCCCCCGCACAAAATAAGAATTATAAGTCGTTCCCTTTGGCGTGGGGATAAGTGCGTCAAAAAGCCGCCTTTTTGGGTCTTCAGTCCCAACTGCAAAAACACCATCAACTAATTTTCCAAATGTCATTATAGATTATTATCTCCAAAACTTAGTAACATCATTCTATATAAACAAGGCTTTATATTAACAAAAGTTCTAATACATATGTTTTTAGGTTATTATATATAAAGATATGGTTCGATTTTCAAACTTAGAGCTGATAAAACTTTTAGAGGGCAATGGAAGGGCAAGTTATTCTGATCTTGCAAGAAAGCTCGGCGTTTCAGACACTGCGGTAAAGAAGCGAATGCGCTCTCTTGAGAACTCAGGCCTTATCCGAGGTTACATGGTTGATGCCGACCCGCGTAAACTAGGTTTTGCGATTCATGCCTTAACTGGTGTTGATACAGAACCCCAAGAATACTTAAGAGTAATACGGGAACTTAAAGACTGGCCTGAGAACCGCAGGATATATTCGTCATCAGGCGACCATATGATAATGTGCGATGGCTGGTTTGTCAATAACAAAGAGATTGATGATTATATCCAGCGTATCGAAGCAACAGACGGGGTAACAAAGGTCTGCCCGGCAATAATCCTTGAAAGGATAAAGTAGTTTTTACTCAAATCTCATTGCAGCCTTTAATGCGACATAAGCACAAATCCCCCCGATTGCCGCTGTAAAAAGTTGAATTGCCCCCATACTAACAAGGAATACCTGTGGCAAAAGTCCGATTCCAACAAGAACTGCTGAAGTTCCAAAAAGGAAAAGTGTCTTTAAGGATACCGAAGCACCAAGAGTTATCCAGTACTTTTTTTCTTCCCCTTTCTTCAAGGAGGCAAATTTTCTCATACCAAATACAAGTATGGCATTGCCAAGCCAAATCGCAGGGACCATCATGAGTAAGTATGGTGTCAAAGGTCCAAAGACAACACCTCTTGATATTGCGCCAAGTGATGGGGCAAGAAGCAGCGGAAGGATGAGTTCTGTGCGCTTTAGTTTTAGTGCCGAGACGACAAGAGTCGCGTTGACTATACTTCCTAAGACTATTTGCGGCCCTCCAAGGAGAAACGGAACAAGATATCCTACGGTAAAAAGACAAAAGAAGGTTGAGGTCTCATTAAGACTTGAAAATATGTGCAGATAAGTATTTTGTAATTTATTGCTTGATTCCATTTTATTTATTTTAATCTTAGGGGAACAGGGATTTAAAGTCGTTTACGTGCAGGATGCTCTTTGCTTTTTTCTGATAAGGTTTTCCAAGATAATCTTTGTATAGCTGTTGGATAAGATGGTTCTCATGCGCAGAGCGTACTACTGATGCGTCATCATAATGCTTAAGTGCCCTGATTCTTGCAGATATCGCTTCATTCTGTCCGGCATTTGGCATTCCTGGCCCTCCGACACAGCCACCGTTGCAAAACATCATCTCGACCATATGGTAGTCGCGGTTCTCTCCAGCCTTGAAATCATCACAGAACTTTTTTACTCCCATTGCGCCTTCAACCATGGCGACTTTTATCATTGTTTTGCCACAAAGGATTTCCTTTTCACGGATTCCCTGGCCGATAATCTTTTCCTCATAAAGGTGCTCTTCATTGTCGCACGTGCCACCATAAAGTGCGGCATAAGTCCTTAAAGTTGCTTCAGTTACGCCACCTGTTGATGCGTATATTGTTCCGGCCGAAGATGTCATGCCAAACGGTGCATCATAAAAGCCGTTTTTAAGAGATTTAAAGTCTATGCCTTCTTCTTTAATCCACCTTGCAAGCTCCATTGTTGTAATGACGCCGTCAGTATTTCCATTCTTTCCTTCGTTCTTTTTTGCAAAGCAGGGCATTATGGCACTTACAGACACATTACCCCAATTCCGCTCGTAAGTAAGATACTCTTTTGCAATGGAGGATACCATTTCCATCGGGGATTTACATGTTGAAAGGAATGGAACTATTTCAGGGTGCATGCGCACACATGTCATAACCCATGAGGGGCAGCAAGAAGTAAACATCGGGAGGAGCTCGGGGGCATGTTCTATCCTGTAATTGAGTTCAGCTGTCTCCTCCATTATTCGAAGTTCAGCCCCAAAATCAGTTTCAAAGACTCGCTTAAACCCTAAGTGGTGAAGTGCCGCAACAAGCTTTCCTTCAAGAAGCTCGCCTGGGGGCATACCAAAGGCTTCGCCTATTGCAGTGCGTATGGACGGCGCCGTCTGTACACATGCGAAGAAATTACTTTCAATGGCATCCTTTATCGTCTCAATGTCGCCCATTTTAAATTGCTGATTAATCAAGTAAGTAGGAGTGCTTGTAATTTGGCATTCCTCAAATAAAAGGACGTGGTAATGGGAAAAGAAAACATAAGTAAAACAGTCTTAAACGCAAGAGATGACGTGTCTAAAATAATTGATTCAAGACTAAATGAATTCCAAGACAACTATAGTTCCGATAAAAAAATAATTTCAGAACTCTTCTTTTGTATTTGCACGGCAAACAATAGCGCCGAGCGGGGACTTGCCGCCCAGGAAAAAATAGATTTTGAAAACCTGCCAGAAGATGAGCTTCGCGGGAAAATGAAAGAAATCGTATGCAGGTTCTATAACAACAAGACAGACTACACTCTTTTCATGCGCGAGAATAAACCAAAGATACTTAAAGCCCTAAGGAAAGCAGATTCCGGCCCCTCTGCAAGAACCTGGATAACAAAAAACATCAAGGGACTTGGCATGAAAGAAGCTAGCCACTTCTTAAGGAACATAGGATTCTCGGATCTTGCAATAATAGATTTCCACATAGTAGATCTCCTTGTGCGGGAGAATCTCATAAAACGCCCAAAGTCAATAACGCAAAAAGAATATCTTAACACCGAGCAGGTTTTATCCGATCTCGCATGGGAGCTTAAAATGGGGCTTGATGAACTAGATCTTTATCTTTGGTATATTGAAACGGGAAAAGTCCTAAAATAATCCTCCTAATATTATAATAACAAACGTCAAGTTTTCTTAAAAAATGGAAATAGAGATTCGTGATGCCACAGAAGCAGACCTTCCCAAACTTAATTCGATTGTAAACAATCCGGAAGTCTGTCGTTTTCTTGATGTGGAATTTCCAGTAGAGTTCAGTGCCACCCAAGGCCTATACCACGCGGTTCTTGAAAACAAGGAAAACTCCTGGTTCTGGCGCGTTGCAAGCATTGATGGGGAACTAGTGGGCTCTCTTACAATAATGCCAAAAGCAAAAGGCACAAAACGTGCGCATGTTGCTGATCTTGGGATTATGGTTGCAAAGGATTTTTGGGGAAAAGGAGTCGGAAAAGCATTGATGCTTGATGCAGAGGAGAAGATGAAAACAGCAGGTATTGTGCGAATCCAGCTCGAAGCATCGGAAAAAAACAAGCGCGCGCTTGCACTTTATGAATCTGCAGGGTACAATAAAGAAGGGCAGCTTAAGTCAGCCACAATGACAGACGGCAAACTATGTGATAGCATCGTCATGGGAAAGATATTATAAATTTTTAAACTATACTTTTGCTCAAAGCTTTAATTCGACGAGCAATTAAATTAGAAAAGAAACTCAAATGGCTCGTTGCGACAAATGTGGAACTGAAGTCCCAAATGGAATTGCCCTGTGTCCTAACTGCGGGCATTTCTTGGCCAGCAAAGATTCTGAAGAGCCAAAGCAAGAAAAAAACATAGACTTGCAAGCCGACATTGGCAAATCCGATATAAAAGAAGAGCAAATCCCAGGCAACGAAGAAAATCCGGATAGTGAAGAAGTTCCAGACAAAGAAGAAGTTCCTGACAAAGAAGAAGTCCCAAAAGAGCCTGAAGATATTGAAGAAGTCCCGAAAGACCCTGAAATAAAAGAAGAGGAAGCTAAAACCGATGAAAAGGACGTCTCAAGGGAAGAGATGCTTTCAAAAATAGCAACAAGTTCCCATCTAGAAAAAGACAAAAAGGACAAAGACACAGTAAAAGTGTCTGGCAGTAAAAAGAAACTAATATTTGGTGCCCTTGGAGCAGTCATTGCCATAATGATAATATTTGCAATTTTACAATCGGGCATGCTTGAGGGGGGCGCCCCTGAAAGTGGATGCGTTCCGGCATGGCAATGCACCCCCATTAGTAATTGCACAAATGGCTTTTTTGACCAGAGTTGCGTGGATTTAAACTCATGCGGCGTGATGGACACCATGCCCGCACTTACGATGCCCTGTGGCGATAATAATACTGAAAATAATACGTCCCTGAATGCTTCAAGCTCCGCTAATAACACGACGGAGACTGGACTCTCACTAAATGAGCTTCTTGCTCCAAGACTTCTTGCACAAAATGTCTTTAGGACGCCCCAAGACATGTTCTGGGAAGACGAACTTAAGACTGAGGATTATACCATAATACGCTATTATTATACGTCCGACTGCGACAGCTGTTTTTACCCTGTGAATATAGAGAACAATCTAAGGGACATAGCAGGTGAGGCCAATGGCCTTGTAGTCCTTGAAGTAATAAATGCAGAAGAATATCCAAGTGATGCGAAGAAGCATGCCACATTTGTCGGCAGGCTTTATGTGCCATCAATTGTCATAGAGTCGGCTTCCGGAAAAGAGGGCATATATTCAGAATATCTTTCCAATAGCCTTGATTCTGGCATAAAAGAAGCGACCATAAATTCGATTTGTAAGCTCACCCCAATGTGCGACTCCACAAATGATACATTAGTATTCAGTAGAGACTGGCTACTCTCATGGAACAACAAGAAAGAACAGGAGAGAATAGCAGCAGAAAGAAATCCTGATGAAGATTCGGTTAATGTCACAATAACAACAATAGACGGTAATTTTTACTTAGAGGACTGTCAGATACAACTACCTCTTGAGAACATAAATGCGATAAGTAATCTTTGTTCTTGTGTCAGGTATTGTAATGGCAATAAGGGGCTTGAGACATACCGTTATTCAAACGAGACAAATTCCTGTATATGTAGGGCAGAGGGTGCAAGCGATGAGACAATGGAACTGCTTTTTGGAAACAGTAACTAAGCAAAAGAGTTCACAGACAGCAAATCCCCTCTAACAATTGCTCTTAACAATTAAGTCTTTAAGATGAAAATAAACGGCAAAAATTACCGCAGTTCATGGATGGAAGATACTCGGGTTGCAATCATCGACCAAAGAAAACTACCGCATAAGTTTGAAATATTTTCCAGTAAAGATTATATAGAAACAGCCTATGCCATAAAAGATATGATTGTAAGGGGTGCCCCGGCAATAGGTGCTGTTGCATGTTATGGCATGGCACAAGGCGCAATGTCTGGCGAACTGGAAAAAGCAGAGGAGGTTCTTTCAAAATCAAGGCCGACAGCTTACGATCTTTTTGATGCAATAAAATACTTTAAAGAAAACTGGGAAGAAGGAAAAGACCCAGTAGCAGTTGCCAACGCGTATGCTGACATCTCAGCAGAACGCTGCAAGAAGATTGGCGAGCATGGGGCACCCCTGATAAAAGACGGAGCCCGTATTCTTACTCATTGCAACGCAGGCGCCTTAGCCTGTGTTGACTATGGCACGGCAACATCCCCGATATATGAATCTGTCAGACAAGGCAAAGAGGTTTTTGTCTGGGTTGACGAGACTCGTCCACGTTGTCAGGGCGCGCGCCTTACAGCCTTTGAAATGGTCTCGGCAGGAATCCCACATGCCCTTATTGCAGACAACGCATCAGGCCATTACATGAGAAAAGGCGAAGTTGATATCTGTATTGTCGGAACAGACCGGGTTGCCCTAAACGGAGACATTGCAAATAAGATTGGCACTTATGAAAAAGCAGTCCTTGCAAAAGAAAACGGAATTCCATTCTATATAGCAGCGCCCTTTTCTACAATAGATTTTTCATGCCCGGATGGCGATTCCATACCAATTGAGGAGCGCGGACCTGAAGAAGTAGAATCCATGTTTGGTCTTTGTGAGGATGGCAAGCTGGGAAAAGTCAGGATAGCCCCACAAGGGGTGTCAGTAAGAAACCCTGCATTTGACGTCACACCCGCAAAATACATAACAGGAATAATAACAGAAAAAGGCATCTTTAAGCCTGAGGAAATAAGAACACTAAAGGACTAATTATAAGAAAATGGCAAAGATAGGGATAATTGGAGGGTCTGGATTCTACTCACTTTTTGAAGATGCAAAAGAGCTCAAACTCTCGACTAAATGGGGAGACCCGTCCTCACCGATAACAACAGGTGAAATAGAGGGAAAAGAAGTGTCATTCCTCCCGCGCCATGGAAAAACACATGGGTTTGCCCCTCACATGCTTCCATATAGGGCGAATATAGATGCGCTCTCTCAATCAGGAGTCAGGCGCATAATCTCTCCTTGTGCATGCGGTTCCCTGCAAGCCGATGTTGCGCCCGGTGATTTTGTCATAGCAGACCAGATAATAGACCGTACAAAAAACCGCCCGGACACTTTTTATGATGAGGGCAAAACAGTTCATGTCTCTCTTGCCGACCCTTATTGTCCTGAGATGAGGAAAATCGCGATTGAATCATGCGAAGCATGTGGTATAAATTACCACCCAAAGGGAACGGTTGTTGTCATAAACGGCCCGCGCTTTTCGACTAGAGCCGAGTCCCGTTGGTTTTCAGGAAATGGCTGGGAAGTAATAAACATGACTCAGTATCCAGAGGCCGCACTTGCCCGCGAGCGCGACATATGTTTTCTTAATATCTCGTTGATTACAGATTATGACGCAGGTCTTGAAGGCAATCCTGAGATAAAACCAGTAACTGCATCTGATGTTGGAAAGATATTTGCAGAGAACAACGAGAAGCTAAAGACCCTTCTTGCCGAGATTGTAAAAAACTTGCCAGAAGAACAAAGCGACGCATGCATCTGTTCTAAAGCAACAGAACAGGCCGGCATGTGAGTTGAGAATGTATTGCGCTTATCACCGATCACTCGTCGACTTCTATTTCAAGAAGGCATTTTACATCATAGCCCTTTAGAGGTTTTCTTCCCTCAAGACCCAAAAGCTCTATTAAAAATAGTGCGCAAACGACTTCTCCTCCAAGGGACTCAACAAGCTCTACTGCCGATTTTGCAGTTCCACCTGTTGCAAGAAGGTCATCGACAAGCGCGACTCTTGCGCCTTTGGGAATAGCGTCTTCATGAATGCAAAGTATATCCTCCCCGTACTCTTTTGTCAGCTTTGCGGTTTTTACCTTATAGGGCAATTTACCGGGTTTTCTCAAGGGAACAAAACCAACACCGAGTTCGATTGCAAGGGGCGCTCCAAAAATAAAGCCGCGCGCCTCCATAGAAACGATATAATCAACGTTTAATGGAGCGAGAATGTCTTTCATCTGTGATATTGCTTCTTTAAACGCTTTTGCGTCTCCGACAAGGGGCATGATATCCTTAAACTGGATTCCGGGTTTTGGAAAATCCGGCACGTTTCGTATATACTCATAAAGATCCATATTTTTCTCTTTTTGTTTTTTTGCGAGTTTTTGGTAACTTAAACGAATTTTGTTAAAAAATGCTTACACTAATAGGGCTTGGCCTAAATGACGAAGGCGATGTTTCCTTAAAAGGGATAAAAACAGCAAAAGAAGCTGACGCGCTTTACGCTGAACTTTATACCCTTCCCTGGAATGGAGACATAAAAAAGCTTGAGTCTGAGATTGGAAAAAAAATAGAAATTTTGCCACGAAGCGCTCTGGAAGAGAACTCCAGAAAAATAATTGAGGAGGCAAAAGAAAAAGATGTCGCTCTTTTTGTGGGGGGAGACCCTCTTGCCGCAACGACGCACAGCGCACTCATAGAAGAAGCAAGAGCCAAAGGAATCTCGACAAATATAATACACGCTTCATCAATATTCTCAGCCATCGCAGAGTGTGGGCTACAGCTCTATAAATTCGGGAAAGTCGCAACCGTTGCTTACCCGCAGAAGAACTTCTTCCCCAAAACACCTTATCATGTATTGGGCGAAAATCTTGATTCAGGTCTTCATACAATGCTTCTTCTTGATGTTAAGTCTGAAGAGAATAGGTTCATGAGCGTTGCCGAAGCAATTGATGTTATGCTCCAGATAGAGAATGAAGAGAAAAAAGGCATCTTTACTCCAGAAACAATGATTGTTGGCGCGGCACGCTTAGGCGGCGATTCAGTTATAAAATGGGGCAAAACAGCAAAGCTCTTGGAGTTTGATTTCGGCGGAGCTCCGCATGTTATTGTTGTTCCAGGGAAATTGCACTTTGGCGAAGAAGAGTTTTTAACTCAGCTTGCAATATGATAACTAACCCATTAGCTTAAAATCAAGGTTTATAACCAATCTAAGTATTTTCTTTTTTCCAGCCACTCAACTTGAGGCTTAGAATAAGTCTTGATAAGGTCGCCCCTCACAGCAGTTTGGACTTCCCAGGGTTCAATAAGGACAATATCACCCTCACGAGTCCACATCCTGCGTCTTACTCGTCCGGGTATCCTGCAAATTCTGATTGCGCCGTCTGCACAGCGGCATTTTGAACGACGATTCCCAAGTCGTTCTTCGATTAGACCTAATATCTGCCCCTCTTTTGGGACCTGAACCCTTACTGGTTGATCTGATTGGCCAGATTTACTGCTATTTTTTTTATTCTGAGACATATCGCCTAAATTGCGTATTGCAGCTTAAAAAGAACTAGAAAAGGCGTTTTACTCTATTCTGATAAGATAATAAAATCTGTGTTTTGCTTTGCCGCGTTGGTGGTCAAAGCCTGCTTGCCTATGACTTCTTTTTACTTCAGCCCCGCTCTTTCCGTAGGCTTTAACAATCTTTTCTGCAGACTTTTTTGAGCCAAGGTATATGTCAAAGCCGCCTGCAACTGATTTTATTTCAGCAACAAAAGCGAAGCGGTCCTTATGGTTCTTTTCAATCCTTTCTTTTATCTCCTTTACCTCTTTTTCTGAGACATTACCACGAAGCTGAATTACTGCCTCAAAATATCCCCCCGCAATCCTGCTGCAGTTTGGACAAGGTGTGTTTCTCACACGTAAAAAAGACTCTTTTTCAAGGCAACCCTTTCCTATTTTAACAGAGACCTTAACTTGCATGCCCCCCTGTTCAGGCCTTGGTTCAAGATCTATTATAGTTTTATAATCGGCATCAAGTTTTGGAGCGTTTGTCTCAATGACGTCATCAACAGCGAATTTTGCAAGCTTTTCCTCACTGCATTTTTGCCATTTTCCCTTAAAGTTTCCAGTCTCACAGTTATAACAATACTCTCCGCTACATTTAGCAGGTACCTTTAAAACTAAGTTCTTCTTTATGAAACACTCCGAACAGAACATTCCTACTTCGGATTCCTTTCCACATAACGGACAGACCATTTTCTAGAAGGCTATTTGGAACAATTAGACTGATAAACAAAAGATAAGTCTCATTCAGCGATAGCAGACCTTAGACCCAGCCAAAGGGCGCCTACTATTACAACGAATATGCCCCCAAGGGCTACTGAGTCACTTCCAGCCATTATGCCGCCTGGGATAAGGAGTATTCCTGCGATTATTGCAAAAAATGCGCTTCTTTTAGAGTAATCTCCAGCCTTTTGAGCTGAAAATACTATCAAAGCCCCGCCAAGGATAAGTAGCAGAACTCCAAATTCCATAACTGTGACTGGGGCTTGCGTTGTTGAAAGACCTGCAACTGAAACAAAGAGCACTCCAAGTATCATGACAAGAAGCCCACAGAAGAAATAAGCTTGACGCAAGAATAGTTCTTTTAGAGTATGCTCCTCTGTTATCACCCCAAAGAAAAAAACAATACATGCAATCCAAACAATCGCTATACCATAGACCGCAGTTGAAAAATCATAAGTTGCAAGAGTATATGCCGATGCAAAGACAAGGACGCCTATTGCTATCCCAAGAATCCCAACAGAGGTTATTATCGCTTTTGAAACTGTACTGTCAATGGGTTCGACAGACTTTTTTCCTTTACTCTTTGCCATCGCTTAAATAACAGCGCTTACAATAAAAATGAGGGGCGCGTTCAAAATAAGTTGCCAGGATTAATCAATAGAATATACCTGTAAGTGTGCAACACCATTTATCCTGACGACATTTTCTTTTGCGGCAGGAAAACACTTGCAATAAGCGCTTACTGCAAGGTCCCCTAAGAGATTTGCGTTTTCACAAGATTCAAGCATTACTACAAGCTCATCCTTTGTGACATGGTTCTCAGAGTAAAAAGACTCCTTTGCCTTAATATGCCGTTTTTCATCGGAGAATTCTTTTCCAAGGAGTTTTTTATCACAGGCGGCAATCACTTTCCCGTTAGGCGAATCATGAACCTTTGTTGCTATCTCCATTATATCTATACTTAGACATTAAATAGACTTTATCGGGCGCCATGCACCACAAGCCTCGCATTTAAGGATTTTTACGCCCTCTAAGGTATCAAAGTGCGTGTCAGGTTTCTTGCACTGTTCGCAAAGTACGTACTCTGTTGCAAACTTCTTTACAGAGTCGCCGATTTTCTTTCCATAAAGCTTCTTGTTGAGTATCAGGCGGTCTCCTGAAAGAAGAGCATAGGCTCCAAGATCCTTAGTCAGGAACTTTTGAAGCTGGTTTTCATCGCGGTTTAAGTCTTTTGCGACCTGAGAGAAATTTTTGAGTATAGTTTTATTCCCTTCAAAAAACACATCTACCTGCGGAAGCTCGAAACGAGCTGAGGTCGTTATTTTCTCCGGAAGCTTTGAGTATGCCCTGTCTAAAAGTGAGTCGTAATTGTAAAAGTCCATTTGTTTCCATATTTGATGCGACCCGCATAAAAAGGCTTTTCTCCCATAGTGCTTTTTTAGGTGAAATGGCGTAACTTATATCATAAAATGAAAAAAGCGGGCATCCTGTTGTTCTTAATAGCATTTCTTTTAATCGCTAACACAAGTTCAGTTTATGCGGCCCATTATGATTTTTCTGATGCGTTCGGTCAGTTTTTTGACGGTTGGCGACGTGCAGGATATTTTAACATGAGGTCTTCTTTTTGGCATGCTATGTGGAAAGGCAATAGTTTTTCTGAAGCCGCAGATTATGTCGGCGAAAAAGAGATATGCCCCCTTGATTTCCCGACAAGATGCTATAATGAAGATGATGAGGCAGTTCTCCATAAATACGTATGGGAGCCTTCCTGCAGAGGGTATGATGAGGATTGTTGCAAAGAAACAATAGTAAAATGCAGGGATCTTTTATCAAAGGAAGCAACCGGTTATAAGCTTGATTGGAAGGAGCTAGAAGACCTGAAGCTTTGCCGCGACTATGACTGCGTGCCAAAAGGAACCTGCTCAACTGATACCGATTGTAAAAACCAGATATATTGTCCAATGGTACAAAACGGGCCGGAGACGGTATCCTGTGACGAGGAATTCAAGATTTGTTATTGTGCGGGTGTTTGTGGTGATGGATACTGTGATTTCTCGGAAGCCATGAAAGGCTCCTGCCCAAAGGATTGTCCTGAAGGTATAGATTCAGACAATGATGGCGTCTCTGATGTGACTGAGTTCATAACGGGGACAGGTAACGTAAGTGATACCGATAAAGACGGACTTTCAGACTGGCAGGAAGTACAGATAGGAACGGATCCAAATGACCCGGACACAGACGATGGGGGCGTATGTGACGGCCCGAAAGCAGTTTCCGGGAAATGCAGTAAAGGACCTGATCCGTGCCCTTTGGATTCAGAGAACAATTGTTATGAGGGGCTTGCACCCGGAGACTCGCCAGTATACTCTGACACCGACCGCGATGGCATACCAAATTCGATTGATCATTGCCCTGTTGACCCAAGTGACGCATGTTATCCCGGAAACGACCCGGATATTGACACCGACCGTGATGGCCTCCCCGATAAATGGTCACTAGAGCTTGGTATTGGCCTAGGGACAGATGATGCAGATAACGACGGTTTAACAAACGCCCTAGAACTGGAGTTAGGTATAGATCCACTAAATCCGGACTCAGACAGTGACGGACTCCCCGATGGATGGGAGATATTAAATGGCGTTGATGACCCGTATGCAGACCCAGACAATGACGGGATAATAAACCTTTATGAGTATTATGCCTCACTTGATCCTTTCAACCCGGATTCAGACAATGATGGCACTCCCGACGGGGAAGAAGGACTTATACCCCAAGACGAAGACAGAATAGAATTAAGGATAGAAGAGATTTATCCCTCTGAAATAGAGGAAGGTGCGTGGACATTTAATTACGGAGATACGGTACAACAAATAATTGTCGATGCAAGATATTCAAATGGCGCTTCTCTTCTGCAACCTTTTGTCGTAGGAAATCTTAATGTTAAAGGCGGTGCAGAGACAATACCCATATTTTTTAATTCAACAATAGAAAACAAATTTGTTGCGAGCCCAAATTATGACATACTTAAGAAAAACGACGAGGGCGGATATTTGAGTCTTGATGTCTTTGCAATGGACGTCTTAGGGAAAAATGCGTCGTATTCTACAAGAATCTACATAGCAAATATCGACAAAAAACTCCTGGATATAACTGTACGAAGTCCCGAAGGGACTTATGCATACGGGCAAAATGTGCCTTTTGAAGTAGTTCCAAATGTAAACGGAGTACGCGACCTTGAAATGGAGGTTTTTGTGGAGGGCGCAGGCGACGAATTCTCGCTTTTCCAGCAAGGTGATTCATTTGTAGGTGAATATCCATTAGGACTAGATTCCCCAGACCCACTTCCATTCTTCTTCATAGTTCGCGCAACAGGCGAAAGCCTAGGCTCAAATTCTGTTGACGCCTTAAAACGTATTGAGATACGGGTAAAACCCTTGCTAAACGCAGAGTATCTTGGTGACGAATCGGGCTCTGGCATTCTTGCGTTTTCTGTAAGCTACCCAGACGGTTCGGAGCTTCCGGACAAAAACCTTGAATTCGAAATGGGTGACTTTAATGATACCGTAGCCAAATCCAAAGACGGCTTATACGAGATTGTATATGAAGCGCCCGGAGGAGAACAGCTTGCACACTTTATTGACGCATTTGGAAACATAGGAAAAGCCAAAATGTCCTTGCCCCAAACACAGGAGGTCATAGTTGACACCGGGGGGATAGTGTGGACAGTTCTACTTGTCGTCATAATCTTTTTTGCCGCCTTTTTCGCATATAATTATTTCACAGGTAAAACATTCTTTTTTGAAATCAAAAAAGACGAGAAAAAAGACCGCACAAAGCGCAAAAAAGAGCTTGTGGAGTTAATTGACGATATAAAGAAAAGATACTATAAGAACCAGATTTCAAAGGAATCTGCACAGAACAAAATCGCCGATTACGAAGGTCAGCTTATGATAATTGAAAAAGAGCTTCAGGAAGACTCAAATGATCATAAAAGACGCCATAAGTAAGAGACGCAAGATGTGGGAATTTTTAGAAGACGAGATTCCAAAAAAATGGCTCTTATCCTTTATAATAATTTTTGGAAAGCCCGCCTCGGCGCCTGCGCCCATTTCGCGCAAGGGAATAGATGACATAATAATGCGAACCATGTGATGCGTATTACCCAAAGTAATAATCTCACATCGTCCTTTTATTATAGAACTAACAATCAGAGCCTTTAAATAATGGATGTTGTGGCAGGCTGTCCAAAGGGCATAAAAAACGGTCCTTGTGGCGGTTACAAAAACGGACGCTGTGAAGTGCAAAAACAAAAGAAGTGTATATTTATAGCAGTCTGGGAAAAGTGCCCTGACGCAATAAAAGAAGAAAAATGACATTTGTAGAAAAGCTTGGTCGCGAATTTGTAATAACTGGCGAAGTAGAGCCAGATTATCAGCATCCCGAAGCATTTTTAGAGAAGGCAAAAAAATACAAGCTTTACACAAATACCCTTAATGTCATTGATTCACCAGTTGGGCTTTTTCAACCATCCAGCCTTGCAGTATCCGCAATACTTGCAAAGGAAGGTTATGACCCCGTATTTCAAACTACTTGCCGCGACAAAAACAAAGTTGCGATAATAAATGAGCTTTTAGGGGCAAAACTTCTTGGGATAGAAAACGTCCTTGCAATAACTGGCGACTATCCCCAGCATGGTGGAAAACCAGTCTACGAGTTTGATTCCACCTCACTATTGCGCCTGATAAAACAAGAGATGCCAAAGGAATTTAAGGGCTTTAAGATGAATGTAGGGGCAGGATACAACCCTCTTTGCGAACCAAACGAACCAGAGTTAATCAAGCTTGAAAAGAAGCTTAAGTACGCTGATTTCATTCAGACTCAACTTGTTTTTGAGCCCTCCCAGCTTGAGCACGAGATACTTCAAAAACACAAAAAGAAAATAATTGTAGGCATATTTCCACTCGCCCCAGGACTTGCAGAGTATTTTGACAAGGAGATTCCGGGGGTTGTCGTGCCAAAGAATGTAAAAGAGGCAATAAAGTCGCTTAATGACGGAATAGACCTTGCACGTGAGCTTGTTGGTTACGTTAAAGATGCCGGTTTTGCAGGCGTGCACTTAATGACATTTGGAAAAGCTGAGGACAGAATAGGCGAGATACTTTCTGATGTTGTGCCAAAATAAAATTATTTCTTTGCTAGTTCTCTTGCAAGCTCAAAAGCCTCCATATAACTGTAGAAGCCATGCGTTTCAAGAGCGCGAGCAAGAAGATTCCTTTCAGTCTTGTTCTTAAGGTCGCCTATTGCAAGTGGCCCCACGAGTTTTGTTGAGCCAACAGTAATGGGCTTAGTTCCAAATCCGACTCCTTCAATGCCAAAAGGTTCAACAGCGTTAGTGTCGGCTGCAATAATCGGAGATATAGCGCTTAATTGTTCTTTTGAAAGAAGATTAACTCCCATGGCACCTGTCGAAAGTATCACGTCGGCACGTTTGCACGCATCAGCGCGCTCCATCGCCATCGAGCCGATACATGCTTTTGCACCAGACTCTCTAGAGATTTCCTTTGCACGGTCCATAGTCCTTGAAGTAAGCACAGTCTGCGCTCCAAGCGACTTAAAAATCCTAAGTGCGATTCGTCCAATAGGCCCGGTTCCGGCCAAAACCACGACTTTTTTGCCTTTAAGTGAGCCCTGCCCCCCAGCAAGAGATTCTATCCTTGCAACGGCTGCCGCAGCTGTTGTGCATGCGCCTTGTGGATCCCAGACTAAAGAGACTTCAAAAGGTGGAAACATATCCTCCTTTGACATTTCAAATATCTTTAAGGATTCGTCTAAATCCCCCCCGATAAGGATTACTGTGTTTTTTAGCCCGGCAGGACTTCTAGCAAAAACAGCGTTTTCAGTTATGAGCCCGCAGTCGTTTTCACTAACGCCAGAATATGGAAAGACAAAATCATAGCCTGCATCAACTGCGATAAGAATATCAAAGGGATTCGCGTGCTTCTCTGTGTCAAGATATATGAGAACCTTTTTTGGCTCCGTTGTGCTAGGCATTTTAAGGGGAATAATATTAACAAACAATTTTGAAAGTGAATGAATATAAGACGATGATTATTAAGCTTTAAGCCCATAACTAAATTATGGTCAAGACGGTTCCTGCTAAACGAAGACAATATCTTGATGAGATTGGTTCTTATTCCCCCGGACTTTTAGAACAGGTTCAAAGGAAAAAACTTTCGACCCGCGAGTTAAACAAGATAGTTACGTTCTTTCGTGCTGGTAAAGAGGCCAGTTGTACTCCAGACTACCTCGCTCCGACAATAACAGACAATTTGGACAAATTCCTAAAATTTCCCGATATCATAACTGAAGCGGCAAGAAAAAATTACAATGCACGTTTCATTGCGTACGAGATAGGGAAGCATCCGGAAGCTTTTAAAAGAAATTTCGTGCCCCTTTTAAAGAAAACTGAACAAGCAGGATACGACCCACACAAACTTCTTTGGGAGTTGATACAACATTCTTCATCCTCTACATTGTCCCCAAAAGCTCAACGACCGGTCTCATCGGCTCTAAACAAGATGTTAGACGCTAAGATGGACCCAAGTTCCCTTGCCAAAGACCTGTCACGGAGATCGCCAAGTTTTCTCTCAACAACACTTCCCCACACATCATCTCTCCTTGTTTCAACAAAAAAAGCCAATCATGTTCTTACTTCTCATCTTATAGATACAATGGAAGAACATCCGGCCGCTTTCAAAAAACAACACTACATTAAACTCTTAACCGAAGTCGCAAAAACCGAAGAGCCATGGAATCTCGCTTGCGCAACGGCTGGGAAAATAGAAAGCTTCCCAAAAAGCAAACTGAGGCTAATACATCCAACCCTTATGTCAATAGCAAAAAACGGCCAGGATCCAAGGCATCTTATTCGGGGCGCCGGGAG
>CAZUDQ010000004.1:0-77184 GCA_964619365.1 uncultured archaeon
GTTGCAAAGAAAGTAGTTGCAGAAGAGACACCCAAGGCAAAGCCTGAAACCAAAGTTAAGGATGATGCGCCAAAGGAAGCTCCAGTTGCAAAGAAAGTAGTTGCAGAAGAGACACCCAAGGCAAAGCCTGAAACCAAAGCGTAAAATGGCAATAATCAAATCAAGTGAGGCAAGGGAGATGACTCCCGATCAGATTGAAGAGAAAATAAAAGAACTCAATACGGAAGTTTCAAAGATGAGAAGCCAAGTTCGTTCGGGCGGCGCGCCTGAAAACGGCGGCAAGTTAAGAGAAATCAAGCGAACAATCGCAAGACTCAAAACAATTAAGTCTCAAAAAGTAAAAAAAGCGTAAGCTTTTAATACCCCAAGCATCAAACTAAGCACATCAAATGTCAGATATTTGCGATAAATGTGGATTGCCCAAAGACCTTTGCGTCTGTGGAGAAATTTCGAAACAGCAGGCAAAGATTGTAATCCGCTCTGAAAAAAGGAGATATGGCAAAAACGTGACGTTGGTTGAAGGTCTTGAGTCTGATCAAAAAGAGATCATGAAAAAACTTAAGGCCAAGCTCGCATGTGGTGGGACAGTTAAAAGCGGTATAATAGAGTTGCAGGGCAATCACGTCGTGCGGGCAAAAGTCGCCCTTATAAAGGAAGGCTTTCCCGAAGACACAATTGCAGCATAATGATAACGCCTGATAACATAACAAGGCATGAGCTATTGGGTCTTTTGGTCAAGGTCCTTGGCGCAACAGACAGTGGACTTGTCGGGATTTCCGGTGAAATAACCGGTGAGACAAGGAACACAATCACTCTCAAAAGCCCCACGGGGCAAAAAACGGTAGCAAAAGAGAAAACTTCTCTTTTGATCCACACTGACAGTGGCGATGAGTTACTAGTCAATGGGTCACTCCTTCTAGGTAGACCCGAAAACCGCATCAAAAAAAGGCCGAAGAGGCTATGATGCAAAAAACAAAACAGAATGGCTGAAAAAGCTGTAGAAAACAAAGAGGTTCCCACGCAGGGGATTGCAACAAGAGGCTCTGTAATTGAGGGTGTAGTCATAAGTGACAAAATGCAAAAGACAGTTACTGTCCGCGCAGAATACATAGTAAAGGTTCAAAAATACGACAGGATGAAGCGTCGTCATTCAAAGATTAAGGCGCGCAACCCTCCTGAGATTGATGCCAAGGCAGGTGATTTCGTAAAGATTGCCGAATGCCGTCCGTTATCAAAAGACGTTCACTTTGTTGTAATAGAAAAGAAATCCAAATCACAGTAAAAATGCAAGGAATTACCTCAAGTATATCAAGATGTTTGCCTATAGGGGCGCAGCTTACAGTTGCCGATAATACTGGCGCAAGAGTCTTTGAGATAATTACAATTAAAGGATATCGTGGAAAGCGCAGGCGCCTTGGCGCAGCAGGTATCGGCGATATGGTTATTGGAACTGCCAAAAAAGGCAAGCCAGAAATGAAACATCAAGTTTTAAAAGCAATTATCATCCGCCAAAAAAAGGAATTCAGGCGTCCTGACGGGACGCGCGTAGAGTTTGCAGATAATGCATGTATCCTAGTTGATGATGAGGGCAAGCCGAAAGGTACTGAGATAAAAGGGCCTGTTGCAAAAGAGGCACTTGAGCGCTGGAAGCAAGTCGGAAGCAACGCAAAGATTGTAGTTTAAGATTAAATCTAATAATGAAAATAAAAACTGTTCAGGCAAGAAAGCAGCGAAAGGCGCTTGCAACACTTACTCTTCACGAGAAGCATAAGCTTCTTTCAGCAACGTTCTCAAAGGAACTTAGAGCAAAGTTTGACCGCAGGAACCTTCCTTTGCGAAAAGGAGATCATGTAAAAGTTCTTGTTGGCAGTTTTAAGGGAGCCGAAGGCGAGGTTATGAAAATAGACCTTAACGCTCTTAAGGTATATGTAGACAAAGTCGTATCAAAGAAGCGTGATGGGTCAGAAGTCCCACGCCCGATAAAGGCATCAAATCTAATGATTACAGAACTTGATATCAGAGATAGAAAGAGACAGGCAGTCCTAGAAAGAAAGGTTTCAAAGACTGTTGTTGAAGCTGAAGTCAAGAAAGAAGAAGCAAAGCTAAAAGCTGAAGAAGAAGCAAGAATAGCCAAGGAAGCTGAACTCAAGGCAAAAGAGGACGCTGAAAAGGCAAAGAAAGTCGAAAAAGCAAAAGCTTCCAAGACAAAGGCTGGAGCCAAAGAGCAAAAGGATAAAGTTTCTGAAAAATCAATTGACCGTAAGACTAAAAAAGACTGGATAGCTGAGAAATGAGCCACTTAAAATCACTTGCGTCGCCAAAGACGCTAAAAATACATAGGAAGGAGACTAACTGGGTGATGAAGTCAGCTCCGGGTGCGCATCCATTAAACGCTTCAATACCACTTGGCGTACTTTTGCGCAATCAGCTCGGTGTTGCTTCAAATAGAAAAGAAGTAAATTTCATTCTCCACAACAAGGGAATTCTTGTCAATGGCAAGGTTATAACAGAAGACAAGCTTCCGGTAGGTCTTTTGGATTTTGTTGAGATTGTTTCCTTAGAAAAAGTTTATATCATAAAAGTAGACCACAAGGGGCGACTCTTTGCCGAAGAAGTCGACAAGACAAAGACTTCAGAAAAAGTTTCAAAGATTGTTGATAAGACAATGCTTAAGAGCGGCAAGATACAAGTCAATCTTTATGATGGAAGAAATATTCTTATCGACGCAAAAGATTCAAAGAAGTACCCTGTTGGTGCAAGCATAGTCTTTAAGTTCCCGGAATTCAAGATATCCTCCATACTAAAACGTGAAAATGGCAATTTAGCACTTGTTGCAAAGGGTCGCCACGCAGGAAAGATTGGGAAGATTGAGGACATATCAAAATCAGGACTTAACTTACAAAGCCTTACGACAATCGATGTTGATGGCGAGAAAGTAATAACAAACACAGACTACATCTTTGTAGTTGGTGAAAAAGAGTCTAAAATATAAGAATGGCAGGTTCAGATTACGAGAAAGATTGGGAGAATCCCATGAGAAAGCCACATGTGGCAAAAGTAGTGCTTAATATCGGTGTTGGCTCAGGCGGCACAGATATGGAGCCAGCCATGAAACTCTTAACAAAGCTCACTGGAAAATCTCCAGTTCAGACATATTCAAAACACAAGATTCCGGCATGGGGGTTAAGACTAGGTCTTCCAATCGGGACAAAATTAACTCTAAGAGGCAATGAAGCCTACGATTTCCTTAAACGCTCGCTTTATGCGATTGAAAACAACATTAAAGAGAAGAGCTTTGATAACCAGGGGAATTTTACATTCGGTGTTGAGCAGTACGCTTTTTATGAAGGTGTCAAGTACGACCCTGATATCGGAACAATGGGCCTCCAGCTTTCAGTGACTCTCGAGCGTCCTGGTGCAAGGGTACGTTCAAGGAAGATAGACAAGACAAAAATCGGCAAAAATCACCTTATTGGGAAAGAAGAATCAATCGCTTATCTCAAAAAGGAATTTAACGTTAATATAGAAGAAGAGTAAAATGGCTGAGGAGAAAGTTTGTAGGATTTGCGGCAGAAAGCAGGCTGTCATAAGGAAATATGACCTTAGAGTCTGTAGACAGTGCTTCAGGGAAGTAGCTAGAGACCTCGGCTTTGAAAAATACAAGTAAAAAGATGAAAAGGGACATACTAAACGACGCGCTCGTTGCAATAAAGAATGCAGAAGCTGTTGGAAAGCCTGAGGTAGTCTTCGGTCCGACATCAAAACTCTTATCAGGAGTCCTTGATATAATGAAGGGCTTAGGATACATCGAAGCTGTCGAGAACATAAATGATATTCGTGGCGGCAAGTTAAAGGTAGTCCTTAACCACAAGATTAACAAGTGCGGTGTCATAAAGCCACGCTTTGCAATAAAACGCACAGAGTATGAAGGTTGGGAGCAAAGATATCTTCCTGCCGCAGACTTTGGTGTGATAATCGTTTCGACCTCAAGTGGTCTTATGACTCACTACGATGCTAAAAAAGGAAACTTAGGCGGCAGACTAATAGCCTACATATATTAAATATTAAAAAGATGTACTCACTTGAATTCGAGCTTCCCGATGGCGTGCAGGCCGAGGTAAATGGAACCGAACTCTTTGTTCGTGGAAACGGCAAGGAGAACCAGCGTAAATTTAAAGCAAAGCATGTCACCATTTCTGTTGAAGGGAATAAGGTCTCTGTCGCAACGACCTCCACTAAAAAGGGGGACAAGGCGATTGTCGGGACAATACTTGGCCATATCAGGAATATGGCAATAGGTGTAAACGAAGGCTTTGAATACAAACTTAAGATGGTATATGCCCATTTCCCAATGACGATAAAAGTTCAGGGTGGCAAAATTTCAGTCGAGAACTTCTTAGGTGAAAAGACAGCGCGCAAAATAAACGTTGTGCCTAATGTTGATGTGAAAATTTCGGGTCAGGATATTACTATTACAGGATTCAATAAAGAGTCAGTTGGACTCTGTGCAAGTCAAGTAGAGCAATTATGTAAAACTAAAAAGCTTGACCGCAGAGTATTCCAGGATGGAATCTACATAGTCGAGAAAAACGGCAAAAAACTTGTATAGAAATGGTTGAAGAGGATATTAAGCGGACTGAGAAGAAAGAGGTTTCAAAGAAGCCTGAGGTTTCAAAGAAGCCTGAGGTTTCAAAGAAGCCTGAGGCAAAAGTAGCTAAGACCGCATACAAGATGCCACGCTCAACAGAGTCTTCAAAGAATGCGCGTGAAAAGTCTCGTCTCGAAAAGAAGAAAGGTAAGTTCAAGCGTCAAAACGAGGGCAAAAAACTCCGTGTACCGCGGCGTTGGAGGACTCCAAGAGGAATTGACTCAGGACACAGAATTGACGAAAAGTCAAAGCCCGCACATCCGCGTTCAGGTTATATGACACCAAAGGCTGTCAAAGGTCTTGATGTTACAGGATACGAAACGATTAGAGTCTTTAATGTAGCGGAGTTAGAACCGATTAACACAAAGACTCAAGCCATAATCATAGCATCCTGTGTAGGAAAGAAGAAGAGGCTTGAAATCCAGAAACTTGCATTGGAAAAGGCAATACCAGTACTTAACTATAAAGAATGAGCAACTTAAGGAGTCAAAAGAGGATAGCATCAGAAGTGCTTGGTATCGGCAAAACTCGTGTTTGGATTAACCCTGGGGCAGCCGAAGAAGTTTCACAAGCAATGACGCGTGATGATGTTCGAGAGGCTGTAAACCAAGGTCTTATTCAAGAGAAGCCAAAGAAGGTACAGACTCGTGAGGGCGCAAAACGTCGCCTTGCTCTGAAGAAAAAGAGAAAAGGTATTGGCCAAGGAAAAAGGAAGGGTGGAAGTGGAAGCCGCCAGTCCAAAAAAGAACGTTGGATGAATCGCGTTCGCGCACAAAGAAAGCTCCTAAAGTCGCTTCGCGAGGGAGCGAAAATAGATGCTCACACTTATCGTATTTACTATTTGAGGGCAAAAGGAGGCAACTATTCCTCTTTAAAAAACTTAAAAGAGTCGATGAAGACAGATGGGGCATTATAATTAAAAGATGGCAACAGGACCAAAATATTCCGTGAAGTTTAGAAGGGCGCGAGACGGCAAGACAAACTATAAGACACGCCTTGCGCTTCTTAAGTCAAGGACCCCCAGGATGGTTGTTAGGATTTTCAACAAAAACATAACCTGCCAGATTATCGAGCACAAAAAGGATGGCGATGTCATTCTTGCAAGTGTATGCTCAAAGGATATCGCAAAGCTTGGATGGACTAGTGGCGGTTCGAATATACCTGCAGGTTATCTTATAGGCTACCTTTGTGCCAAAATAGCAAAGAAAGCAAAAATCAAGGAATGTATTCTTGACATGGGTCGCTATAATGCAGTAAAAGGCACAAAGCCTTTTGCAGTCCTTGCAGGCGCGATAGAAGGTGGTCTTACTATACCTTATGATGAGAACATACTCCCAATACAAGAGCGTTTAATAGGTACGCACATCAATGAGAAAATACCCACTCAAGTTTCAGAAGTCAAAAAGGCAATTGATTCCAAATTTTAAAAATGACAGCAGATCAGACTAAGGAAAACGTGGCAAAAGAGCCAGTCGCAGCAGAAGCAAAGGCTGCTGTTAATACTACACCATCTACAACACCATCTACTACACCTTCTAATAACAATAAGCCTGGCGGAGGATATAGACCCGGCGGCAATAATAGATCTGGAGGCAGTCAACAGCGCGGGGGTTACCAACAACGTGGAGGTGGCAGCCAAAAAGGAGGCTTCCGAAAGAAAACCGGCAACAGGCCACGGCGCAAGTTTGACGATGATGTAGACGTGATTTGGGTTCCAAAAACAAAAATTGGAAAACAAGTACTGGCTGGTGAGATAACGGATATTGATACTATCCTTGAAGCTGGAATCCCGATAATGGAGGTTGGCATAGTAAACAAGCTCCTCCCTGAATTAAATGAAGAAGTGCTTGACGTCAGGCGCGTTCAGAGAACTCTTGACTCTGGTAGAAGAATGAGATTCTCAGTACTTGCAACAGCAGGTGACAAGAATGGACACGTTGGTGTCGGTATCGCAAAAGGTGTTGAAGCAGGCCCAACAATAAAAAAGGCGATAAACCGAGCAAAGCTCAATATTATTAAAGTAAAGCGATCATGTGCCTCATGGGAGTGTGGTTGCGGTAAAGAACACACAGTACCCTATAATATAACAGGGAAGATGGGTTCAGTCAAAGTAACGCTTAAGCCCGCACCAAAAGGCGTGGGTCTTGTTGCTGGAGATAACTCCAAAAAAGTATTAGAGTTTGCGGGAATAAGTGATGTATGGACTTCATCAAAAGGTCACACAAGGACTGTTATCAATCAGGTTCTTGCAGTATACGACGCACTGAAATCCGCGACAAGTTACAAGGAAGAAGCTTCAGGAAAACTTAAGAATAAATCCAAAGCATGATGGCAGAAAAAATCGCAATAGTTCGCGTACGTGGCGAATGTGATGTCAAGAAGGACATAAAAGATACCCTTAAAATGCTTGGTCTACAAAAGATCAACTGGGCAACTATAATTGACCCGACTCCATGTAACATGGGGATGATTAATAAGGCTAAAGATTTCATAACCTGGGGTGAAATTGACGAAAAGACTCTTGGAGCCCTCATCGCAAAATGGGGTCGTAAAGGAAGTGACAAGAGACTTGAGTCAAAAGAGGCCGAAGAACTTACAAAAGCAATCCTTGCCGGAAAAAGTACACTTAAGGATGCGGGCGTAAAAAAAGTCTTTAGGTTACACCCACCAACAAAAGGGCACCCTGCAGCTGGCATAAAAGTTCACGTTAACATTGGCGGTGCGCTAGGATACCGTGGAGCCAAGATAAATTCCCTTATCCAGAAGATGGGCGGGATAAAAGAGTAAATATTAATAATCATAATAAAGATGGCACAAAAAAACCGCAAGATTCACACGAAGCGTGGAACGAGAAGCTGCGGATATGGATGCGCGCAAAAGCACCGTGGTGCAGGTTCAAGGGGTGGTCGCGGAAACGCAGGAACTAGCAAGCACCATCAAATAAAGGCACGCCTAGACGGCAAAGTCTTTGGAAAACACGGATTCAAACGTCATCTAAGCTTAATAAAAAAGGCTAATTACATAAACCTCTCAGAACTCAGTAAAAAGATTGAATCCTGGGTTGAAGCTGGATCCGCCAAAAAAATCGTCGGAGGCTTTAGTGTAGACCTTGGCGTCTTAGGATACGACAAGCTTCTGGGCGCAGGTAAAGTCACATTAAAACTTGAGGTAACAGTTGTCTCCTCTTCTGCAAAAGCAATAGAGAAGATAACTGCAGCCGGAGGAAAAGTAATTACCGGAGATGACGTCGATTCTGTATAAGTTTGAGCCTCTCTACAGGCACTTTCCAGAGATAAAGCCTCCTTCGAGGCACATTACACTTAAAGAGAAGTTTATCTGGGTTGGCATTGCTCTTGTGTTATTCTTACTTATGGGGCAGATAACGCCTGTTGGCGCCGTTCAGGCCTCTGAAAGCAGTCTTGGTGTCTTACAGGTTGTTTTCGCATCAAACTTAGGTACTTTAATGTCTGTTGGTATCGGACCAATAGTTACAGCCTCAATCATACTTCAGCTTCTTGTTGGAGCAAAATTAATTAATCTAGATCTTCAAAACCACGAAGATCGTGGCGTTTTCCAGGGAACCCAAAAACTTCTTGTTGTAATAATCGCTATTTTCGAAGCATACGCATTTACAAGTGTTGGTGCAATACCAATCAGCGAACCTGGCAATATGACCCTAATAGTCATGGTCACATTACAGATAGCATTCGCTTCAATAATACTAATGTTCCTAGACGAGGTTGTCTCAAAGTGGGGCATAGGAAGCGGTATCGGGCTTTTCATCGCAGCAGGAGTATCTGTTGTAATAATCAACGGCGCGTTTTCACCTCTTGGTGATGGCACAGGCGGATTTATCGGAGACATACCAAACTTCTTTGCGCAACTGGCACAAGGCACTTTGGATCTTGTCCTCTTGTGGCCCATAGTTATGACTGCACTCGTATTCCTGGTAGTCGTATATTTTGAGTCCCTAAAAATCGAGATACCCCTTTCTTATGGCCGATTTGGGATAGGGGCGAGGTACCCCTTAAAATTCTTTTATACCTCCAATATACCAGTTATCCTAGCCTCAGCCGTACTCGCAAATGTTGTAATATTTGCAGGACTATTTGGGCTTACAGTCAATGGTCAGATAGAGCAAGGAACCATACCATATTATGTAACGGCAAATAATCTTCACGGAATACTGTCTCCTGCAAACATAGAGAGGCTATTTACGGCTCAGGAAATAATGCACTTGATAATCTACACAATACTTTTCATAGGGTTGTGTGTACTGTTTGGCGTATTTTGGGTCGGAATGCAAGGTATGGATCCAGATACTGTCTCGGAACAGATGGTGGGGTCTGGATTGCAAATACCCGGGTTTAGAGCGGATAAACGGGTCATAAAACGAGTACTTGAGCGGTATATCCCGCAATTGACTGTCGTTTCGGCAGTTTTTGTAGGGCTTCTTGCAGTTAGTGCAGATTTAACCGGAGCGCTTGGAAGCGGGACAGGAATCTTACTTACCGTGGGTATCTTATACAGGATGTATGAGGATGTCAAAAAGGAGCAGTTAAATGAGCTTTCGCCCGCATTAAGGAAGTTTATCGGCGGTTAAGCTCTCCTTTTATTCAATTGATTTTCACTAATAATAAAATATACAAAATGCTTTGTGTAGTGTTGGGAATACCTGGTGTCGGAAAAACGACAGTGCTTAATGCCGCGGCCCAAAAAGCCGAGATGAAGAGGCTTAATTTTGGAAACTACATGTTTGAGGTTGCAAGCGAGAAGAATCTTGTTACAGACCGCGACGACATGAGAAAGCTTCCAAGGAAAGACCAGAGAATGCTTCAGGAGGCAGCAGCAGAGAAAATAAATGCAGACTCCCGCGAGGGTAACTGCATCCTTGATACTCATGCTTCAATCAAAACACCAAAAGGCTACATGCCAGGGCTCCCAGAAGCCGTCTTAAGAAAGCTTGGACCTGACGCATTTGTCCTTGTTGAATGCGATGCAAGCGATATATTTAATCGCAGAAACCGCGACGCGACGCGCGTTCGTGACGGGGACACTATGGAGGCAATCACGGAGCATCAGATGATAAACCGATGTTTTGCAGCAACATACGCAGAACTTACAAATTCAACGCTTCTTATTGTTAAAAACGAGGAAGGAAAAGTCGAGGCGTCAGGCGAGAAAATCTCAAAAGTCTTTGACTAATTCCTGATTATAAATTATTTTAATAGACTCTTAAGTAATCAAAACGATGATTTGGGAAATTTTAATACCCTTGCTGGTTGTAGGCCTTCAATTTATAACAGTAGCTTTAGAGCTTCTAATGAAGGATCGCAATGTTGCAAAGGAACTTGAGTTTACAATCATCAGAAAGCAAAGGAAGATAAAAGAGCTTCAGAAGGCAAAAGATACAGATGCCATGATGGCGGCAAACAAGGAGCTCATGTCCCTTATGGGCAAGAAGATGAAGCTTCAGCAAAAGACTATGCTTATATCTTTTCCGCTCTTTTTGTTCCTGTTCTTTTTTGTTTTATATCCTGTTCTCAACGTAGCGCCACTCACCGCAGGAGAATTTAATCCAGTTGGTGTCTATGTAAAGAATTTAGACGCAGGCGGCAGAACCTTGCTGGCCACACTTGACGGCGAATCCGAAGTCATGGTAAATGGCAGTTCAACACAGGATCTAGAGCTTTCACCAACAGGAGTATCTGGGGATAATAAAGAGCTTTGGTGGGGAATAAGTTCTAGTGTCGGCGATAGGCAATACACTATTGTTTTTACAGATGGGGCAACTAATGATTCCCAGACATATAACGTTCACTTCTCAGAAAAAGGTGCGCTTACCCCCGATTTTTCACCCGATAGTTCAGAAAAGAAGACACTTTCTGAAAGCCTCAATGTAAAGCCACTTTACAAAGGTGTTGAGATAACGCTTTTTGGCATGACAATAGGATGGTTCATATACTATTTTGCATTTTACCTCGTTTTAAGCATAGCCATGTCCCCCATTAAAAATCGCATAATATGGGGTCATCACAAGGGTGTAAAACACCTTGAGAAGATGGCATCAAAGAAAAAGAAGGAAGAAAAGTAGCTTTTAAACTAAAAGAGTCAAATATCGCCGCAAAAATGAAGCAGAACAAAAGCAAGAAAGGAACACGAACTGTCCAGAGGCGCACGCGCGCTGGCAACACAGTCTCACATTCCTCAAAACAGAAGCCAAGCGCAGCCAAGTGCGGACGCTGCAGTGCTAAACTTTCAGGTATCGCAAGAGACGTCCCAAGCAAGCTAAAGAAACTCCCCTCTACAAAAAGAACTGTAAAGAGAGAATTTGGCGGTGTCCTTTGCCCCAAGTGTGTAAAGGAAATCGAAGTATACCGCACTCGCGTTGAGGACGGTTGCGAGATAAAGCGTGATCTTACGATTGAAAAATTCCTCCCGAAAGGCTGGTATGCATCAATCGATGTAAAAACGCCGGAAACAAAGGAAAAGAAATCCTCGGCTAAAAAAGAGGCCAAGGAATAAGCATCCTCTCAAGTTCCTTTGTCCCCACTTACTGATAAAGATGATTATCACAGTCGGCGGAGATATCGGAAGCGGTAAAAGCACTCTTGCACGCTCTTTAGCAGGAGAACTAAGGCTCGAATATAATTCTGTCGGAGAAATCCTAAGGAAGATGGCCGACTCAAGAGGCATATCTCTTCTTGAAATGAGCAATTTGGCAGAAAAAGACGAGAAAATAGACCGCGAGCTTGACTGCCGCCAAAAAGAAATAGCAAAAAAAGGAAATTGCGTTATTGATTCGCGTCTTGGAGCATATTTCATCCCCGCGGATTTTAAGATATGGCTTTCAGTATCTCCCGAAATCCGTCCAAAGCGTGTTGCAGAACGTGATGGCGTTTCAGAAGATGAGGCAAAAAACAAGATAATTGCCAGGCGCAAAAGTGAAAACGGCAGGTATGCAGACATATATGGCATAAAACTTGAGGATACCTCAGTATACGACCTTGTACTTGATACAGATAATCTCTCAAAAGAAGAAGTCTTAAAAGAGACTCTTATCGCATTAGGTAAAAAAGGTATGTAAGGTCATCGGACGAGTTTTTATAACATCACTCTCAAAATAAGCAAGAACGCCCAAAGAAAGAATGGTTGCAATTGAAATAGGCAGAGTGTGCAGGAAGCTTCAGGGAAGGGAAGCAGGTAGGCACTGTGTGGTAATTGAAGAAGTAACAGAAGGTTACGTCGAGATAACTGGGCCAAGGGAGCTCACAAATGTTCGCAGGAGAAAGTGTAATATTCTCCACATTGAGCCGACATCAACAGTAATTGAGATTAAGAAAGGCGCATCAGACGCAGAAGTACTTAAAGCCCTTGAGGCAGTAGGCATTTCTGAGAAAATCGCCGTTAAAAAAGAGCGCCCAACTCCTAAAGTGGAGTCCAAGGGTAAAGAATCAGCTCCAAAGGCAAAGAAAAAAGAATCAGCTCCAAAGGTAAAGAAAAAAGAATCAGAGCCTAAGGTAAAGAAAAAAGAATCAGAGCCTAAGGTAAAGAAAAAAGAATCAGCTCCAAAGGCAAAGAAAAAAGAATCGAAGCCTAAGGTGAAAAAGGACTAAAGTCCTTTAGTTTTAAGTCAAAGACAAAAGTCATTGGCAACTCTTTTCTCTTATAGATTTCTAATATCTCTTAAATAGGTTTAACTTTTGTATTTTTTCCAATGGCAAATAATGTCTCTTGTCCCCCAAAGAAAACTTCTAAGGAAGTCCTTATGCGAAGCGAAGGGGAAACAGATCCGGCTTACGGATGTTCACCCGATAAACGCCCAGTAGAAGAACTTTTGTCAAAAGGAGTGATAAATCTCGATAAGCCAAGAGGTCCAAGTTCCCACCAGGTTTCTTCATGGGTAAAATCCATGCTAGGGCAAAAAACCGGCCATGGCGGAACTCTTGATCCTGCAGTATCCGGCTCTCTTCCGGTCTTTTTAGGCTCTGCAACACGCCTTGCAGATATGATGCTTCTTTCAACAAAAGAATACGTCTGTTTGATGCGACTTCATAAACATGTCAATGAAAAAGAGATTCGCAATGTATTCTCACTGCTCCAGGGGAATTTATGGCAAAAGCCGCCTTTAAAGTGCGCTGTTAAGCGTGAATTAAGGCAAAGAAACGTATATTCGGTTGAGATTCTTGAGATAATGAACAATGACGTCCTTTTTAAGATTTCATGCCAGGCAGGAACATACATAAGAAAATATTGTAATGATTTCGGCTTTATAACAGGAACTGGCGCACATATGCAGGAGCTAAGGAGAGTGAAAAGCGGGCCGTTTAAGGAAGACACAAATTTAGTAACCCTCCAAGACATAAAGGATGCCTACGTCTTTTGGAAAGACGGCGGGGAAGACAAGTTCATAAAGCGATGCATACTGCCAATGGAATATGCTGCTGCAGATATACCAAAGATTTGGATACGCGACTCTGCAGTTGATGCGCTTTGCCACGGCTCAGACTTGGCCGCACCAGGCGTTGTTAAACTCAATAAATTTGGCGTAGAAAAAACAGTTGCCATACTGTCCTTAAAAGACGAGCTTGTGGCAATCGGGCAATCACTTGAGGCAACAGAAGATATCGTGCGCCTAAAAAACGGACTTGTAGTTAAGACAAGTAAGGTGTTTATGGAACCAGGCACTTATCCTAAATTATGGAAAAAAGAAGAGAGCGAGACTGAAGCGCAAAATGGAGAATGATCATTATTTTACAAAAAATCCGACATCAGTCGAACATCCACGGACAATAAGCATTTTTGTCAACGGTAAAAATATTCTGTTTAAGACTTCATCGTCAATGTTTTCTCCAAAAAGAATAGACCCTGCAACACTTCTCCTAATCGAAAACATGCAGCTTCCGGAGGGAACTCCACGAGTCCTTGATATGGGGGCAGGATACGGTCCAATAGGCATCTGTGCTGCAATAGGCCGCCCCTCAGCAGAGATTGTAATGGCTGAGATAAACGAGCGGGCAAGCAGGCTTGCAAAAGAAAATGTAATTGCCGCAAGAACGACTAATGTTACTGTTGTTGAATCGGATTTTTTCTCGAATATAACAGGCAGTTTCGATGTCATACTTTCAAATCCGCCGATTGCAATAGGCATGAAGTGCATTGAAGAGTTTATAAGAGAATCCAAGACTAGGTTAAACCAGGATGGCAGTTTACAGCTCGTCGCACGCCACAATAAAGGTGGTTCGCGTATAGCGGGAATGATGGAAAATGTTTTTGGAAACTGCGATACAATAACAAAAGGCGGAGGGTTTAGGGTTTATATAGCATACAATTCAAAATAATCACTTTTATCTCTTAACTAACTTTATTTGCTGAGGTGGCGGAATTTGGCAACGCGCTAGACTGCTAATCTAGTTTCCTCCGGGAATTCTGGGTTCAAATCCCAGCCTCAGCGCCTTATTTTTATTATAGTAGTCCTAACAGGAACTGACTTTTCCCCTTAGAAAAAAGTTGAAAGAGTCGCCTGCCGGCTTCCTCTTTGTGGGTGCACTCTGTTTTTCTGGTACATAGGCGGTTTTGTCTGAGTGAGAATCGCGATATCATGGCCCCCCTTAGGTGGCGAGTACTGCGCGCAGACATCCTTAAAGAGGCAGTAATTGCAAAGCGGCCCTTCACACTTGGGAAACTCAATACACCCTTCAATTTCTTTTATCTTTGAGACAACGGTTCTTACATGAGTTGCGAGTTCGTCCTCAGTTCTTTTCGATGTGACTGCGCTTGCAAACTTTAGCATCTCCCACCTTAACTCGATTTCTTTTGCTTCGGGAAATTTTTCATGTGCCCATTTTCCATACATTCCCAGCTGGCGGTCTTTGTCTGCGCTTGCCTGGTTAATCATGCGGCTTGAGGTCTTATAATCGCAAACTATTAGTGTATCACCCCTCTTTGCAAGACGGTCAATTCGCACGTACCATTCGTTCCCGTCCGGAAGCTTTAACAAATCATTTGTTTCAAGGTCAAGGGTGACTTCAGAGTCAAATGGTGCATAATTCTTATAATATTCACTTAAGCATTTTTCGCCAGTCTTAAGGTAGTCTTCCATTCTCATCCCGGCTTTTGCGATTATAACCGAATCAGTCCATTTTTTGCCCCAAGCATCACTATAATCCGAGATAATATTTTCTAAAGTTGGAACGTCACCTTTCATGACATGGGCATAAACACCTTCAAGAGCATCGTGTACCCGGCTTCCCATGAATGTTTCAACGGTATCGGGATATTTTACCTTTACCCTGTCAATGTATTGAAACTTGTACTTTAGGCGGCACTGCTCAAATGAACCTATCCTCGAATTGGAGTAACGCGTCATCGTCTTTAGTTTGAGCTTGACCTAACAAAAGCTATAAGTCCATCGTGCCGTTTTTAGACGGTATCCTAACATCGCTGTGAAAGTCGCAGAAGGCCTCAGGGTTAAGCGTATGGATAGGTATTAGGATATCAGGGCTTATGCGTCTTATCATCTCTTTAATGTCATTTGGTGCCGCGTGGCCCGAGCAATGAACCTTATGCATCTTAATATTATAATGTTCAAGCCAGTTTAGCATGACTGTCCTCATCTTCTTGTTATCCTCACCTTCGAGAAAGTGCTCGGATGAAGAATATATGTAATCCCCACCCTTTGGATTGATGTGAGCCAGTTCTATGAATCTTGTAAAATTAACAAATAGCACGTAGTCTTCTGGATTTTCTTGAAGCTCTTTATATGTCAGCGTCCATTTCCCCATATCCTCCTCTGTGCGATACATGCCAGGTTTTCTCCTGCCGCTTTTTTGAAGCCAGTCTTCAGGGAGCTCCCCTCCATAGTACCCTTTCCATACTTTGTCATAGTGCTTTTCGCTCCAGTCACCCTTGGAATTCAACCTGTAATAAAGACCAAACTCATCACGCGAATCCGGAAGCCAGTCTATCTTCTCATTTAACGAGTCGATAAGAAACGCATAGCGCGGATCTATCACGAGTTTTCTTCCAGCCTCCTTTGCCGCTTCCCATATGCTTTTTAGGCGGTCAACATTACACATGGCAAAGTGAGCAAAGACAAGACCATTTGATTCAGATATGATATCAAAACAGCGCTTTTTAACTTCCGCCTCACTTTCAGAACTCTTTTTTTCATCTTCTTCCACCTCTTCTATTTCTCCAGCACTAAGTCCTGTTTTTTTAAGTTCTTTTTCGGGAACTGGCATTCTGGTCCCTTCGCAAAGCATTATTTTTGGGCAGGATTTTTCTGCCTCTCTTATGAATTCCTCTGTCATACTTGCCATATGCCCATGCATCCTTAAGTCGCCGCTAAATGCAATATTTCCTTCTTCTTCGTTTTTGATGACATAGCCGTAAGCACCGGGTGTTGAATGCTCAACGTGGATAGGATTGAATTCAAGTCCCTTGACCCGCACAGAGTCTCCGCTCTTAAAAGGATGCATGCGTTTTCCAATAAATTCCTCATCACGCGAAAGGCAAGAATCGTCATACCCGTATTTACAGAATCGTGGGTAAAGTTCAGCATACGTGCGCATAATGTCTAAGGTCCCATGACCTAAGTGCACAGGAATTTGGGGGTCTAAGAACTTGAGTTCTCCTGTATGGTCTGAATGGTGATGCGTGAGGAATACTGCGTCAATATCCCCCTTTTGGTACTTAAGGTCTGTATGGTTTAACATCTCTTTTGAATAGAGTCCGGGAACTTTTGGAACAAGATTCCAGGCAAAATATGGAGCGAGGCCATCCCCGATTCTGGGACTTAAATTCTCTTCTTCAAGAAAGACACCTTCGCCAAAATCAAAAGGCATCCCGAAATCAAGATAACACTTGGCACCTCCACCCTCAAGAAGTATTTTATTGCCGCCGATTTCCCCAGCACCTCCGTAAAAAGTGAATTTTGTCATAGCGCAGTTATTTTATACGGAGATTTAATAAGTCTATTTGCTATAAAAGCACTGGTCACTCGCCAAAACCCCCTTTTATATCCATTCCTTCTAATAAATCGCTTTTTAATCCTAATTAAAACACATACAACAAAGGAGATAATCAAATGGCAGAATGGGGAGGGTGGTGGACGAATAGAGGAAAAGACACCATCGTCAAATGCACTTTTTGTGGAAGAAACGTGCCTAAGCACAAAGCGGTAGAAGTTAAGGTCGGCGGGAGACTCTCGCGCGACGTATATGAAGTGGCAGAAGTGGTCTCAATGGCCTCAACCAAAGGTTATGCATGCATAAGCTGCGCTAAGCATCGTCACATAATAAAAGACGGTATCCATACGACTGAAAAAGAAAAGCGTCTGAAAAAACACGCAAAAGCTAAGCGTGAAATGGACAAAGTTCTTATAAGAATCAAGGAAATCGAAAAGGCTGAAAAAAGCGCAAAGCCAAAACCTTTGGATAATAAAACATCTGAAAAGAAGGTTGTTGAGGCAAAGAAAGCTCCAGTCGAAGAAAAGAAGGAGTAATCCTTCTTAGTTTTTTATTTTCTATTAAACTCTAGTACTTTTTCTGCGAGGGTGCCGGAGTGGTCAAACGGGCCAGGCTTAGGACCTGGTGGCTTAGGTCTGCGCGGGTTCGAACCCCGTCCCTTGCACTCGTTTTCTTTAATTATGGATGGCAACAATACAAAGGATATAGTCCGTAAGAAATATTCTGCCATAGCTTCTGCTCCTTCACCTTGTTCATGTTGTCAGCCCAGCGCTTGTAAATCTAAGGACGTAATGTCTGAAATCGGATATTCATCCGAAGAGCTTTCAAACGTCCCTGAGGCGGCTCTTGGCCTTGGATGTGGGAACCCAACTGCGTTTGCTCAGATACAGGAAGGTGACACAGTAATTGACTTTGGCTGTGGTGCGGGGATAGATTGTTTTCTTGCCTCTAAAAAGACAGGAGAAACAGGCAGGGTAATTGGAATTGATATGACTCCAGCCATGATTGATAAGTCTAAAGAGTTCGCAGAAAAATATGATTATTCCAATTGCGAGTTCATACTCGCAGATATCGAGGATATCCTACTTCCTGATGATTCTGCAGATGTGATAATAAGCAATTGTGTAATAAATCTTGCACCATCAAAAGAGAAGGTATTCTCTGAAACCTATCGTCTCCTTAAACCGCATGGGCGACTTGTAGCTTCAGACATGGTTCTTACAAGAGAACTTACAGAAAGCCAAAGAAATGACCCAGACCTTATTGCAGGATGCGTGGGTGCTGCGATACTGCGTGACGACTATCTAGACCTCATAAAAGCAGCTGGATTTAGTTCAGTAAAAATAGTTTCAGAGAACAAGGACATATCAAAAAGCCAGTATCAGGCTATGCCTGTTTTAAGCCTGCGTTATATTGCTGAAAAGTAAGATTATTGTTCTGTAAAATCAGAACTCATCCTTAGCTCTTCTTCAGCCTTAAGATCGTCTATATCCTTTAAGATTTCAGGGTCTATTATATACTCCAATTCCTGCTGCTTCTTTTTCTCAAGGAGTTTTATCTCATGGATTTTATTCCTAAGTATGCGTTTTTCTCCACCTTTCTTTAGTGCGCGGCCCAAATGCTCAGAAGCTTCTCTACCGCCAAGTAATTTTAAGTGAATAACATAATCGGCCCCCTCCCTGTAGAAGTCTATTGCATTCTCAAGAGTTTTTGCCGTGACAAATATTATTGCCTTGGGGTTGACGTCACTAGTCCTGTTAATGATGAACTTTGAGTCGTCTTCATCGGGTACCGTGGATATCACAATCTTTGCATCGTGAAGTTTTATCTTCTCAAGAATCTCAACATCTTCTATGTCCCCGTAAAGGCAGTGGACTCCGCGTTTCATAAGTTTCTTTATTACTTCTGGATTATGGTCTACAACGACAAAATGAGTATCAGTCTGCTGCAGTTTATTAACAATCTCCATCCCCATTATATGCGCCCCGAAAAGAACGACGTGATTTTTCATCTCACGATCCGGGAAATGCTCAAGCCTGTGTTTTTCTCCGTGTTTTTGCATGCGTTCAAAGCGTGAGAGTATACCTGAAAATGGCATATACATGGCGTTGCCGTATTTTATTAGGTATGGAGTAAGCGAAATTGTCACAATCGCCATAATCAAAGTCATTGGAAGAACATAGGCTTCGTCCCCCCCCGCAAGACTTCCACCAGCAATAGCCATAGGTATTCCCAGTACAAGGATAAGGGAGAATTCGCTTACTTGACCTAATGCAACACCTGAGAGAAAAGACGTTCGTTTCTCATAGCCGCTCAAAAGCGAAAGTATTGTTATTACAGCAGGCTTTATTACCAGCAAAAGTCCACAGAAGACAAGTGCGGGAATAAGGATTGCCCCATAATCTATGTTAAGGGTAAACTGCATTCCAAGAGACACAAAGAACATTATTGCAAAAAAGTCGCGCAACGGTTTTATTTTTGAGGCGACCTCAATGTTATATGGGAAAACCGCAAGCGAGAGCCCACCTATAAAGCCACCTATCGCCATAGAAAATCCTAAGGAGTAAGCCATAAGTGCAAAGATAAATGCCATCGATAAAGCAAATAAAAAGACAAGTTCGCTAGACTTTGATATGGGTTTAAGGATTTTTGGCGATACATACCTGCTTAAAACAATGGCAATAGCGAAAAGTCCAAGAACCGTGATAATCGCATTTGCAATTGGTTCGATTGAAATTGCACCCATCTCTTCAGCCGAGGACAGTACTGACATCACAATTACAACGAGAATATCCTGCATAAGAAGGATACCTAAGATTATTCTACCGTGAAGTGTTTCAATTTCATCACGATCAGAAAGTATCTTGATTACAACCATAGTGCTTGAGAATGCAAGGATTAAACCAAGATACATTGCAGACATGGCAGAAAAGCCCAGTACAGCCGCGGCAAAATAGCCTATAACAAAGGTTATCGCAACTTGTCCTGTGCCTATTATAACTGCTGCCTTGCCAACATCTTTTAAGCGCGATAAGTCTAGTTCGATTCCTACTGTAAAAAGAAGGAAGGTTATGCCAAGTTCAGAAAGAGCTGTAACAAAAACCTGGTCTGCGATTATATTATGTTGGAATATGAGTGTGCTCCCTATCGGCCCTATTAGTATACCTGCGATAATATAAGCAGGTATGAGAGGTTGTTTTAGTCCCGTTGCAACAAACGCGAGAATTGTTGCCATGACAACAACGGCCCCCAGTTCGGCAATTATCAAGATTTCGCCATGGACGTCTTCACCCAAAAGCTCCTCTAGGCCATTTTGTTCACCATCCGAAAGGCCAAAAGCCATGGGGATTAGTATGAAAAGTGCAATAATCGCAAAAAATATCTTTTTCATTCTTTTGGGCGCTTAATCACTCAGATATTAACGAGACAAGAAATTAAAGCATTAGCCCTCAACCGTTCCGATTCTAGGTATTTTTCCAACTTTTCCAACATTCCTGCCTTTTACTATGAAAACACCGTCGATTTCTTTGCCCACGTATTCTTTAGCAAATAAGATGCCGTCCTCTATTTCTCCCACTTTATTTGCAATAGCTGTTGCAAAGGCATCGGCAATTGCCGCGTTTTTGGCAAAGACAATTGTTGCGTCACAATTTCCAAAACTTATTGAATGTCCGACTTTCCCTGACGATGTGCATATGGCATAACCGCTTTCTTTTGGGTTTATCTCAAATACGAGCCTCTCAGATACTGGATTATTGCCAGCGTGTACAGATACTTTAAAAATTCTGTCCCCATAACAAAATATATCCCCACCGTTTTCAACTATTGCCCAGGAGCACCCAGATTCTTTTAGCTTTTTGCAAATAAGTTCAGATACAGTCCCTGCAACAGCAGCCATCGGCCCAACATCCGCTTTTTTACTTGCATCCAGCATTTCACGGATGATTTCAGGGAGATTTTCTTCACTTAAACTTATCGGCTCATGTGATGTTTGGAAATAGGGATCTTTTTTGATGACCCCCTCAAGAGTATGCCTTAGGTTTGCGATTTCCTCTCGTATGAGCTCTCCTGCGTCTGTTTGTGCTTCAACAGAGATAATAGAGTCCTTGTATCTGAATGTTTCGAGCATTAGAATTCAGGTTTTTTAAGGGCGCCTCTGGGACAAGCATCAATACAGTTGCCACAAAGCGCGCACTTATCTTCATCATATTCAAGCTTACCTTCCTTGTTTATGCTAAATGCCCCAACTGGACAAATGGCGACGCACGCTCCACAATTGATACACTTTTCTTTATCATAAAGCACAGCGTCTTTTTGTTCGCTTGTCGGAACTCCCCTTTCCTTTAAGAATGAAAGAATAGTTTTTTCTTTTTCTTTTGGGAACCTTATCAGAATATTCCCATTGGCATCAGCCCTGAGCATGTTTATGGGGACGCCTGTCTTAAGGATACATTCGGCAAGAACCGGCTCGTTTACTTGTTTTTCCGTTAATTTTATCAGGTATTTTTTAGTCATACTTTCCCCCCTATTTCCTTAATGCGGATGCTAAGTCCCCGTTTGTAATAATACCTAAGATCTCACCCTTTGCCCCTATCACAGGAAGTGCTGAGATATTGTTTCGCCTCATTTTTTCTGCGGCAATAATGGTTGTTTCCTTAGGACTTGTTGTGATGACCTTTCTTGTTGCAACTTCCTCTAGCTTTTCTTTTCCTTCAGCAAGAGCGCGCGCGAGATCCCAAGACGTGACAATACCCCAAAGCTTGTCCCCCCTTTCGATAAGTATGTGGTTTATCCCTTTCCCTATCATAAGTTTCGAGACCTCCGTTATAGTCCCGGTTTCCTTAATGGTAATTGCCCGTTTCATTATGGAGGATACTTCCGGTCCGTTTTGTCTCATTGGACGCACAATGGATTTTTTCGGAAAGTATGAAATGGGTTCGGCAATACTAAAAGCATCTTTTTCCACCCAGGTTTTAAGCTCGTCTGCAATTTCCCTTGCGAGGTCTAAAGAAGCTAGAGATGAAGTCCTTACCTCCTTATTTCCGAGTTCAATTTTCCCCGAGCGAAGCTCTTTATAGTTAACTTCCTTTAGTATGGGTTTTCCCGGTGCCGAATAGTCAAGTACATTTGTAAAAATCTCTTCGTCCTTTATCGCGCAGCGTTTTGCGATATCCTCATTGAGTATTGGTATTGGTATTCCCAGTCCAACATAAAGACTTACGCCGTATCCAGTAAAGCTTCCACCACGAATGTATTTCGGACTGCATCCTTTGAGGTCGCCTTTTACTGCAATAGTTCCGGCAGGTCCCACAGGAACGCCGTTTTTGCGCGGAACCTCGGTGTTAAATTGGGTACCTTCTCCAATCACAAAGCCTTCACCACCACCTAAGAATATCCGAGTGCCAAACCCTATTGTCTCAAAGTAAGGGTCGTTTATCAAAGGCGAAAGTTGAGATGATGTAGTATAAGTGACATTACCATTATCTGGAAGAAGTTTCCCCATGTATGTGTATATGGGCGTTTCAGAGGAGTTTGTCGCGGCCGCATAGTTCTGGTATGCATTTCTTGGATTAAGGAGCCAGGCCTGGTTGAGGTCGTTTAGAGTAAAATCAGTCTTTACTTTCTTTCTGGGATAGCAGTCTGTTCCATTAGATGTTGCCCTAAGCTCGATTTCCTCGCCCTTAAGCAAGTCTTCGATGACATGGCCGCCTCCGTATGATATTCCTTCAGTCTCTGAGAGCTGAGTTGCGCCTAAGTATGCATCAACGGCTGCAATCCCGGTATATGCCTCAACATCGTTAAGCCATACCTTCTGCATCTTGATAGGGGGGTCTGAATGTCCGAAATTAAGAAGGGCACCAGATGAGCACATGGCCCCAAAAGTACCTGTTGTTACTACATCAACCTCCTTTGCAGCAACACTCACGCCGTTTTCCTCGACAAAAGAGATCATTTCTTCAGCAGTCAGGACTAGCGCGTCCCCGCTTTTAATCTTCTCATTAATCTCTGCATAGCTTTTAGTATGCGCTTTGTTGCTCTTTGTCATTTCGAAACCTTATTGATAGTGGATATAAAAAAGATTCTAAGTAAGGATATTACTATAAGTAATATAAAAAGTAGGTATCCAAATGCTTTTTAGGCCTATTTCTCAAATTAGGCACTTAGAATGCAACTAATCGACACCCACGCACATCTGGATATGGCGGCTTTTGATGGAATCCGCAAAGACGTACTCAAACGAGCAGAAGACGCAGGGGTAAGCGTTGTTAATTGCTCACTTAGGGCGAGTGAGTGGGAAAAAGTCCATCCCTTGGCAAAGGATTTTGATAATCTGCACTTCACAATAGGTTCTTGTCCATATCGCCCTGAGTTTTATAACGAGCAAAAAAAACTCATGGAAAAGCACGCAAAGGATATTGTCGGGATAGGTGAAATAGGGCTTGATTACTATTGGGAAAAAACGACAGAGGGCCGAAATTCCCAGGAAAAAGATTTTAGGGGACTTTTAGAATTGGCCAGCGAACTAAAAAAGCCGGTTCTCATACATTCAAGGAACGCTGAAAAACAGAGCCTTGCGATTCTTGAGGAAATGGGTGTAAAAAAAGCGATTATGCATTGTTACTCAGGGGACATAATGTATGCAAAAAAGGCAATAGAACTGGGTTATTTGATATCAATTCCAACCAATATCGTAAGTTCAAAGCAAAAGCAAGGATTTGCAAAGGACTTGCCCTTAGAGTCAATTGTTCTGGAAACAGATGCACCTTATTTGTCCCCCGACCCGAAAAACACAATAAACGAGCCAAAAAATGTACTAGGGTCTGCTAAGGAAATAGCTAAAATCAGGGGTATTGATGTTGAAGAAGTGGCAAGGCAGACAACAAAGAACGCAAAAGCTTTCTTTGGAATCTAAAAGTCTGAGGACATAAGGCCCCCACCCAAGTCGTATACTTCCTTAAAACCGAGATTGTCCATAAACTCTAAAGTTCTTGCGCTTCTTGCCCCCCTTAGGCAGTAGACAAGATATTGGATATCCCGATTCAACTTATTTGATTCTTCCTTAAACAAGGGAGAATAGAAATCAAGAAGAATCGCCCCGGTGATATGATTTAGCCAAATTCCCACGGGGTTCGCAGATCAAGAATTACAAGGCCTTTTTAGTAGAAATTAGTTCTTTTGCTTCAGAAGAGTTTAAGACATTAAACATTATTCTTCATAGACCCATATGCCTGTGGGTTTATTATAGATGAGTACCTCTTCATCAGAAAAAAAGATTGAAATCTCGCGCGCGGCAGACTCCTTGGAATCCGAAGCATGCACGAGGTTCTTTCTGATAAAAAGAGCAAAATCCCCCCTGATAGAACCTTTTTCGGCTGAAATCGGATCTGTTGCGCCAACCATCATTCGTACTCCTTCAATTGCACGGTAACCATCGATTACCATGACAACAACAGGACCAGAAGTGACATATTTTAGGAGGGCATCATAGAATTCTTTGTCCTTATGGATGCCATAAAGCTTGGATGCTGTTTCAAGGTCTAGCTGGATGAGTTTCATCGCAGCAATATTAAGTCCTTTTTTCTCAAAGCGCCCGATAATATCCCCCACAAGATCGCGGGCAACAGAATCCGGCTTCAACATTACAAAAGCCTTTTGAATCATAAGAAAATTGAATTCTAGTTCTTATTCTTCCTTCTTTTTGACGACTTCCTTCTTTGAGGCCGTTGCCTCAGTGTCCTTTAAGTGCTGAATACGGATGTTTTTCTCCTTTCTGTATTCAGTCGTCCACTTGACTTTTCGCGCGCGCCTCTTTAGACCAGCGTTCTTTTCGCATTTTGAAGAGCAATAAAGGGAAATAGCCCCTGAAGCTTCGACAACCATCTTGCCGGTTCCTGGGTCAATTTCCTTGCCGCAAAAAGTACAGATCTTTCTTGTTATCATTCTTAGATAGCTCTTGCATCACGCTCAGTTTCTTTGAGCATAAGTATATCGTTCTCTTTTACAGGACCACGAACATTGCGTCTAAGGAGGTTACCTTTATCGCGTCCCTCAACTATCCTTGCAAGGACCTGGTAACATTCACCATAAAGTCCAGCTTTTTTAAAGACTTTGACAATCTGTGCGGGTGTTGCTCCTGCAACACTTGCATTACTCGTAGATTTTTTGACTTCCTCAGTGGCCTTTGCAGATTCTTTTACCTCAGGTTTAATTTCTTTTACCTTGGGTGTAGCTTCCTTTACTTTGGGTGCCACATCCTTTACTTTTGGTGCGACATCTTTTTTGGAAGTTTCTTCCACAATTTTCTCTTCTGTCATTTTTACTAAATTTAACTATTTTACTAAGCTCTTTTTCCAAAAAGGTAAAACCTTTCTAAGCTTGGAGCTTTGCCACTTCTGCTACTATTGTCTCAATGTTCTTTTTCGCTTTGCCTTCATCAAGAACTGCAAGGGATGTCGTTCCAACCTTTAGTCCGGCAGACTTCCCAAGTTCGTCTTTTGTCTTGCAATATGCAAATGGAATCTTTTTCTCTGCGCAAAGTATCGGGATGTGAATCATGAGTTCCTGTGGGTCAACGTCTTCTGCCATTATGACAAATTTTGCGCGTCCGCGCTCAATTGCCTTTGTAACTTCGTTGACACCAACCTTTACTTTTCCTGATGCTTTTGCAATCTCTACTGCCTCAAGGGCATTGTCCACTAGTTCTTGTGGAGTTTCGAATTTGACGTATGTTGCCATTTTATTCCTCATTTGTTCATTTCAGGCAGTTAAGCCTGATTCCAAATTCATAGGCCGCATCAGACACTTGATATGTCAGCGGAGTGCTTTAAGAATTTGTGCGAGTTTAGAAGCTGATGGTATAAAAGGCTTTAAGTTCCCACGGAGCTTATTTATTTTGGTTATTTATTCCTAAAAGAAAACACTATTTTGATATCTCGCGCGTCTCTTGACTGATTTATCGTCTTTTTATTGGAGCTTACATTATATTAAACACCTAACGGAGTAAAAATGAGTCATACACTTGTATTCGTAGCACAGCTCCTCATGGGTATCGTAAGCATACTACTTGGTGTCCTTGTACTTGTAATACCAGGAATGCTACAAGTACTTGTTGCAGCATACTTCTTTGCAATAGGACTACTTGCAATAGTAATGTCTTTTGGTACCCTCGCTGTAAAAAAGGCTGCTGCATAAGTCCAAAATATCTGGATGTAAAAGCCTTACCCTTTCTTTTTTTATTTTAATATTCTCAGGAGTCCTTATGATAATTCCTGCGATATAACAAGCTATTCGTGGGCAAAATAGCAGACGACATTGCCGTCTTCAGCGCTTTTTACACGGCAAAAGCCAAAGCGCACAAACTGTATCATATCGCCATGTTCTAAGTGTCGACAGTCTTTTTCACAGAAGCCTGCGACTTTTCCGTCAGGCCCAAGCACCTCACATCCAAGCGAGTCCTCGGGAAGCCACTGGAGTATCGGGACTTTTGTGTTTTTCTCTTCAAGGTAGCGTGCCATAAGCGGACGCACTTCATCTATTTGAATGTTACAGAAGTTCTTTAGACGCAAGACATCCCCCTTTTTAAGGTTTTTGGTATCGTCTTTTGCCACTAGTAACCTGGTCATGCCTTCAGAATCACGTTTGATTTCAATATCACGGAAGCCCCGCTGCGGGTAGTTTGGATGAAGCGGTATTTTTATGACATCAGCATCCGAGGGCACACCCTTTATCCAAACCTCAACAGGCTTAGGCACAAAGAAATAGCGGTTTGCCCTATCCTCGATTAATTTTCTGTTTTCAGCATAGAGATTCTGCCACTCAAATTTTGAGTCGGTGTCCCCAATACCGATTGCCTTCATGACACTCCGTATTGCTTCAGGTTCAATTCCCCTTCTTTTAAGCGCTCTAAGCGTTCCGAGATGAGGGTCCGCCCAGCTGGAGTATTCACCGCTGTCAATACCCTTTTTCATGGCAGAAGTCGAAAGATTGACTCCTTCAATTGAAAGAAGTCCATTGTGTATGAATTCAGGAGGCTTCCAAGCAAAATAATCATAGATGTAAAGTTGTCTTTGGGTGTTTATTATGTGGTCCTTTCCACGCAGGACATGAGTCAGCCCTGAGAGATAATCATCAATTGCAACAGAAAAACTCATTAAAGGGTAAACGTCCCAGTCGCTTCCTGTTAATGGGTGCCTGTCTGTTGAGACCCTCATTATTGGAAAATCACGCATAGCCGGGTTCTTGTGCGCCATATCAGTTTTAAGATTAAGGACAAGGTTTGTGTCTCCCTCAATCATTTTATTCCAGCGCGAAATGTTCTCTTCAATACTATTGCCCCTACACGGACAGTTCTTTTTTGCGTCCTTAAAAGCTCTGAACTTTTCTTGCCCGCAGGAACAGGAATAAGCATGACCTTCCTTTATCAATCTAAGGGCGAAGTCGCGGTAGACAGCAAGCCTCCTGCTTTGAGTGATGATTTCATCAATCTCAACGCCAAGCCATTTTAAATCCTCCTCAATCATACGATATGCGTCCTTTTCAACGCGCTTTGGGTCGGTATCCTCAATTCTTAAAATAAGCTTTCCACCATACTTTTTCTTGTATTCATCATTAAGGACTGCGGTTCTTGCGTGGCCTATGTGAAGCGGTCCTGATGGATTTGGGGCAAAGCGCAAGACTACTTCACCGTTTACATTAGGGAGCTCCGTAATCCTACCTCTTTTCTTTTCTTTTTCTTCCGGCGTTCCGTAATGAGCGAGTTCTTTTTCGACTTCCTCTTTTGATAATGAATTTACTTCGGCAATCACGTCCTTAACAGCCTTTATAGCCTTACTTGTATCCTTCCTATACTCTGGAAACTCCCCCAAAAGTTTTCCAAGGACGTTTTTTTCTTGCGCCGAGCCGTAGCTTGCCGCATTCTCGACTGCGTATTTTTTTGCTATCTTGTAGAGGTCGTCCATTTTATTTTGAGTAAGATATGAAAATCTGTGCTCCTTCTATTTCAGTTTTGCTCTTTAAATCCTTTGGGTCGATTTTATCAAGTTCTATTGCACTCGCGCCTGTTGCCTGTGCTATCTCAGTTTCTCTTTTCTTTATTAGTTTAAGCAGTTTCTCATCTCCGTCAAACCTAAGAACGATTTTTTCTGAAACATCAAGCCCCTCCTTTTTGCGCATGACTTGTATCTGCCTTAACAAGTCGCGGAGCATACCCTCTTGTATCGCCTCAGGACTCCTGATTTTTGATATCATGATGCGCCCGCTTGAGAACTCCTTTATCACCGGGGCGTTTGGTTCCTTGTTTGAGAATGCGACCTCATTTACATTTGCCATATTTTCAATTACTTCCCTTACCGTCTCTAGCTTCTCTTTCGTGTCAACTGTAAGTGCATCAAGCGGCCAGCGCAGTTTGATTCCAGCTTCATCGCGCGCGGCATTACTTGCCTCGACGATTTCTTTTGCAAATTGCATCTCGCGCTCAAGTGAAGCATCAATCTCAAAGTTGATTTCCGGCCAGCCTGATAAGAAAACAGAGTCGCCCCCCTCTAAGTCGCGGTGTATGTATTCAGCAATAAACGGCGCAAAAGGTGCAATCATGCGCGCAGTCTTTGCTATAGCATACCACAATGTCGCAATTGCTGCGTCTTTGTCTTCTCCAGTGGCTGAGACCCAGGTCCTGTCCCTTATTATCTTGATATACCAGCGGGACAAGTCGTTTAATATGAAGTCTTCAATAGCTTTTGAGGCGCCGAATGGAAGGCAGGCATCAAACCCATCTTTTACCAATTTCTCAACAGAAGCCAGTCTTGATAAAATCCACTTGTCCTCTGGTTTAAGGAAGTCCCGTAATCCTTCTATATCGACTACGCCCGCTTCAGAATAAGTCTTTGCAAATTGGTAGCAGTTCCAAAGGGTGTTCATAAGCCGGAAAGTTATCTTGACATCGTCTGCGTTGAATTTTAATTTTTCCCAAACTTCTGATTCTGAAACAAGGTAGAATCTTGTGATATCCGCGCCATACTTTTCCATGACCTCGTAAGGCGAAGTGACGTTGTTTAAGGACTTACTCATCTTGTCCCCTTTCTTATCAAGCACCCATTCGTTCATGAGGATTGTCTTAAACGGAGTTTTCCCAAACATGATTATGCCTTCAAGCATAAGGGTGTAAAACCATCCCCTAGTTTGGTCAAGACCTTCTGTTATAAAGTCCATTGGGAAGAACTTGGTAAAAGGTTCTTTTTCCTTAGGATAATTCATCCCGGCCCAAGTTGCAGCACCAGATTCAAACCAGATATCTGTTATATCAGGTACCCGAGTCATTTCTTTTTGGCAATCAGGACAGCTAAGTTTTATCTTATTGGTATAAGGAACATGTAAATCTGGCTCACCCTCAGGCATCTCTATTGCCTTTTCCTTTAACTCTTCAAAGGAACCGATTACTTCACGCGCGCCGCAGGAACATTCCCAAATTGGGAGAGGTATCCCCCAAAACCTCTGGCGGGATATGCACCAGTCGCGTGCTTCTTTTATCCAATTGGAAAAGCGCTTTTCACCTGCCCAGTCCGGATTCCATGTAACTTTCTTGTTCTCAGAAATCATCAAATCTTTGACTTTTCCGACATTGATGAACCACTGGGGCGAGGCTCGTGTAATAATTGGGGTCTTGCAGCGCCAGCAATGCGCGCAGCGGTGCGTTATCTTTTGCTTTCCGGCAATGGCACCGCGATTTTCTAATTCTTCGATTACAATAGGATTTGCTTTCTTGACATAAACGCCCTCAAGCTTCCCGCCTTCCTTTGTGTAACATCCGTTCTCTCCAACTGGCGAAAATGGCGGAAGACCGTATTTCATACCAACAGAATAATCGTCAAGCCCGTGGCCGGGTGCCGTGTGTACACAACCCGTCCCGTCTTCAAGAGTTACAAAATCCCCCAGAAGGATACTGTGTGTGGCAGGAGCCTCTTTTTCAATCTCCTTATTTTCAGGAATCCAGTCAGGAAGTATAAACTCGTATCCTACCCCCTCAAGCTCTTTTCCTTGCTTTATACTGTCTTCAAGAATCTCATAATCCCCATCTTCTATCTCACAAGCTTCCATTACCTGCGGGACTAACTCCTTTGCCATAAGCCACTTTTCATCGCGCGGAACTGAGACCAGACAATATTCATATTTTGGATTAAGTGTAACACCAAGGTTTGAAGGAAGCGTCCAAGGTGTTGTTGTCCAGATTAGGACAAATTCACCAGGCCTCTCCTTAAGCGGGAACTTGACATAAACAGAGTCATCAGTCACGTCACGGTATTCGTCTGTTGCCTCGTAGCCGGCAAGCGCCGTCTGGCAGCGCGGACACCAGGCTGTTGATGCCTTGCCCTTGTAAAGAAGACCATCCTCCTCACATTTCTTGAAAAACGCCCAGGACGAACTTATATAACTGTTATCAAGAGTCTTATAAGGATGCTCAAAATCCCAGTGCATGCCAAAACGTTTGTAGAACTCAGTAAATACGTCAACTGTTTCAAGTGCGCGGGTACGGCAGATGTCAATAAATTTTTCTGCGCCATAATCCCAGATATCTTCTTTTCGCTTAAGACCAAGCTCCTCTTCTACCTTGATTTCAATTGGAAGTCCATGGCAGTCATAACCCGGCTGAAGATTTACGTCTTTTCCTAGCATCACCTGATACTTTAAAATCGGGTCGCGAATAGCGCGCGTCCTTGCGTGGCCCATATGGGGGTTCCCATTCATATATGGAGGTCCGTCTAAGAAGAAGAACTTCTCACCTGCTTCATTTGCTTTTTTTATCTTCTCAAAAAGCCCTAATTTATCCCAGTACTCCGAAATCTCCTTTTCGATTTCAAGGGGTCTAAACGGTTCCACGATTCGTTCCTTAGATATTCTTTAGATAATAGAGAATCTTAAGGGTTATTTTTGGCGATTATTGGATAAAAGTTAAAATAGCAAGGTAGGGGTGCTCTTATCTAGTGCAATAGCTACCCCCTTTTAAAAATAAGATGGGCCTAATGGGATGTTAAGGTGGATGCAACGCTATGGCATATGACCTTAACAGAGATTAGGACCATCGGGCATAAGCTAAGAAAAAAGAAGATGAGCCTAATGGGACCTTGAGGTGGATGCATTGCCAATACCCATGACCTTAACAGATATTAGGGCCATTGCTACTAAGGGTGTAAAAAATAAGATGGGCCTAATGGGATTTGAACCCATGACATCTGGCTAGCTCAGAGCTTTCGACTCCATTCTTGGGAATCTCAAAACAGACGCGTGGATTTACCACACGCATGCTCGTATAAGACCAGCGCTCTAACCAAGCTGAGCTATAGGCCCACAAAAATGCCTAATATCAAAAAGTAAGATTTTCTTATTTTCCAACGTTTGCTTATCTTGGGTTGCATAGCAACCCGACCATACTCCTCCGGTATCTCGGAGAAAGTAAGATTTTCTTACTTTTTGTTTTGCTCATCCCTCGGATATCCGAGGCTTCTTATTTTGAGCCAAACTATTAAAAAACAAAACAAAATACCAACAAAGTACAAAAAACTCTCCAGGGCAGCTAAAAGTTACAGCTTTAGGCGACTCGTTTCACTCTTTCTTATAGGCTGTTTCATCACAAAGAATATAGAATCAGTTAAAAGAATTCAAATTTTAAGCAAATGAACACAAACAAATCTAAAGCGACACTTGCGGTTTTTTTGTTGTCGGCCTTTTTAGTCGCATCACAATCCGCAATTGGATCAACAAGCGGAGCGCAGACGCCAACGAGTCTGATTATCGACTTTTCGATAACTCCTTCAGACACAGAACTTGAACCAGGTGAAAGCAACATAATAAATGTTGCAATAAAAAACACAGGTGGTCAGCCCGCCGAAGCTGTAAAGCTTACTGTAAGCGGTACTGGGAGTGTGATTGCAGGAGGGGGCTATTATATCGGAGACATTCCTGCGGGAGACACAAAGACAGTCCCAATAACCGTCCGCGCATCAACTTCACCCCAAACAAGATTAAGCAGAGTCAATGTAATGATATACTACACAGGCTTTGATTCAAATGGAAATTCTGACAGGACTTATGACAACTGGCAGATACCTGTTTTTGTAGATATCCCCTCCATGTTCTCAGTCGAGACAAGTACAAACACGCTTTTTGAAGGGGCACCAATCCCAGTAACATTTTCATTATCCCCTTCAGATAACGCATTTAGTGTTTATGCAGAATTCGAATCGGATTGTGCAACGGTAATTGGTTCATCAAAAGTGTTTTTAGGCGATATTGTGGCCTTAACAAACGCCAATGACGAGCTTATCCCAGCTAAAGACGTCACCTTTGCATTGAGTCCAACAGGTTCAGATTCTTGTACTGGCAACTTAAAGCTTGACTACATAACAAAAGCAGGGTCAAACGCCAATGACGAGATTCCAATAGGCTTTAGTATCGGGGACTCTCCAGTCGATTTTAAGATTACGGGTGTCAACTACTCGACAATCGTTCCTGGCGGAACAACAGACCTTGAAATAACCCTCAAAAACGGGGGGAGTTTTACTGCAGAGGACACTACAATCTCCTTTGAATTAAAAGACCCGTTTGTCCCTATAGAAAGCTCTGAAGTCTATATTGGGGACGTCGCACCTGATGAAACTGTCACAGCAGACTTTAAGATGGGTGTAACTTGGGACGCAGAAACAACCATATACTCAATGACCTTTAACATCTGTTACAAGCTTACAGGCACTGAGGTCTGTCAGGAAAAAATGATAGGTGTTGACGTGGTGGGTGACATAATCCTTGAGATTATCGGCACAAGTTCCACGTCATCAGGACTTAGTGTTGAAGTTGCAAATCTTGGGACAAGAAGTGCAGATGCCATCGTTGCAACATATTACTCTGGAAATCAGGGAGCGACAACAGGAGAGTTCCCAACGACACAAAGGTCTGATTTTTCAGGAAAACAGAACTCAAACACTACAAGACCCAGTTCCGCACCCGAATCTGATATGCCCAGTGGAAATGGTATTGTGGACTACAAGTCAGACATAAAGGCGGGAAATCAAGGAACCTTTACGTTTACTGGCGCATCATCAACCGAAGGTGGAACGGTAGTTTTTGAGTATACTGGAGCAGGAAACCAAAGAATCACCCAAGTCGAGACCTTACCTTCCTCAAGTGGCGGCTCTTCAGCCACGACAGGTGACATGAATGCAAAACGCTCTTCTAGTGGCGGATTTGGACTTGTAGAAATAGCTATAATAATAGTTGTCGTAATAACCCTCTACTATGCGTACAGGAAAAAATATTTCGATAGGTTCTTAAAGAGGGAAAAAGGTTCTGAGTAATTAGTCGGGCCTTTTCCAAAAAATAACTGCCATGTCAACAACGCTAAACATCGCCGTCAGAAATATAACGCGCCATAAGGCAAGAAGTGCACTTACAATATTTGGAATACTTGTGGGTATCGGTCTTGTTATGGTACTTGGTGGCATAACTGAAGGGCTTAATCAGCAACTTCAGGACCAGTTCCAAAACATGGCTGCGACAATTACAGTTTCAGACTCAGGTGGTGACGGTATTGATGACGATGTGGTTGAGGAGATTCGTGGCATACCTGGTGTCGAGAGTGTTGTTGAAACAGGGACTTATAATATAGAGCGAAATGTTCGGGGCAATGAGATGGGCTTTGGCACCAAAAGCGGAGGCATAATGATGGATGCCGGACGCATGCCTGGCGAAGGCTCCTTTGGTGTTTCAATAACTTTTACAGCAATACCAACAGAAGAGTTCTCAAGTATTGTAAGTGACGAGATAGGAGTACTAAGCGGTCGCAAATTAGAAGGGTCTGACGAAGGTACAAATTATGTGGTTTTGGGTTATAGCTTAGCAGAGGCCCAGGGATTAAATGTTGGCGATGAAATTGAGTACATCCGCGAGATTAAAAAATCCCAGATTGATGAAGATGAAACAAGAGAGGAAACTCATTATTTTGAAGTAGTAGGCATTCTTGAAGAAGCGGATTCAGATGATATTGATAAGGCAGCATACGTTCCCCTTGACACCATGCAAAATATTGAGGAGGATGACAAAATATCAAAGCTAGTAGTAACAGTAACTGATGTGGATGTGGTTGAGGAGATATCTGAAGAAATTGAGAACAGGGTTGATGATGTTTCTGTGCGCTCTGCAATAACAATGGTTCGCCAACTCGAATCGATGCTTGGCGGTGTTCAATTAGCACTTCTTGGAATTGGCGCAGTTGCAGTCTTTGTCGGCGGCCTTGGAATAATAAACACTATGCTTACTTCAGTCATGGAAAGAAGGCGAGATATGGGTGTTATGAAAGCGGTTGGCGCAACTGAAAAGATGATTCTTTCCCAAGTGATAACTGAAGCCGTCATAATGAGTCTTATCGGAGGTATTGGCGGAATATTAATAGGGTACATTGCAGAGCGGACAATGCCCGGGATTATAGGTATGGATGTTGTTATGTCACCCTTCTTGGTAATACTGGGACTTGGGTTTGCAGTACTCTTAGGTGTTTTCTCTGGAATTTATCCTGCCCATCAAGCATCAAAATTAGATCCAGTGGAGGTGTTGGCATATGAATAAAAGTCGCGAGAGGGAACTGGCAGAAGAAGATCAGATTTCGATAAAATGCGAAGACCTTGTTAAGGTGTACAATAAAGGCAAACCAAATGAATGCAAGGCACTTGATGGAGTCTCTTTTGAAGTCAAAGAAGGCGAGTTTGTAGCAATTGTTGGCCACTCTGGGTCTGGAAAGTCAACGCTTCTCCATCAGATAAGTTGTCTTGATACTCCAACAAGTGGAATTGTTAAGATTGGAGGGAAATTAACAAAAGGTCTTAGCGGCGATGGAAAGGCGCAGCTTAGACGGGACAAACTGGGTTTTGTCTTCCAGCAATTTAATTTAATTAAAAGTCTCTCGGCACTTGAAAACATCACACTTCCTATGGAATTTGCTGGAAAAAGCAAGAAAGTGTCTGAAAAGCGTGGCCGTGAACTATTCGCTCTTGTCGGACTTACTGGCAAAGAAGAAAACCTGCCGACTCAACTTTCAGGAGGCCAGCAGCAAAGGGTGGCAATAGCGCGCGCCCTTGCAAACAACCCGCAGATAATAATGGCAGATGAACCCACTGGAAATCTTGATTCGGTCACAGAAAAAGAGATATTAAGAATACTAATAGAACTTAATAGAAAAGAGAAAAAGACCCTAATCATTGTCACGCATGAACCGTCTCTGGCTGAAACGGCCGATAGAGTAATAAAGTTAAAAGACGGCCATGTTGAATTCGATCGCAAAGGAAAAGGTAATGCAGAAAAGCTTCTTGGTGTCGGTTCTTTAAAGAGAATAACCTTGCATGAGGATTAAATCTCAATCAGATTCGCAGACTCTTCTTCGACCTCAAGAAATATGGCCTCAGAATTCTTGTGGCCCCCAGTGTTTAATTTTTCTCTATAATCTTCATCCAAAAGATGCGAAAGCATTACTAGAAGAGCGCCGTTGTGACTTACAACAATTATTGTATCCTCACTATGCTCTTTTTTGATATCTGTTATGAACTCTTTGACTCGCATTAAAACTTCGTCCCAAGTTTCCCCACCCGGAGCTCCCCAATCAGATCTCATAAGACTTTCTGGAAAACAATCAGAGCGTTTCTTTCCTGTATGAATCCCCAAATCCCTTTCTCTTAGTCTTTTGTCTGTCTTAAAAATCGTCTTTGGATGTTTGGATAGGATTTCTTCAGCCGTTTCTTTGGCTCGCCTAAGGTCGCTTGAATAAATGTAATCTGCGTTTTGGTTCTTTAACTCTTCTGAAAGTTCTTTGTTGCGCAACTTCCCTTCTTGACTTAAAGTTCCTTGCAAATGGCCCTGTAAAATGTCATTGATATTCTCTTCAGTCTTACCGTGTCTAACAAGAATTAGCCTCATGCTCTTAAATCTTTTCCCACTTACCCAGTTCAAGGATTTGCCCAAGACTCTTGCCACCCTCAATTTCAGCCTTTACACGTTCCTCTTTTTCCTTTACATAAAGCGCTCTTTTTGAGATTTCAAGAGCACGCTTCTTTGGGATTATGACAACGCCGTTTTTATCGGCAAGTATGTAGTCGCCCGGACACACTTCCTGCCCCCCGCATCTTATTGGAATATTAAGTTCTCCCATTCCTTTTGGCTCGCCGGCAGCAGGGCTTATGCAGCGCGCATAAACTGAGAACCCCATGTTTTTTATTTCATCAATATCGCGCACGCCTCCGTCGATTACAAGTCCTGCAATCTTCTTTTTAACGGCACTTAGCGTCGCAAGTTCGCCCCAGAGGGCAACCTGGCTTTCATGTGCGTCAATAACTATGACATCGCCTTCTTCAGCACGGTCTATTGACTGGACTGTTTTTGACCAGTCGCCGGGATACGCGCGCACTGTAAATGCCTTGCCAAAGAATTTATTGTTAAACGAAACTGGTCGCAGTCCATGCATTTCACCTCGTCTGTGCATGGCATCACTAACATGACATGTGCTGACCATTCCAAGAAGCTCTTCAACGCTTTGAGTCGCAATCTCGCCTTTTGTTTTGTGGGTCATGCGTGCATCGGCTATTGCTTTTTTGTATTCAGCAGCCTTTTCCTTTGCGTTAGCGGCTTTTGTTATGCCCCCGCCAACAACAATGACTTCAGCACCTGAAAGTATTGCATTTTTTGCACCCTCAACACTAAGTCCACCCCCAACGGCAATCGGAACGCTAGTAGTTCCTGATATTGCCTTTAAATCGCTAAATACGTTTTTTCCAATCATCTGCTGGTCGATTCCAGTGTGGACCATTACATAATCTGCTCCAAGCTCAACTGCGCGTCCTGCGGCCTCTTCAAGGCGCTTGACATTAAGCAAGTCAACGACAACTTCGCAGCCAAAGTTCTTTGCAGCTTCAACTGCCTGAATAAGTGTTTGTTCATCGGCCGTACCCATCACAGTTACGATATCAGCCCCGGCTTTTGCAGCCATCTCGGTTTCAATGTCGCCGGTATCGGCAATCTTTAAGTCAGCAACAATCTTATGTTTGGGAAATGCTCGCCTAAGCTCGCGCACAACATCCATGCCACAGGCTTTTATCAGAGGAGTTCCTGCCTCAATCCAGTCTACAGAGTCCTTTACTTCTTCAGCCACCTTAAGCGCGCGGTCAAGGTCCACAAAGTCAAGAGCTACTTGGAGAGTCATTTGAATTCCTTTTTCTGTGTTTGGGCGAATTGAAACTATAAGCTTAAAAAAGCATAGCATTTAAATCTGTAAATCTTATATCTAAGTAGATTATGCCATTTAAAGAATCATTAATGAGACCTTGGCTGAAGTATGTGCAAAAAAGAAACGAACGCCTTGGTCTGGACTATAAAAAAGCGATAAATTCTGTCGGCGGATATAAACTCGTTATAACTACAGATTCTCATCAGTTTACAGCCAAGGATCATGACTTATACTATAAACATTCAAACCCCAAACTCCATGTTGCAATAAATAGTTACAGCGAGATGCCCGCGCTTGTAAGGTCGCTGGGTCCGTTTTTAAAAGAAAGAGATATAAGCCATAAATTCATTGATTCGCCCCTAGGTATGCGTATTATCAATTCTGATGTGAGTGCCGGAAAATTTCTTACAGTTTATCCAAAAAGTCCTGAGCATCTTGTGGACTTAGTTCCTGAGATTGAAAAAGAATTAAAAAAGACGGGAGTAAAAACTCGAAAGCGAGAGGCAATACTTCCTCTTACAAGCAGAGCCATTGGGAAAACAGGCCTTGTTTTTTACAGGCATCCAATGCCTGAGGAAACTGGTCACAGAGTATATGACACCGAGAAAGGCGAATTATCTCATTCACCAATAGAGGATTCACGCGCAGCTAATTTACACAATCCAATATTTGGTCCAGACAAAGTTGCAGATATTGCCGCACAGAAAAAGATCCCCATAGAAGAATTGGACGGGATGCATGCAAGAAACCAAGAACAAATATCAAGAATTTTAAAGGAGAACAAAAAGAAGTTCCCTAGTTCTAAGGAAGTTGCTCGCCTAGCCCAAAACCAGAAAACTCTTAAGGATGTCCATAAGTTCAATAAACGAAACGAGAAGATGTATGGACCCAAAGGATCAATGCGAAATCGCCCAAAACAACACAGAAGAAAGTAACTCTCCCTTTTTATACCTTAGCTTAGAAATTTAGGGGGGAGGAAACGGCTTAGAATGCAAGAGATGCATTAGTACCCTTCTCACATGAGTCTAATTTTATTAGAAAATGACAATGCCTTACTTTTCACGGATTTTAAAGGAGAGTATCCCTATTCTTTTTTTGCTCCTTTTAGGCGAGCTTATGGCAGGAGTAATCCTCCAAGAAGGTGAAGCATCATTTGCTTTAATTCCAGGTCTTCTAATTCTTCTTCCGGCAATACTTTCACTTAGGGGAAACGTATCTTCAGCCCTTGCAAGCAGATTTGGTTCTTACCTCCACATGGGTCTTGTCAAGCCGGAGATGGGTATGGGTATCTTTAAGAAAAAGGTCGTAAAAGAGAACTTCTATGCCTCAATGGTGCTTAATATCATAATGTCTGCGGCACTTGGCGTCTTTGCCTATTTTGCAGCGGTCCTAACTGGTGCAACAGACGCAAACATCATAGTTTTAACATTCATTGCTCTTGTCGCAGGCATCCTTTCAGGATTTTTCCTGGTTTTCTTGACAATATTCCTTGCACTTTTCACTTCATCAAAAGGGATGGACCCGGACAATGTATTGTCCCCTACAGTCGCAACAATAGGCGACATATTCACAGTACTTTTCTTATTCCTTGTAGCTGATATTGCAATAATGATTTGGCCAATGGTATAAAGAAAGATTTTCACACTTAAAACACAATAAATATGTGATTTAACAAACAATGGACGAAGTTGAATCGATTGAAGAGATCTCTGATGAGGTTTTCGAAGAGAAGAAGTCGTTAAAAGACATTCTAGTCGAGATGAAAGACTTATCGGAAGCTACAACAGACTTGGCATATTCTGCAGTGCTCCTAAACAGCACTGAACTTGCCGAAGAAGTAGTTGAGATGGAAGTGCAGATGGATAAGCTTAGGATTGAAGCTGAGCTTAAGGCAATGCTTGCCTCACGTAATCAAGAAGACGCCGAGGATCTTGTTGCGATGCTTCATATTGCTGCAGCTGCCGAGAACATGAGTGATGCCGCAAAAAACATAGTCGAAGTCGTATTGCGTGGCGAAGGCGACCACCCTATTCTAAGGGGAATGGTGTCTGAAGCCGAAGAGACGACTATAAAGGCAAAAGTTTCAGAAGACTCAGTTCTTGCAGGAAAGACTCTTGGTGCATTATGCCTCTCTACACACACAGGTATGCTTGTTATTGCAATAAAGCGCGGAAAACGCTGGCTTTATCGCCCAAAGAAGCGTAGTGTGATACAGGCAGGAGACCTCCTCATTGCCGTCGGTTCTCAGGAAGGCGCTGAACTTCTCCAAGAAATCGCAGAAGGCAAGATAACTGAGATTTGTTAAAAAACAGGCATTATTTTTGCCTGTTTATACTTTTTCTATTTTTAAGATTTATTCGCATAAACTAGTTATGTACGCGCCACCAGACCCGGTTTCAAATCACCAGACCCAGATGATTATGAACATGGTAGTTTCAATATTTCTCTTAATAGGGGTACTAATTGTTCTCCAATACTTCAATTTTATCTACCTCAATGATATACCAGTCTTTGGGGGGTGGGCAATGGACATATATGAACAAGTATTTGGCACCCCAAAAGTCCTGATACTTCATGGCAATGATTCGGTTGGAGATTGGAAGGAATTGCGGGACCAGCTTAGCTCTGAGATGTCCATTAATGCGGGCATGTACTTTAACTATGAAGATATTGATATCCGGGAGTATGATGCGGGCATGGAAAGCAAACTTGAAAATTACGGTCTTGTTATTGTTGAAGATGCACTTGAAATAGACAAGGGCAAGCTCATAAACCTAGATAATTTCGTGAAAAATGGAGGTAATCTTGTTTGGGTCGGTGATGCAGGTACGATTGGTGTTGTTGAATATGAGGATACGCCCATTGCGATACAATATGGCTGGGAACGCTCTGTTGTTTGCGTAAATCCGGAAACAAAAACTGAGTGTGATTGCTCAACAGTTGCAAAAAACTCGACTTGCAAATACCTAAACGAACAAGCAGAGCGCACAAAAGTAGATTTCGAAGCAAGACTTGGCGCGGCATTTGTAGAAGATGTCAATCTCACAAATCCACAAATAAAGATTGTTGATACAGACCACTGGGCAATGAGTGGGATAAACCAGTTATTTGGCATAAATTCGACAAAAGCGGCCAAAGTCAAAAACGGATATGAGACAGAGCTTGTCGCAAATGTACTGCAGGGAGATGATACTTATCCTGGGGTATTTGTTCAGGAAGGGCCTGGAAGGACCGGAACTGTGCTTTACTTCGCATACCCTCCCGAGGATACATTAGAAGTGCTTTTACCGCTTATAGGGCGCATGAGATATTAACTTTAAACCCATTTGAATATTTATAGACTCAACCCTCTAAATTAGTCGGATAAAAACCACCCGTATAATGGCAAAGGACCTAAGTTATCTTATTGGACGCTTGCAGGGACTAAATGAGCTTGTAAAGATTCTAAAAGGCGTCGTTGACAAAGATAAGAATGCAGACTCAGAGATGGTCAAAGTTATGACCGACCATGTAGCAGAGCAACTCACTTCAATACTTTCCGATCTTGATGAAATTGGCATGGACAACAATCAGCAAGTCGCTCTTGCTGATATAAAGGCAAAACATGTCATGCCAAACGAACCAGAATCAAAAGATGAGGAAGAAATTTCTGATTTAAAAGACGATGCAGAAGGGGCCGAATCTAAAACAGACGAACCAGCGCCTGACGAAGAGCAAAAGCCTGCCGATATTGATCAGCATCAAAAGACAGTTGACGATCTCCTGCATGACCTTGAAGCAATGCAGACTTAGGCAATATAATCCCCAGTAAGGTTTTTCTTGGCAGTCCCATTTTATTCACATGGAAACTGCGTGCATGGGGGGCGCGGGATGTTTTGACCCATTATCATTAATAGTCCTTGTCCCACTCGTTATACTTGCCATTATCTTTGTATGGGCAATACAAAAGAAATCGCGCGCAACAATTGCGATAAAGGCTTCATACATATTCATAGCTTTAGACCTTGTTCTTTTTTTAATAGTTCCTGTATGCTCCGTACCCTTCCCATGCTACGTTTGGACTCTCGTACCGCTTGTGATGTTTGGTATGCTGATATTTTTCCTCCTTAGGCGTTTTAAGCACGACTACGAGCATGAAAAGAGGCTTGTTCACGCGATGGTAGACGGTCACATAGACCCAAGAAACGTTTCAGAAGTGCTTGCCGTAAGTTCAAGCAAAAAACAAGATAAGAAAGCCAGCACGCAGGAAGAAAAAAAGGAGAAAGAGGAAAAACCCACCGAAGTTAAGCTCAATGAAGTTGAAAAGATAATTTCAGAGGCAAAAGCCGCAAACAAAAAACGCAAGGTTGCGGCCAGTAAAAAGAAGAAGGATTAATCAATTATTTTTGTCTCTAGTTTTTTAAGCTCACAAAAATCAGTCGAAAAATTATATGCCCCGGCGTTAAGAAAAACAAGCTTGTCGCCAAGCTCTGGCGAGTCAAGGTATACCCTATATCTGAATAAGTCAACTGAACACGGCGTGCAACCCTTTATGACATACGGTTTTGCACAAGAGTCGCCTTTTTTTAATTCTCCAGCCACAATCAGTTTTACAGGAACAATTACTGCGTCCATGTCGCTATTGTAAACAGAAGCATCAATTATGATATTGTTGTCATAAATCTGCATTATATGTGTTATAAGTTTTCCTGAAGGTGCAGCAATAAAGCGCCCGGGTTCAACCATAAGCTTAATCTCCTTCTCATCAAGGAAACTACGCAGCTCAGCGATTTTCTTAAATATTGAGCTGACCACTTCAACATTGGTGTTTGCATACTCACTTGGAAGTCCCCCACCAATATTTATTATAGATATTGCATCAAGTGATTCCTCGCTAAGCATATTTTTTATGTCGTAGATAAGATTCCATTCCGAAAGATTCTGGGTCTTTCTATGGAAGTGAACACCCAATACTGCAATCTTGGGCTTATCTTTTAGTTCAGCGATTTTCTTGTTGACAAGCTCGCTTTTCATCCCAAATACAAAGTGGCGCTCAGTACGCAAGGTATTTTCTTTAAGTTTTATCCTAAGGAAAAGCTCTATTGCACAGCGGGGCGTGTTATTTTCAAGCCAAGAGCTTAGAATATCAAGGTCTGCTTCGTTATCGACTACAAAACGGAATACGCCAGAACCCACCAGCTCTGAAATGAACGCGTTGTCCCACGCCTGAGCCAAAAAAAGCACGCGGGATTTGTCCTTTACATGAATAAGCTCGCCTTCCATATGAAGCGAAAAAAGCGAGTCTGTTTCTTCTTCGAGAATTGGCACGATATTGGGATTTGTCTTTGAGCTGTATGAGACTATATCTGCTGCGTCTCTTGCCTTAGAGTATTGCGCAAGGACAGTTTTTTTTGATATCTCAAAATACGGCTTGCTTATCATTCTTTGATTAAGTCTTCCTTAGAGAGCTCGTCAAGCGAACGGCACATGGCAAGGGGGAACATTATTGTTACGTCGCCCACAACCGTTGCAATATCGCTTTCGTCCTTTATCTTGCCCCAGCTTTTAGCTTCAGAAGTCGTTGCTCCTGACATGGAGCCAGAAGTCTTGTGTGCAGTTGTCATATAGACTGCAAGCTCCGCCCCGCCGTTAAGAAGCGTTGAAAGGATAGCATGATGTTTTGAGACGCTCCCGCCAAGTGCGATTACTGCCTTTTTTTCGTCGTGGTTTGTCGCAAATATTATGTTTCCAAAATCTGATACCACATCCACAATAAAGTCCTTATGGTCTTGCTGGAAAAGATAAAGTTGGAAACCAAACGAGCCGTCTGTTATTGCAGGACAAAATATCGGGACGCCCTTTTTTGCCGCCTGGTATAGTATAGAATTCTCATCAGTTAGGCGCAGACCAATCTCGTAAAGAAGCTCTGAGACGCTCCACCGCGTTTTCTTTTTGTATAATTCTCCAAGTAGGGGTTGAAGCATCGCCTCAAGGTTTGCATAACTCTCGTTTTTTATCTCAAGGTTACCCACGCGGTTTATTCCCTGCTCGTGAAGCTCAACGTCATCAGAGTTAAAGCTTCCGATTGCAAATTTCTCACCTGACGCTTTCATGATATCTTCTTCAATAGCGCCAGCCGTTGTAACAATGATATGAGCCATATCAAGTCTTATTAACTGGGCAAAAAAGCCCCGAAGGCCTGATGTCACCATGTTTGAAGTGAACGTAAGAAAGATTTTAGCGTTCTCGCGCTTCATCTTGCAAAATACCTCTGATGCACGGTAGAGCTCAACACTCTGAAAGCCGACCTCGCCAAGACCGTCAACAAGCTCGGAGACCTTTATCCCGTCTTTCCATTCAAAATCAGATACGTATTCCATTTCCCTTCTAAAGATTTTCAAGCAAGAAGAAGTGCTATTTTTGAGTATTAAGCCTTTAAAATTAGTGTTTAGTCCGGATGCGATATTAAAATGCTAAAAAGTCCAAGCTACCAAAAAAGAATTAAGGGATTTGAGGTAGCTGGCCACCTAAATAAAAAAAGAAAGAATAAAACTTTAGACTCTAGGGGAAAACTAAAGAAATTTTACATTATCCGCGGAAAGTCAGAAGGCTGGATTGAGAAACAAGTGGGGCGGGATTTGCGTTCCAGACCACAAGGCGCAAATAGAAAGAACTCTTAAATGAAAATATTTAACAAAACCAGTGGGAAGTACATTTCAAAAGACGCAAAGGAGTGCAAGTCTATTCTTTCTCGCATGCGTGGCCTTATGCTTGCAAAAAAACCAAAGACCGTAGTTCTCATGAACCCGAAGATAAATATTGAAGGCGCGTCAATTCACATGTTTTTCATGCGCTTTCCAATCGATGTGATATGGGTCAATGAAAAAGGAACGGTAGTTGACGTCTTTAGGGCTGCAAAGCCGTGGGCTCTTAAAATATACCGCCCAAAACTCTCGGCAAAATATGTGGTAGAGAGTCCTATTGGTATGATTGATGCAAGCGAGACAAAAGAGGGCGACATAATAAAATTTAATTAAGAAAACGAGGTTTTATTCAAATAGCCTCAAAATACTTTGCAATGATTATATTCTCAAACCAAAAGTCAGCAGGAATCGCCCGGAGCGTCGCAAAAGAAACGGGAGCCGCGCTAGGGCAAATAGAAAAGAAAGTCTTTCCTGACGGCGAGATTTACATTCGCTTAATGACTCCAGTAAAAGGAAGCGATTGCGTCCTGATTTCCAGCACGCAAACTAACGATGATGTCATAGAACTTTTGCTCACACTTTCAGCCATTAAGGAAAACGGCGCAAAAAAGATAATCTGCGTCATGCCGCACATGGCTTACCAGCGCCAGGATCATGCCTTTAAGGAAGGCGAGGCAGTCTCTGCACGCATATTCCTTGATATGATTAAGACTTACGCCGACAAGATAATTGTAATCGACGCGCATTTCCTTGAGGATATTGGCGACATGGATTTTATGGGAATACCAGTTATGAATCTTGATGCATTTCCATTACTAGGCAAATACTTTGCCGAAAAGAAAGGCGCAGAAAACCTAATCATATTTTCACCTGATGCAGGCTCAAAAGCTTACGCCGATGCCGCAGGAAAAGCAGTCGGCTGCCCTTCAGACCACTTAATCAAAAAGCGCATTGACGGCGAAACTGTACAGATGCAGCCAAAAGAGCTTTGTGTTGATGGAAAAGACGCAGTAATCCTTGATGATATAATCGCAACGGGAGGCACCATGAAAAAGGCCGCAGAGATGCTTATTTCCCAAGGTGCAAAGTCTGTTTCGATGGGATGCGTTCACGGTGTCTTTGCAAAAGGAACTGACATTTTTGGCGACTTTGAAGTCGTTTCGACAGATTCGATTTTAGGGGAGCTCTCAAAAGTTCATGTTGCGCCGCTAATAGCAAAAGAGCTCTTATCTTAAAATAAAATTATCCAATAATGGAAAATAAAACTCTTGAGGATATTTTCCAGCTCAAAGAATATTCTCTTAGTTCTAAGGAAAAGGAAGAAGTTCTCTTGCCAATCATAAAAGAGGGCGTCAAAAGAGCCAGGAGAAACCCCCAAATAGACTCTTTTTTAGAAAAGGAATCATTTGATTCTGAAAAAATATCTTCCTTAAGTCAGATTCCTGGGGTACCTATACAGATGTTTAAGGATATTGACCTTTCGACTTGTGACAAAAAGGATATAATCCAGATACTAAAATCCAGTGGGACAACATCATCAGAACAAAGCAAAGTGCCGCTAAACCAAGAAACCTTAATCAATCAGGGGCGAGCTTTCCAGAGCAGTATCGTGAATTATTTTGGTTCTGAAAAACGCGTATTTCTTGTAATAGACCACAAAGGCATAATTGACCCAAAGCGTGAGATAACTTCACGGACAGCAATAGTCCGTGCGCCCTTAAGATATGCCAAAGAGACATATTTTCTCTTAAAAGAAACGGAGGATGGGAGATTAGTCTTGGACATGGACGTAATCAACGAGGTAATCAGAAAACACTCAAATGATGATATAATAGCATTCGGGTTTACTTACATTGTATGGAGCGTTTTTTATAAACAGGCAAAAGATGCAGGCATTTCCTTTAAATTTCCAAATCTCAAGCTTTTCCATGCGGGCGGTTGGAAAAAGCTCTCAGAAGAAAAAGTATCAAAAGAGGCGTTCTCAAAAGAGCTTGCGAGACTTTTTGGAATATCCTATAAGGAAGTTTGTGACTTTTACGGAATGGCAGAGCAAAACGGGGTAATCTTTATTGATTGTAAAGAAGGCAATAAACACGTGCCAAATTTTGCCAAGGTTATAATCCGGGACACACAGACATTAGAACCTGTACAAAAAGGCCAGACTGGGATAATTGAGATAATGAGTGCCCTTGGGACAAGTTATTATTCTCAGGCCATCCTGACAGAGGATTTGGGTGAATACCTTGGCGATGATGATTGTCCATGCGGTCGGCATGGCGAATACTTTAGATTCAAAGGAAGGCTCAAAAAAGCTCCTCTTCGTGGATGTGGAGATACCTTCAAGGAGAAAAAATAATAAACTGTTATTTTCTTTCAGGGAAAAAAGTAGAGAAACAAATTACAGATTTTAGCGAAATAGAAATTGTCTTAGAAAAGAATCGAAAAGACCTTTATAATATGGGTCTTGAAGGTGTCATAAAAATTCTCTCAGAACTATCAAAACATATTCTTTCCAACCAAGAACTTCTTCAGATAGGATACATGGAATATCTTTCAGATTGGTTAAGCGAAAAAAACCTTAGAGAAATTTGTAACAATAATTATGGCGTTAAAAATCCTTTTGAGCAAAGCCAAGATTTAAATGGTCTAAAAATTATTGCCGCACCAAGAGGTATTGCTAGTCATTGGGTCGCCGAGAACATACCGACTATTGCAATTTTCTCACTTGTCCAGGGACTTCTTTCACTTAATGCCAATGTTATGAAAGTTCCAAAAAATTCAGTACACCCAATCTGTTTAATTCTGGAAATACTCTCCGGAATTGAACTTGAGTTTAATGGAAAGAAACTTTTAGGTTCAGACCTGTCAAAAAATGTGGTTATCACAACATTTCCCAGTTCAGAGACTTTCGCAGGGAACTCACTTTCACAAATAGCTGATGTAAAGCTAATTTGGGGTGGCAAAGAAGCAGTGAGCTCAATTACCCAAATGCCACAAAAAGAGCATTGCGAGATTCTAACATTCGGACCAAAATACTCATTTGGCGTTTATGCTAAGGATGCAATAGAATCAAATCTTGAAGAGAATCTAAAAGGTTCTGCCTTAGACATCGTACTTTTTAATCAGATGGCATGCTCATCCCCACATGTCTTATTTTTTGAAAAGAGCAAGTATCCTTTGGATGAAATAGCCAACAAGCTAGCTGAGGCATTTGACTCCACACCTAAAAAATATTTTATGCCCCTAAATGATGAACTTGTATCAAAAATTATGAATAAACGGGGCGAATATCTTCTTGACAAAAAGAAGGTTATAAAAAAATCAAAGACTTTGGAATGGACAATTCTACTAGATAACAAGCTCTCCTTAGAAGAGCCGATAGCAGGTCGTTGCATTTTTCTAAAGGAAATAAACTCCATTTTGGATGTAATCCCACTAATCACGCATAAAGTTCAAACAATAAGTCTGGCGTGCCTAGATGACAAATTAACCAACAAATTCTTTAAGTGCGCAGCTTATGTGGGAGTAAGTCGTATAACTCCTCCCGGAAAGATGCTAGATTTCTATTCGCCATGGGATGGCATGATGCAAGTTTCAAGACTCGTCAGATGGGTAAGTCTAAAAAATTAGAATAATAGAGCATTATTTACTTTTTATTAATTTTAATATAGAATACACAATGTCAATTAATGATAAATTATTACCTTTATTAGAGAAAATCCATCTTGCAGGGTTTTTTGAGGAAAAGAATATCCCGCCCATTGCGTTTCCAATAGGAATGATTGTTCTTATCGGAATTATCGCATTTTTGTTATTTTCTGGCGGGTCATCTAATGTCATTTGTGGTGACGCTTTATGCGACTCTACAGAAAACTGTACAACTTGCCCTGAGGACTGTGGCAATTGCGCTGACAGTAAAAAAGAGTTTGAGGGCTTGCCTGCAACAAAAGAAGTAAGTGTAATTTTGACGGGCGCCCCCATACAATCCACACTTAGTGTTTCACTTCAGGATGATTCTGGAACGACTTTACAAGGCAAGACGGGTAAATCCTCTGAATTCACCTTCCAGATTCCAACTACCGCAAACGTTGTAAGGGCCATAGTAAAAAACCTAGATACTGGCAATGCAATCAATTCAGATTTTTTCTCTATCGAAGTTGGTGACCCCACAATTCCCGTAATGATTCCATCTGATTTTTTTGACCAGGGTCATGAAGAAACGGCAACGCTTATTGTGTCACTAAAAAACGCAAAAACGATGACGCCCATATCTGGCAAGATTTCAATTGTGCTACCCAGCGGCTCTTCTTATAGTGTGGTGGAGACTAAGCAGTCTACAGGCGGGGTTGCAAGTTTTTCTTTAGAACCAGGCACATATGCAGTCATTACAGAAGCAAGTGCTTACTCAAGTTATGACAACAGGAATAGCCCAGTTACCTTAAGCTCGGGTAGGACGCTTTCAATAACTGCCCCTATGGAACCTGTGACAAAGACAAGAACTATAAACTTTTGTGCAGGTCAAAACGCCCCGATTATCGCGGTGTATACTAGTTCAGGAACCTTACTCTCAGAACTTACAACAGATTCTTTTGGATGTGCCGAGTTTGAAATGGACGAGGGAACAACGGGTTATGCCAGAGCAATGGCCTTAGACCCCTCCTGCAGCTCATCTGATGCTATGTTTTCAGAAGATTCCTCAAACTCATTAGTAATCAGTGTAGTATGTGGAGACATGGTTTCGCAAATACGTGCAGAAGTCATAGGGCTTAACAATGAAGTGCTCACGGAAAACGCTACAGTAAACCTTTTTTATGAAGACGGAACACGCATAAGCGGAAGCGGGACGGCAGGCGCACTGATGCCCAACGGAACTGCTACAGAATATGTCCATGTCGACTCCACAGACACAGTATATTTTGTCGTTACAGGAGTTAATGGATACCTTGATTTTACCTCGAGAAAATACGAAGTGCTTCAGGGAGAAGCTAAGACTGTAAAACTTAATCTCATTGTCGCGCCAGAACCCAAACCCGAGATGGAATTCAGGGAGCTATATTTTCCAACAACGGCAATCGCAGGAAAAGAGTTTAAGGTCAGTTTCCAAAAAGCGCTTTGCAATGGAGAAGATGTCACGGCAACAGAAAACTTCAAGGTTTCTTTTACAGGAGGTAATTGCAGCATACTTGGGACAACGATAACTTATCTACCCTCAGTCTCTCATTTAGGAGAACAGACAATAGAGATATATAATAATGATAATGCAGACTGCATTGCACTAATAAAAAAGAACATAAGTGTTTTTGAAAGTGGTGAGAACCCCTTTGAAGTAATACCTTATGCCATCACGGGGTTAGACGCCCCAGTGACAGTGCCCTTTGCAATAACCTTTAACGGAACTCCAATACTAAATGATTTTGATTACATATTAAAAGCAAAGTACAGTGAGGGTGGGATTGCCCTTCCCGAAGAACCTTTATTGTCTGAAGCAGATGAATATTTATATACAAAAATTGATTCACCCTTTACTGGAGATCATGCTTTGGAGATAAATCTTAGCAAAGTAGTAGGCGATGTCTATTACGCAGGCTCTTTTGAGATAAGTAACATCAGAAGCTATCCCAGAAACCAAAAGATAAAAATAGAGAGTACAGTTAGCCCCAGGTTCCCTTATCCAACGGAAGGATTTTATGTTGCAATCAAATTACAAGCGGGATCATGGATAATAAAAGGCTTGGAAAACGTTTATGCAGAATTTTACAGTACGACTCAAAAAATGTACTGGAACCCGGCATCACAGATTTATTCTACCTCGTTTGAAGCACCCCTTAGCGAGGGCATATTTCCAGTGACCTTTAAGGTGGGTGGGGCGACTCTTGCTGAAGAGAACGTTTATGTCGCAAATACCGCCCTTGAACGCTCTTCTACGTGTGAAATAGCAAACTGTGCGGATATAAATGATGTCAGAGCATGCGTATACTCACACAACAAGCAGTCCATGCACACAACGCGTGAAGTGATAGGTTGTTTTGAAAATGGGTGGGGCACAGTACTTTCATCTGAAGAGTTTTCACTACTTCATTGTACGGAGGACAGTGCCTCAAAAGGTGATTGGAACAACAACTGCTATCTAGACACGACAGGGGAACTTAGCGACCGTGCGATATTGTCTGAAGCCTTGTCACGACTGTCTGAAGATGAGCTTTACAGTTATCTGGGCTGTGGGGATATGGACAATGACCTTGATGTGGATAAAGACGATTTAGTATGCCTTACAAACGTTGCTTCAGGCAAATGGTTTGGTGACACAGGTACTAGTTCAAATTCTGATATATGTTCCTCACAATTAATGGGTGGGTTTTGTTTTGATATCAAAACAAGCTCTGCAATCCCCGGTGATTTTAATAATGACAAGGATATCGATTCAGATGATATAGAACTAATGCAGGACATAATAAGGGCTGTTAGAAGTGGAGTCACACCACCTTCAAAATTACTTGCTTTTGCAGATTTTAATCAAGATAGGACAATAGGGCAAATCGATCTCGAGTGTCTTGAGAAATTTAAAAACGTCAATTTTGATTCCTATGAGGCATACGGACAACAGGTGTCGTTTATACCTTCAGAGTGTTTGGCTGTCTTTAACTTGGAATGTGGGAACAAAGGTGATATTAATGATGATGGTAAGATAGATGAAATAGACTTCACTATAATAAAACTAGCAGCAAATGGCCTTATATCAGAAGATGTAGTCGGAATTGAGTGTCTGGATGTGGATATAGATTCAAAAATAACTAAAGATGATGTTACGTGTCTAAGTGAATATTTCAACGGAGATATGGATGAGTGGATGCTTTGCCTTAATTGTGAAGAAAACTTACCTCCTGAGGCCTGGAGCACTCTTGAGATTTGCAATGACGGATATGACAACAACTGTGATAACCTAAAAGATTTAGAGGACCCGATGTGTTCCTGCATAAATTCGACTTCATGTGATATGGTTTACGACACAGATCGCGGAGTTAATGTTGGTGTTGAAGATGATAAGTACGAAGTATGTCGCAGCGTCTCATGGGATGATCATAAGGGGTACACATGGTATGAATTTCCGTTCCCTCCAGAATGTGAAAAGGATAATGAGTGTGAAACTTATTCTTGTGATGGGAATACCTGGCAATGCTCTACAGGCGAATGGTACAAGATAGCTCCAACCGATACTCTGCCCGGTGAGACATGTGGAGATGGCTGGGACAATGATTGTTCTGGCGGCGATGCAGCCTGTCCAAGCAGAGGCGGCGATGAGGTGCCGGATGGATGTCCCTTTATATACGCATATGACGGCAAGAATTATGTCCTAGAGGCTGCAGGGTTTTCACTCGCATTAGCCAAGCCATTAGAAGGTTATAGCTATTCTGCCTTGCCGGATATGGCCCCAACAGAAAAAGGAACGTTAAACGTTTCGATAGCCCAGCAGCTTCCAGAGAAAACTCGTGTAAACACCATGCGCCTTTTTGCCATAAATCATTTGACTGGACTTGAGATAGTCCCTGGGACACAAGGCGAGTTTTATACAATTTTAAATCCCGCCTCACCAGTCTCATGTCACGCAGTCCTTGCAGACGAGAATTGTCTATCCGGAGTTTTGGAGCCCGAAGGCAAAACATATCTTTATAACTTGAGTACGCGTCCGTACCCATATGATTTTGATAAGAGTTTTGAATACATGGAACTTACTTTTGACTTGCCCGAAGGCGCCAGTGAAGATGCAGTCATTATTTTAAAAGGAAAAGTTCAACACATGATGGTTTTTGCAACTTGGGCCATGTTTGAGAATATGGGTAATGGAAACCTTGGCACCTTTGCAGTATCCTTTTTTACGGCCCTGCCCAGCTTCATTGACCGTAATGGTAAAGTCAAAGTAGACGTAGAACGCAACGGCAACTGGGAATTTGTAGGACATCAAATACTTGCACATTCAATAGCTGGCGACGCCGGGAAGATAGCAATACCCGTAAAGATTAACAAAGATTCAGACGAGCTTAAAATCAGGCTAGGGTTTAGACAAGGTGGGTTTGAAATAGATTATGTCGCTCTTGACGCGTCAGGAAAAAGTCCAATAGAAGTCGAGGAACTTCCAATGCTAAGTGCAAAGAAAAATGATGGGAATGATGTCTTGGATGAGCTTCTAACAGACGATGACAAGTATGAGATCATAACACAAGGCGAGTGGATAGAAACTGAATTTGCACTCCCCGCACGTAATTCTGATTTACCAGAAACTTCATATGTTGTTTGGCCAAAAGGATATTTTACCTTTGAAATAGATTCGCAGTTTACTGTAGCACCCATGGACGTGTTTAGAACAGTTTTTGACGACAGTCTGATGCATGAATACGTGGCTAAGAACTATTTGCCAAATATTGAAGCTTTCAGGGACGTTTACTACTCAGTAGACATTGGAATAAACGACTAAATCTTTTTTATCTTAAGATTCTTGATTCTCCCGGTACCCTTGATATCCTCGATAAGTGGGGTAAGGAGCTCTGGTTCCTTTACTTCTATTTCAAGTTCGTCTAGCTCTGCCCCAAGACTTAGGTTGTTATCGCTCTTGTACTTCCGGATATAGTCAATCGCATCAATCATAGCTTCACAAGCTGCTTTTGCAGAGTCATCAATATTTGACTCATCAACTTCAGGGTATTTCTCCTGATGGATTGAATACTTACCGAAAAGTTCAGCGTATAATTCTTCAGTTATGTGTGGCGCGATAGGAGCAAGGAGCCTGAGAGATTTTTCAAGTGCGACATAAAGCGTATACTGCGCCGCACGCCGCGACTCTTCACCATATTCCTCAGGTTTATAAAGCCTGTATTTTACCATCTCGAGGTAGTAGTCGGCAAGGTCGTGCCAGATAAATGTTCGAATCCCTTGGAGAGGGACATTAAACGTTTTATTGTCAAAACCACGCCTTGCTTCGCGCGCTACTTCTTCAATCCGCGAAAGTATCCATTTATCGGTCATGCGAAGCTCTGGGACATCTGCCGTCGGGTCGAAATCCTCAAGATGCCCGGAGATGAATCTTGATACATTCCAGAGTTTGGTAAGGAACCTTCCTGAGTGTTCGCATTCATCCCATGAGAACTGGAAGTCTTCGCCTAAGGAACCTGATGCTGCCCACTGACGGATTGCATCCGCAGAGTATTTCTCAAGGACGGTTTCAGGCTCGATGACATTGCCTAAGGACTTACTCATCTTCTTGCCATCAGGCCCTCCGACCATGCCGTTAATCATAAGCTCCTTAAAGCAGGGCTTGCCAGTTAAAATAAGATTGCGAAATATCGTGTAAAATGTCCAGGTCCTGATTATTTCATAGCCTTGTGAGCGCAATGATGCAGGATAAGTCTTACTAAAGAACTCTTCATCCTCATGCCATTTTGTTATTGTAAGTGGTGACATTGACGAATCAACCCAGCAGTCACAGACGTCAATCTCTCCGTGGGCAACACCGCCGCACTCGCAGTCTTTTGTCGTCCCCCGCGGGTCTACCGGAAGTTCGTCTATTGTAGCAGGAATCGCTTTTTTGCACCTGTCACAAACCCAAAATGGGATGGGTGTTCCAAAGACTCTTTGACGTGAGATTATCCAGTCCCAGTCCATAGCCTCAGTCCAGTCTTTCAAGCGACCTAACATGTACTCCGGGCGCCAGTCCATAGTGTCTGCCGCGTCTTCAATATCTTTAAGAGAATCCTTGATTTTTATGAACCACTGTTCGGTCGGAAGGAGTTCAATCGGGTTGTTACACGAGCTCCTTTCAGTATGGCATAAGACGTTGTGTTGGTATTCCTCAACTTTCCTTAGACAGCCAAGCTTTTCAAGTTCTTCAGCGACATGTTCGCGCGCGTCTTTTAGCTTCATTCCAGCAAGCATACCGCACGCTTCAGTCATCTTGCCATATGGGGTTATAGCGATTATAACGGGGAGCTTGTATTTCTTCTGCCAGCGGATGTCTTGCTCATCACCAAAAGTACAAAGATAGACAACACCCGTTCCAAACTCCATATCGACGTCTTCATCAGCAATGATGGGTACGCGGTTGCCAAATATTGGCATTGTCGCTTCCTTTCCGACAAAGCTTTTGTAGCGAGAGTCTTTGGGGTTAACAAGAACTGCAACGCATGCAGGCATCATCTCTGGACGACTTGTTCCGATTGTGAATTTGTGCCCACCTTCAACTGCGATATCAATATGATAAAGTTTGCCGGTGCCTTCAATATGACCTACTTCAGCCTTTGCTAGAGCAGTCCCACATTTTGTGCACCAGAGCACCGGATGCTTCTCACGGAAAAGGAGATCTTTTTCATAGAAATCAAGCAGGCTCTTTTGAACGCGGAGTTTGTAGGAATCATCCATGGTTCTATACGAATGTTCCCAGTCCGTGCTGTAACCAAGGCTCTTAAACTGAGATTTCATGCGAGTGATAGCTTTTTCAGTCCAGTCGCGGCAGGCAAGAAGGAACTCGTCCCTGTTTTGCTTCTTTACCTTCATTTTCTTTTCAACGGCAAGCTCTGTTGGAAGGCCGTGACAGTCAAAGCCCTGTGGGAGAAGGACAGAGTGCCCTGTCATGCGCTTATACCTTGCGACAAAGTCAATCCATGCGTGATTATAAACGTGACCTAAGTGAAGGCTTCCTGAGGTAAACGGCGGAGGCGTATCGATAGAATACACAGGAAGCTCGCTTTTGACATCAAACTTATAGATGCCGTCAGCTTCCCACTTATCCTGCCACTTCTTCTCAATCTCCGTCCCGAACCTTTTTGGAAGCATTTTAATAGTTAGAATCAATCCTTGCATGTACAAGAAAAGAAATCGTAAATTTTGAACCTTTGAATTAAAATACTGTTTTCCCGCTAAGCAGGTTTTATATAACAAAACATAATCTAAACCGCTAAAAATGGAAAAGAACATTATGATTGTAATGGGAGCCGTTGTGATTGTGGCAGTAGTAATTGCTGCAGTTTTACTAATGGGTTCTGGAACGACACCAACACAGGATAAGCCGATACTAATAGAGAAAACGACACCAGCTGAGAAGCTGACTCCAACAACTACACCAGAAAAAAACGAGTCGGACGACAATATCCCAGAAGAGCCTCAGACAGTTGAAGGATGCAAAAAATTAGGTGAAGTCAACCTAACAAATGCGTGCCTTAGTGTTGTTGCAATGAAAGAAAAAAACGCGACAATATGTGAGATGGTAAGCACTGATTGGCAGTCTGAGTGTTATCAGAACGTGGCCCACATGTTTAAGGATAACATTACAAAGTGTAAAGGAATGACTGACAATACAACAGAGTCCTGTCTTGAACTTCTTGCAATGAAGACAAAAAACCCATATATCTGCACTGAAATCTCAGAGAAATGGCAAAACGAGTGTTACAATAATGTTGCAGTCGCATCAAAAGACGCTATAATCTGCGGGGAAGTCAAAGGTGACAACTGGCTTATGAATTATTGCAAGGCATACATTGCAAACGAAACTAAGTCTAGTTAATAATTTAGTTTAGGCAGGTTTTTTACCTGCCAACTCCCATTTTATTTCTAAATTTTCAACTTAGAACCTAGCTAAAAACACTTTTATTCTTAGAGCGCCAAAGAGGGGGACACAAATGGATTTTGAAGGTTTCTGGAACAAGTGCAAGAGTCTCGCGGGGCAACTCAAAAAAGAAAAGAAGATAACTGTCATCGGGCACTATGACGCTGACGGTATTGCCTCAACAGCGATAATGGTAAAAGCCCTGCGCCGTGCAAATATTGAGACAGATTTCATAAACACACGCCAAATAGATGCGGCTCATATTAGTGAAGTCAATTCTACTGATTCTCCAACCGTCCTTTTTGTTGACATGGGTTCGGGACAGCTTGACTTTCTTCAGGCAGAACTCAAAAAAGAGCGTTTTTATATAATTGACCACCACCCCCCAGTCCGGGAAACTGACAACCAGGTAAACCCATTCTTTTATGGAATCAACGGGACAACTGAACTTTCTGCAACAGGCGCCTGCTACTTTGTGGCAAAAGCAATGGACGAGAAAAACATGGACTTATCGCCTATCGGCATTGTCGGCGCCGTCGGCGATATGCAAGACCTTCATGGAGGCCTTAAGGGGGCGAACAGAAAGATACTAGCTGACGCTGAGTCAATAGGATATTGTGACTCCGAGCGCGGCCTTAAGCTTTTTGGAAAGCAATGCAGGAGCCTTCCAAAGATGTTAGAATATTGTTCTGAACCACTCCTTCCAGGACTCACAGGAAATTATATGGCATGTGTTAATTTTATCAAATCCAAAGGAATTCTGCTAAACGACCCTGCAAGTGGCGAACCGAGGCGGTATTGCAACCTTTCCCACGAAGAAAAAAAAGCTCTGACAAGCGCTCTTTACATGCTTCTTTTAGACCATAACGCGACTCATCTTGTAACTGATATGCTAATTGGCGAAGTCTATGAATTCCCAAAGGAAAAAAATGGTTCAGAGCTGCGCGATGCAAAGGAGTTTGCAACAGTTCTTAACGCTTGCGGGCGTCATGACAAAGGAGAAGTCGGGGTTACTGTATGCATGGGTGATCGCTCGCGCGCCTGGTCTGATGCGGCAACACTTCTTGAGCGACATAGAAAAGAGCTTAGGGAAGGCATCGAATGGATTAAGGAAAATGGACTTGAGGAGTTCCCCCACATGTATTTCTTTGATGGGTCAGGTGCCATAAAAGAGACCTTAGTGGGTATCATTGCCGGAATGAGTTATGGTGCGATGCCAATATCCCAAAACAAGCCGATAATCGCGATGGGTGAAACTGATGAAGGCGAGATAAAGATATCAGGACGTGGCAATAAAGACCTTGTCAAGCGCGGCTTAAAATTAGGGCAAGCCTTAAGGAACGCAACCCAGCCACTTGGTGGAGATGGTGGTGGACACGATGTTGCCGCAGGAGCAAAAATCCCGTCCGGGAAAAAAGAAGAGTTTAAAGTGGCAATTGATGCTGAAATAGCAAAACAGATAGGTGAGAGCAAATAACGCTTTTATTGTGCGCCAAGTTAAGAAACAAAGATTTAATAGAATAAAAAATGGCAGGAAAGAATCCTCAGGGTCAAAATGCATCAGGAGTTATAATGATGTTTCTCATATTCTTTTCGACATTCATGTTGATTTCTCTTTTTATCGGCTTACTTTTCCCCATTGAAGACGAAGCTCTGATTGAAGAGGGGCTTAACAAGACTGGAGAACATAATCTATCAACGATAGGTCAGATTGAGGCTGAATTTGGTGTGGAGAACCTTTCTTCAGAAAGCGGTCTTGAGAACACAACCCAGGTAATTGTGATAAATAAGACAGTTGAAGTCACCCCGGAGCGCGCCGAGACAAGTATATTAGCAATAATTCTGATAGCAGCCTTCATGTTACTTGTGGCCGTATATATCTCAAAAGACAGCAAGAAGAAATAAATGTTGCTTATCCTGTACCGATTCCTTAAGCAACCATTAGTTCGAATTTATTAAAGTTGCCAGCTTTAATTTAACATGTTAGAGTCTGTTATATCTCCCTGTTGTGCAGAAAAAAATCCCTGGGACATGATTATTCTTGCAATAATCCTCTCAACAATAGGCATATTCTGTGGGCATTACCTTTCGCCCCTACTTGGCGTTCCTGCAAGCATGCTTTCCCTTGCAATAACTGTCATGGCTCTTGCTCCTTTGATACACAGACTTATTGTGATGGATGAGCGAGTTGAGGAGGATGCCGACCATTCTTCAGTCTTTGGTTTTGTCACAAGGCATATAGACATAATAATGGTTTATTCCTTTATATTTATTGGTCTTCTTTGCTCATTTTGTTTCTGGTATGTCTTCTTACCGCCATCAACCACAGATTTTCCAAGTGCAGAAGGGATTTTTGGCGAACAGGAACTCTCGGTGGGGGCAGTGCGCCAAAAGATTGCAACAAGCGTTCCAACCGCAAAGGCAATATCCACAAATGCCATACTTGAAAATAAGATGAGTAATTATGTCGCAAACAATCTGTGGGTAATGGCGCTATGTTTTGCATCTTCGCTTCTTTTTGGTGCAGGAGCCCTCTGGATAACAACATGGAACGCCTCAACAATAGGTGTAGCAGTCGGCGCAAGCATCAATTCGGCAACAGCTGCAGGGGCAGACAAGGTGGCGGCTTTTGCAACAGGCTTTCCGACACTTACTTTAGGTATGGCGGCATGGGCGATACCTGAGATACTTGCATACCTTCTTGCAGGAATCGGAGGGGGTATTTTAGCTGCTGCCGTAATCCGCCACAACTTCAAGGACGAAAAATTCATAATTGCCGCATTTGACGGCTTAGTCTTCCTTCTTTTAGGCTTTGTGTTGGTGATTGTTGCGGCACTCGTCGAAACATACTTACCTACAATGGTTTAGGGTGCAGTTTTTCAGTATATATTAATTAAGCGTAAAATATAGCGAAAAATGGGAAAAATCATCATTCTTGATAACGGCGGCCAGTATGTACACAGGATATGGCGCAGCCTTCGGGAAATCGGCCAGGAGTCTGAGATAGTACCCCGGGACAAAATAATGGATAAGCTTCACAGCGAAAAGCCAATAGGCCTAATCCTTTCTGGCGGTCCGACATCAGTTTATAACGATGACCTTGGACTCTCAAAAGAGCTGCTCTCACTTAATATACCAATTCTTGGTATCTGCTGGGGCCACCAGTTCATCGCGCATTCCCTTGGTGGAAAAGTAGAATATGGCGACAAAGGTGAATATGGCCACTCAGAGATATTTGTCGATACTGAAGACACTATACTTAAAGGCATGCCCGAAAAATTCCAGGCGTGGGTATCCCACAGAGACGAAGTTGTAAGCCTCCCCAAAGATTTTCTCCCTCTTGCCCATTCAGAGCGCTGTAATATAGAGGCTATGTCGTGTGAAGAAAAGCGCATGTACGGCGTTCAGTTCCACCCAGAGGTTTTTCACACCGAAAACGGTAAACTCATACTTAGTAATTTCACAGATGTCTGCAAGAATGGCTGAAGATAACAAAGACTTAATTGATCTTCTTGACAAGCTTAAGAAGATGGGTCCTGAGGACGAAAAGCAAGAAGACTCGGTCGCGCCAAAGGAAATTGTCCCTAAAAACGATAAGGACGATGATTTAGATATAGCCACAATAGAAAGCCTCCTTCCCCCTCCAATGAAAAAAGAGGAGTCAATAGAACCTGACATAAAAAAAGTAGTAAAAGAAGCGCAAAAAGCCGAAAAGAAAATGGAGGCGGCTCAAGAAGTCCTTGAAAATGTCGAAAAAACCGAGAAAAACGCCCAAAAAACAATAGGCAAAGATGTAACAAAGCCAAAAGGTGGCGACATACTCACAGATGACATAAAAAAGAAGATTGAGGCAATAGAATCCGACATCAGGACAAAAGAGGATAAGATAAACATTGACCTTGAAAAACTTGATGCCCTTCTTGAGGCTCTAGCCGAGCGCGAGGGCGAGATGCTTGAACATGAAAAGATGCTAAAAGAAAAGGACGAACTTCTCTCAAAACAGCTTTCTGACATGCGCAAGATTCGCGAGGAATTATCAACAGTCCTAAAATAGTTAAATACAGCGGCGATTGTTGCTCTAAAAAACATGGGTTCGATAGGGGTTTTTATAGGCTCTTTATCTAATATAAACACCCCAACTGGAGAATTGGTTAATCAAAAACACCTAAAAAAAGCCACAAAAACACTAAGCTTTTTATAGGATGAACGATTAACTTACACGTTCAAATTGATGGCCCGAACATCATGTAACCGAGCTGCAAAGGCAGTAGCCACGACTCACGGCGTTTTCGTTGCAGTAGTTCAGACGTCAAAAAGAGCATCAGATATCATGTTTTATGGGCATTTTGCCTCGTTATCTATATAAGAACCAAAATTTTGGTAAAAAAAATGAAAACCACAACAATTGGAAGGATTGGAGCCGTAGTGGCCGGTGCTGCAATGTTGGGTACCGCTGTCGCGAGCGCCTTTGCGGGCGCAGCCGTTGATGCAAACCTTACTAAGGGCTTCTTCTTCGATGCCAACATGAACCCACAGGTTCAGATGGTCGTCGGTGAGAAAGCAATGGCATCAGATGGTGCAGCAGCAGGCCAAATTGCAGCCATGATCGGAAACATGGCATATACCACCGAAACAAAAACAATCGGAGGTACAGAAAAAACAGTATCCGGAGGCACAGCAACATGCACACCCTCAGCAGCAGAGTGTGCAAAAGGCGGTGTAGCTAAAGGAACCGTTATCCTCAGTTATGAGGCAGCGGGAATGATTGGAGAACTCCAGCAGAAAGCGATGGATTGCGAAATCTACACATCCTCAGGGATGGAGATGAACAACCTCACAGACGGCGGAGATTCAGGATCTTGGTGCTCGGACAATGAAGTGTTCACATACAAGACGAATGTCGGAACAACACTTGTTGGCGCATGTGCAACAGTATCTGGAGCAGACGTTGGCCTTCTTAAGGACGGCGAATTCGCAAACGAGATTTGCACAATCTGTTACAACTACTGTGATATCGCACTAGGATGTGAGCCACACAGGATGTATGAGTGGATAAACCTCTCATGCGACAAAGTCGGTGTGACATACGACTGTGATGACGAGAAGCTAGAGTTTGACATCAAAGATGGAGCAATAGTATACAATGTCTTTACTGACGATATACTTTCAGGCGACGTCGAAAACGATGAGACAAACCCAAAGCTTGTTGGTCAGTCTTACCTTGGTAAGATAATCCTCGGTCAGCAGGAGTACTATGTAGAAGATTTAAAAGATGACAAGATCACAATAGTTTGTGGTGCTACAGGAACCGCGACAACTTCAGCATCAATGGAGTATACAACTCCAGCCGAAGGTGGTGTCAATGGTGTTGCTTGTGCTCCAGCTGTCGGTGCAGATGCACAGACATACAGCATAAAGCTTGTCGGCGCACAAACAATTGAAGAAAAAGGTGTTGTTGATGTAACTCTTGAAGTAACAAAGCCAGACGGAACAGTCGAGCAGGTAACATCCGGAATGTCCGGAACGCCCGTTGTCGGTGACGTCAAGGTAAAACTCCAGAGAGGAACCGCAGCATCAAACGTCATCACAGGTGAGCAGTCTTTCTCAGCTGAGATTCTTGTTTGGTACGTACCATCAGAATACGTATTCGAAGATGATGAACAGTACGATGAGATGGGCCGTGACACAGAAGACATGGACGACGACGACGTACGCGCAGAGTACTCAATTGCCTTCAACGGTGGAGAGCCTTTAGATATAACAGATCTTTGTTTCCCATCAGGGGATAACCTAGAAGACAAAGAGATACTCTATAATGGCAGCACATCACTTGGCGACCTTGACATCAAGGAAAACAAGCAGTGTACAGATTGTTACGACGAAGCCAATACAAATGACTTGGACACAGCAGTCCTACGTTTCTTGGAGTTCACACTCCAGAATGTTGACGAGGATCTAGCAGAAGGAGACTACCTCAGCCTACCGTTTAACGATGGCAAGTACCTCCTTTCCGACATCAAGTTCGGTTACGCAGGCCTATTCGACGACAACTTCGTAAGCTATGCAAATCAGGACAAAGTAGAGATGACCTTTGAGATTTCAGATATTGATATCTGGAATGCAACAGAGAGTGAATCCTACTCTTGGAGAAGCAAGCTTACTGTGAAGTACAAGGACAAGTACGACGAAACCATAACGGCACGTATGGATCAGGGACCATTCCTCACGACAAACGAAATCGTGATGATTGAAAACATACCTGTAAAGATCCGCAAGCTGCAGTGGGACAGTGACCTAGGAAACTGGGTACTTAAGTACCGTGCAAAGGATGGCTCAAGCTGGGATGACAGTGACACACTTGTGAACATTGCAGGTACATCCACAGCAGCCTTAGTTGTTGACGCACAGGTCATTAACGCAAATGCGACTGCAAATTACGCAAACACATCAACGACAATCGCAGGAAAGGCAGTTGACTTGTATGTTGTGAACACCACAGATTCGGATGACAAGGAGCTTTATATCATGTCAGATGGATCAACTGAGGCGCTTCTTGCAACAACAGCTAACCAGGACGTACAAACGCAGTTTAAGGACAAGGTAGTCTTTAGTGCAACAGGAAATATCATAACAGTAGACGGTGCATCAACAGCTGGTGCAGCAAACGCAGTTACGATAAACTTCTATGAGCACTATGGCAACGCCAGTGCTTGTATACCAGGTGCAGTTCAGACAGAGTGCTCGCTTGAGAACAACTCAAACGTAAGCGTGTCTTGCTCGCTCTCTGGCGACTGTGCAAAGATTTCAACCGGTAAGGACGACGGAAAGCTAATTTCGCTCTCTGGCGCCATGATCGATGTTGAAGGTGACGAAGACGTTGAAGTAAACAGTGAGCAGGAGTACCCACAGGCATCAGACGCAATCACAAAGGTTGTTATGACTGTCCCTGAAAAGAAGGTACGCCCAACATTGTTCCTCGGACTTGACAGTTCAGTCAACTCGAGCACCGTAATCATCACTGAAGAGCTTGTTGAAACAATAGTTTCAATTGGCGGCGTTGAAGTCTTAGTCGAAGAGTTTGGTATTGAAGCCATTATAGCAGGCGTTGAAGTAATCGGCGGTGAACCTGTAACAGTAGCATGTGACCCAGTCACAGTAGCCTGTGATACAGAAACCCTCGAGGTCGGAACACCTGTAAACATTGGTTACAAGCTCGTAGTCGTAGAAGGCCAGCAGAACTCTGCAAAGAACCTCGTACTTGTCGGTGGTCCGGCTGTAAACAGCCTCACAAAAGACCTCGTCACAGTCGACGACCTTTGTAAGGGTGCTTCGCAGGTCAAACTCTATGGCAACAAGCTACTTGTTGCAGGTTGCAGTGCATCAGACACAGCAGCTGCCGCGACAGAGCTTGAGGCTTGGATATCAGCAAATCTCTAAAGAGACTAGCTACTACCTGAACAATAGCCCCCGTAAAAAGGGGCTAGCTTTTTTATTTTTTAGTATGTACGACCGGGTGACCTCCAAGCGGGGCGCCTAGTCTGTCTACTCTTTTTCTATTAAATTAACTCTTTTTTATATCCAACTTCTAATTTCACGCATCTATTTACTCTATTTACTCTGGGGTATCCATGGCAAAAACACCTGTAAAAAAGGCCCCAAAGGGGGATTTTTCAGCATATGAGGATAAAGACCTCAAAGTTTCGCACATAGAAGACATAATTCCGGAAAAAGCAAAGAAAGGATTTAGGATAGGAAACAATGTCCTTTGGGCGGCATTTGCACTAGTTCTTATTATATTTATAGCATACCCATTTTTTGGGAATATTGTCACAAAGGAACCCTCACAGACAACAACGATAAATGGTATTAAAGTATCGGCTGACGGAGACCCAATCTCTGCGATAAAATCAATGCCGCAAATGCATCTTAGCGCAAAGCGCCTTGATGATTATGACGACTCACACGATGCGATAAACGAGATATATGTTACACTCGCTCAGACAAGCGGACAGGCAATAGCCGGGTCAAAAACGCTTCTTGTTGGAATCGACAAAAACGAGCCTGCGGGCATCACTTTCGGAAAGGATACGATAAAAGTAGTTGGCGCCGATGGCTCATCTCTCTGGAACGCCGTCTGGGCACTTACCTCAACTTTACAGGATTTAACGATAGATTCGGGCGGAATGGATCTTTATGAGGTTAAGGACTCTTTTGCAGGAAAGAAAAATATCTATTTTATTCAAAATCTAAGCGACACGTGCGTTAATTATGGCAGTATAGTTTCAGCTGAAGGCGACATCTTCACATCCATTGGACTAAAACAGGCTGAGTATGGCGCCCTTGTAACCCACATATACTCTGACGGAAATTTATGTTGGAACGCAACAGATTTAAACGAGAGCAAGTTTGATTGCCCAAAAGCCAGCCCTGATGATTATGTTATATGGATGACACGCGGAGATTCAGCCCGCCTTGACATAAGTCCGGATGACATGACATTTACATACGTATCCTGTTCTCAAGTACCTCTACAATCAACAATAGTCGCTGACATAATAGAACCGACACGCGTGAGTGCGATTGCAGGCATAGTATTCCCTGAAAACTCAGGTTCTCTAAGTTACGGACTTGAAGAATTCTAAATTTAACAAACCTTTTTTGAAATGGCAGACAACGGATCACTTGTGGACGGAAAAGTAGTAAAAGAGATGTATGAAGACGGTGCAGTTTATACTTCTTTTGGAGACTATTGGCGGCGCAGGTACGGCTACAAAGTCTTTAAGATACCTCTTAACGGGAATTTCACATGCCCTAATTGGGACGGACGACTTTCAGACTCTGGGTGCACATTTTGCCCTTCTTTTGCACGCCAGTTCACATACGAAAGCTTCCGCGACGTTCTTGACAAAGAAGTAAAAGAGCAGGTAAAACACCAGATAAATCACTATAAGTCAATGGGCGCCGGAGAAAAAGCGCAGGTGTATGTTGCATTTGGAACAAACACATATAAGCCACTTCCCGAACTAAAAAAACTCTTTGATGCGTGTCTTGACCACCCTGATGTAATAGGGTTATCTGTCGGAACGCGCCCTGATTGCCTTCCTGATGAGGTTCTTGACCTTCTTGGAAGCTATGTTAAACAGGGAAAAGACGTATGGATAGAGCTTGGAACGCAGTCAGTTCACATGCACACTCTTGAGCGCGTACAGCGAAGGCATGGCTTTGCCGAAAACATCCGCGTTGTAAATGAAGCACACAAACGTGGCATCTCAGTAATTGCATTTATCATAATGGGAATGCCCTATGAGACTCCTACTGAAATGAACGAAACTGCAAGAATTGTTTCTGTAATGGGTTTTGACGCAGTAAAGTTCTATCCCCTTGTAGTAATGGAAAATACAATCCTTGCAAACCAGTTTCGCGAGGGCGACTACAGGCCTCTTGGGAGGGATGAATATGTTAATATAACCGCAGATTTCCTTGAACACCTTGATAAGGATGTCATTATACAAAGATTATCAAAGGATTGCGGCATGGAGGGAAAGCTTGCTCCGGAATGGGACACATACCGCCTTAAGATAGCGCCACGTGTTGAAAAGGAACTTAAACGCAGGGGAACCCACCAAGGAGACAAGTTAAAGCTCACACTAAGCGTTGAAGAGCTTGTCCCGCTAAAAGATGCAGAAACAAACATCATTCGCCGCGAAAAAGCTGATGATGCAAAGCGAGTAAAGCTTTAATTCCGCCAATCGGATTGTTAAGGGCGTAAAAATAGGACTTCTTTGAAAGCAAAATGAGTAATAGCTCTTGCTAAGTTTACAGCAAAAGCTAAGGTGCAAATAGAACAAAAGAAAAGGAACTAATAGATAAGTCCCTTAGTTTAGTCTAAATCCTGTAAGAACAAGAGATCCTCAGTCTTAATGACTCCACCGCCCTTAAGTGCGGACATAAGATCGTCGGTCTTTTCTTCTTGGTCCTTCTTGAGCTTTTCAATCTGCTCGCGCCTCTCTCGTGTTCTCTTGATGCCTTGTGCATCTTCTTCAGCACGGAGTTCATTTAAGGCGACAACAAATTTTTCATGGGCAAGGTCGACTTCCCTTTTTGTCTCAAGGAATATTTCCTCAGCCTTTTTTGCTTTCTCACGCTTGCCGTCTACTTTTTTGTAGATTTCATGCATGGCCGCATGGGCTTCTTCACCCCTGTCGGATTGTCCAAGAAGTTCCTTGTGAAATTGATCTGCCCGTGTTCTAAGAGTTTTTAGTTCTTTGTCAAGGTTTTTTGCCTCAGAAGTTACGGGAACCGATTCTTCGTAGTCTGCAAGCTTTATTGCAAGTGTTTCAATCTGGCGCACCATGACCTTTTCACGGGCTTTTGAGACTGGTGAGGTCTGAAGTTTCCATTCAAGGCGCTCAGCTTCTTCCTTGGTTTTTTCGTACTCTCTGCGGTTCATGCCGCCGGTACTTACACCACGCATGCTTGAGAGGGCTTTGTTCATCTCAGCAATCTTAGCGTTTGCTTCGTCGCGTTTAATCTTGAATTCCGAGACTTTCTTATTTGCGTCGTCTCGAGTCTCCTTGTGTACTCTAGCCTCTTTTAGGAGCTTATCAATCTCATTGTAAAAACCCATGATACTGTCGCGTTTTGAGCGCAACTTGGCGTTAAGGTCGTCGCGCTCCTTTTTTGCAGCGTTGACTTTAACCCTCAAAGTATCTAGTCTCTTTTTACCGTCTTTCTTACCTTCTTTTGGCACATTTGCCTCTACCGTCTTGTTGTTCGTCGTTTCGGAAGCCATTTACATCGAGCCTCGTTTATAAAATTAATACAAATCTAAGGATTATCGAGTAGTTAGAGGATTAGGGTATTTAAATACCCTGGTTCCACCCAATCCATTTAAAGAGAGATTATTAAATAAAAAAATTAAAAAAGAGGCTTTTGCCTCCCTTCTTTTTCCTTAATTAATTATATGTCAAAGGAAATGTTTTCTTCTAAGAATTGTTCCACTTCATCTAATTCGGCAATCATGCCATCTATTTTTTGCAGTTCTTCTTCAAGGGCGCTTAAATCTAAAGTTTCACTTTTGTCCTCAAGACCGGTGATACCCGTTACTATGGGTTCTTTTTCCTTTGGCGTGTTTGTGCCACCCATAAGCAGTACAGAGACGATTACCAATATAGCAACAAGGGCGATTGCACCAATAATTATTCTTTTGTCCATTTTGATAGTCATAGTGTATTATCTGTCTTAAGTTCTGTAATCAAATCAGACAGAAGACCTCTTGCCGTTTCTAGTTTTTCTCGGGTCTGCGTTATGTAACGATTGACCAGCCCTTCTCCCAAGTCCGATAAGTTGCCAAGACTAAGACCCGCTTCATCCATAGCAGAATCAAACTTGTCAATAACTGAACTTATCTTATCTGAGCTGTTTCCCGCAGTCAAGCGAGTCTTTATTTGCTCACGCAGGGCTCTAGTCAGATTTTTTGTGACATCTGTCGCATTTTTTATCCGTTCCCTAATCCTAACGCTTTCTTGCAACGCGATTTCTTCTCTTAACCTGGCAAACTCTTCTTTGACCTTTGGTGCAACTTCCCTTAGTTGCCCCATAGTCTCAGAGTTCATGACCTTTTCCCTATAACTATCAAAGGTTGTAACTATTCCGGAAAGCGTTCTATTTTTGATTTCCCCCGCGCTTGCGTTTCCTGCGACCTTGCGCATTTGAGCCTCAGCCATCTTAAGCGAGTCGTTTACGGCGCTGAACAAATACCCCTTCGCATTCCTGAAATAGTCCTGTGAATTGTTATCGGCCTTTAGCGTCTGGTACTGTTTCTCAAGTTCGCCAAGACGTTTAGTCTCCGTCTTCATGTTTGTGGCACTAACAGCCTTCAGGGGGGCAGAATCTGTATTTCTTACCGCAACAATGTTTGCATTTTGCACATTTTTTACACTGTCGTTTACCTGTATTGCAACGGCCGTGATGCTTTTTGCATTAGTTGTTTTGGCAGTCTTTGCATCAAGTATTGGCGCGCCGAGTGCGCATGGCATGGCAAAAGATAAAAGAACTAAAGCCAAAACCATTCCCATTAAATAGTTTTTTTTCATTTTATTTTTTAGATTTATGTTTAACCTTGACTGCGGTTCCATATGCGACAAATTCGAGAAGGTCGCCTCCCGGTGAAAGGGCTTCTAACCTGACTGAGACAACACCATTTGCACCCATATTCTGGGCTGAAGCAATCATTCGCTCACTTGCCGCCTGACGCGCTTCAGAAGCCTGCGCCTGCGCCACTTCTAAGAACTTTTTCTTGTTTCTTTCACGAACAGGACCAATCCAGCTCTGTTTTTTCTTGAGGCGCACCTCAGTTCCCCAGCAAATGCCAAGAGTCTTTTCTAAAACATAACCCTCCGGAACGTCGCTTGTCGCGAGCAATATGAATTTATCAGCCATTTTTCTATACTTTTATTAGCTCTTTATGTAAATAAAGTCGTTTTAGAAATGGAACTTGAGACTCCGTGGGTGGAGAAGTATCGTCCTCAGACAATTTCAGACGTCTCGGGGCACGATGAAATAAAACAGAGGCTTGAAGCTTATTCGCGCGAAAGTTCAATGCCGCACCTTCTTTTTGCAGGTCCTGCAGGCACTGGGAAGACAAGTAGCGCCCTTGCTCTTGCCAAGCAGGTTTTTGACGGTAGGATGGAAGGAAACTTCCTAGAACTCAATGCAAGTGATGAGCGTGGGATTGATGTCGTGCGAAACAATATAAAGGATTTTGCAAGGACAATGAGCCTTGGCGAGGCTCCATTTAAGATAATCTTTTTAGATGAGGCTGATGCTCTTACAAACGACGCCCAAAACGCCCTTAGGCGCACTATGGAGCGCTATACAAGGACTTGTCGCTTTATCCTCTCATGCAATTACTCATCAAAGATAATCGACCCATTGCAGTCAAGATGCGCACTTTTCAGGTTCACGCGAATTCCAGACAAGGCGATTTCAGAGCGTCTTGAGATGATATCCCAAAAAGAAGGCGTGTCCTTTGATGCTGGCGGAATCGAGGCAGTTCTTTATGTTGCTGACGGTGACCTTAGGCGCGCAATAAACGTCCTTCAGGCAACAGCGGCCTCAGCCAAAAACGTAACAGAAAAAGACGTTTATCTTGTCGCGTCGCGCGCAAGACCTGAAATGGTGAGGGAGCTTATGGAAAAAGGAATATCAGGAGATTTTTTGGCCGCAAGGAAAATGCTCGATGATCTTCTTATAACAAGGTCAATCTCAGGCGAGGAGATACTCTTGCAGATGCATAAGGAAATTGAAAACCTAAACATATCAAACGAAAAAAAACTCGGTATGGTCAAGCTTATAGGGGACTACAACTTCAGGCTTGTTGAAGGTGCAAACGAGAAGATACAGCTTGACGCGCTTTGTGCGCAGATGGGAACCCTATAATCTATTAACTAAAAACACTAACTAGTAATACAATAAGATGGAAGTAACACTCTACCACAGCCCCACATGCCCATACTGTAAGATGGCAAAAGACATGCTTGATAAAAGCGGGATTAAATACAAGTCAGTAGACGTTTCTGCATCAAAAAAAGTAGCAGAGGGGATGATTGAAAAATCCGGCCAGATGGGAGTTCCAGTCATATTCTTTGGCGAAGAAAAAGTGATAGGATTTGACGCATCATCAATAGAAGCTGGAATAAAACTGGCAAAAAAGGAATCTAAATGACTGTGCAAACAGACTTAGTCATTGTGGGTGGTGGACCCGCAGGCCTTAGTGCCGCGATATACGCCGCAAGATTCAGGCTTGATACTGTAGTTGTTGCTCAGGAACCGGGAGGAACGCTTGCAAAGACTCATCTTGTTGAAAACTGGCCCGGGGAAAAGTCAATTAGCGGAGCTGACCTTATGTCAAAGATTCTCGAACATGCTGAAAGTTCGGGCGCAAAAATAGAGTATGACCTAGTTAAGTCCGCTGAAAAGAAAGGAGCTGTCTTTTCCTGTGAACTGGATTCAGGAGAAAAAATAGAGTCAAAAGCCATAATTCTTGCAACAGGTTCAAAACCAAGAAAGCTTGGCGCCCCCGGAGAAGACGAGTTCTTTGGAAAAGGGGTCTCATACTGTGCAGTATGTGACGGCATGTTTTTTAAGGATAAGACAGTTGCCGTCCTTGGGGGGAGCGACTCAGCCGCAAAAGCCGCGATATACCTTGCAGATATCGCAAAAGAGGTTTATGTGATATACCGTCGCGAGAAGATACGCGCTGAACCAATAAACCTCGAGCGTCTTGAATCAAAAAAGAACGTTACAATAATCACAAAAACTAATGTTACCGGGATAATGGGTGAAAATCTTGTCAAGTCCCTTAAGCTCGATAATAAGTATAAGGGAAGCGATAGTTTGTCGGTTGACGGGGTATTTGTCGAAATAGGCCACGAACCTCAATCTGAACTTGCCCGCGAGCTTGGCGCAAAATTATCTGAAAATGGAGAAGTTATTACAGGCCCACATGGCAAGACGAATATTGACGGCTTGTTTTGTGCAGGGGACTTGTGTGCAGGAAGCTTCAAGCAGGCGATAACTGCCGCTGCGGCAGGAGCAAATGCCGCAGATTCTGTCTATTCTTTTTTGTCAGGAAACGAGGTTAAAACAAGCCTTTGATTTTTTCTGGGATACATTTAGGAACTTTTATGCCCTAAATTGTTTGTAGCTTAGATTCAGTTCCCTAGAATTTTCACCATCTTTATAGTAACTATAAGTACTCCCTTTTGTGATGCTATCTTTATCAGTAAGCTCTCTTATGAGTGGTTTACCTGGAAATGGATTAGCTAAATACTCTTTTTTACCTATCCTGAATTTGACATATGAATGTCCAACACCAGAATGTCCGTCGTAACTATACCCACTTCTAACATACGACACGTCCCGAATTTTGCCACGTCTTGCCATAAGGGCTGCTGCAAGCGCGTCGCACGCAACTTTACACCCCCATACAGGTCTCCCATCTTTACTAAAGCGCGTTCCTATCTTTTTTGTTGTCACGACATCATGAGCAGTTGTCTTATCATATATTTTTTGCCAGGCATCCCGATTTTTTTCAGGGGTGTAAAAACTAGCAATTTTTTTTGTCATGTCAAAAACACCGTTACGTGTGTCAGGAAACTTATTTGCAAAGGTCTTTATGGCCACAGTCTCACGTGTCGGATCAAGAAGTCCTTTTGCCATCCATTTATGTTCCCCCTTACGGAGTTCTCTCATCCGGGCGGCTCGTTCCTTTCGCCAGGCAGAATCAAAATAAGTCTTGTTGACGTATTCATTCAAAGGCTGCTTTTTAGGTACGGCCGCAGGTTTCTTAGGTCTTGCCATTTGGTAATTTGCAAAATATTTATCTATTTGAGTGCTTGCTTTCTTTGCCCGCGCAATTTTTTATAAGTAAGCCCAAGTTCTTTAGAATCCTTTCCCTCTTCATAACTGTAAACCATGGGGTCTCCTCCAAGTTCCCTTTTTGTATTGGGGCGCAAAGGCATTAGATGTGCTTCACTTCCTGGAAACGGGTCTGCTAGATATTCATGGTCCCCCATCTTAAACTTTACGTAGGAATGCCCAAAGCCCCGGTTTGTCTCACGGACGTAAGTTACGTCACGAATGTCTCCGCCTTTTGACTTGAGTGCCGCAACAAGCGTGTCACATGCCGCTTTGCAACCCCACTCGGCCCCGAGTTTAGGGTGGAACTCTGCCCCTATCTTTTTTGTCGTCACGACATCATGGGCTGTTGTCTTATCATATACTTTTTGCAAGGCGTCCCGATTCTTTTCGGGGGTGTAAAAACTAGCAATGGTCTTTGTCATATCAGATATGCCCCCAGGTGTCTCAGGAAACTTTTTTGCAAATGCTTTAACTGCAGGAGTTTTAAGTGTTGGGTTAAGGAGTTCTTTTGCCTTTAATTTCTCCCCCTTCCGGCGAAGTTCCCATATCTGGGCGGCTCGTTCCTTTCGCCCGGCAGAATCAAAATAAGTTTCGTTGATACGCTTGTTTAAAGGCGGCTTTTTCTGTGCGGCAGGGCTTTTCTTTTTTGTGGCCATTTAAGAAGCTAAATCCTATGGAATTATATTAAGATTAAAAAGAGATAAACGGGACAAGCTAATGTTTTTATATATTTAACCCCAATATTCGCCACAATAATAATGGATAAAAAAGTAATTGTTACAATTGCAATCACATTGTTACTCACTTTACCCTTAGCAAACGCTACATCGAGTTGTGTGACGTTTCTTCCAAATGATGCCCCTGGAAAAGAGATGGGATACATGGATGCATCTGTACTGGATGGGTATATGGAAGACGTAATAATGATGGTCGCCGATGAAGACTCTGATGGGGATTACGAGATTGGTGAGGAACTTGCAATACAACCAACCGTCCCACACCCAAGTTCAGGTCAGCAGGTCATGGTGCAAAATCTCCTTGTTAGAATATATAAGAACGGCGCTCTTGTTTTCTATGAGTATACTGATGAGGACTTTGGCATAGTCTCATATGAGATTCCGGCATATGGAAGTTTTGAAATTGTTGCAGGCGATGCCAAGTTTGATTTCATCCCCGAATTTGAATTTGATGGCGAGACTGAGGAAGAGGAAAGTGCAGAAGAGTTAACAGAAATCGAAACAACCCTTCCAGAAAATCCCCTAGAAGACTCTCAGGAACAAGCAGAGGAAGCAACAGAAAGCGCCGCTGGAGTAGACACGGCTGAAATTGAGTCTGGAGAACAAGACGCATTAAATGATACATTACCCGCAACAATAGAAACCTCTGCTGGAAATCCGTTTACTCTGGATGAGGGCACGATACTCTACATAGGAATAGCGCTTGTAATAATAGCCGCGATTGTAGCAATATATTTTGTTCTTTTTTCAGGACGTGGCAAGAAAAAAGGTTTAAGTGGCATAAAATATAGGGATAAGAGAAGACGTGGTCACTCGTATGCAACAGGAATCTAAATGATGCTTCCAACAGCTCAGGAATTCAGGCACATGCGCACAAAAGTAGGCCTTACTCAAAAAGACCTTGCAAGAAAAGCGGGAGTCTCCCAGGCACTTATCGCAAGAATTGAAGGGGGCTCAATCGATACAAAACTTTCAACTGCTCAGAAAATACTCGATGCTCTGAAAACAAGCCCGACAAGAAAAAAGTCCCTCGACATAAAAGATTATATGCACTCCCCCGTCACTTATTGCCAACCAACTGACATTCTCAGACGCGCGATTTCCATAATGGAAGAAGAAGGCATATCCCAGATGCCTGTTATGGAGGGTGGCAAGCAGGTAGGTTCTATAGTCGATACAAAAATCGTAAAGATACTTTCAAAAAAGGGAAGCCGCGCAACAAAGGCAAAAATCTCACAGATTATGGCGTCTCCCTTCCCAGAAATTGACTCGAGCGCACCGATAGACAAGGCAATAAGGCTTCTTGGAAAAAGTCCGGCTATCCTAGTTATGAATGGTCCCCATGTCTCAGGGATAATCACAAAAGCCGATGTTTTGAGAATGGCACTCTAAGAATCTGTAATTGTGGCGAGTTTGAACAAAACACACAACATCTTGTGGTTGTTTTTATTCCCGGTGCTCAAATATACTCATGAAATGTCCTTTCTGCAGCTTTTCGGAAACCAGAGTTGTTGATAAAAGGGATTCTGGCGAACAAGACTGCACGCGCCGCCGCCGCCAGTGCCTAAAATGCCATCAGCGTTTTACTACTTATGAGCGTCCTGATATCTCCCAGATAATGATTGTAAAAAAGGACGGACGCATGGAAGCTTTTGACAGGTCAAAAGTACTAAAAGGAATCATCCGTGCATGTGAAAAGCGTCCAATCTCAGTTACTGCGATGAATAAGATGGCTGAAGAAGTTGAAATAGAAATCAGAAAGGACAATTCTCGCGAGATTTCTTCAAAAAAGATAGGCAACATAATAATGCGTAGACTAAAGAAGCTTGATAAAGTTGCGTATTTAAGATTTGCTTCAGTGTACCGTGAATTCGATGACTTAAATGATTTTGAAAAAGAGTTCACAAAACTTTCGGGGGGATAAGAAATGGAGATAAAAGGAACAATAGTAGAAGATACTTACGCAGAGGCATTCGACGGTCTTTTTGCAAGGATGATTGTTACCGCAAAGAATTCTAAGTTGCTAAAAAAGGCGGTTTATGACGCAACAGCCCTTCCCTGTACTGTATTTGGCGAGGCAGAGGGTGGCGTAGAGGCCTTTCTTAGCCCTCAGGAGACCCCAGACGGCCGCATCGGAGCAATAATCCAGCTTTGGGTCGCATATACTAAAAATGCTAAAGATAAGCTCACACGCGAGCTTGGGAAGAGAATAAGACAAGGAATTCTTGTTGTCCCCACAACGCGCGTCTTTGATGCCCCAATGGGTGAGAAAAAGGACGAAGTGAGTATGATGGAGATTGTCGGCCATTGCGGGGACGGTCATGAGTGGACTGAAGAGCGCTTTGGAAGAACTTTAATAAATGTCCCACTGATGATGGGAGAGTTTCTGATAGATGGGAAGATAACTGCTCAAAAAGGGGTTGCTGGAGGAAACATCTGGCTTTTTTGCGAGTCTGAAGAAGACGCACTTAATGCAGCCGAGAAATGCGTGCTCGCGACAGACAAGGTTCCCGGCGCAATTGCCCCCTTTGATATATGCTCTGCCGGCTCTAAAGTCGAGACGAATTTCCCTGAGATAGGGCCAACGACAAACCATCCCTTTTGTCCGACATTAAAAGGTAAAATAGCTGATTTTAAAGTGCCCGAAGGAATCGTTTCAATCCCGGAGATTGTAATAGACGGAACTTCCTTAGACGCAGTTAGGGATGCGATGAAGGCTTGCGTGGACGCGGCCGCAGGAATGGATGGCGTGCGCATGATATCTGCAGGCAACTTCGGCGGGAAACTTGGGCGACACCACATATACCTAAAAGACTTAATCTAAAAGTTTAAGGAAATCTAATTAAAAATGATTTTTGTCTTTGACCTTGAGGGACCACTTTCTCCGATGGACCACGCGGCAGACTGCATGAAGTTAATCGGCGAGAACCTGGGACGTGACGATTTCTTTGACCTTTTTGGCATGCTTTCCCTTTATGATGACGAACTTACTTTGGAAGGAAAGCCCGGTTATAATCCTGGGGACACTTTACGCCTTATAGCCCCTATTGTCTCGACGCACCTAAGTCGTGAGGAAATGATTGGGATAAGTGAAACAGCGACTCTTACTCCGGGCGCAAAAGACCTAATGGCACGACTTGACCTTGACAATGTCTATGTCGCGTCCACATCATATTCAGAGCACGCCCACACAATTGCAAGACGTCTTGGAATCTATCCTGAAAACGTCAATTGCACAAAACTTCCCGATTTTAAGAGTTTCCCATACATGGAGGATCTTGAGAATATCTTTGCAAAGTATAAGGACACTGGCTCAGAGATAAGCGCTGTTAAGGCGGACCTTGATTCTTTCTTTTGGTCCAGGCTCCCTTCAGAGTATCTCACAACAAAAGTCTGTGGCGGGGCGCGCAAGCTTGATGTAGTAAAACGTCTTGTAGAAGAGAGGCGCGAACCAAGTTCTAATTTTGTTTGCGTGGGTGACTCGATAACAGACATCAATATGCTTGAAGGTGTCGCCGAAGCAGGCGGACTTGCAATATCTTTTAATGGAAATGGATACAGCGCGCCTGTTGCAAACCTTTGCGTATCCTCAAAATCGCTTATGGCGATATATCCTCTTGTGGAAGCAGACGACCCATGGAAAATTGTTTCTGACTGGCGTGAGATTCAAGACAGGCTAAAGCTTCTAACACCAAAAACACGCGAATATTTCAGGGACAAAGGAATCTTACCATCTTATGACGAAGTAAGAAAATCTTACCTCACAGGAGCCTATCCAAAAGAGGAAGTAAGAAAATCTTACTTATGTGAAGTCGTAGTCAGGCAAAAGACTGCGCGAAAAGAGATGAGAAAACAGTATGGAGACCTGACATGATAACATTTAGCAAAAAAGATTACGCAGAACGGTTCAGCGCCTTACGGGAAAAATTATCTCCAAAAGAAGTCTTCTTAGTAAATAGTGGTGCAAATATGCGTTATCTTACAGGCTTTAATTCCGGACGTATGATTGTGTCTAAGGAGACTGCCACATACTGGCTAAACGAGGCCTATTCCGGGCTTTCAAAAGACGCCCCGCTTGAAGCAACGCCATATTCTAAGGATTGCATAAAAAATGCGATATTCGCCCTTAATCCAAAATCCATTCTGATTGACGAGATGAGTTTTCCAACTTACGAGTACTCAGATTCCAAGTTAAAAGGACTTTACAAGAGCTCAGAAATCCTAACTGACCTTAGGATGATAAAATCCGAAAAGGAAACTGAACTTATAAGAGAATCCGGAAAGCTTGCAGCCGAAGTTATCAAAGCCGCAGAAGAGATGACTCTTATCGGTATGAATGAATTTGAACTGGCTGGAGAGCTTGAGGGGATGATACGAAAAGGGGGTTCGGAGTGGCCGCCATTTGAATCGGGGATGCTTTGTCTGGCAGGACCAAACACAAGATACATTCACGCGCCACCATCAGAAAGAAAGATTAAGGGGGGTGACCTTGTTGTCCTTGATATCGGAGCCTCAATCGGAGGGTATCACTCAGATATGACGCGCACACTTAAAATCGGCAATATAAGCGAACCAGCATCAGAACTTCGCGATTTTGTAATGGATCTTGAGGCAAGCTGCATTGAGCGCTGTGAGATTGGCGGGAAAATATCTGAAGTGCACAAGTACGCCGAGGAGCAAATTGAAGCATATGGGCAGAAGTTTTATCATCTGCTTGGGCACGGCGTTGGACTGAATATCCATGAATCGCCGTCCATCGGACCAGACTGCGAGCTTGTCTTTAAAGAAGGCATGGTATTTACAATAGAGCCAGGCATTTATACAAGTGAGATAGGTGCAAGATTTGAGGATACGATTACGTTTAAAGATGGCAAGAAAGAAATCCTGACAAAATAACTGTGCACATCCTAAAACCATTCATTTATATATAAAGAACCAATTATATTCCACTTACTATTTAAAATGGACAATAAACTGATTTTTGCCGCCATTATTGCAATTGTAGTGGCTTTAGTAATGATATTTGTTTTATTTGTTGGTGATCCTAGTGAACTTTCAAGCATATCGAGTTTTGTTTTGATGGATTCTGCCGATACGCAAACCGGGGACATCGATGAATGCGAGGAAAGACTCTTGAAAGTAGAACGAGAGTTGTGCTATATGGAGTTTGCAGAAAAAAATGGAGATTTAACTTTATGTGAAAAAATCGAATATGATACAACTAAGGCTAGGTGCATTGTTGGTGTTACCAAAGATCCGCAAGATTGCTTAAGATTTAAAGATTATGATTTTCAACAAATATGTTTAGCAAAACTTACCAATAATCCAGATATTTGCAAACAATTCACTGACGAATGGAATAACAGAAATTGTTATACTGACGTTGCAGAAGAAAACAACAGACCTGAACTTTGTGAAAAAATAATTAATGCAAGTGAGGTTTCCTATTGTTATTGGGGGGTAGCAAAAGAAAACAACAGACCTGAACTCTGCGAAAAAATCAAGTCACAATATGATAAAAATAACTGTTATTTTCACATTGCAATGGACTATTCACGCCCGGAACTCTGTAATAAAATAAAAGATTCTGAAACTGGAGATGTCTGTTATGCTGTCATTTCAGAAGATTCCAGTAGACCGGAACTCTGCGAAAAAATCACAGACATGGGAATTAAAGATAGTTGCTATTCTGATATCGCAAGGAATTCCAATAGACCAGAACTCTGCGAAAAAATCACAGACTCAGATAGTAGGGATTACTGTTATTCTAATATTTCAGAAGATTCCAGTAGACCGGAACTCTGCGAAAAAATCACAGACATGGAAATTAAAGATAGTTGCTATTCTGATATCGCAAGGAATTCCAATAGACCAGAACTC